>NZ_JACWCT010000083.1 GCF_016613415.1 Methylobacterium ajmalii | reverse complement strand
CGCTCTGACCCTGCGAGACCAGCACGTCCACCTGCCGCAGCTTGGCCACAACCTCTTCCGGTTTGTGCTTCGTCGTTCCCATCGCGTCCGTCCTCCGTCGGCTCAAAGCCATACTTCAGCGCGGACCACTCCGATGGGGGCTGACCAGAGGGGGCGAGCACCGCCGACAGCGTGCGCCAGGCCGACGAGCGCTCGCACGTGCGGGGCTCGCTGATCCGGCAGTGCTACGGCGACGAGCCGGGGGTTGGCGGGGGCGTGAGGTCGGGGACGCGGGGGGGGGGGCGGAATGCGAGCCCAAGACGTGGTCGTTGAGCGTGCGGGCGGAAGGGCGCCCCATGGCGCGCCATGACGACGAGTGGTGGATGAACCACAGGAACACGTATGGTCGGCTGACTTACGGCAAGGATGCGAAGCGCTACGACACGCCGGAGGAAAAACAAATCAAGGCGGTTATGCCGCCGATGGGTATTGAAAAGGGACCTCGCGCAGAAGTGGCGCAAGCCACTGTATCAGCGGTTGGTGGTGCGGCGGGAGCTGCTGGAATGGGCGCAGCCCTTCCGGGGGCAGGTGCGCTCTTACAAGCAGCTCCGCCAGTGGCTGCAGCTTCAGCTGCTGCTATAGGTGTCGGAGGAATCGGCCTAGCGGCGGGCGCTTTAGCGACCGCCGGCCACAACGCTCATATGACAATATTAGAAGGACCAAAATTAGACACACAATTTGATCCGACAAGTGAGCAGCTTGATCAAGCCTACGAGGCCACCCGAGCGCAAAATTTAGCGCAATCTCAAGTTAAGCCTGTATCATGGGTTCGACTCAGTGTCGCGCACCCATGCGCAGCTCTTGCTTATCCCCCGCCAATTGGTGCATATGGCGGCGGATCGTATGCATGCATAAAGAAGAGACAAAGCATCAAGCGAAATAATTTGCGAAATACTCCACATCATACGCCGAGCGCATCATCATCCTATCTACCATACTCTGCGGGCCCTGTTGTTGAAATGTTCCTTATTGATTATACATTGACGGAAAGTTATCAAAACAATTCGAAAAGTATAAAATGTATAGCTCTGCAATCTGCGCTTATTAGATCTGGAAATTTTTCTGGAGCCACTGCCATTGATGTTGCGGATATAAAAAATAAATTTTCAGATGGGCGTTACGGCGCGGCAATAGGTCAGATGCTTGCATATACGGCCTGTCTGAAACAAAACGGCTACATACGCTAAAAACGGAGCAAAAAGATGAAATGGGATATAAGGCCAAAAAATGGCGTCGGCCCATTAGCCCTCGGCGCAAACATGAATCAAGTCGAAGAAATTCTTAATAAATATTACTCGATAAAAGGCAAAATAACTGATTCTAACGATATTTTTACAACAGAAATCCGTGGATTCGGGTGCCCAATCTGCCATTATCGTAAAGATATTTTATCTGGAATTGATTTGCGTCCGCATGTTTCGTAATTACCCACGGGGTGTTTTTGGGCAGGCGCGTTTGTCGGCACGTCCTGTCCTGGATGGCGGGGGGGTGATCAGGCAGTGATGGTGGCGAGCAGGGTGGTGAAGGGTGTCGCCTTGGTCCTGAGGGCGGCGGTGGCGACGACGGTGCGCACGTCTGCCTCGCCCTTGGCCGCCCACATCGCCCGATAGCCATTCGTCACCTTGCGCTGGATCACCGCCGGCCGCAGGTCGCGCTCGCAGGCGTTGTTGGTCACGTCCACCGTCCCGGGGAAGGCCACGAAGGTCAGGAGTTGGTCACGCGCCCGGCGCATCCGAGTCTGGAGCGCCTGGGCCAGATCGCAACGAGCCGGGGCCTTGAGGATGGCATCGAGGTCCTGCTCCAGCTCGCGCCGCTTGCGCGCTAGGGTCGAGGCCGCCAACGCGGTCAGCCCGCGGGCCAACCCGAAGGCCTTGTCGAGCCACCACTGGAGCCGCAAGGGGATCAGGTCCTCGCCCGCCTCGACCGCGTAGGCCACGTCGCGAGCGAGGTGCGCCAGGCAGGTCTGATGTCGCTCGCCGTGTCCCTGCGGGCCGAGTAGCGGTCGGAGATCCATACCGCCGGCCGATGCCCGGCCATCACCTCGCCGACCACGGCCGCCGCCCGGCTCGTGGCGGCGTGATGCACCACCGCGTCCTCGCAGCGGAACACCCAGTGGTAGCTGTTGGCGCCCTCGCTGCGCACCCCGGTCTCGTCTGAGGCCACGACAGGGGCCTGCCGCAGACGCGCCAGTGCCGCGTCCCGGCCCTCGGCACAACAGCCTTGGGCACGCCGCAGCAGGTTCATCAGCCCGCCTTGGCTCAACCTCAGCCCGAACAGGTCCGACAAGGCCGCCTGCAACCGCTCGTAGGAGAGTGCCTGGAAGGTCTTGAGGTACGTCGCCACCGCGTGCAGCCGCGGCCCGAAGGGTGTCGCGTCAGCTCCCGCCGGCCGCGGGGCGGCGACCCGGGTCTGGCAGGCCGGGCAGGTCACGCACAGGCGCCGGTGCTGCTCGACGGTCGGGCGAACCAGCGGCAGGTCGATCCGCTCATGCACGCTGATCACCTCGGCCGGCAGATCGGTGGGCAGCGGCTCGCCGCAGGCCGAACACGAGGCCGGCCGATGCTCCACGACCTGATCCGGATCAGCCGTCAGCGCCCGCTTGTGGCCCTCGTGACCGGGCTTGGCCCCGCCCGGCCGGGCCTTCTCGCGCCGCTCCTTGCGGTCGCTCGCCGGCGGCTTGGACGAGGTGCG
Source organism: Methylobacterium ajmalii (assembly GCF_016613415.1). Lineage (GTDB taxonomy): Bacteria > Pseudomonadota > Alphaproteobacteria > Rhizobiales > Beijerinckiaceae > Methylobacterium > Methylobacterium ajmalii. Next base: position 1,599 of record NZ_JACWCT010000083.1, on the reverse strand, counting down.
CGACGTCTTCTCCGGCCGGTGCAGCTTCAGCACCAGCTCGATCAGTTCCTCCTTGCTCAGACGCTCGAGGTCACTGCGGCTCATCCCGACAAGGAATCAGCCAATCCGCCATCCGGCAAGGGGGGCGACCCGACACGCGCGCCCCGGCTGAACCGGGCCGTCCCGACACCCCCCTGGGTAATTATAAAGTTGTTAAACATTGTCAAATCAGAAGCAGAGAGATAAGGCCCATCCAAAAATGAAAACGCAATATTTGTTAACGCGCATGAAATGTGGTCGACGTCTTGGTATTTCTTCTGCTCCGGAGGAAAACAATATATATTCGCCTTTCACGCGATTTTGTGTATACGATCACCGTGATCGAGACGACAACAAGTGGGGATCGTTTGCGCTTGATAGCTGCGTTCAGGGCGTCACTATCACTCAGATCGAAGGAGCAGAGTACGCTGGATTCTGCGTCATTTCGGCTGAAGACGATGTTAGTTATTTTTCATTTCCGACCATTTCCGAACGGATACCCGAGACGGGCATACATACGCCGGACTCCAAGTACTTCGGGCGGATGCAGGACATCCAGGAGATCGGCGACAGCCTGTTTGCCTGCGGCGACGGCCTGCAGTTCTACAGGCGCAGCCGCTACGGGGACGGGACCTGGCACTGGTGGGAGATGTCCGCTCGCCCCAGCTGTCGCGAAACCAGGCCAACCGACCTGAATCATATGCCTTGACGGACATATGTCATGATCGCCATATTGCGGCATGGCGGATGCGACCCTGATCCTCGACGAGAAGAAGACGTACCGTAAGCGCTCGGTGACGGAGCCACTGGTCAGGCGGCCTGCTCGGCCTCACTGGTTGGCATCCAGTTCCAAGGCAGCAGATCGGCCAGTCGCTTGGCCGGGTGATCGGCGATGCGCGTGAGCACGTCGCGCAGGTAGGCCTCGGGATCGAGCCCGTTCATCTTCGCTGTCTCGATCAGGGTGTAGAACGCCGCCGCACGCTCGGCGCCCAGCTCGGATCCCACGAACAGGTAGTTCTTGCGCCCGACCGCCACACAGCGCAGCGCCCGCTCGGCCGCGTTGTTGTCGAGGGCGAGACGCCTGTCGTCGAAGGCCCGCATGAGCGCCGGCCAGCGTGCCAGCATGTAGCGCAACCCCTTGGCCAGGTCGGAGCGGCCCGGCACCTGGGCCAGGCTCGTCTCGGTCCAGACCTTCAGCGCCTCGGCGACGACCGGCGTGCCGGCCAGGCGCTCGGCCTCGTCGACCTCCAGCGCCTCGATGGCCAGTTCGAGTTGCTCGAGGCGCGGGCCGAACTTCTCGGACGAGGTGCCGAACCGCGCCCGCTTCATCCGGGCGAGCTCGCCGCGCAGCTTCTCGATCAGGGTGCTGGCGTGGACCGCCTCGCGCGCCAGGCCGACGATCAGGCGCTTGAGCGCGTCGACGTCGTCGGGCAGCGAGGCAGGATCGAGAGCCATGCCAACAGCTTAGCCCGTGCCAGGGGCCGTCGCCACCGGCCCTGACCACGGACGTGGCCACCTCGGTAGTCTGCCGTCTTCAGCCCGCGATCGTCGGCCGGTCGGTGCGCAGCGGCATGCGCCAGT
>NZ_JACWCT010000082.1 GCF_016613415.1 Methylobacterium ajmalii | reverse complement strand
GCGCCCAGGGGGGTGCCGCCGGGTCCGCGCACGCCGCACCCGCCGAGCCGGTCGAGGACGAGGCCGGCGAGCGCCGCGTTCTCCTCGGCGATCGAGGCATCGGGGGCGAGGACCGGGCGCAGCACCGGGCAGCCGAGGGCCGCGGCGCGGGCGGCCGCGACGGCGCCGGCCTCGTCCCCGGGCGCCAGCGTGGTGACGAGCGCCGCCCCGGCCTTCAGGATTCCGGCCTTCTCGGCGGCGATGGCCGCCCGGGTGGAGCCGAGGATCTCGGTGTGCTCGAGGCCGATATTGGTGATCACCGCGACCTCGCCGTCGACCGCGTTGGTCGAATCGAACCGCCCGCCGAGCCCGACCTCGATCACCGCCCAGTCGAGTCCCGCCTCGCCGAAGACCAGGAGGGCGGCGGCGGTCAGGACGTCGAACCAGGTTGCGTCGCCGCCGGGCCCGTCGTCGTGCCGCGCCGCCTCGTGTGCGTCGAGCGCGCGGGAGAGCGCGCGGGCGAGGACCGCCTCCGCCACCGGGCGGCCGTCGAGGCTGACCCGCTCGGTGATCGATTCGACGTGGGGCGAGGCGTAGCGCCCGGTCCGCAGGCCCGCCCGCCGCAGCCCGGCCTCGATCAGGGCGCCGACCGAGCCCTTGCCCTTGGTGCCGCCGACATGGACCACCCGCAGGCGGCTCTGCGGCGCGCCGAGGCGGGCCAGCAGGTCGCGCATCGGCGCGAGGCCGACCCGCATCCCGCCGCGCGGCCGCTTCTCCCAGTCGGTCAGCCGGTCGAGGCGCGCCAGCACCTCCGGCAGAAGCAGGCCGTCCCCGGGCGGGCGGGGCGCGTCGGACGGGGCGGGCGCGGCGTGCATGGGGTCCGGTCGGGTCGAAGGGCGGGCGGGGCCGGCGCTTCCCGGCCGCCTACCTTGACCCGCCCGCGCCGTGCCGCCAGCCCCCCAGAAGAGCGGAACCCGGGTGCGGGGCGGTGCCGGTGCGTCACCTTGTGCCGGCCCCTCCGGCCGGCTACTCATGCGGCCCGTCCGATGCGGCCCGTCGGACCCCTCGCGCCGTCGCGCGCCCGCTTATCCGCCCGTCCGGCCCGTCGCGCCGGCGCTCGCCCTTTCCACCCGCCAGGATCGTGATCGCCGCCTTGCCCGCCCGCCTCGACGCCATCGATTGGGCGATCCTCCGGGAACTGCAGGCCGACGGCTCGATCACCAACGTCGAGCTGGCCCGGCGCGTCGGCCTGTCGGCGCCGCCCTGCCTGCGCCGGGTCCGGGCGCTGGAGGAGGCCGGGATCATCCGCGGCTACCGCGCGCTCCTCGAGCCGAAGGCGCTGGGCTACGAGGTCGTGTGCTTCGCCATGGTGCAGCTCGCGGCCCAGGGCCAGGCGGAGCTCGCCGCCTTCGCGGCCGAGATGCGCGGCTGGCCGATGGTGCGGGAATGCTGGACGCTCTCGGGCGAGACCGACTTCCTGCTCAAGTGCGTCGCGCCGAACCTCGGCGCCTTCCAGCAGCTCGTCGGCCACCTCACCGGCCTGCCCAACGTCCGCACGGTGCGCACGGCGCTCGCCATCGACCAGATCAAGGACGAGCCGATCGCCCCGCTGGACGGCCCGGCCGAGACGTAATACCGGTCCAGTCTCCGGTTCCGGAAACGCCCCGGTCATCACTTTAACCGTGAAAACCGGGAGCGCGGACCAGTCGAGCCGTGAATTGCAGATGCGCCGGAGACCGGTTCGTGCTGTCATGGCGCAGTGCCCGCCGCGTCATCGGGCCGTCCCGTCGGTGCCTGCAGCCCCCCGAGCTGTCGGACCGGGGTGCGGCGGCGGTGACGGGAGGCCGGGACGGCCGACAATACTCGACCGCATTGCCGGAGCGCCGAGACCCTCAAGGATGCCGATGCCCCACCCCTCCGCGCCCCGTCGCCCCGGGCCTCCGCCGCCGACGGGCCTGACCGATCCGGTCAGCCTGTTCGCCGTGCCGATCGGCCGGGCGGCGAGTTCGCCCGGCGAGGCCCTGCCGGTGATCCAGACCCTGTACCGCACGCCCGACGACCGCTTCGTCATCCGCACCTGCCTGCATCTCGGCCCCGAGCGCGGGCAGGCCTGCGACGTGATGGTCTATGACGACGAGGACGCCCTGCGCGAGGCGCTGTCGGCGGGCGGCGACGGCATCGACGAGGCGCTCCTCGCCGCCGCCGGCCTCGACCGTCCCTGACGGCGCCCCCTCACCGCAGGGACGCGAGGGCGGCCCGGTAGCCCTCGACCGCGCGGGCGAGGGAGAAGTCCGGCATCGTGCGCGCCGCCGCCTCTCGCAGCCGGGCGCGCCGGCCGGGGTCGTCGAGGAGCGCCAGGGTCTCGTGCGCCCAGTCCTCGACCGCGAGCGGCCGCACCACGCCGCAGCCCCGTGCCGCGAGCCATTCGCGGGCGGCGCCCGAATGCGGCGAGGCCAGGACCGCCGTGCCGCTCTGCAGCGCCTCGTTGACCACGATGCCCCAGACGTCGCCGCGGCTCGGGAAGAGCAGGAGCCGGGCCGAGGCGTGGGCCTCCGCCAGCGCAGCTTGGGCGAGGTAGCCGTCGAACCGGGCCGCGATGCCGGCCTCCGCCAGGCGTGCCGCCATCTCCTCGCGCAGCGGCCCGTCGCCGGCGACCCGCACCCGCAAGGGGCGCCCGGCGGCGGCGCAGGCCCGCATCACGTCGGTGAAGAAGCGCGCGCCCTTCACCTCCTCGTTGAGGATGCCGCAGAACAGGACGTCGTAGGGCCGGGTCTCGGGGTCGGGCAGGGCGGCCGCCGCCTCCCAGGCCTGGAAGAGCGGCGCGCGGAAGACCCGCTCCGGCGCGAGCCCGTAGGAGGCGAGCAGCGTCCGGCTGCCCTCGCTCGGCGCGAGGCCGAAGGCCGCCCCCGGGACGATCGCCCGCCGCAGGGCCCGGTGGGCCGGCGAGCGCGCGCCCGGATCGGTCTCCGGCACCCCGTCGGTGCGGATGCCGTAGGGGACGCGCAGGGCGCGGGCGGCGAGCGCGGCCATCGCCATGGTGGGCGAGAAGTCGTTGAGGATCACCGCCGCCGGCCGCAGGGCCGCGAGGCGGAGCACGACGCCCGGATTGACGTACAGGTTGCGCACCGCGTCCCGGTGCCAGCGCAGGCCCGGCAGCACCGAGAAGCCGTAGCCGTCGGCGGCGGCGAGCTGCCACTGGCGGGCCGGCTCCCGCGCCGCGCAGGCGAGGACGGTGAGCGGCGCGTCGAGGGTCGCGGCGAGCGCCCGGTAGAGGACCTGGGTGTAGGGCGCGAGGGCCCCGGTCACCACGACGACGGGCCGGGCGGTTGCCGACAAGACGGGGCCGGGCAAGCCGGAGCCGGATACGTCGGCGTTCGGCCGCTCAGCGCCGGGCAAGGCGGGCTCCCAGCAGGGCGTCGATCTCGTGCAACGGCCATTCCGGTTCGAGGACGTGGCGCGGCAGGGCCGGGAGGTCGCGGGCGCCGGTGGCGACGCCGCGGCGGGTGGTGAAGAAGGTCGCGTAGCCGGAGGCCCGCGCCAGGTCCGGATCGCGGCTCGGCAGGTAGTCGCGCGCCGCGACCCCCCAGGGGCAGGCGAAGTGCCGAATCGGCACGCCCGTCGCCGCCGCCAGGACCTCGCGCGAGCCGGCGATCTCGTGCTCGGCCGCCGCATCCCCCAGCGTGGCGATGCGGGCGTGGCTGCAACCGTGCGAGCCGACCGCCATGCCGGCCGCGAGCCAGGCCGCCACCATCGCCCGGTCGGCATAGGGGCCGGGCGGGTTCGCCGGCGGAGCGTCGAGCCAGTCGGAGACGAGGAACAGGATCGCCGGCACGCCGGCCGCGCGCAGCACCGGCAGCGCCACCTCGACCGTGTCGGCGTAGCCGTCGTCGAAGGTGACGAGGAAGTGCCGCCCGGCCGTCGCCGCGCCGGTCTCGAGCAGCGTCACCGCCTCGTCGGCCCCGACGAAGCGGCCGTGCCGCTGCAGGTAGGCGATCTGCGCCGAAAAGCCCGCCCGTTGGCGCTCCGGCACGCGGTGGTAGCACAGGGCGTAGAGCCCCGGCGGTGCGTGGGCGAGCCGACGGAGGCGTGCGAGCGCCCGCAGCAGCACGGCACGGACCACCGGATGGTCGCGGGCCAGGGTCTTGAACGGTTGCAGCATCTCACCCGCCGTTGCGAAGGCCCGACCTGACGAGGTTGTGATCGATCCGGCGCAGGAGCAAGCCGAAAGGACAACGTATGGTCCGCCCGTTCGCCGCCTGCGCGGCCCCGTCCCCGCCGATCTTTCGGGGATCAAGCCTAACGAAACTGTGCACAGCCATCGGGCGGTGCGCCGCTTGCGTGACGCCGGGCATGACGACGATGTCTGTCGCATCCTGGCACGGGGTTTCCATGACCGGAACGGAACGCGAGAGCGGATTGCGGGTCCTCCCCGCGGCCGATGTGCCGGCCTGGGACGCCGCCGTGTGGGCGCAGGCCCGCGGCGGCATCTTCGCCGCGTCGGGCTGGGGGACCTACAAGGCGCGGCGCGGCGCGGAAATCGCCCGGCTCCAGGTCGTCGACGAATCGGGCGACCTCGTCGGGCTGGCGCAGGTGCAGCTCAGGCGGCGCGGCCCGGCGCGGCAGGCCTACATCCAGGGCGGGCCGCTCCTCACCGACAAGGGCGAGCGCCAGGGCGAGGCGGTCGTGCGGGCCCTCCTCGCCCACCTGGCCCTCGGGCCGCTCGACCTCGTGGTGGTGGATTTCGCCCGGGCCGAGAGCCCGGGCGCCGTGCTCGGCCTCCTCGCGACCGGGTTCAAGCCGGTGACGACCGCCGGCCGGCACACCCTGGAGGTCGACCTCACCGGTGGGGTCGACGCGTTCTTGGCCGCTGCCGATTCGCGCTGGCGTCAACGCCTGCGCAAGGCCGAGCGCAACCCCGCCCTGTCGGTGCGCTTCCTCGACGATCCGGCCGAGCGGCTCGCCGCCTTCGACGCCTTCACGGCGATGTACGCGGCCCTGAAGACCCGCAAGGGCTTCTCGAACGACTTCGACGCCGCGGCCTACCGCGATCTCGCGGCGAACGACCCGCGCCACGTCATCCTGGAGATCCGGGAGGACGGGGAGACCTGCCTCGTGCGCATCGCCCATCTGACCCGCGACCGCTTCACCGACTTCTTCACCGCCTCCACCGAGCGGGCCAAGGCGAACGCCGCCGCCTACCTGGCGGTGTGGAGCTTCCTGCGCCGCGGGGCCGAGGAGGGCTGCCGGGTGTTCGATTTCGGCGGCATCGACCCGGCGGGCAACCGCGGCGTCTACGACTTCAAGCGCGGGCTCACCCGCAACGTCGCGTCGAGCGGGCCGCTCTGGCTCTACGGGCGCAGCCGTCTCGCGACGGCGGCGGCCGGGGCAGTGCTCGCCCGGTGACCCTGGCCTCCGCCCTCCTTGCCCGCCTGCGCGGCCCGGCGCTGCTCTCGCTCCTCGACCAGGGCGCGGTGAGCGGCTTCGGTTTCGTCGCCGGCATCGCCGCCGCCCGCCTGATCGACATGGAGGGGTTCGGGCGCTTCGCCCTCGTGCTCATCGTCGCGGGCTTCGCCCAGGGGCTCCACAACGCCCTCGTCACGGCGCCGCTGATGACCCTCGCGGGCTCCGTCCGCGACCCGGGACGCTACGCCGCCGCCGTCAGCGCCGGTGCGCTGGTGCTGGCCGCGGGCCTCGCCCTCGCCGTCGCCGGGGCGCTCGCCCTCTACTTCCAGGCCCGCGGCGAGGCGGTCCCGATCGACCTCGTGACGGCCGCCGGCGCGCTCACCCTGGCCCAGAACCTCCAGCTCACCGCGCGGCGGCTGCTCTTCGCCTACGAGGGCGGCGGCCGCGCCCTCGTCATGGACCTCGCCCGGGCGGCCGCGTTCCCGATCGGCGTCGCGACCCTGTGGGCCGCCGGCATCCCCCTCGATGCGGCGCGGCTGATCGAGATCCTGGCGCTCACGGCGTTCCTGACGACGCTGCCCGCGCTCCTCGCCCGGGCCGCCGATCCCGGCCGGCGCCGTCTCGCCCTCGCCGCCCGGCGCCACTGGCAGATGGCGCGCTGGTTCCTGCCGGTGGTCCTCGTCACCTTCGGGCAGGAGCAGTTGGTCTGGATCCTGGCCGGGGCCGCGCTGGGCGACGAAGCCCTGGGGGGCTTGCGGGCGGCCCAGTACCTCGTCGGCATCGTGTCGCTGATGCTCGCCGCGACCGAGAACGTGGTGCCGACCGGCGCGAGCCGCGCCTACGAGGCCGGCGGCGAGCCGGCCTTGCGCGCCTACCTCCTCGGCGTCACGCGCCGCCTCGGCCTGCCGGTCGCCGTCCTGCTCGGCGCGGTGGCGGCACCGGCGGACCTGTGGCTGCGCCTCGCCTTCGGCGCCCCCTACGCCCCCTACGCGTCCTGCCTGCGCTGGCTCGCCCTCGGCGTCGCCTTCACCTTCCTGCGGGACATGGCGGCCCAGATCTTCCGCGCCCGGCGCCGCACCGACGTGATCTTCCGCGCCTTCGCGGTCAGCTTCGTGGTGTCGCTGGCGCTGATCCACCCGCTGATCGGCCGCTACGGCGCCGCCGGGGCGGCGGCGGTCGTGGCGATCGCGCACGGCGCCTCCCTGCTGGCGCTCGTCGTCGCCCTCGGCCGCGGCGCGCTTCCCCGGTCGGAGACCTCCGAGCGATGCTGAACGTCCTGATCGCCGTCGGGGTCGCGACCTGGTTTTCGGTCGCCTACCCGGTCCTGCGCCGCCGCCTCGAGACGCGCCCGCCCTCGGGCGGCGCACCGGTGTTCTGGCCGCTCGCCCTGGTGACCGTGTTCGCGTTCATGCCGCTGGTCTTCACGGTCCCGCGCGAGGACGGCAACGCCGTGCTGGAGCAGGGGCTGACGGCCTCCAACGTCGTCACCATCGTGCTCACCGGCCTCACCGCGCTCTACCTCGCGGCCAAGATCGCCGCCGACCGGCGCATCCTGCTCCTGCCCTTCGCGATGCCCTACCTGCCGTTCACCCTGATGATCGGCATGGACGGCCTGAGCGCGGCGTGGTCGATCGTGCCGACCTACACCCTGTACCGGACGGCGGAGCTTGCGGTCTTCACCCTCGCGCTGATCCTGATCTTCGACCGGCCCGACATCCGGCGCCGGCTCGCCGACCTCCTGGCGATCGTGACGCTGGCCTGGCTCGTCTTCGTGACGCCGGAGATCCTGACGAGCCTCGCCTCCGGCATCGTGTTCTCCTCGGCCAAGAACAACATGATGCCGCTCGTCTGCGCGGCTCTCGGCTTCGCGGTGGTGTTCGGGCCGCCCAGCCCGCGGCGCGGCCGCTACCTCGTGCTGGCGGCCGCCGGGTTCGTCATCGCCGGGTCGGCGGCCTCGACCGGCGCGCTCGCAGCGGTCGCGCCGGCCCTGATGATCGCCTCGCGCCGCCCGGGCGTGCGCGTCGCCGGCGTCGTCCTGGCGGTCGCGGCGACCGCGGTGTTCCTGTTCCTGATGGTCGGCCTGTCGACCTTCCCGGCCTTGCTCGACCTCCTCTCGGTCATCCTCCAGAAGCCCCGGGTCGAGCTCGCCAACGCCACCGGCCGGGGCCAGTTCTGGCCGGTCTTCATCGCGGCGACGCAGGACCGCCTGCTCGGCTCCGGCTTCTCGGCGGCCGACCGCTTCGTGCAGCTCCTGATCCCGACCACCGGGCTCGCCGACGAGCTCGGCCGCGAGGCGGTGTTCATCACGAGCTCGCACAACATGTTCCTGAGCGCCTGGGCCGGGACCGGCATCGTCGGCCTGTCCTTCGCCGTCCTGTGCCTGGTCGAGCCGATCCGCTTCGCCGCCCGGGCCGACCGCGGCACCCGCCGCCTCGTCGCCTGCCTGATCCTGATGCTGGCCCTCAACGGCATGACGACGCCCGGCCTGTACCAGGACTGGAACGTCAACGTGCTCGCCTACGTGGCGGTGCTCGCCTACGCGCGGGCGGCCCGGCGCGAGGCCGAGGCCGAGGTACGGGCCTCCGAGCAGGCCGCGGCGATCGCGGCCGGGTCCGTTCCGGCCCTGCGCGGGGCCGACGCCGCTTGGCCCGCGGCTTGAAGCGTCGGGGGCAGACGGAGCGTCGTTCGGTCCGGCCGTACCGGAACGGGACGGTTCCGACCCGCAACGACAAGCCTTGGACGCAGCATGACCATGGTCGAGAATGTCCGAAACGGGCTGCTGATCGGTGCGGCCCCGCGTGGGGATGAGGGGCGCGAGCCCTGGTTCCTCGATCCGCGGGAGATCTTGCGCTCGGTCCGCCAGCGCTGGCTCACGGTGCTGCTGCCCGTCCTCCTGTTCCTGGCCGCCGCCGCGGCCTGGACGACGTTCAACCCGCCGCAATTCACCGCCTCGACCCAGATCCTGATCGACCCGCGCGGGCTGCAGGTGGTCAAGGACGGGCTCACCACGCCGGACCCGGCGAGCGACGCGAGCCTGCTCCTCGTCGACAGCCAGCTGCGGGTGCTCACCTCCGACGACGTGCTCGGCCGGGTGGTCGACCGGTTCGACCTCGCGGGCGACCCCGAGTTCCTCGGCCGCGACAGCCTGCTCGGCGCGATCCGGGCCGAGATCCAGCGCCTCACCGGCCGCGCCGAGCCGCCGGCCGATCCGCGGCTCAAGGCGCTGCGGGCCCTGCGCGACCGGGTCGGGGCGCGGCGCCTCGAGCGCAGCTTCGTCCTCGAGCTCGGCGTCACCTCCGAGGACCGCGAGAAGGCCGCCCGCCTCGCCCGCGGGGTGGCCGAGACCTACCTGGCGCGCGACGCCGCCACCCGCTCCGACACGACCCGGAAGGCCGGCGAGGCGATCGAGGGCCGGCTGGCCGAGCTGCGCGACGCCCTGCGCAAGACCGAGGACAAGGCGCAGGCCTTCCGGGCCAAGCACAACATCGTCGGCACCCGCGCGCAGCTGGTGAGCGAGCAGCAGCTGACCCAGCTCAGCGACCAGCTTGGCGCCGCCCGCGCCAAGGCCCTCGATGCCGGCGCCCGCCTGCGCCAGATCGACGGGGTGCTCTCCGGCGGACCGTCCGACTCGGTCAACGAGATCGTCCAGAACCCCACCATCACGAGCCTGCGCGGCCAGCTCGCCGCGGCCGAGCGCCTGCGCGCCGACGCCGAGGAGACGCTGGGGCGGCGCCACCCGACCTACCAGGCCGCCCTGATCCAGGAGAAGGCCCTGCGCGACACGATCGCGGCCGAGACCCGCCGGATCGCGGCGGCCAGCCGCAACGACTACCAGGCGGCGCTGTCGAGCGCCCGCACGCTCGCCGACACCCTCGAGCGGCGCAAGGCCGACGCCCTGAAGGTAGGCAACGAGTTCGTGCAGCTGCGCGAGCTCGAGCGCCAGGTCGAGGCGAACCGGACGATCTACGAGTCGTTCCTGGTCCGCGCCCGCGAGCTGCAGGAGCAGCAGCGCCTCGACACCTCGGCCTCGCGGATCATCTCGCCGGCCTCGCCGCCGGAGAAGCGCATCGGCCCGCCGACCCCGGTGGTGTTCGTCGCCGCCCTGGTGGCCGGGCTCGGCGTCGGCCTCGTCGGCAGCCTCGCCCTCGAGCTGCTCGCCGGCCGCGTCCGCTCCCGCCGCCGCCTCGAAGGCCATCTCGGCCGCCAGGCCCTGGACGCCGTGCCGCGGGCGCCGTGGTCCCTCGCGGCCCCGGCGGCGCTCCACGGCGAGATCGGCACCACGCGCGGCGACGGGCGCTACGAGGTGGCGGTCGCGCGCCTGCGCCACCGCCTCGGCGCCGCCTTTCCCGGGCAGGCGCCGCTCGTCGTCCTCGTCAGCGCGGCGGACGACCGGGCCGGCAAGTCGCTCCTCGCCCGCTCTCTCGCGCTCTCGGCGGCGGCCGACCGCGAGCGGGTGATCCTGGTCGATGCCGACCCGAAGGGAACGCTCACCCGCGATCTCGCCGCCACCCCGCACCGCGACCTCGCCGCGACCCTGCGCGACGGGACGCCGCTGGCCGATGCCCTCGTGACCCTGTCGTCCGGCCTCAAGGTGCTGCCCCGCGCCGAGGGCCTGCCGCGGGGGCTGGCCGCGCGCCTGCCCGACCTGCTGCTCTGCAGCGGCGCCGACCTCGTGGTGGTCGATCTCGGCCTCGTCGGCAGCGACGTGACGACCGAGCGCCTGATCGCCGACGAGCGGCTTCCCGCGCTCCTCCTCGCCGCCAGCGCCCGCCGCAGCCGCTTCTCCGCCATCGACCGGGCGATGCGCGGCCTCGGCACCAACCGCCGCCTGCGCCTCGTCGTGACGGACGCCCAGCCGGGGGAGTAGGCTGCGCGCGCCCATCGGCGCCGCGAGGCACCGGAGGCGGTATGGGCGCATGGGTGGGCTTGCCAAATGGCACCGGCGGTCCCGATTCGGGCGGTCATTGGAGGCGAGGCACGACGATGGGATTCGACGGCGCGACCTGGCTCAACGAACCGGCCGCCTGGCGACTGGAGGGCGACGAGCTCCACGTCGTCACGGACCGGGCCACGGACTTCTGGCGCGAGACGCATTACGGCTTCACCCGGGACACCGGTCATTTCCTCTCGGTTGCGACCGATGGCGACTTCACGGCTCAGCTCCGCGTTCGGGCCCGGTACCGGGAGCTGTACGACCAGGCCGGGCTGATGGTCCGCGCCGCGGACGACGTCTGGGTCAAGGCGGGGATCGAGCTGTCGGACGGCGCGACGATGATCGGCAGCGTACTGACCGTCGGCCGGTCCGACTGGGCGACCGCGGCCTATGCGGACGATCCCGGCGACGTGTGGCTGCGTGCGACCGTGGCGGCCGGCGTGCTACGCTTGCAGGTCTCCTCGGATGGGGTGCGCTGGCCCCTGATGCGGCTGTCCCCGTTTCCGGTGGCGCCGTCCTATCGCGTCGGCCCGATGTGCTGCACGCCCGAACGCGCGGGTCTCGACGTCGTCTTCTCCGGGTTCACCCACGGGGCTCCGACCGATAGGGCCCTGCACGATCTCTCCTGACCGGGGCGCTCGCCCGGTGCCATGTGCGTGAGGCCGATGCGGCGGACGGCGTCCCGCCGCGATCCGGCATGATCGTGCCCCGAGCCCCATCCTAGAGTGCACGGCGCCGCACAGCCTCGGGCACCGTCGTTCCCGAGGTCCGACGCCGGCACGGCGCGCGAAGGCAGCACTCCCCGATGCGGATCCTCCTCGTCCTCGCCGCGACCCTGTTGTGCGGAGCCCCAGCCCTCGTCCTCGCCGCCCCGGTCGAGATCACGGTCGCCGCCGAGGGCACGCGCCCGGCACCCGGCGGCGTCGCCACCCTGGGCGAGGCCCTGGCCGAGGCGCGTCGGCGCCGCGCCCGCGATCGCGGTGCCGCACTCGTCATCGCGCTCGGTCCCGGCATCCATCGCCTCGCGGACGGCCTGCGTCTCGGCCGCCAGGACGGCGGCAGCGCCGCCGCGCCCCTGACGATCCGCGGGCCCGCCGACGGCTCGGCCCGCCTCGTCGGCAGCCGGCGC
>NZ_JACWCT010000081.1 GCF_016613415.1 Methylobacterium ajmalii | reverse complement strand
CGGCACCGGGTGGCGGCGGCGCCGGCGTTCCGCCGCGGCGGCAGGGTCGCGGGCGGCCTCGCGCCGGGCGCGGCGTGCCTCGGGCTCGTTCGCGGCGGCCGCCTCCTCGATCGCGCCCCAGACCTCCTTCAGCGCCTCGTAGGAACGCCAGGGCACCCGCCAGACCCGGATCTCCGGCGCCCAGGCGGCGAACGGGATGGTGCGCAGGGTGTCCACCACCGTGCGGGAATAGGGTGTGCGGACCACCAGCGCCTCGGGGGCGGCCTCGAGGTAGCGGCTCTCCAGCGGTTCGAACGCGTAGGCGTCCCGGCCCTTGTCGTCGCCGTAGGCATCGAGGGCCGAGATCTCCCGGGCGATCCAGGCATCGGCCCGCTGCTCGGCGGTGGTGCCGGGCACGAACCAGCGCCGCAGCTTGCGCCGCCAGCGGGCGGTCGGGAAGCTCTCCTTGAAGCGGGCGAGGAGCGCGCGGTCGAACGGCATCGCCACCAGCACGCCGGGACGCTTGACCGTGCCCGGCGCCACCGCGAAGCCCGCCCCGCGGGCGACCTCGCCCTCGGGGCCGCCCTCCTCGTCCCGCCCGCCCTCGGACATGAGCGACCTCAGATCGTCGGCGCGCGGCCGCCGTAGTAATCGTCGAGGCGCCCGCCATAGGACGGGTCGGCGAACGGGTCCTCGTCCGGGCCGTGGCGCGGCGCCTCGGCCAGGGTACCGGGATCGATGTCGATGACGTAGCCGCCCAGGCGCACGTCGTAGGTCAGGGCCTTCCAGGGCACCGGGTGGTGGTGCTCGCCGAAGCCCAGGAAGCCGCCGAACGACAGGACCGCGTAGGCGACCTGGCCCGTCACCTTGTCGACCATGAAGTTGTAGACGCTGCCGAGATGCTCGCCCTTGCGGTCGTAGACCGCCGTGCCCTCGACCTTGTTCGAGGCGATCAGCCGGCGGGTCTCGTCGAGGGCGAGGCCGTCGCCGGACGGGTCGAGCTCCATCGTGCCGGGCTCGCGCAGGGCGCGCTCGTTCGGAAGATCGGTCGGCATGGCGGGCTCCGTGACGCAGGCGGGAACTATCCTTTGGGGAACCGTCCGGTCCGGGGAGGGTTCCGCGCTCAGCGGGATCGCTCGCCGTCCTCCTGTCGCTCGGCCACCTCGGTGCGCACCGTGCGGCTCGCCAGCATCATCTCGACCGCGAAGGCGGTGAGCGAGGCCAGGGTGCAGACGATGGCGGCCCCGAACAGGCTGAACAGCAGGCTCGCCACCGCGGCGTCCCGCAACGTGCCGAGAAACAGGGTCAGCACCGCGCCGCAGATCGCCACCCCGCCGAGGGCAGCGACCACCACCGCCACGTCGAGGGCGAGGCTGCGCCGGCGCAGGTCGCGCAACCGCGCCTGGTCGCCGGGCCGCTCGGCGACGCGGTCGGACAGCTTCTCGACCTGGTCGGCGATGCGGGCGTGCCGGGTCGAGAAGACGTTGAGCAGCGTCGCGATGCCCGACAGCAGGAAGACCGGCGTCAGGGCGACCTGGATGATGTGGGCGGTCGAATCGACCTGGGACGGATCGGCGGAGGGAATCATGCAGGTCCGGGGAAGGGGCTGCGGCCGGCCTGGATCGCACGGCGAGGGGAACGGGTGAAGCCTTCGAGCGCAAGCGATCGGGGAGCGTCCGGTTCCGACATGTCGCGGCGGCACGACGACAGTCCGGAAGACCCGCGGCGGGATGCGATTTGTCCGATATCTTACCGAATTGCCCCAGGCACTACAATTTTTCGAGATATATTGTTTTGCCACAGGGACATACCTTGACGCCGGACTGGCAGAACCATAGTTCCGCCCGCAGTGATTGCATCACTCGTTGCGGACAACGACAGTCCACAATCTCGGCGGCGGCGGAGGTCTGGGTGCGGGAACGAGGGACGGGACGGGACGGGCCCCCGCCGGGAGCGCTGGCGGCGGCCTGCGCGGCGCCGGACGCGGTGGCGACCTGGCAGTGGGACATCGGCGCCGACATCCTGTGCGGCGACGCCCGCATGGCGGCCCTCTACGGGGTCGATCCCGCCCACCTGCGCGGCGGCGCGCCGGTCCCGCTCCTCCTCGACCGCATCCACCCCGACGACCGCGGAACGGTGGTGACCCGCATTCGCCGGGCGGCGGAGGAGGGCGGGTCCTACGTCGTGCCCTATCGCCTGCTCGCGCCCGGGGGGCAGATCCGCTGGGTCCTGTCGTGCGGCCGCTGCGCCCACGACGCGGCGGGCCGGCCGACGGAGGGGCGGGGCGTTCTGATCGACCTCACCGGCGCCGAGACGCATCCCCTGGAGCGCGCCGCCGAGCACGGCCTCGCCGTCCGCCGCGCGGTCGACGACTGGCACGATCCGTTCCTGCGCCGCCTCGCCGACATGCTGCTGATGGAGATCGGCCGCCACCTCGCGGCGGGCGGCGCGGAGCAGTCCCCGGAGAACCGCTGGACGAACTGACGCGTGCCCGCGCTCGGACGAGCCGTGCCGGCGCCGCGGAAGCGGCGACCGGCCGGCGCGGGGCGCCCTCAGCCCGCCGTGACGGAGAGATGCGCCCCGTGGGTCAGGCTCGGGTCGAGGTCGCCGGCCGTCGGCCCCCGGAACACGGCGGCTACCGGGCCCTCGCCCCGGCGTGCCAGCGCCTCGGCCAGGGCGCCGTCCGTCCCGGCCGGGCTCGCGAGGGTCACGGTGGTGCGCGGGCCGAGCGGCAGGGTCGCGGCGCGGGCCGGGCTTCCCAGGATCTCGGCCTCGACCACCGGCGCGTCGGCACCGGCGCCGAGCAGCGCGGCGTATCGGGCACGGGACGCCTCGACGTCGCGCACCGCCACGGTGACGGAAGCGACCCCGGTGATCCCGTTGTCGTGCCGGCGCACGTCGCCCTCCTGCACGCGCAAGGACCGGGGCGTGACGTCGCCGCACAGGAACGGCACGTCGGAGCCGGGGGCGCGGGCGGTCTTCCAGTCGAGCCGGGCGCCGTCCGGCCGGAAGCGGCCGCCGGCCACGGGATCGGCGATGTCGAGCCCCCGGGCCTGCGCGGCCTTCACGTCGGCGTCGATGTCGCCCGGCAGGAGCGCGTGGTCGAGGAAGCCCTCGCCGGCGCGGTGGTAGACGTCGGACCAGCGGTTGCCCGGCTCGGGCTTCTTGAACGCGATCAGCTCCAGGTAGGCGCCGTCCTCCAGCACCACCAGCACGTTGTGGGTGACGCCGTTCTGGTGCTCGCCGCCGCGGATCACCGTGAAGCCGAGACGGGAGTAGTCCGCGAAGGCCGCGTCGAGGTCGGCGACCGCGATCACCAGGTGGTCGAGGGTGAGGGACATGAGGTTTCCTCTTCGGGCAGCCGGCATTCAGACGACCGGCATTTCGGGCCGGCCGGGGATCCAGGCGCGGCCGGGCACCGCGTCCAGGAGGGCGCGGGTATAGGCGGCCTGCGGGGCCGAGAAGACCTCCGCGGTCGGGCCGGCCTCGACGACCTGCCCGTCCTTCATCACGGCGATCCGGTCGCAGATCTGGCCGGCCACCCGCAAATCGTGGGTGATGAACAGCATCGACAGGCCGAGACGGTCGCGCAGGCGATCGAGCAGCGCCAGCACCTGGGCCTGGACCGACACGTCGAGGGCCGAGACCGGCTCGTCGGCGACCAGGAGCTCGGGTTCGAGCGCCAGCGCCCGGGCGAGCCCGATCCGCTGGCGCTGCCCGCCGGAGAACTCGTGCGGCAGGCGGTCCATCGCCGCGGGATCGAGCCCGACGAGCCCGAACAGCTCGCGGGCCTTCGCCATGGCATCGGCGCGGGAGACGCCGTGCAGCATCGGCCCCTGCGCCACCAGCTCGCCGGCCCGGCGGCGCGGGTTGAGCGAGGCGAAGGGGTCCTGGAAGACCATCTGCACCCGCCGGGCCTCGGCCCGCATCGCCCGGCGCGAGAGCGAGGCGAGATCGGTGTCGCCGAGCCGGATCGTGCCGGTCTCGGGATCGAGCAGGCGCACGATGCAGCGGGCGAGCGTCGACTTGCCGGAGCCCGATTCGCCGACGATGCCGAGCGTCGTGCCCCGGGGCAGCGACAGGCTCACGTCCCGCACGGCGTGGGTGACCCGGGCGCGGCCCGGCAACAGACCTGCGAGAAGGCCGCCGCCCTTGCGGTAGGTCTTCGAGACGCCCGCGACCGTCAGGATCGGTGCGGCCTCGGTGCCGGGGCGCGGGGCGCGGGGCAGGAGCGGCGGCACCGCGCCGATCAGCGCCCGGGTGTAGGGCGCCTGCGGCCGGTCGAGCACGGCCTCGGCCGGGCCCTCCTCGACGAGGCGTCCGGCCTGCATCACCGCGACCCGGTCGGCGATCTCCGCCACCACCCCGAAATCGTGGGTGATGAACAGGACGCCCATGCCGCGCCGCGCCTGGATCTCGCGGATCAGCGCCAGGATGCGCCCTTGCGTCGTCACGTCGAGGGCGGTGGTCGGCTCGTCGGCGATGAGGAGGGCCGGCTCGAGCGCCAGCGCCATGGCGATCATCACCCGCTGGCGCTGGCCGCCCGAGAGCTCGTGCGGGTAGGCCCGGAGCGCCGCGGCGGGATCGGGCATCCGCACCTCGTCGAGGAGCGCCAGGGTCTTGTCCCGGATCGCCCGGGCCCCGAGCTTCGTGTGGATGCGGAAGGTCTCGGCGATCTGGTCGCCGGCCCGGCGCAGCGGGTTCAGGGCCGTCATCGGCTCCTGGAAGATCATGCCGATCTTCGCGCCCCGCAGCCGCCGCATCTCGGCCTCCGAGGCGCCGACGAGGTCGCGGCCCCGGAACAGCACCGCGCCGCCGTCGGGCCGCACGCCGGGCGGCAGCAGCCGCATCACCGTGTTGGCGAGCACCGACTTGCCCGAGCCCGATTCGCCGACGACGCACAGGATCTCGTTGGCGGCGAGGGTCAGCGAGACGTCGCTGAGCGCGTGGCTGCGGTCGGCCCCCGGCGGCAGGCGGACCGAGAGGTGCTCGATCGCGAGGAGATCGCTCATGCCGCGGCCCCCGATGCAGCCTTCACCGGCGCGGGGCCGCGCAGGCGCGGGTTGAGGGCGTCGTTGAGGCCCTGGCCGACCAGCGAGACGGCGAGCACCGTCACCAGGATGGCGACGCCCGGAATCGCCGAGACGTACCATTGCGTGCGCAGCACGCCGCGCCCGGCGCCGATCAGGTTGCCCCAGGAGGCGACGTTGGGGTCCGAGAGGTTGAGGAAGGCAAGCGCGCTCTCGAGCAGGATCGCCACCGCCATCACCACGCTGGCATAGACGATCACCGGCGGCAGGGCGTTGGGCAGGATCTCACGGGCGATGATCCGGGCGTCGCCCATGCCGAGCACCCGGCAGGCCTGGACGAACTCGCGGTTGCGCAGGGTCAGGAACTCCGCCCGGGTGAGCCGGGCCGGGGCCGGCCAGGAGACGAGGCCGATCGCCACCGTGACGGTGGTGATGTCCGAGCCGAACACCGCGACGAGCACGAGGAGCAGCAGGAAGTTCGGCAGGGTCTGGAACGCCTCTGTGATCCGCATCAGGACGTCGTCGACGATCCCGCCGTAGAAGCCCGCCACCGCGCCGACCGCGATGCCGATCGCGATGGCGATCACGGTCGCGACGAGGCCGATCAGCAGCGAGACCCGGGCGCCGTGGAAGACCTGGGCGGCGATGTCGCGCCCGCTCGCGTCGGTGCCGAGCCAGACCTTCGGGTTGGCGAAGGGCCATTGCAGCGGCCGGCCGGCCAGGCCGAGCGGGTCCTTGGGAAACAGCAGGGGCGCGGTCAGCGCCACCGCGATGACGAGGAGGAGGAGCGCCGCGCCCAGGAGGGCCGCCGGGTTGCGCGCGTAGCGCCGGAGAGCCGCCATCGCGTCAGCGCCCCGCCGCGATGCGCGGATCGAGCCGGCCGTAGATCAGATCGACCAAGAAGTTCACCGTGATGACGAGGAGCGCCGACACGAACACGATGCCCAGCAGGGTGTTGAGGTCGCGCTGCACCACCGATTCGTAGGCGAGCCGCCCGAGGCCGGGGAGCGCGAACACGCTCTCGACCACCACCGAGCCGCCCAGCATCGTGCCGGCCTGAAGGCCCACCAGGGTCACCATGGGCAGGAGCGCGTTGCGCAGGGCGTGGCGCACGATGACCCCGGTCTCGCCCAGCCCCTTGGCGCGGGCGGTGCGGACGTAGTCGAGGCTCATCACCTCCAGCATCGAGGCGCGCATGATCCGCAGGTAGGTGGCGAGGAAGACGAGCGCGAGCGTCAGGGTCGGCAGCACGAGGTGGCGGGCGACGTCGAGGACGTGGGCGAGCCCGGTATAGCCGGCGCCGACCTCCTCGAACCCGCCGGCCGGCAGCCAGCCGAGATGGATCGCGAACAGCACGATCCCCATCAGGCCGAACCAGAACGAGGGCGTGGCGTAGAACATCAGCCCCAGCGTCGAGATCAGGGTGTCTGGCCATTGCCCGATCCGCCTCGCCGCCAGCACGCCGAGGAACGTGCCGCCGAGGAACGCGAGGGTCAGGGAGGCGCCCATCAGCAGGAGCGTCACCGGCAGCCGCTCGGCGATCACGGTGGCGACCGGCTTGCCGTAGATCGCCGACTGGCCGAGGTCGAGCTGCACCAGCCGCCACAGGTAGCGGCCGAGCTGGGCCGCCGCCGGCAGGTCGAGGCCGTAATAGCGGCGCAGCTCGTCCGCGGTCGCCGGGTCGCCGCCGCCCATCTGGGCCATCAGGGCATCCACGGTGTCGCCGGGGGCGAGCTGAAGCAGCAGGAAGAGCCCCGCCAGGATGACGAAGAGCGTCGGCAGGCTGGCGGCGAGGCGGCGCAGCGCCAGGAGGAGGATGGTCATCGGCTGGCCTGGGTCGGGGCGGCGTGCCTCGCGAACGGGGTCGTCACGCCTCGATCCACGCGTCGTGCCAGTCCGCCGAGCCCCAGCGCGGGGTGTTGTGGTCGCCGTGCACGCGCCTGCTCGTCGCCGACAGGAAGGTGCGCTCGGTCATCATCCAGACCGGGAGCGCGTCGTTCACCGCACCCACCCACTGCGCGTAGAGCGCCTTGCGCTTGCCCGGATCGAGCTCGCTCGCCGCCTCGTCGGTGAGGCGGTCGACGAGGTCGGATTGCCAGCCGTACTGGTTGGTCCAGGGCGCGCCCTTCGGCGAGCCGGAGCGGTACCACACCGTCGTCGAGACCGCCGGATCGCCCCGGTACTGGTGCCAGCCGGTGGCGAGGTCGAAGTTCCAGTCGCGGTAGACGGTCGAGAGGGCGCCGGCGGTGTCGAGGTTGACGATCTCGACCTTGATCCCGACCGCCTGGAGCGATTGCTGGATGAAGGTGGCGAGAAGCGGCACGTCCTCGCCGTTCATGATCGGCACGAGCTTCAACGAGAAGCGGGTGCCGCCCGCCCCGCGCTTGAAGCCCGCCTCGTCGAGGAGCGCCGCCGACTTCTTGGGGTCGAACGGGTAGGGGACCGGGGTGTCGGGATAGAACGCCGTCGAGGAGGACGGGATCGGCCCGGTCGCCGGCTTGCCGAGCCCGTAGATGAAGTTCTCGATGAAGAACGGCACGTCGATCGCGTGCGCGATCGCCCGGCGCACCCTGACATCCGCCAGTTCCTTGCGGCGGGTGTTGAACTCGAGGGTGTTGTTGAAGGCGTTGGCCTCCAGCCCCTTGCTCGACACGGTGAATCGCTTGTCCGACTTCAGCCGGTCGAGGTCGGCGAGCGCCAGCGCGTTGTAGGTCGAGAGCTGGACCTGACCGGTCTCGAGCGCGGCCGAGGCCGCCGCCTTGTCGGTGATGAAGCGCCAGACGATCCGGTCGAGGTAGGGGAAGCCCTCGCGCCAGTAGGTCGGGTTGCGCTCTGCGATGACGTGCTGACCGCGCTCGTAGGAGACGAACTTGAACGGCCCGGTGCCGATCGGCGCGGTGTTGGCCGGATTCTCGAGCACGTTGGTGCCCTCGAAGACGTGCCGGGGCGCGACGTAGCCGAGGTCGCAGAGCGCCCGCAGCAGGAGGTCGAGCGGCATCGGCCGGGCATAGCGGAAGACGGCCGTGTGCGGATCGGGCGTGTCGACGGCCTCCAGGTAGAGCTGAAGCTGGGTGCCGTAGTTCAGGTACTTCTTCCACATCTCCATCGCGGTGTACTGGACGTCCGCGGAGGTGAAGGGCTTGCCGTCGTGCCAGGTCACGCCCTGGCGCAACGTGAAGGTCACGGTCTTGCCGTCGGGGGCGGCCTCCCAGGCGGTGGCGAGCACGCCGGCCGGCTTGCCGTCCTGGTCGAGATCGACCAGCGGCTCGACGATCTTCGAGGTGATGACGTAGACGCCGGTCGAGGCGCGGATCGCCGGGTTGAGCACCCGCTGCTCGCCGTTGAGCTGCACCGTCAGCACGCCGCCGCGCCGGGGAGCGGTCCCCTGGGGCGACGTCCCCTGCGCCAGCGCCCGCGTCAGGGCCGCCGGGCTCCAGGCCGCGGTGCCGAGCGCGAGGAGGCCGGCCCGCTTGAGGGCGTCGCGGCGGTCGATGATCATGCGTGGTCCTCGTCGTCGTTCGGGCGCCATCCTTGCTGCAACGCAGCGTCGGCGCAATGGACGAAGCGTGGCAATTTCCGGCGCATCCGGAGCGAATTCGTCTTCCGGCGGCGCGATCCGGAGAATTCGTGTCGTCACTTGGCCGCGGTCGGGGTTTCGGCAAGGGTTTCGGCAAGAGGTCGGTATCGGCGGGAGGTTCGCCGCGAGGGCGTGCGGCGCCCCCGGCCGCCGGGCCGGCATCGGGTCGCAGGCGGGCGCCGGGGTGAAACATCGGGCACCACCTGGCGTTCTGGGCTCGATCCCCTTCAACCCCGCCGAGAGGAACCTCCGATGCCGCTTTCGACCCGCGCGCCCCTGGCTGCCGCCGCCCTCGTCCTCATGACGGGCGGCGCCTTCGCCGCCAACGACCTGCCGCCGCCCAAGACCGACGCGATGCCCCCGGTCGAGGTGACGATCACCGCCGAGAACGGCGCGCCGTCCTGCGCGCCGGCCGAGCTGCGCTTGCCGGCCCAGAGCAACGTCGATCTCCACGTCGTCAACCAGTCGAACCTTCAGGTCTCGCTCACCGCGCCGCAGATCTTCCAGAACAAGAACGTGCTGCACCACGACGGCGACGTCGTCCACGTCGCGAGCAACGACGCCTACCTGGTCAAGGCCAACGGCAAGGGCGAGATCCGCCTGCGCACCATCGCGGCCGGCGAGTACACCTACGGCTGCACCGCCACCTCGAAGCAGGACAAGCCGTTCACCGGCAAGCTGACGCTGATCGACCCGGCGAAGTAGGCGACGGTCCGCGACCGCGGACCGGACCGACGCCCGCATCGTCCCGGGAGCCGCGACAAAGGCTCCGGGACGACGACACGGCCGGGTCCCGGCCGTGTCCCCACGAACACCCCCACGGTATTCCTGTGCATGCGACAGCCCGCACCGGACCCGCTCACGCCTCCGGGCGTTTCCCGCTGCGAACGAGGAGCGGGGCCAGATGGCGAAGCGCAAGGTGGGACGGCGCGCACAGGCGGGAACCGAGGAGAGCGTGGCGCCGCTGGTGCCGCCCGGCGCCCTCGCGGTGGCGCTGCTGGGCCTGCGCGACCGGGGCCGTCCGCTCGTCCACGTCGCCCGCGACACGAGGCGGCTGGAGGAGATCGCCGCCCTGCTGCGGGCGCTGGCGCCGGGGATCGGCGTCGCGGTCTATCCGGAATGGGACTGCCTGCCCTTCGACCGCGCCTCGCCGTCGCGCGGCACGATGGGGGCGCGGGCCGGGGTTCTGCGCTGGCTCACCGACACGGACAACCTGCCCGACATCCTGCTCACCACCGCCCCGGCGCTGATCCAGCGGGTGCCGCCGCCCGGCACCTGGGCCGGGGCCCGGGTCGAGCTGACGGCCGGCGATCCCCTCGATCCCGGGCGGCTGACCGCGGAGTTGCAGCGCCTCGGCTACATCCTCGACGACCGGGTCGACGAGCCCGGCGAGGTCGCGGTGCGGGGCCGCACCGTCGACGTGTTTCCGGCCGCCGCGCCCCGGCCCTGCCGCATCGAGCATGCCGGCGGCAAGGTGACGGCGATCCGCAGCTACGATCCGGTGTCGCAGCGCTCCCTCGACGAGGTCGGAACCCTGGTGGTCGATCCGGCGACCGAGATCGTGCTAGCCCCCGACGCGCCGGTGCGCCTCAAGCCGTTCAGCGGCCAGGAGCACCAGCTGCCGACCCTCTACGGCCGGCTCGCCACCGTGCTCGACTACGTGCCCGAGGCCCGCCTCGTGGTCGAGGCCGGGGCGGAGGCGCGCGCCGACGCCTTCTTCGAGCAGATCGCCGAGGGGCAGGGCGGCGCGACGAGCGCCCGCGGCAAGGCGGCGCCGCTCTATCTGAGCCCCGCGGAGTGGCGGGAGACCCGGGCCGCCCGCGAGGTCGCGGTGGCGACCAAGGAGGAGGCCGACGCGGTCGCGGTGCCGGTCTTCCTGCGCGAGCGCCGGCCGGGCTCGGCCTTCTCGGCCTATCTGCGCGAGCGCCTGAAGGCCGGCGAGCGGGTGGTGCTGGCCGGGGACGCGGCGGCGCTCAAGCGGCTGTCGCGCCAGGCGGCCCGGGCGGCGGAGCGCGGCGTTCGACCGGTCTGCGAGTGGTCGCAGGCGGTGGCCGCCCAGCCCGGCGAGATCGTGGCGCTCGCCGCCCCCCTCGATGCCGGGTTCCGGGTGCCGGAGATGGCCGCGACGGTGATCGCGGCCCCCGACGTCCATGGCGGGTCCTCGGCCAAGCCGCTCGCCGGCCAGCCGGTGATCCTGCCGATGGGCGAGGTCGATCTGCGGGTCGGCGACGTCGCGGTCGACCGCGACCACGGCCTGTGCGTGTTCGAGGGGCTGGAGCGCATCGCCACCGGCGACGGCGGCGCCACCGAGGCCCTGCGCCTGCGCTTCGCCCACGACGCGATCCTGATGGTGCCGGTGGCCCAGGCCGACCGGATCTGGCGCTACGGCTCGGAGGAGGAGGCGGTTGCCCTCGATACGCTCGAGGGCGGCACCTGGGCGAGGCGCCGGCTGACCACGGAGGCCGGCCTCGCCCGGGCCGCCCGCGCCATGCTGGAGGCGGCCGGGATCCGCGCGAAGGCGAAGGCCCCGGCCCTGACGCCGCCCGAGCGCGAGATGGAGCGCTTCGGCGCCGGCTTCGGCTTCCCGCTCACCCCGGACCAGGCGAAGGCCGTCGACGGGGCGCTCGCCGACCTCGCCTCCGAGCGGCCGATGGACCGGCTGGTCTGCGGCGATGTCGGCTTCGGCAAGACCGAGGTGGCGCTGCGCGCCGCCGCCGCCGCGCTGCTGGCCGGCAAGCAGGTGGTGGTGGTCGCGCCCACCACCGTGCTGGTGCGCCAGCACCTGCGCACCTTTGCGCGGCGCTTCGCCCGGTTCGGGATCGAGGTGGCGCAGCTCTCGCGCCTCGTTCCGCCGGCCGAGGCGAAGAAGGTCCGCCAGGGTCTCGCCGACGGGTCGATCCGCCTCGTGATCGGCACCCAGGCGCTCGCCGGGCGCGGCGTGTCCTTCGCCGATCTCGGCCTCGTGGTGATCGACGAGGAGCAGCGCTTCGGCGCCGCCCTCAAGGAGCGCCTGCGCGGCATGGCGGGCGATGCCCACGTGCTGACGCTGACCGCGACGCCGATCCCCCGCACCCTGCAATCGGCGCTGGTCGGCCTGAAGTCGCTCAGCGTCATCGCGACGCCCCCGGCGGTGCGCCAGCCGATCCGCACGATCCTGACCCCGCTCCACGACGACACCGTCCGGGCGGCGCTGATGCGCGAGAAGGGACGGGGCGGCCAGAGCTTCGTCGTCTGCCCGCGCATCGAGGAGATCGGCCCCATGGCCGAGCGGCTCAAGGCGCTGGTGCCGGAACTCGCCACGGTCGTCGCCCACGGCGAGATGAAGCCGGCCGAGCTCGACGAGATCATGGTGCGCTTCGCCGACGGGGAGGGCGACGTTCTCCTCGCCACCTCGATCATCGAGAGCGGCCTCGACGTGCCGCGGGCCAACACCATGCTGGTCCACGACGCCGAGCGCTTCGGCCTCGCCCAGCTGCACCAGCTGCGCGGCCGGGTCGGACGCGGCCAGCGCCGGGGCGTCACCTACCTGTTGACCCGGCCCGACCGAGAGCTGCCCGCGGCCGCCGAGAAGCGCCTGCGGACGCTCGAGGCCCTCGACCGGCTCGGTGCGGGCTTCGCCATCAGCGCCCGCGACCTCGACCTGCGCGGCGCCGGCGACCTCGTCGGCGAGAATCAGGCCGGCCACGCCAAGCTGATCGGGCTCGGCCTCTACCAGCACCTGCTGCACCTGGCGCTGCGCGCCGCCAAGGGCGAGCCGGCGGAGGACTGGGCGCCCGAGATCCATCTCGGCCTCGCGGGCGACGTGCCCGAGGATTACGTGCCCGAGCCGGAGGTGCGCCTCGGCCTCTACACCCGGCTCCTGCGCCTCGGTGTGCCCGAGGAGGTCGAGGCCCTGCGCGGCGAGGTCGAGGACCGGTTCGGGCCGCCGCCCGCCGGCGTGCGGGCGCTGTTCGCGCTGGCGCACCTGCGCGTCGCCTGCCTGCGGCTCGGCATCGCCCGGCTCACCGGCGGGCCGCAGGGGCTGGCGGTCGATTTCCGGCCCGGCTGCGCGCCGGCGGCGATATCGCTTACCGAGGCGATGACCGCCCGCGAGGGCCGGCTGATCCTGCGCCGCCCCTGCGACGATCCCGACCGGCGCGCCGAGCAGGCGGCGGAATTCCTGCACCAGATCCAGGAGGCCCGCGACCACCAGGGCTGAGGATGATACGTTCGGCCTCGGGGTTTCATCCCGAGGCCGGAACGATTGCAAACGGCCAAGGTTGACTCCCCGAACCCCGGGACCGAGGAGCCGCGCCGATGGACAGACAGCACGACATCTCCTCGTCGACCCTGCCTTCGTCCGAGCTGCCGGAGGGCCTGGCGAACGAGAGCGTGGCGGAAACCTGCGAGCGCGTGCCGGGACAGGCCGAGGACGTCGTGCTCGCGCCGCTCGCCGATTTCCCGCATATCGACCTGCGCACCCCCGGCGAGCCGTGGGAGACCCGCCGCGCCGCCGGCAAGTGCCTGCGCGCGAAGGTCCCGCACGACAGCCACGGCGCTGGCCCGCTGCCGGAGGACCGCCCCGATCCGGTGCGGCTGATCGAGGAGGCGCAAGCCGGACGACAGGCCCACCTGATTCCCCTGCGGGTCGCCCGCATGGCGAGCTCGCCCTTCGCGTTCCTGCGCGGGGCCGCCACCGTGATGGCCTGGGACCTCGCCCGGACCCCGACGAGCGGCATCGACGTGGTGATGAACGGCGACGCCCACATCTCGAATTTCGGCCTGTTCGGCACGCCGCAGCGCGACATCGTGCTCGACCTCAACGACTTCGACGAGGTCACGATCGGCCCCTGGGAATGGGACCTGAAGCGGCTCTGCGCCAGCATCGAGGTCGCCGCCCGCGACCTCGACGTGCCGGTGCAGGAGCGGCGCCAGGCGGTGATCGCGGCGGCCTACGGCTACCAGCACACCATGACCGACCTCGCCCCGCAGGGCTCCCTCGACGTCTGGCATCGGGCCGCCAAGGCGGAGGAACTCGATTTCAGCGGCATCGCGATCGACCAGGAATCGCGCGAGGTGGTGCACCGGGCGGTCGAGAAGGCGCGCAAGCGCCACAACAAGAGCCTGCTCGGCCAGCTCGGCGAGCGCCGGGTCGATGGCGGCTGGCGCTTCCGCGACGAGCCGCCGATCCTGACCTGGGTCGACGACGACACCCGCGAGGCGGTGACCGCCGGGCTCGAGCGCTACGCCGAGACCCTGCCGCCGGAGCGCCGGTTCATGCTGAACCGCTACCACGTCGTCGACGTCGCCCACCGGGTGGTCGGCGTCGGCAGCGTCGGCACCCGAGCCTACGTCGCGCTGCTGTGCGGCAACTCGGACCAGGACGTGCTCTTCCTCCAGGTGAAGGAGGCGGTGCGTCCCGCCCACGCGCCCTACGTCGCCGGGATGCCCGAGCCCTATGCCTCGCACGAGGGCGAGCGGGTGATCTACGGCCAGCGCCTGCTCCAGGCGGTCGGGGACCCGCTCCTGGGCTGGACCACGATCGACGACCGTCCGTTCTACGTCCGCCAGATGAAGAACATGAAGGGCGAGATCCCGATCAGCTGCATGCGCGGGCAGCCGCTCGTCTACTTCTCCTGGGCCTACGGTGCCCTGCTCGCCCGGGCGCATGCCCGCACCGGCGACGCCGCCGCCATCGCCGGCTATTGCGGCCGCGACCGCCACGACGACCTCCGCGAGGCCCTGGCCGACTGGGCGCTGGCCTACGGCGATCGGAACGCCGAGGACCACCGGCTCTTCCTCGACGCCATCGCGTCGGGGCGGCTGGAGGCGGCGGAGGATCCGCAGCTTTGAGTTGAGGATTGCTGACCGTGTGACTTTGAGGGTCCCTTCGGTTCCGATGCGAACTTGACGCGAGTGAAAGATTTCCTCTTTCTCTGGACCTCAACTTGAGATGTTCAGTGGGGAACGCGGCCTGGGCATCGGCGTCGAGGTAGCCCGGGACGTGGATCGGGCCGGGGGCGAGTTCGACTGGGGTACGATCCCTGTCTCGGCGCGGCGCCGTCCGGGGTCCACGCGGCCGCTACCCCCGCGGCATCGGCCGCCAGTCCGGCGGCGCCATCTCGAAGCCCTCGAACCGGAAGCCCGGCGCCACGGTGCAGCTCACCAGGGTCCAGGCGCCGAGGCTGGTGGCGGTCTGCCAGTGGCCGGCCGGCACGACGATCTGCGGCCGGTGGCCCCGGGCGAGGTCGGGGCCGAGGTGGCGCGCCTCGGCGTCGTGGCCGTTGGGGCTCGTGGTGATCACCATCGGCGCCCCGGCATGCCAGAGCCAGACCTCCGCGGCGTCGACCCGGTGCCATTCCGAGGTCTCGCCGATGTCGAGGAGGTAGTAGATCGCGGTCGAGGCCGGGCGGCCGTCGATCTCGCGCGGGTCCCGGAAGGTCTCGCGGTAATGCCCGCCCTCCGGATGGGGCTTGAGGTCGAGGAGGCGCACGACCTCCGATGCCGTCAGGTTTTGCATCGTCGTCAGAACCGGTTCTTCCACTCGCGAAGCGCCGTGAACACCGCCGCCGGGTCGGCGCCGGGCTCCATGCCGACCGCGCGGGCGAGCGCCGGCTCGGCGGCGCGCAGGAACGCGTTGGTGGCCTTCTCCTCGCCGAGCGTCGTCGGCACCAGGAAGCGGCCTTCCGCCTTGGCCTTCTCCGCAAGCGCCGCCCGGTCCTTCAGGTTGCGGTTCTCCGGCTCGGCCGCGAGCCCGAAGCGGGCGTTCGACAGGACGTAGTCGTGGCCGGAATAGATCACGGTCTCGTCGGGCAGCGACAGGAAGCGCGACAGCGAGCGCCACAGCACCTGGGGCGGGCCTTCCAGCACCCGGCCGCAGCCGAGGGTGAACAGGGTGTCGCCCGCGAACGCGATCCCCGCCTCCTCGAACCAGTAGGTGACGTGGTCGTCGCAATGCCCGGGCGTCTCCCAGACGGCGGCCGCGAGCGAGCCCACCGTCACCACGTCGCCCTCCCGCACCGTGGCGTCGACCTGCGGCACGGCGCTGCCGGCTTTGGCCGGGGCCGTCACCCGGGCCTTGGTCCGCGCCTTGACCTCCGGGATGCCCTCGACGTGGTCGCCGTGCCGGTGGGTGACCAGGATGTCGGTCAGCGTCCAGCCGGTCTCGTCGAGGGCGCGCAGCACGGCGGCGGCCTCCGGCACGTCGATCGCCGCGCAGGCGCCGGTGGCGGGATCGCGCATCAGCACGCCGATATTGTCGCTCCGGCACGGGAAGGTGCGGATCTGGGGTCGGGTCTCGGGCATGGCGGCGGTTCCCATGGCGACGGCTTCGCGGCGTCTCTCGAAGCGGGAGATAGGGCGCGGGACGCCGCGGGGTGAGCCGGTTCCGGCGAATAGCGGGGAGCGTGAGGGCGGCCGGCGGGTTGACGCCTTGCCGCGGCCTGGGCCACTCCCCATTCATGGCCCCGACGGCGCCCCCCGCCGCACGTCGCGAGAACCGATGAGCCTCGACGTCACCGAACTGCGCGCCTTCTATGCCAGCCCCCTCGGGGAGGTGGCGCAGCGTCTCGTTGGCCGCACGGTCCACCGCATGCTCGGCTCGGTCTCGGGCCTGCGGGTGATGGGCCTCGGCTACGCGGTGCCGTATCTCGGCCCGGTGCGCCACGCCGCCGAGCGCACGCTCGCCTTCATGCCGGCGACGCAGGGGGTGACGAACTGGCCGGTCGCCGGCCGCTCGGCCTCGTGCCTCGTCGACCCGACCATGATGCCGCTGCCCGATTCCGCCGTCGACCGGATGCTCCTGATCCACGCCGTCGAGGCGGTGGAGAGCCCGGCCGAGCTGATGCAGGAGGTCTGGCGTGTCCTCACGCCCGGCGGCCGGCTGATCATGGCGGTGCCCAACCGCCGCGGCCTGTGGGCGCGCCGCGACGCCACGCCCTTCGGCCACGGCCAGCCCTACAGCCGCTCGCAGCTCGGCCGGCTGATGCGCGAGACCCTGTTCTCCCCCGAGGACTGGGCCGAGACCCTCTACGTTCCCCCGGTGGAGGGCTGGCTGACGCTGCGCACCGCCAGCGCCTGGGAGCGGCTCGGCACCGGCCTGTCGCTGCCCTTCGCAGGCCTGCACGTCGTCGAGGCCTGCAAGCAGCTCCACCGCCCGGTGGCGGTCCAGGCCCGCAAGACCGCACGGCTCGGCGCCCGGGTCCTGGTGCCGGTGCCCGCCCCCGTGCCGGGAGGCGCCTGACCGATGCCGTTCCCGGGCGCGGATGCCGCGCTGCAGAGCTTCCTCCTCGCCTTCTCGGCCCTGTTCTCGATCGTCAACCCGCCCGGCGCCGCGCTGATCTTCGCGCAGGTGACGGCCGGGCGCAGCCACGCCGACCGCACCTGGCTGTCGCGCCGCATCGGCGTCTACGCCGCCGCCGTGATGCTGGTCTCGCTCTGGGCCGGGGCCTCGGTGCTGAGCTTCTTCGGCATCTCGCTCTCGGCGCTGCGCATCGCCGGCGGCCTCGTGGTGGCGGCCCAGGCCTGGACCCTCCTCGCCGCGCCCGAGCAGCGCGAGGCGCGCAAGACCGCCCAGGCCGAGCCGGTCCAGGGCAGCGAGGCGCATCCCGAGCCCGCCGCTTTGGCCGAGGTGGCGTTCTTCCCCCTGACGCTGCCCTTCACCACCGGGCCCGGCACCATCGCGGTGGCGATCGCGCTCGGCGCCGGCCGGCCCGATGGCGGTGTCGACCGGATCGCCTATCTCGCCGGAGCGTCCGCCGCCTCCCTGGTCATCGCCCTGATGGTGCTGCTCGCCTACGCCTCCGCCGACCGGCTGGTGGAACGGCTCGGCCACGCCCGGGCCCGGGTGCTCGGGCGGCTCGCCGCCTTCCTGCTGCTGTGCGTCGGCACCCAGATCACGCTGACCGGCGTCACCGACGTCCTAGGGCCGCTCATCGCGAACGCCAGGCCAGGGTCCGTCCCGTAAGGGCCATCTGGGCGTCGACGGCGCGCACGATCCGGGCCTTGGCGGAGTAATGGATCATGTGGCCCTGGCCCGGAAGCAAGGTCAGGGTGCTGCCCGCGACCTCGGCGTGCAGCCGGCACGACTGCTCGCCCGCCTCGACGATCGCGTCGGCATCCCCCGACAGGATCGCGACCGGCAGGCGCAGGGACGCGTAGCGCGGCTGCAGCAGGGCGACCGCGCCGTTCATGCCGGCGGTGTCCTCGGCGCTCGCCCGCGCCTGCGTCGCCGAGAGGGAGAGCGCGACGGGAAAGCGCGCGGTGAAGCGATCCGGCACGGGTTGCGGCCTGAAGACGTGGCGGAAGACCTGGGGCGCCAGCGCCCGACCGACCGCCCCCGGCACCAGGGCGCGGGCGGCGTCGCCGAGGCCCGGCACCGCCAAGGGCGCGATCATCGCCACGTCGGCCCGCCGGCCCGGATAGTAGTAGCCGGAGAGCAGCACCAGCCCGCGCAGGTCGAGGCCTTCTGTAATAGCGAGCGCCAGCGCCACGATGGTGCCCCAGGAATGGCCGACCACCACCGGCCGCTCGGCCTTGAGCGCCGCGAGCGTATGCGCGATCAGCCGCGCCTGCGCGGCCGCGCTCCAGACCCAGTGCCGCGGCCGCTCGGTATGGCCGAAGCCCGGCCGGTCGATCGCGATGACCCGGTAGGACTTGGCCAGCTGCTCCACCAGCCCGCAGATGACGAAGTCCTCCGCCATCGTGCCGTTGCCGTGGATCAGCACCACCGGCCGGCCCCGGCCCTTGACGATGCAGTGCACCCGCACCCCGTCGACCTCGACGATGCGCCCCGGCGGCTTGTGCGTCGGCTCGTCGGGCTTCATGGCCTCCGAGCCCCGCCGCATCAGGGCGCCGGTCTGGCGCGCGGCGGCGGCGTTCGCCTTGGCGGTGGCGCGCAGGATCCGCACGGCGCCGCTGGCGGCACGGCAAGAGGCACGCCCGGGAACGAACCGAAAGGCCATGGGATCTCCGGCGCGATGCTGCAATGCGGGAGAAGATGGGGCATCCGCCGTCCCGCGCATATCCCTTCCGCCGCGCGATATTCCCCGGGCGCCTTGGCAGCACCGGCCCGCCCCTGTACGAGGCCCCGGAAGGGGCGGCCGGGAGCCGCCGGCATCAGGAGCGTGACCCATGCGTCTCGTCGTCGTCGGCGCCTCCGGGCGGATGGGCCGGATGCTGATCCAGGCCGTCGCCGAGGCCGAGGGCTGCACGCTCTCGGGCGCGATCGAGCGCGAGGGCTCGCCGGCGCTCGGTCAGGATGCGGGCGCGCTCGCCGGCCTGCCGCCGCTCGGCGTGCCGGTCACCGACGACCCGCTGCCCGCCTTCGCCGAGGCCGACGGCGTTCTCGATTTCACCGCGCCGGCCGCGACCGTGTTCTACGCCGAGCTCGCCGCCCAGGCCCGCATCGTCCACGTCGTCGGCACCACCGGCCTTTCGCCGAATGATTTCGCCAAGCTCAAGGCGGCGTCGTTCCACGCCCGCATCGTGCAGTCGGGCAACATGTCGCTCGGGGTCAACCTGCTGGCGGGCCTCGTGCGCAAGGTCGCGGCGACGCTCGGCGACGAGTACGACATCGAGATCCTGGAGATGCACCACCGCCACAAGGTGGACGCGCCCTCCGGCACGGCGCTGCTCCTCGGCGAGGCGGCGGCGCAGGGCCGCAACGTCGCGCTCGCCGACCGCAAGGTCGCGGTGCGCGACGGCCATACCGGCGCCCGCGAGCCCGGCACGATCGGCTTTGCCACCCTGCGCGGCGGCAGCGTGGTCGGCGAGCACAGCGTGATCTTCGCCGGGGCCGGCGAGCGCATCGAGCTCACCCACCTGGCGAGCGACCGCGGGCTGTTCGCCGCCGGCGCCGTCAAGGCCGCCCTGTGGGCCCAGTCCCGCGAGCCCGGCTTCTACGGCATGGACGACGTGCTGGGCCTCTGACCCCTTTTTCTCGAAACGGAGCGAATCGCATCATGGAGCGTCTTCTCGTCCTCGCGCGCCACGGCCAGAGCGAGTGGAACCTGAAGAACCTGTTCACCGGCTGGAAGGACCCCGGGCTCACCGAGCTCGGCGTCGAGGAGGCGCGGGCGGCCGGTCGGCGGCTGAAGGCGAAGGGCGTGCAGTTCGACGTCGCCTTCACCTCGGACCTCGGCCGGGCCCAGCGCACCTGCGCGCTGATCCTGGAGGAGCTCGGCCAGTCCGGCCTGACAACCCATTCCGACGCCGCCCTCAACGAGCGCGACTACGGCGACCTGTCGGGCCTCAACAAGGACGACGCCCGCGCCAAGTGGGGCGAGGAGCAGGTCCACGTGTGGCGCCGCTCCTACGACGTGCCTCCGCCCGGCGGCGAGAGCCTGAAGGACACCGTGGCCCGGGTACTGCCCTACACCATGCGGGAGATCCTGCCCCGGGTGATGCGCGGCGAGCGCGTGCTGGTCGCCGCCCACGGCAACTCGCTGCGCGCCCTGGTGATGGTGCTCGACGGGCTCACCACCGAGACGATCCCGGGCCTCGAGCTGCATACCGGCGTGCCGCTGGTCTACCGGCTCAAGGGCGACACCACCGTCGAGACTAAGGACGTCCTCGACCGCGACTGAGTCAGGGGAGGGCGCCCGGTCCCGGGCGCCCTCGTCCATCACTCCCTTACTTGCCCTCCCTTACCTCCGCTCGCTTACTTGGCAGCCTTGCCGTCGGCGTGGGCGGGAGCCGGCGCGGCGGTCTTGGTGCTGCCGGTGGCGGCGGCCTTCTGCGGCAGGCCGACGGCGTCGATCACGTCGAAGCGCATCCCGTCCTCGGCGGTCTTCAGGGCCGCGTTCGCCTCGTAGTACTTGCCCTGGCCGATCAGCGTGGCGGCCTGGTTCACATCGGCGGCGGTCTTGTCGAGGGGCATCACCGCCATGACGAAGTTCACGTCGACATGGGCGAGCTTCAATTTCTCGACCGCCGACTTCTGATCGCCCTTGGCCAGGCTCTTGTTCGCCTCGGTCACCGCCGCGGCCTTCTCGGGCGTCGCCACGAAGTCCTCGCCCAGCGTCATCTGGGCGTCGACCGGCACCCACGCCACCTTGTCGTTGCTCTTGGTGGTCGTGTCCTTGGCGGTCGTGTCCGCGGCCGCCGTCTTGTCGGTCGCGGTCTTGTCCTTCGCGACCGCCATCTCGGCCGGCGTCTTCAGCTCGGCCTCCGCCTTGGTGAACACGGCGTCGTCGGTCTTCGCCTTGGCCAGGGCGGCCTGCGCCTTGCCGATCAGGCTCTTGGCCTGGGCGGGATCGGCGTCGAAGATGGCGATGCGGGCAAGGTGCATGTCACGGAAGGCCTGGGCCCCGTCCTTCGACAGCTTGCCGACATCCTTGTCGACCGCTTTCTGGGCCGCGCTCTCCTGCACCACCGCGGGCTTGGTCGCCTGCTCGGCCGCATAGGCGGCTCCGCCGAGGACCGTGGTGGCGACGAGGGCGGCGGCGAGAGACTTGCGAGAGAACATGATGGTGCCTCCTCTTGAGCTGATGTCGATCTGTATTTGCGACATCAACGCATCGTCTACATCGTGATAATACGCTCTCAGGATCTGGGTTGCCTGTCCGGAACATTAAGAGTCCGTAACGCAACGGAAGAACGCCGCTCGCGCGACGGGCGACTTGCGGTCGAGGCATGAAGGGGGCGGGGGAGGGGCCGGATCGCACGGGGGCGACGCAAGCGATGAACTGTGGTGGGGCGCACAGGCCGGCAGATAGGGCGAGCTGGCCCATGACGTAACGGTTGGGTCGGCGGAGCCGGCCTGCCCGCGTCGCGCAGAGAAATTCGACGGTGGCGCGAGGGCGTATATTCTTTAAATCGATAGATAAATTAGTCCTTTGATTCTTATGTCTGACCACTGATCTCATTCTGAAACGCCGGTTCGTCAATGACGGACTGACAGAGAAGGACGGCTCAGGGATCTCGACGCGACAGCGGCGCCTGATCGAGTGGCCGCACGGCATACGACGCGGCAGGTTATGCGGTGCAGGCGCGACGGCCGAGAGGGGAACCCCTCCCCCCTCCGCGGGGGAGGTTGGCCTGCGGAGCAGGCCGGGAGAGGGGACGCCGCTTCCGGAGAGGTCGCGACCATGATGACGGTCGCCATCTGGATCAGCGTCGCGCTGCCCCTCTCTCGCCCCACTCCGTGGGGCACCCTCCCCCGCAGAGGGGGGAGGGGGGGCGCTCCCGGCCGTCGCGCCTGCATCGTGTACCTTGGCGTTACGGCTGGGAGCTGTTCCAAGTCTATGATTTTACGGCGCTCTCCGACGAAGCGGGACCCGCCGCGTCGGAGAACGCTCGCTCCGATCACCGTCAGGCGGCAAGACGACGGCTGTAGATCCCCGGCGCATGCCGGCGCGATCCCGGCCGAACGGGATGCCCCGATCCGGCCCGAACTGCCGTCCCGCTACTGCGCCGTCCAGCCGCCGTCCACCGGCAGGTTGGCGCCGGTGATCTGGCTCGCGGCATCGGTGCACAGGAAGGCGGCCAGCGCCCCGACCTGCTCGACGGTGACGAACTCCTTGGTCGGCTGGGCCTTCAGCAGCACCTCGTCGATGACCTGGTCCTTGGTCAGGCCGCGGGCCTTCATGGTGTCGGGGATCTGGGCCTCGACCAGCGGCGTCCAGACGTAGCCGGGGGAGATGCAGTTGACGGTGATCTTGTGGGTGGCGAGCTCCAGCGCCGCGGTCTTGGTCAGGCCGGCGATGCCGTGCTTGGCCGCCACGTAGGCCGACTTGTAGGGCGAGGCGACGAGGGAATGCGCCGACGCGGTGTTGATGATCCGACCCCAGCCCTTCTTCTTCATGCCGGGGATCGCCGCCCGCATGGTGTGGAAGGCCGAGGACAGGTTGATCGCGATGATCTGGTCCCACTTCTCGATCGGGAACTCGTCGATCGCCGAGACGAACTGGATGCCGGCATTGTTGACCAGAATGTCGACCGCGCCGAAGGCCTGCTCGGCCTGCGCCACCATCGCGGCGATCTCCTCGGGCTTGGTCATGTCGGCGCCCGAGTAATGCGCCTTCACGCCGAACTCGGATTCGATGCCCGAGCGCGCCGCCTCGATGGCGCCCGGCTTGCCGAAGCCGTTGAGCACCACGTTGGCGCCGGCGCCGGCCAGCGCCTTCGCGATGGCGAGGCCGATGCCGCTGGTCGAGCCGGTGACGAGGGCGGTCTTGGATTGCAGCGACATGGGACACTCTCCGGGGATCGGGGGCTTTCGGGGTGAACGGTCTCATACGCTTTCCGATTGATCGCTTCGCGATGCGGAAAGCGGCTTCGCTCAGGCGCCGCGCTGGCTGGTGATACGAGATCAGGAAGTCATCTTCCGGATCTCGTATCAGGCCAGGTAATCGTGCAGCACGTGGCCGTACGGCAGGGTGAAGTCGACGATCTGGTGGCGCGCCCGCACGATCCGGCGCACCGGCAGGTCGGCGACGCGGCAATTGACGTGGGGGATGAGGTGCAGCCGCGCGTCGCCCTCCCAGGCACCGTGGACCCGGATGTCCTGCAGCCGGTAGCCGACGAGCTGCGCCACCTTCACCCCGCCATCGACGTCGGGGATCAACTTCAGGTTGACGTTGAGCTGGCCGATGCCCTCGCGGACCTTGTCGAGCTGGTCCTCCAGGCTGCGGTGCTTGTAGGTCATCGTGCCCATCGCCACCCGCTCGTCGTCGTAGTGCAGGGTGCCGGTCAGCGTGTCCTTCGTCACCTTGAGCCGGGGCACCCCGTACTTCTTCGGGAAGCCCCAGATCTCGCGGCCGGCGGTGATCGGCGGCTCGTCGTCGAGGTACATCTGGACCGAGTAGTTGCAGGGCTCGCCCTTGTAGCTCGCGACGATGGCCGAGCCGCTCTCCTCGTAATCGCCGAAGCCGGAGGAATCCGGCATCTTCATCCACTCGTAGAAGGCGAGGTTGCCGGGCGCCGGCTCCAGCGGCTCGGGGAGCGCGGCGCGCAAAGCCTCCGGGTCGGTCTCGTAGGTGATGATGAGGTATTCGCGCCGCATGAACCGGTAGGGCCCGTGCGGGTAGCTCGGGCTGAAGGCCGGCATCGAGGGGGCCTTCAGGATCTCGTCGCGGGTCATGCGGCGTCCCTTCCTTCAAAAGCTCAGTCCCGCGCGTCGCGGGTGAGGTCGAACACGGTCACGCCCTGGTCGGGCCGGCAGCGCTCGATCCAGCGCCGGTGGCGCAGCGAGCGGCGCATGTCGTGGCGCCCGGCCTTCCAGTGCTCCAGCATGGTGGCGCGCGAGAACTCGTAGTCCTTGGCGTCGCTCTCGTAGTTCTTGGCGCGGTAGATCAGCTGCAGGATCGTCACCGCGTTCTGGTGGCTGACCTCGGCGAGGAACGCGACGTCCGGGTCCTGGCGCAGCTCCGGCGGCAGCTTGTCGAACAGGCGCCGGAACGCGGTCTTGGCGCGGTGGATCTCGATCTGGTCGTCGGTGTTGAGGCGGGTGCGGCTCGAGAAGCGGATGTCCTTCTCGCGCTCGGCCGCCTCCGCCAGGGTGCGGGGCACCGGCCCGCGGGCGCTGAACAGGTCGACCTGGAACACCGCGAGGTCGCGCGCCCGCTCCTCGTCGAGCACGTATTGCAGCGGCGTGTTCGAGACGATGCCGCCGTCCCAGTACGGCTCGCCGTCGATCTCGACCGGCGGGAAGCCCGGCGGCAGCGCGCCCGAGGCCATGACGTGCTCGGGCCCGATCCGATCGCGGTGGTTGTCGAAATAGACGAAGTTGCCGGTGCGGACGTTGACCGCGCCGACGCTGAGCCGGGTCTCGCGCCGGTTGATCCGGTCGAAGTCGATCAGCTCCTCGAGCGTCTGCCGTAAGGGGGCGGTGTCGTAGTAGCTCAGCGCCTGGGGGGCGCCCGGCGGGTAGAGCGCGGCCGGCGGCCAGCGCGGCGCGAAGAAGCCCGGCACGCCCACCGCCGCCCCGAAGGCGGCGCTCCAGGCGTTGAACACCTCCCGGGCCTGCTCGCCGGGAAACCACGGCGAGACGATGATGCCGGACGACACCTTGTCCCAGAACGCGCGCAGCCGCTCGACGCGCCGCTCCGGCGGGTTGCCGGCGATCAGCGCGGCGTTGATCGCCCCGATCGAGATGCCGGCGACCCATTCGGGCGAGAGCGCCGCCTCCTGCATCGCCTCGGCGATGCCGGCCTGGTAGGCGCCGAGCGCCCCGCCGCCCTGGAGCACCAGCACCCGGCACTCGTCGCGTTCCGCCCGCTCCGGCTCGTCCATGGCGTCTCCAGGGGACCTTCGGCAGGGGGACCTTCGGCCACGGGGGCAGCCGCGTCCGTCCCGGCCGTAAGATGATGGTGCAGTGCCGCAAGACAAGCCTTGCCTTGCGCGGCCCGCCGCCTTTTCGCGCCGCGGCCGGGCGCTGCCTCGGCCGCAGCCTCGCGGGTTGACATGCGCCGGCCCCTCCGCCAACCCTCCGCGCCGCCCGGCCCGGACGTCAGGACCGGGCCGGCCGCCGTGCCAAAGACCCCGCGCCTCGCGCAAAAAGCCACCGCGATGCGGCCCGACACAACACAGGTCCCGATGCGCTCCTACCTCGACTTCGAAAAGCCCGTCGCCGAGCTCGAGGCGAAGCTCGAGGAATTGCGGGCGCTGGGCGACCGCGACGGCGCGGTGGCGATCAGCGAGGACGTGACCCGGCTCGAGGCCAAGGCCGCCGCGGCCCTGGCCGAGCTTTATGCCGGTCTCACCCCCTGGCAGAAGACGCAGGTCGCCCGCCATCCGCAGCGGCCCCACTTCGTCGATTACTGCGCGGGCCTGATCGAGGAATTCCAGCCGCTGGCCGGCGACCGGGTGTTCGGCGAGGACGAGGCGGTGGTCGGCGGCTTCGGCCGCTTCCGCGGCCGGCCGGTCTGCGTCATCGGCCAGGAGAAGGGCGCCAACACCGAGGCGCGCATCCGGCACAATTTCGGCATGGCCAAGCCCGAGGGCTACCGCAAGGCGGTGCGCCTGATGGGGCTCGCCGGCCGCTTCGGCCTGCCGGTCCTCACCTTCGTCGACACCGCCGGCGCCTATCCGGGCATCGAGGCGGAGGAGCGCGGCCAGGCCGAGGCCATCGCCCGCTCGACAGAGGCCTGCCTCGGCCTGCCGACCCCGAACGTCACCGTGGTGATCGGCGAGGGCGGCTCGGGCGGCGCCATCGCGCTCGCCACCGCCAACACGGTGCTCATGCTCGAGCACTCGATCTACAGCGTGATCTCGCCGGAGGGCGCCGCCTCGATCCTTTGGCGCGACGCCGGCCGGGCCCAGGACGCCGCGACCGCGATGAAGATCACCGCCCAGGACCTGTTGCGCCTCGGCGTCATCGACGCGATCGTGCCCGAGCCCACCGGCGGCGCCCACCGCGACGGCCAGGCGGCCATCCGGGCGACCGGCGATGCGATCGCGGGCGCGCTCGAACCGCTTGCCTCCCTCGACGCCGACGCCCTGCGGGACAAGCGGGCCCAGAAGTTCCTGGAGATCGGGCGCAGCCTGTAGCGCCGGCGCTCCCCGCGTCCCGTATCCCTCACCCCGTATCCCCGCGATCCACAGCTCCGCACAACCGGCGCGTGCCAGACACGTCCCGGCCTTGGTTTTGCCGAAGACCCGGCCGATGTCTTCGCGGGTGAACCCCGTGCCGTCATGCGCCGGCGTCTTGCCCGACGCGCCTGTTGAGCGAATCCGCGCAATCTTAACCGTTCTTGCGGTAAGAGGCGGGTAAGTTTAACGAAGCTATGGGGTTGGGGAGAACGGTCCCCGGCGTCAGGGTGCCGGGGTCTGTAGCGGGAAGGCGGGGTTGTCCCATGGTGCGTCTGGCGAGACGTCTGGCGATGCGTCCGGTGCTGGCGGCGAGCGCGTTGGCCGCCGCCCTGTCCCTCGGGGCGTGCCAGGATGCCGGGTTCTCCGCCGCAGGCTCCGCCCGCGCCCGTGAGCCGATCCCGCAGAAGACCGTCGCCCTGATGACGGCCAAGAACATGTCGCCCCGCGACCCGATCCTGATCCGCGCCTTCAAGAAGGAATCGGAGATGGAGGTCTGGAAGCGCGGGCCCGACGGGCAGTACGCGCTCCTCAAGACCTACCCGATCTGCCGCTGGTCGGGCCAGCTCGGGCCGAAGGTGCGGGAGGGCGACCGCCAGGCGCCGGAAGGGTTCTATCCCATCGCCATGGGGCAGATGAACCCGAACTCGTCCTACTACCTGTCGTTCGACACCGGCTACCCGAACGCCTTCGACCGGGCCAACGGCCGCACCGGCAGCTACCTGATGGTGCACGGCACCTGCTCGTCGGCCGGCTGCTTCGCCATGACCGACGAGGCGATCGCCGAGATCTACGCCATCGCCCGCGAGGCCTTCGCGGGCGGGCAGCGGGCGTTCCAGTTCCAGTCCTATCCGTTCCGGATGACGGCGCAGAACCTCGCCAAGTTCCGCAACGACCCGAATATCGGCTTCTGGAGGAACCTGAAGGAGGGCTCGGACTACTTCGAGGCCCTGCACGAGGAGCCGCGGGTCGGGGTGTGCGGCACCCGCTACGTCTTCGGCGGCCAGGACGCCGCGGCCGGCGCCTGCAGCCCGAAGGTCGATCCGGTCGTCGTCGCCAAGCGCCAGAAGGACGAGGTCGAGGTGGCCGAGCTCGTCGCCAAGGGCACGGCGGCGACCCGCCTCGTCTACCAGGACGGCGGCCAGCACCCGTACTTCCGCGAGACCGCGCCGAGCACCCAGCTCTTCGCCGAGCAGGCGCAGCCGCGGCCCAACATGGGCACCATCAGCCGGCCCGAGGCCCTGGCGGCGGCGCCGGAAGAGATCTCGATCGAGCCGAAGGTGAAGCCGGTCCTGCTCGCCAAGATCGACGCCAAGCACGAGAAGGGCAAGTTAGGGGCGGTGAAGCCGACCGCGCTCGCCTTCGCGGCCCCGGCGACCAATCCGGCCCCGATCCCGACCCGCGAGGCGGCCGAGGCCGCGGCGGCTCCATCGGCGCCGGCGGGCCCGATTACCGTGGCGAGCGCCGACGGCGATCCCGCCGCCTACCGCAAGCTCCTCGGCAACCTGTTCGGCGGCGCGCCCGCGGCGCCCCCGGTTGCGCCGGCCGCCCTTCCGGCGGCGGAGGCCACCCCGGTCGCCGCGATCTCGCCGGCCGCGCCCTTGCCCAGGAAGGTGAACGCCCACCTCCACACCGCTCCGACCGCCCATCCGGCGGCGGCGAACGCTAAGGCCGACGTGAAGGTCGAGGGCCTCAATCCGGCGGGCGCCAAGAAGGCCGAGGGCAAGTCGACCGAGAGCAAGCCGGCGGCCAAATCCGGCGAGGTCAAATCGGGTGAAGCGAAGCCGGCCGAGAAGGCGTCGGAGACCGGCAAGCGTACCGAAGGGCACGGCCGCAACCGCGTTGCCGCCTCGCAGCCGGGGAATTGAGGGCGGCTCCCGGGTCGCTCGCCCTGGATGTTTGATCCCGGGGCCGCGAGAGCCGAGCCCGGAATGGACCCCCGTGGCGGGCCGGGCGGCCTGTCCGGATGCGGTGGCGGCTACTCCGTTGCCCGCGGCCCGAGCGACAGCACCAGCGCCCCGGTCAGGGTCGAGAGCACCGAGCCGACGATGACACCCCGAGCTTGATCCCGGTGTCGAATTCCGGCGTATTCGCGAAGGCGAGGCCGCCGATGAACAGGCTCATGGTGAAGCCGATGCCGCACAGCAGCGCCACGCCGTAGACGTGGCGCCAGGAGGCGCCGGCGGGCCTCGCGGCCAGCCCGCTGCGCACCGCGAGCCAGACGCCGCCGAGCCCCCCGACCTGCTTGCCGACAAACAGCCCCGCCGCGACCCCCAGGGTGACCGGGGCGAGCAAGGCCCCCGGCGTCGGCCCGGCGAGCGACACGCCGGCATTGGCGAAACCGAAGACCGGCAGGATCGCGTAGGCGACCCAGGGCTGAAGCGCGTGTTCGAGGGCGTGGAGCGGCGACTCGCGGTCGTCCGGCCGGCCGGGGCTCGCCCGCAGCGGAATCGCCAGCGCCAGGACGACGCCCGCCACGGTGGCGTGCAGCCCCGAGCGCAGCACCAAGAGCCACAGGACGGCGCCGAGGATCAGGTAGGGCCCGAGCCGGCGAAGCCCGACGCGGTTGAGCGAGAACAGCATCGCCGTGACGGCGCCGGCCAGCGCCAGCATCGGCGCCGACAAATCGGCGGTGTAGAACAAGGCGATGATCACCACCGCGCCGAGGTCGTCCAGGATGGCGAGCGCGGTGAGGAAGATCTTGAGCGAGACCGGGGCCCGGGAGCCGAGCAGGGCCAGCACGCCGAGCGCGAAGGCGACGTCGGTCGCCGCGGGGATCGCCCAGCCGCGCAGGGTCTCGGGCGATGACGCATTGACCGCGGCGTAGACGAGGGCCGGCACCGCCATGCCGCCGAGCGCCGCGATCCCCGGCAGCGCCCGGTCGGGCCAGGTGCGCAGGGCTCCGTCGAGGATCTCGCGCTTGATCTCGAGCCCGACGAGCAGGAAGAACACGGCCATCAGGCCGTCGTTGATCCAGCGCAGCACGCTCAGCGGCCCGACCGTCGCGTGGAGCGCGTGGGCGTAGGCCTCGCCGTAGGGCCTGTTGGCGACGACGAGCGCCAGCACCGCGCTCGCCATCAGGACGAGCCCGCCGCCCGCGCCGCTGACCGGCTGGCCGCGCAGGGCCGATAGCGGGCGCGGCAGGCGCCGGGGGGAGGGGGAGGGCTGCATGGCGCCCGGGTGCCAGGAAAGGCGCCCGGGATCAACGCCGGCAACGAACCGTGGTACCCCGGCACCATGCCTGACGGCGAAGGTCGTGGAAAACAGTTTTGCGATAAGTTAGATCTTTTTGTGGGGCGGCATAAATAATATGCCAGTCTTTCCAGTGAAACGATTTTTTGATTATTTGCTGGCACCATCATCGAGAGCGAGGCACTCCCCGCAATGGCCGGCGACGTCAATCTTCCCGAGGCACTCCTGACGCCGATGACCCAGGGCGGTGCGGCTCTGGCCGCGCCGCCGCCTGTGCTCCACGAGTATGGGCCGGCGGTACGGATTGGCTTATCGGCGGCGTCTGCCTTGCACGCTCCCATCAACGAGGCCGGCCTGAATGCGCAGGAACGTCTGGGAATCGAAGCCTTCAAGCTCCGCATGCGCGCATCCTACCTGGATGCGAAGGAAAACCGCCCGCACCGGTCGGCGTCCTGGAGTGGTGACGGCGACCAACCGCAGCAGCATCGCGACCAAGGCCGGTTGGTCCCGCCGGCTCCGCCGATCCCTCCGGCACCGCTCGCCGTGCCGCAGGCCCCGGTCGTCCGTCGGCTGGCCGGCCGGATCGCGGTCGGCCTAGTCATCGTGTCCGGGCCGGGCGACCTGGAGATGACCGCTGCTCAACAGCAGAAGATCGTCGCCGAGGTGCAGAACGGCTTGAGTTTCCTCGGCGGACGGGCGCCGGCGCGGGACGTAACGTTCACCTACGACATACAGGTCGCTTCGATCACCACGCCCGCGGTGGCAGGCCAGAACGCCACCGGCAGCGATCCCTACGAGCAGCTCGAGGCACCGTGGCGGGATGCCGCGCTCGCCGCCATCGGGCAACCGGCGGGACTGTCCGGTATTGCGCGCTACATCAAGACGATCAAGGCCGCCCGGAGCGCCCATGCCGCCTACTGCGCCTTCTTCACGCATTATCAGCTGCAGCATTTCGCCTATTGCCGCGGGGACTATGTCGTCATGCATTACGACAACGACGGGTGGGGAACCGACAATCTGGACCGCGTGTTTGCCCACGAAACCGGGCACGTGTTCGGTGCGCCCGACGAATATGCGTTGAGCGGTTGCAATTGCGCGGGTTCCCACGGGGTATACGGCCGCCCCAACCTCAACTGCGAGAGTTGCGCTGACAAGGGAGGTGTGCCATGTATCATGAAGAGCAACGACTGGGCTATGTGCACTGAAACGCCGTATCATCTCGGCTACACTATGCCCCACCTCGCCGGCCTGTCCCCGGCTGCCGGCACTGTGTAGGAGGTCCGGGATGGAACAGGTCGTGATCGTCGACCCCGACAAGGCGAATGCCGGTACGTGGTCGGCCCTCTTGCAAGCCCGCAAGACCCAGGAATTTTCAGATCGCGTCTTCGTCGTGGAGGCCGAGAAACCCGTGATCGACGCGTTGCGCGCGTTGCCCGGTGTGAAGACGCCGGCGCAGCTCGATCCTGCCTCGACCGCGGGCCTGTCGCTGGTCGAGCGGCTATCGCTGAGCGCCTGGGCGGAGCGGACGGCGGGGATGGACAAGCCCCGAACCGGCAATGGCTTGAACTGGGGACACAAGGGCTTCCAAGCTCCCTGAGCTGAGCCAATTTCCCGATGTGAAGCTTGTATTCCGGCCGCGATTCCAGCGGCCGGAAAGCGTATAACGCGTACGTCACAGTGATGGATCGAGGCGGGAGGCCCCGCCGCGCACGAGTACCGACGGGCGCTACCCCCGCCCGAGCGCCGCCCGGATCAGCCTCAGGGCGTCCGCGCTCGCCCATTCCGCCGGGCCCTTCATCACGCCGATCTCGCAGCCGGCCGGATCGATCAGGAAAGTGGTGGGCAGGCCCACCACGTCGCCGCCCTGCTGCAGCACCGGCAGCGCCCGCCCGCCCGGATCGGAGTAGTAGGCGAGCCGCGCGATGCCGTTCTCCTTCATCCAGAGCGGCGGCCGCTCGGGGTTGCGGGTGTCGAGGTTGAGCGCCACCACCTCGAAATCCTGGCCCCCGAGTTCACCCTGGAGCCGGTCGAGGGCCGGCATCTCCGCCTTGCAGGGCGCGCACCAGGTCGCCCACAGGTTCAGGAGCACCGTGCGGCCCTTCAGGTCGGCGAGGGTCCTCGGTTGCCCGTCCGGGCCGGTGAAGGCGAGGGCGGGCGCGGCCTTCGGGCTCGCGGCGACCTGGAGCGCCGCGACCTCGCCGCGGGCGAGCGGCGCGACCCGGGCGGCCGTGGCCTTGGCGAGCGGGCAGGCGCCGCCGTTGCCCCCGCCCGCAACCCCGTATAGGGCAGCCCCGAGGCCGAGGAGTGCCGCGAGCCCCCCCGCGACCAGGGCGAGGCGGGCTTTTCGCGATGAGGCGAGACGAGGTGAGGA
Organism: Methylobacterium ajmalii; assembly: GCF_016613415.1. GTDB lineage: Bacteria > Pseudomonadota > Alphaproteobacteria > Rhizobiales > Beijerinckiaceae > Methylobacterium > Methylobacterium ajmalii. The sequence goes on along the minus strand of NZ_JACWCT010000081.1, from coordinate 82,724 downwards.
CATGAGCAACCGGATGTGGGGCGGGCGCTTCGCGAGCGGCCCCGCCGAGATCATGGAGGAGATCAACGCCTCCATCGGCTTCGACAAGCGCCTCGCCCCCCAGGACATCCGGGGCTCGCTCGCCCACGTCGCGATGCTGGGCAAGGCGGGGATCCTGCCGGCCGAGGATGTGGCGAAGATCGAGGCCGGGCTCAAGTCCGTCCAGTCCGAGATCGAGGCCGGCACCTTCGAGTTCCGCCGCGAGCTCGAGGACATCCACATGAGCGTGGAGAGCCGGTTGCGCGAGATCGTCGGCCCGACGGCCGGGCGCCTCCACACCGCGCGCTCGCGCAACGACCAGGTCGCCACCGACATGAAGTTGTGGGTGCGCGACACCCTCGACGCCCTCGACGGCCAGGCCGCCGACCTGCAGCAGGCGATGGCCGAGCTGGCGCTCAAGCACGCCGGCACGGTGATGCCGGGCTTCACCCACCTGCAATCGGCCCAGCCCGTCACCTTCGGCCACCATCTCCTCGCCTATGTCGAGATGCTGAACCGCGACCGCGGCCGGTTCCGCGACGCCCACGCCCGCCTCAACGAGTGCCCGCTCGGCGCCGCGGCGCTCGCCGGTACCTCGTTCCCGATCGACCGGCACGCCACCGCGAAGAGCCTCGGCTTCGACCGGCCGACGGCGAATTCCCTCGATTCGGTGGCCGACCGCGACTTCGCCCTCGAGGCGCTGTCGGCGGCGGCGATCGCGGCGGTGCACCTGTCGCGGTTCGCGGAAGAGATCGTGGTCTGGACCTCGGCGCAGTTCGGCTTCGTCAAGCTGTCGGACCGGTTCACCACCGGCTCCTCGATCATGCCGCAGAAGCGCAACCCCGACGCCGCCGAGCTGGTGCGGGCGAAGTCGGGCCGGGTCATCGGCGCCCTGTCGGGGCTGCTCATCGTCATGAAGGGCCTGCCGCTCGCCTATTCGAAGGACATGCAGGAGGACAAGGAGGGCACCTTCGACGCGCTCCAGACCCTCTCGCTGTGCCTCGCCGCCATGGCGGGCATGGTCCGGGATCTCGAACCCGTGCCCGAGGTCCTTAAGGTGGCGGCCGGCTCCGGCTACGCCACCGCCACGGATCTCGCCGACTGGCTGGTACGCGAGCTCGGCCTGCCGTTCCGCGATGCCCACCACGTCACCGGCCGCCTCGTCGGCGAGGCCTCGTCCCGCGGCATCGGCCTCGAGGCGCTGCCGCTCGCCGTGATGCAGGCCGAGGAGCCGCGCATCTCCGAGGCCGTCTTCGCGGTGCTCGGCGTCGAGAACTCGGTCGCGAGCCGCACCAGCTACGGCGGCACCGCGCCGGACAACGTGCGGGCGCAGGCCGAGGGCTGGCTCAAGCGCCTGGCCGGCGAGACGGCCTGAGCGGTACAGGTCTGTTAGTCCCACGCACGACCTCATCCTGAGGTGTCAGTCGATCAAAGATCGACTGACCTCGAAGGAGGGCTCCAGGGATCGCGGAGATTTCTGGAGCCCTCCTTCGAGGCTCGCTTCGCTCACACCTCAGGATGAGGTCGTGGGTGGGAGGGCACAGGTGCGTGTGTTAGTCCCTGCCTCGAACAAGCTCGACCCATCACGGGAGGACCCACCATGGATCTCGGTCTCAAGGGCAAGCGCGCCCTCGTCCTGTCGTCCAGCCGCGGCCTCGGCCGCGGCATCGCCGAGGCCCTGGCGGCCGAGGGCGCGGACGTGCTGCTCACCGCCCGCACCGCCGAGCGCCTGGACGAGGCGGTGGCGGCGATCAACGCCCGCGGCCAGGGCCGCGCCCACGCCTTCGCGGGCCCCCTGAAGGACAACGTCGAGGCGATCTTCGCTGCTGCCCAGGAGCATCTCGGCGGGGTCGACATCCTGATCGCCAATACCGGCGGTCCGCCGGCCGGCACCGCCCTCACCGTCCAGCCCGAGGCCTGGACGCCGCAATTCGAGGCGATGGTGACCCCGGTCTTCCGCCTCGCCGGGCTCGTCCTGCCGGGCATGCGCCAGTCCGGCTTCGGCCGCATCGTCGTGGTGGCCTCGAGCGGCGTCGAGCAGCCGATCCCCAACCTCGTGATGTCGAACGCGCTGCGCGCCTCGATCGCCGGCTGGGCCAAGACCCTGTCGGCCGAAGTCGCGGCCGACGGCGTCACCGTCAACATGATCCTGCCCGGCCGCATCGAGACCGACCGCACCGGCGAACTGGATACTGCCAACGCCAAGGCGCAGGGCAAGTCGCGCGACGAGATCGCCGAGGCCGCCCGCGCGGCGATTCCCGCCAAGCGCTACGGCCGTGTCCAGGAATTCGCCGACGTGGCGTGCTTCCTGGCCTCGGAGCGGGCCTCCTACGTCACCGGCAGCATGATCCGGGTCGACGGCGGAGCCGTGCGGTCGATCTGAGGGATCGCCTGCGGCGGGACGATCGTTCGTCCCGCCCGTTTCGAACCCTGTCGCGCGTCGCTTCGGTGCGCGTCGCTCCGGTCGTGCGGGAACGGGTGGCGACCCAAGAAAAAGGGCGGTCCTTCGGGACCGCCCTTTCTTCATCTGCGAACCGGTTGTCGGTTCACTGCCGCTTGCCCCAGCGCACGCCCGGCGCCGGCCCGGCGCCCGCGGCCAGCTGGCCGATCGCCGGGCCGCTCGCGTCGCCCGGGTGGTGCTGCGAGCCCGGGCCCATCGGCTCGGGGGCGATCAGGTCCGGGGTCGCGGCCATCTCGGGGGTGCCGCGGCCGGTGGCGAACTGGCCGGCCTTGCGGAAGCGCCAGAGATAGCCCGGCACCACCGCCTCGATCGCGGTCGGGGCGATGCCGATCCCCTCGATCGTGCGGCCGTCCGCCTTGGCGGCCTCGGACACGACGTTGTCGCTCTGGAGCAGGGTGACCTGGTCGCGGGTGAGCTTCAGGGTGTCGGGCAGGAGGCCGAGCGTCGCGGTGTCGACGAGCTCCATCACCCGGGCCTGGAGGCGGGCGGCGGGGGCCGGCAGCGGCAGCACCACGCGGCTGCGCATCGTCACCTTGAGGGTGTACTCGACGAGCTGCTGCAGGGTCAGGATCTCCGGCCCGCCGAGCTCGTAGACCCGGCCGCCCCGGAGCCCGCCCTCGACCGCCCGGGCGATCGCCTCGGCGACGTCGCCGGCGAAGACCGGCTGCATCCGGGCCTCGGCGCCGGCGAGCGGCAGCACCGGCAGCATCCGGGCGAGGCCCGCGAAGCGGTTGAAGAAGCTGTCGCCCGGCCCGAACACGATCGAGGGCCGGAAGATCACGGCGTCGGGCCGCGCCTCGAGCACCCGGGCCTCGCCGATCGCCTTCGAGCGGGCATAGGCGGATGCGGACGCCTCGTCGGCGCCGAGGGCCGAGACGTGGATCATCGGCGCGCCGACCGCGGCGGCGGCCCGGGCGATCTCGGCGGCGCCGTCGGCCTGGAGGCGCTGGAAGCTCTGGCTGCCGCTCTCCTGCAGGATGCCGACGAGGTTGACCACGATGTCGGCGTGCTCGGTAGCGCGCACGATCGAGGCCGGATTGCGCAGGTTGGCCTGCACGCCGACGATCTGGCCGACGCGGCCGAGAGGCTGGAGGAACTGCGCGAGGTCGGGCCGGCGCACCGCCACCCGGATCCGGTAGCCGCGCTTGGCCAGCGCCCGCACGACGTGACGGCCGAGGAAACCCGATCCCCCGAACACGGTCACGAGCTGCGAGGCGGGCCGGGTGAGGCCGACGGTGTCGAAGCCGGTCATGGTCGTGGGGTCCTTCCGCGGGTCTTCATCGGGCCGAGGGTGCGGGGGCTCGTGCCGGCTCCTTAGTCGAGGGGCGAGGTCCTGTGAAGCTCCGCCGCCGTCGCGGGGGCCCGGAACCGGCGAGGGTGCGTCCCGTTCGCCGCGCCCCGGCGCCCCCGTCCGGCTCACGCCACCTTGCGGGGCACCATCCGCTCGCTGCCCAGGGCCTCCTGCGCCCCCGAGAGCCCGGCCTCGCCGTACTCGGCATCCTCGTTGACGTTCCACACGTCGTAGCGCCGCTCGCCCAGGATGATGTTTTGCGCCGTCAGCATGGCGGTCATCATCGCGTGGTCCTGGTTGTTGTACTTGTGCATCCCGTTGCGGCCGACGAGGTGGAGCGACGGGTAGCTGCCTTCGAGGTCCCGGCGGATCGTCGCGACGTGGGCCCGGTAGGCGTCGTCGTAGACCGGGTAGGCCTTGGGCTGGCGCACCACGCAGGCATCGACGACGCTCGACGGATCGACGAGGCCGATCTGGCCGATCTCGCGGCGGGCGAGTGCGATCAGCTCGGAATCCGGCGCGGTCCACAGCCCGTCGCCCTCGAAGCAGAAATATTCGAGGCCGAGGCAGGTATAGGCGTCGTCCGGCACCATCTCGGGCGACCAGGAGCGGAAGTTCTGCACCCGGCCGACCTTCACCGCCGGGTCGTGGACGTAGATCCAGTTGTCCGGGAAGCTGTCCTTGGCGCGCGCGATCAGCGCCACGGTGACGAAGTCGCGGTAGCGGAGGCTGCGCGCCTGGAAGGTGCTCAACGGGGCCGGGCGGATGGCGCCCACGAGCTCGCGGATCGGCGCCGAGGAGACGACGTTGCGGGCCGTGAAGGTCTCGCGGCTGCCGTCCTCGCGCCGGGCGCTCACGGTCCAGAGCTTGGTCGCGGCGTCGTACGACAGGCCGTCGACCCGCCGGTCGAGCAGGACCCGGCCGCCGTTCTTGCGGATCGCGGCCGCGGCGGCGTCCCACATCATGCCGGGGCCGCGGCGGGGGTAGCGGAACGACTCGATCAGGGTCTTGATGACGGTGCCGTCGCCGGAGGCGGCCGGCCGGTGCAGGCCGAGCGAGCGCTTGAGCCCGTCGCGGATCGCCGCGCCGAGGTCGAGCCCCTTGATGCGCTGCGCCGCCCAGTCGGCCGAGATGTCGTCGCAGGACATGCCCCACACCTTCTCGGTGTAGGTCTTGAAGAAGATCGAGAACAGCCGCTCGCCGAACTGGTTGCGGACCCACTCGTGGAAGCTCTTCGGCTCCTTGATCGGCCGGGCGCGGGCCCAGAGATAGGAGGCGACGCAAAGGCCGCTCTCGACGATGCCGAGGTTGCGCAGGGCCTCGAAGGCCTTGAGCGGATAGGCGTAGGTCTTGCCCTTGTAGTAGATCCGCGACAGGCGCGGCCGCTCGATGAAGTCGTCGGGCAGGATCTCGTTCCAGAGGTCGACCACCTCCTTCGCCTTCGAGAAGAAGCGGTGGCCGCCGATGTCGAACAGGTAGCCCTTGTACTCCACCGTGCGGCTGATGCCGCCGACCTGGGTCGCGTCGCGTTCCAGAACCACGACGTCGCGGCCGGCCTTGGCCAGCATGTAGCCGGTGGTCAGGCCCGCCGGTCCTCCGCCGATCACCAGCGTCTCGGTGTGAAGGCTCATCGCTCGGGCAACTCCGGGGGCCGGCACGGCCGCTACGCGTGAAGGCGGGTCTCGCTCTCCCCATGCTTTAGCGGCCGGATGGTAAAGAACCGCTCAACCGCACCCGCTAACCGGAGGGTAAGGCCGGCATGCGACCCCGGTCCGACCGGATGTCCGAGGCTCGTCAAGGATCCCGCCATGCTCGCCGCCCCGCTGACCCAGGCCCGGCCCGGACCGGAGGCGGCCGAGCGCTCGCCCTTCGAGCGTCCGGCGGTGGTGTGGCTCATCGTGGCGGCGAGCGTCGCCGGGATCCTGTCCTGGCCCGATCTCGTGGCGGTCCTGCGCGAGCTGCGCCTGCCCGACACCGACGACGCGATGCGGCTGGTGCAGGTGCGCGACCTTCTCGCCGGCCAGGGCTGGTTCGATCTGTCCCAGCACCGCCATGCCGGCGCGCCGCCGATGCACTGGTCGCGCCTCGTCGACGCGCCGATCGCCGCCCTGATCCTGCTGGTCCGGCCCCTCGCCGGGCCGGCGGCCGACGGGATCGTCGCGGCCGCCTGGCCGCTCCTCCTGCTCGGGCTCTACGCCCTCATCCTCCATCGCGGGGTGGCGCGCGCCTTCGGCTGGCGCGCGGCGGCCTTCGCGCTGTTCGCCGCCGGGCAGGCGGTGTTCGTCACCGGCATGTTCGCGCCCGGGCGCATCGACCACCACAACGTCCAGATCTGCGCGGTCCTCGCGCTGGCACTGTGCCTCGCCCGGCCGGCCCCGACGGCGAGGGACGGCGCGGCGGCGGGGGCGCTCGCGGCGTTCTCGCTCGCGGTCGGGCTCGAGGCGCTGCCCTTCATCGCCGCCGCCGGGCTGCTGCTCGCCGGCCTGTGGTGGCGCGACGGGCGCGCGGCCCTGGCGCCGTTCCGCGGCTTCGGCCTCGGCCTCGGGCTCGTCGCCCCGGTCCTGTTCGCCGTCCAGACCGGTCCGGCCGCCTGGGCCGTCCCCGCCTGCGACGCTCTCTCCCCGCCCTGGCTCTGGCTCTCGGCGGCGGCGCTCGCCACGGCCTGCGGGGCCGCTCTCGTGCCCGGCGGGCGCCTCGCGCGGGCCGGGTTCCTCGTCGCCTGCGGGGCGGTAGCGGTCGGCGGATTCGTCCTCATGTTCCCGGCCTGCGCCGCCGGGCCGTTCACCGGCATGCCGGCCCTTGTCCACGACGAGTGGCTGGTGAAGGTGCGCGAGATGCGGCCGGTCTGGCAGCTCGCCGTCCTGGCACCCGACGCGGTGCTCGCCGGCCACGTCCCGGTGCTGGTCGGCGCGCTCGTGGCGAGCCTGTGGGCCTGGCGCGACGGGGCGCCGGCGCCGCGCCGCCTGATGGCGGTGGCGGCCGGGACGCTCTGGCTCGGCGTGGCGCTCGGCGTGCCGCAGTTCCGGGGCCTCTACGTCGCCGGGGCCTTCGTGCCGCTGGTCGCCGGCCCGGTCCTCGACCGGGCGGTGGCGCTGCTGCGCGATTCCCGCGCATCCTCGCGCCGGCGCCTCGCCGCCATCGGGCTCGGGCTCGCGCTCTGCGGCAAGGTCTGGCTCCTCGTCGCCTCGGTGCCGCAGGCCTTCGGCAACACCGAGAAGGCTTTCGCGACCGAGCACGCCGCCTGGCAGGAATGCGGGGCCCGCCGGTCGATCGCCGCCCTCGACGCCCTGCCGCCGGGGGTGATCCTCGCCGAGATCGACCTCGGCCCCAGCCTCCTGCTGCACAGCCACCATTCCGTCGTGGCGGCGCCGTATCACCGGGCGTTGCCCGGCCTCGTCGCCTCGCTCGAAGGGTTTCGCGATCTCGAGGCCCTGCCGCGCGTGGCCGCCCGTGCGGGGGCGGACTACATCGTGGCGTGCGCCCCGCCGGAGAAACCCGGCGAGACGCCGAGCGTCGCGGTCCGCCTCGGGCGCGGCGAGGTCTCCCCGCCCGGGCTGGAGCCGGTCCCGGTGCGGGATACGCCGTTGCGGGTCTGGCGCCTCCGGCCGGCGCCCTGAGAGACACGTCGTGATCTGGCGTCCGGCTGCGCTCGTCGTCGTCGCCCTCCTCCTCGCGGTCCTGGCCGCCGGGGGGCTGGCGGTCGCCCGCGGCGAGGAGCCCGGCGGCATCGAGGAGGTGTGGATCGCGCTGCTCGGACCACCGGATCTCGGCCCGGTCGAGTTCGCGCGCCTAGCCCGCACGCCGTCCCGGTCCGACGCGCTCGCCTGCGCGCCCGACATCTGCCCCCGGGCGCAGGCCGACGCGGTGCCGCCGGACTTCGCCATCCCGGGCGCGCGCCTGCGCGAGATCGTCAAGCGGGTCGCCGAGGACCAGCCTCGCACCGCCCTGGTCTTCACCGATCGCTGGGGCGAGCAGGACCGCTACGTCGCCCGCACGGCCTGGCTGCGATGCCCCGACACGATCGCGGTCGAGATCGTCGGCCGGGGGGAGGGCCGTGCCAGCCTCGCGCTCTACATCCGCAGCCAGGCCGGCTGCCCGGTCCCGGCGACGAGCCGCGCCCGGCTCGACGCCTGGCTCGCCGCGATCGCGGTGGCGGCCGGCCTCGAATCGACGAAGGGGTGATGACCCGGATGCCGCGCGCCGCCCACCAGCACCTGCCGCCGACCAGCGTCCCGCCGCTGGCGGACCTGCCCACCTCGCCCGACGTGGCGGTGATCGGCGCGGGCGCCGCCGGCATCGGCGCGGCGCGGCGGCTTCGCGCGCTCGGCCTGTCGGTCGCGGTGCTGGAGGCCCGGCCGCGGCTCGGCGGGCGCACCGTCACCACCGCCTTGCGGGGCCATCCGGTCGATCTCGGCGCGCACTGGCTCCATGCCGGACCGATCAACCCGCTGGTGGGCCTGGGTCTCGCCCGCGGCGAGCCCCTGCGCCGGGCCGCCCAGGAGAGCCACCTCTGGGTCGGGCGCCGCCCGGGCCGGCCGGCCGAGGAGGCCGCCTTCGGCCGCGCCTGGTCGGTCGCCGACCGGGCGATGACCGACGGCGCGCGCCTCCCCGGCGCGGACCGTCCGGCCGCCGCCGCCCTGCCGCCGGGCCTCGGGCCCTGGGGCAAGCGGGTCTCCCTGGTGCACGGCCTCGTCTCGGGCCGGCCGCTCTCCGAGATCAGCCTGCACGACTTCCCCAGCATGGAGTACGGCGACAACTTCTTCATCGCCGGCGGCTACGGCGCCTACCTCGCCCGCCTCGCCGCAGGGCTGCCGGTGGCGCTCGGGACCCCGGTGGCCGCCCTCGACTGGGCCGGGGAGGGGGTGAGCCTCGATCTCGGAGCCCGCGGCACCCTGCGGGCCCGGGCGGCGCTCGTCACCGCGCCCATGATGGTGCTGCAGGAGCCGGCCCCGGCCTTGCGGTTCGCCCCCGACCTGCCGGCGCCGGTGCGCGCGGCGATCGACGGGTTCGCCACCGGCATCTACGAGCACGTCGTGCTGCACTGGCCGTCCTCGCCGTTCCGCGGCCGCGACCGGCTGGCGAGCCTGATCGGCGGACGGCTCCAGCCGCCGGGCCTGCTGACGCGCGTCGACGGCACGCCGTTCCACTATTTCGAGCTCGACGTGCCGATGGCCGCGCGCCTCGACGCGGCCCGGTCCGGCGCCGACGGCGCGCGCCGGCTGGTGCGAGAGACCCTGGCCGAGCAGGTTGGCCGCGGGTCGTTGCGCGACCTCGCGGTGCCGGCGGTGACCGAGTGGCGTCACGATCCCTGGTCGCGCGGCTCCTGGGCGGTGGTGCCGCCGGGCCATACCGGCGCCCGCGACCTCCTCAAGCAAGCGGTGGGCGAGCGGATCTGGTTTGCCGGCGAGGCCCTGTCGCGCGAGCAATGGGGCACCGCGGGCGGCGCCTTCGCGGAGGGCGAGCGGGCGGCCGAGGCGATGGCCGCCACGCTCGGCCATTGAGCCACGTTGGTTTCCCGCGGCGGACGCCTACATTCCATCCATGCTGACCCGTCTCCTCACCGTCCTCGTGCTCCTCGGCCTGTCCTGCGCCGCCGGGGTCCACGCCCAGCCCATGACCCGCAACGTGCTCAAGGGCACCTGCGACAAGCTCGTCGTCGCCGGGAAGGACGTCACCCCGACCTGCGGCGACGGTCTCGCCAACCTGGTCCAGGGCCGGCGCACCTCGTTCGACTTCACCTCCAGCGACGGAACGACGATCAGCTTCAGCGGCACCGGCATGCCGCAGGACCGGCAGGAGGAAGTCGGCGTCGACGCGCTCCAGCCGGTCAGCGCCGTGATCCTGACCGTGAAGGGCAGCGACGGCGGCATCACCCGCGACACGCTGATGACCGTCGGCTCCTGCCGCTTCCCCGCTTCCCCGCCCGGCCGCTCGATCGTCGCCTGCTCGGCGGACACCCAGCGGGGCCGCTTCGAGGGGACCTTCACGACGGTGAGCGACGGGGCTGCCAAGGATGCGGGGCCCAAGGATGCGGCGCCCAAGGATGCCGCCCCCAAGGATACGGGTGCGAAGGAGCCGGCGGCGAAGTAGGACGCTCCGGCTTCGGCCAAGCCTGTTCCCGCGACGAGGGCCGAGCTGTCCGGTGCTGCCGGGCGGCGCCTTCCGATTCATCACCGGGCCGCAGGGCATGCCCGTTGCGCTCGGCTGGCGAAGCCACGCCCGCGTCCATGCCGCGATGTCCGATCGACGCCACCCAGTACCGTTGGTCTTCGGATCATCGCTGCCGTAACGAAGCCGGATCTACCGCCCTGCGTGTCTTGCACTCTGCAGGTCTTGCCTCAAGGCAAGATCAGTCCTGCTGTCTCGGCCGTAGGATCTCTCTCGATCTATCGAAATCGCGAATGCTCGCTGAAACTCCATCTGTCATCAGAATGAAGCATTTCGTCGCTAAAGCCCAGGTCCGAAGGGCGTTGGCCGGAAACAACGTCGTCTAGAGATTAGGAGTGCGCAAAAAGAATCATTTTATGTACCTATTTTGTTTTGAGATGTTTTTGTACGGGGGATTGCGACTCAAAATACAAAAATGGATCATTATCATATAAATATTGAATGATGTATAACGGCATGATATTAAGATTTTTATTTATCTTTGCTCAAAGTTTGCTGCAGATTATTGTAAATTATGCGATTTGTTGTATATAAGTAACTAAATTGCAACACCTCCTAAAGTTATTGCCCACTGCTTGCTGAACGCGTGACCAAGGGTTTCATTGCCCGGACATTCGTGGGGCTGAAACCCCGGCGATGATCTCGGCACCGCCTCTCCTCGACGAAGGGCCGTACAGGCCATTCGCATGACACACCGCGTGACCGGACCAGACACGCACGAACACGAGATCTGTTTCGTCCTCCGGTGTCGCCGTCCGCTCGCGCGTGTCGAATCTTCCCGAAGACCTGCAATCCCGAACCAGGGAGCGTCCCATGTTGCGCGCATCGAGGTGGCTCGTGAGTTGTCTGTTGCTCGGTCTGGCCAGCCAGGCCTCGGCCGCCGGGCTCGATCACTGGCCGAAGGAGGCGGCGCAGCAGATCGATGCGATGATCGCCGCGAACGCGAACAAGGGCGCGTACGCCGTGTTCGACATGGACAACACCAGCTATCGCTACGACCTGACCGAGTCGCTGCTGCCCTTCCTCGAGATGAAGGGCGTGCTGACGCGCGAGAAGCTCGATCCATCCTTGAAGCTGATACCGTTCAAGGACAAGGGCGACGTCAAGGAGAGCCTCAACAGCTACTATTACCGGCTGTGCGAGATCGACGACATGGTGTGCTATCCGTGGATCGCGCAGTCGTTCTCCGGGCTCACCGTCCAGGAGCTGAAGGGCTACGTCGACGAGCTGATGAGCTACGGGAAGACCATCCCGTCGACCTACTACGAGGGTGACACGCTCAAGACGATCGAGGTCCAGCCGCCCAGGATCTTCACCGGCATCAAGGAGCTGTACGCCAAGCTGCGCGAGAACGGCATCGAGGTCTACGTGGTGAGCGCGGCGCACGAGGAAATCGTGCGCATGGTCGCCTCCGATCCGCGCTACGGCTACAACGTCAAGCCCGAGAACGTCATCGGCGTGACGACGCTGCTCAAGGACCGCAAGACCGGCGAGCTGACGACGACACGCAAGCAGGTCGCGGCCGGCCGCTACGACGAGAAGGCCAACCTGCCCCTCGAGGTCACGCCGTACCTGTGGACCCCGGCGACCTGGTACGCCGGCAAGTACGCGGCGATCATGACCTACATCGATCCGTGGAAGAAGGCGGTGCTGGTCGCCGGCGACACGCCGGTGAGCGACGGGCCGATGCTGTTCCACGACGTCGACATCGCCAAGGGCGGCGTCCGGGTCTGGGTCGATCGCAAGGCGAAGTACCGCACCCAGATCGAGGAGATGAAGAAGACCAGCGCGACCGCGCAGGCCGCGAACGGCCTGCCCGTCACCGCCGACAAGAACTGGATCGTCGTGAAGCCCGAGGACATCCAGTAGAGCGCCGAGACGCCGCCGGGATCCCCGGCGGCCTCCCTTCGCGGCCCATCGCCGTTACCGCCGCGGCCCCCGGTCGAGCCCGGCCTTGCGCAGGGCATCGGCCAGCGCGCCGCCGCCCGCCGCCTCCTCGCGGCGGCCTTGCGGCCGCGAGGAGCGTTGCGGCCGGGCTGCGTCCTGTCTGGCGTCGCGACGGGCCCCGTCGCGGTGCTGGCCGCCGGGCTCGCGGGGCGGACGGGCGCCGACCTCGTCGTCGAGCCGCAGGGTGAGCGAGATGCGCTTGCGCGGCACGTCCACCTCCAGCACCTTCGCCCGCACCACGTCGCCGGGCTTCACCACCGCGCGGGGGTCCTTCACGAAGGTCTTGGACAGGGCCGAGATGTGGACGAGCCCGTCCTGGTGCACGCCGATATCCACGAAGGCGCCGAAGGCCGCGACGTTGGTCACCACGCCCTCCAGCACCATGCCGGGCGTGAGGTCGCCGATCTTCTCCACGCCCTCCTGGAAGGTCGCGGTCTTGAAGGTCGGGCGCGGGTCGCGGCCGGGCTTCTCGAGTTCCGCGATGATGTCGGTGACGGTCGGCAGCCCGAAAGTCTCGTCGGTGAAGGTTTTGGGGTTCAGGCCCTTCAGCACGCCGCCGTTGCCGATCACCGCCTTGATGTCGCTCTTCGTCGCCTGGAGGATGCGGCGCACCACCGGATAGGCCTCCGGGTGGACGCCCGAGGCGTCGAGCGGGTCGTCTCCGTCCTGGATGCGCAGGAAGCCCGCCGACAATTCGAACGCCTTCGGTCCCAGCCCCGCGACCTTCTTCAGCCCCGAGCGGCTGCGGAACGGCCCGTTGGCGTCGCGGTGGCTGACGATGTTCTGCGCCACCCGCTCGGTGAGGCCTGAAACCCGCGACAGCAACGGCCCGGAGGCGGTGTTCACGTCGACCCCGACGCCGTTCACGCAATCCTCCACCACCGCGTCGAGGGAGCGCGACAGCTTCCCCTCCGCGAGGTCGTGCTGGTACTGGCCGACGCCGATCGCCTTCGGCTCGATCTTCACGAGTTCGGCGAGCGGGTCCTGCAAGCGTCGGGCGATCGAGACCGCGCCGCGCAACGACACGTCGAGCCCCGGCAGTTCCGCGCTGGCATAGGCGGAGGCCGAGTAGACCGAGGCGCCGGCCTCCGACACCATCACCTTGGTGAGCTTCAGCTCAGGCTGCTTTGCGATCAGCTCGGCGGCGAGCTTGTCGGTCTCCCGCGAGGCGGTGCCGTTGCCGATCGCCAAAAGCTCGACCTTGTGGGTCCGGCAGAGCTTGGCCAGCGTCATCAGCGCGCCGGTCCAGTCCCGGCGCGGCTCGTGCGGGTAGATCGTGTCGGTCGCCACCACCTTGCCGGTCGCGTCCACCACCGCGACCTTCACGCCGGTGCGGTAGCCCGGATCGAGGCCGAGCGTCGGCCGGGCGCCGGCCGGCGCGGCGAGCAGGAGGTCGCGCAGGTTTCCGGCGAAGACCCGCACGCCCTCGGTCTCCGCCGCGTCCCACAGGCGGGCGCGCAGGTCGAGTTCGATCGAGAGCTTCAGCTTGGTGCGCCAGGCGAAGCGCACCGCCTCCATCAGCCAGCGGTCGCCGGGCCGGCCGCGGTCCTGGATGCCGGCCGAGAGAGCGATGCGGCCATCGTAGAGGCTCTGGGCGTCGACGCCCTCGGGTGCCTCGTCGAGGCGCAGATCCAGCACCTCCTCCTTCTCGCCGCGAAACAGCGCCAGCACCCGGTGGGAGGGCAGGCGGGTCAGGGGCTCGGAGAAGTCGAAATAGTCGGAGAACTTGGCGCCGGCCTGCGCCTGGCCGTCCCGCATCCGCGAGACGAGGCGCCCGCGGGTCCAGAACGCCTCGCGCAATTGCCCCACCAGCTCGGCATTCTCGGCGAAGCGCTCGACCAGGATGGAACGTGCGCCCTCCAGCGCCGCCTCGGGCGTCGCCACGCCCTTCGCTTCGTCGACGAACGGCGCGGCGGCGGCGAGCGGCACCTGGTCGGGGCGGGCGAGCAACACCTCGGCCAGGGGCAAGAGGCCGGCCTCGCGGGCGATCTGCGCCTTGGTGCGGCGCTTGGGCTTGAACGGCAGGTAGAGGTCCTCCAGCCGCGCCTTGGTGTCGGCGGCGAGGAGCTGGCCCTTCAGCGCGTCGTCGAGCTTGCCCTGGGACTGGACGCTCTCGAGGATCGCGGCACGCCGGGCCTCCAGCTCGCGCAGGTAGCGCAGGCGCTCCTCCAGGGTGCGCAGCTGCGCGTCGTCGAGGGTACCCGTCACCTCCTTGCGGTAGCGGGCGATGAACGGCACCGTCGAGCCGCCGTCCAGGAGTTCCACCGCCGCCTTGACCTGCCATTCCTGCGCGCCGAGCTCGGTGGCGATGCGCTGGGTGATGCTGGACATGGCGACTCCGCGATTCCGGGGCGACGGGGAGGCGTGTCCTTACGGGGGTTGGGGACGAGTGGGAAGGGCTGGGAGAGGGGTCAGGCGGGTGGAGCCCTTCGCGCCTGGGCGACCTGTCCGTTCCGGCTGCCGCGCTTGATTGCGGCGTCCATCTCCGCCCGCGTAAAGAGGGAGCGGGCCGCCACCAGGGTCACGGCGACCATCGGAATGGATAGCAGGACGACGAGCACGAGATCGCCGTGGCCGCCCGGCAGGCGCAAGAACGGGAGACCGTCACGGATCGCCAGGGGCGGGCCCGCCTGCGCGCAGACGAGCCAGCCGAAGCGCGGACCGGCCGCGACGTGCGTCTCGACGGGCGGCAAGACGAGCGGGACGACCATGCGGCCGGTCCTGCCGCCAGGGGAACGATGGCGGGAGCCAAACCGCCGGACAGCATCGCACGGAAGGCCTCGAACAGGCCGACGGACGTGAAGGACGTTGCAGGCAGGGCGATGACGTACTTCACGCCGCCCCTCCGCCGAGGAGAGCCGATCCGCTCTCCGCCGGCGATTGTCCGGCTGCATTGCCCTCCCGTCGATCGGAGAGCGGAGCGGCATGCCGATGGAAAGCCCCGGTAAAATTCAGGCGGCCGATGCGATCGGCCGCCTGATGGATTCCAGGTTGGAGCGAGTTCGACGGAGTGGCGTCAGCGCACCCCGCCCGCCGGCAGCACCCCGGTCGGGGCCGGGACGCGGCGCATCCGCTCGCGGTGGGCGGTGTAGAGGCCGCTGCCGCAGATCACCAGGACGCCGAGGCCCATCCAGGCGGTCGGGACGGTGCCGAAGAACGTGAAGCCGAGAAGGCCGGCCCAGATGATCTGGCTGTAGGAGAACGGCACCAGGGTCGAAGCCGGGGCGTGGCGGTACGCGATGGTGACGATCCAGTGCCCGGCGGTCGAGATGAAGCCGATGGCGGCGCCGATCGCGACCTGGTTGAGGTTCGGCGTCTCCCAGACGAAGGGCACGAGCGCCGACAGGATCACGAAGCCGACGACCGCCGACCAGGTCATGGTCGTCTGGGGCGCGTCGTAGCCGTTGATCTTGCGGGTGACGACGAGGGCGGCGGCCCAGAACAGGGCCGAGACGATCGGAAGCAGGGCCGCGGCCTGGAAGGCGCTGGTGCCCGGCCGCACGATGATCAGCACGCCGAGCAGCCCCACGAAGGCGGCGGCCCAGCGCCGGGCGCCGACCTTCTCGCCGAGCACCGGGATCGACAGGGCGGTGACGAAGATCGGCGAGACGAAGGCGATGGCGGTGGTCTCGGCCACCGGCAGGATGCGCAGGCCGGCGAGGAACAGCAGCGACGAGCCGACGAGGGCGACGCCGCGCACCACCTGCAGGCCCGGCCGGGCGCTGCGGAACGGCGAGGCGCCGCGCTTGAGGTGCGCCCGCACCACGGCCGCCGCCAGCATGACGGCGAGGAAGCCGACGTAGCGCAGCCACGCCACCTCGATCCCGGAGAGCTGTCCGGTGAGGTACTTCGCCGTGGCGTCGGAGCTCGACAGGAAGACGGTGGAGAGCACCACCAGCACGATGCCGCGCAGCGGCTGGTCGCCGAGCAGGGCCGGCAGGGCCGGGCGGGCGGAGGGGACGGCGACGGGAAGGCTGAGGGTGGCCACGGGCGTGTACGGCGGTGTCGGGAAGGGACCTTCTGATTACCACCGCCCCGTCGAACCAAGCCGTGCCGATTGCGCGCTACGGCCATGCTGTCGGGTCAGCCCTAGTTAAGGCGTGCTTTACCCGATCGTGTCGCGGCGGCGGCGACTTGCGAGGTCGCCGCCATCATCCTGCCGCAAGGCCTAAGGGTGTCTCCTGAAAGAAACATGAACGGGTTTCGTCTTCGCCGGAACCCGATCCGCAATTGCGTGTTGTTTCGCCCGCGCAGGGTTAACCTGCCCCGCGCGGGCGAGAGGCGTCAGCAGCAGCGGAAGCCGCCGCGGCCGCCGACGCCGAAGCGGGCGTTCTGCCGCTCGCGGAAGAACTCCGTCGCGGTCATCGGCTGCTGGTCGGGGTGGGTCTTGCGGATATGGGCGACGTAGGTGTCGTAGTTGCCCTGTCCGACCATCAGGCGCGCACCGTCGCAGACGCAGCGCGTCAGGGTCGCCCAGCGATCCCGTAAGGTCTCGGCGTCCATCGGGTTCACTCCGCCGCCGCCGGCATCGCCCGCGGGTCCGCCTCGACGGCGGTCCAGCGGTCGGTGCGGTAGGCCTTCAGGCAGGCCTGGACGCCGAAGGCGATGATCGCCACCACGACCCCGACGAAGACCAGCGCCAGCACGGCGTCGATCCGGTCGTTGAGGACGATCTGGCGCATCTGGTCGGCGGTCTTAGCCGGCGCCAGCACCCTGCCCTCGGCCAGCGCGGTCGCGTAGCGCTCGGCATGGGCCAGGAAGCCCACCCGCGGATCGGCGGAAAAAACCTTCTGGAGGCCGGCCGTCAGGGTGCAGGCGACGAGCCAGAGCGTCGGCACGATGGTGACGAGGGCGTAGCGCTCCCGCTTCATCTTGAAGATGACGACGGTGCAGAGCGTCAGCGCGATCGCCGCCAGCATCTGGTTGGAGATGCCGAAGAGCGGCCACAGGGTGTTCACGCCCCCGAGCGGGTCGGTCACGCCCTGGTAGAGGAAGAAGCCCCAGGCCGCGACGCACAGGCCCGTCGCCACGATGCTCGGGCCCCAGGACGCGGTGTCCTTGAAGGCCGGCACCGCGACGCCGATCAGGTCCTGGAGCATGAAGCGCCCGGCCCTGGTGCCCGCGTCGACGGCGGTGAGGATGAACAGGGCCTCGAACAGGATGGCGAAGTGGTACCAGAACGCCATCATCGCCTTGCCGCCGACGACGCTCGAGATGATGTGGGCCATGCCGACCGCGAGCGTCGGCGCGCCGCCGGCCCGCGAGATCACGGTGTGCTCGCCGACGTCGGAAGCCGTCTGCTTGATGGTCTCGGCCGAGATCGGGAAGCCCATGGCGGTGACCGCCGCCGACGCGCTCTCCGGCGTGGTGCCGACGACCGCCGCCGGCGAGTTCATGGTGAAGTAGACGCCCGGATCGATCACCGTGGCGGCGACGAGCGCCATCACGGCGACGAAGGACTCCATCAGCATGCCGCCGTAGCCGATGAAGCGGGCGTTGACCTCGTTGTCGATCAGCTTCGGGGTGGTGCCCGACGAGATCAGGCTGTGGAAGCCCGAGACCGCGCCGCAGGCGATGGTGATGAACAGGAACGGGAACAGCGAGCCCGACCAGACCGGCCCGGTGCCGTCGACGAACTTCGTCACCGCGGGCATCTGCAGGTGGGGCGCCAGCACCAGGATGCCGAGCGCCAGGCCCACGATGGTGCCGATCTTGAGGAAGGTCGAGAGGTAGTCGCGCGGCGCCAGCAGCAGCCAGACCGGTAGGATCGAGGCGACGAAACCGTAGCCGATCAGCATCCAGCACAGCTGCGTGCCGGTGAAGGTGAACATCGCGGCGAGCGCCGGGTCCTCGGCGACGTTCTGGCCGAAGATGATCGCGGCCATCAGCAGCACGAAGCCGAGGATCGAGACCTCGCCGATGCGGCCCGGGCGGATCCAGCGCGAATAGACGCCCATCAGGAGCGCGATCGGGATCGTCGCCATCACCGTGAAGGTGCCCCAGGGGCTCTCGGTCAGCGCCTTGACGACGATCAGCGCCAGCACCGCCAGGATGATGACCATGATGAGGAAGGCGCCGAACAGCGCGACGACACCCGGAATCGTGCCGAGTTCGGCCCGGATCAGCTCGCCGAGCGAGCGGCCGTCGCGGCGCATCGAGACGAACAGCACCATGAAGTCCTGCACGGCTCCGGCCAGCACCACGCCGGACAGGATCCACAGCAGGCCCGGCAGGTAGCCCATCTGGGCGGCCAGCACCGGGCCAACCAGCGGGCCGGCACCCGCGATCGCCGCGAAATGGTGGCCGAACAGGACGTACTTGTCGGTCGGGACGTAATCGAGCCCGTCGTTGTGCCGGACCGCCGGGGTCCGGCGGGTCGGGTCGAGCCGCATGATGCGGTCGGCGATGTAGAGCGAGTAGTAGCGGTAGGCGATCAGGTAGACCGACACCGCCGCCACGACGATCCAGAGGGCGTTGATGCTCTCGCCGCGCTGCGTGGCGACGACCGCGAGCGCGGCCGCCCCCAGCGCGCCCACGAGGGCCCAGGGTCCGTGCTTCCGGACGGCAGTCATGGGGTGTTCCTCCCGGCTATGCCGCCGGGCTGAAACGGGCGTCGGCGGCGTCCTTCGACTTTCGGGTAAAGGAAACCTTACGCACTGCCAATGCGGCCGCGGAGCGGGCCGCCCGCGCCGGAATGAGACTTTCGTCGTAGGTTTTTCGGCAGGGCCGGGCGCCGCCGGACGGATGGAGACCCGCAGGCGAAATCCCGCCCGCCGGCTCCTCAGTTCGACGGCAGCGTCGACATGATGTTGTCGTAGTCGAGGTTCGCGGTCTCGATGACGATCTGGGTCCGGCTGATCACGCCGAGCTTGCGCAGGATCTCGGAGACGTGGGCCTTGACGGTGGAATCGCCGACGCCGAGCTCGTGGGCGATCTGCTTGTTGAGCTTGCCCTGGCGGATCATCAGCAGAACGCGGACCTGCTGCGGGGTCAGCTCGGCGATGCGCTCGGCGATCGGCGGCTTGCCGGCCTTGCGGCCGGGGGCCTCGGCGGGGCCGGACAGGCCCTCGGGCACGAAGACCGCGCCGTTGAGCACGTCGGTGATGGCCCGGATCAGCACCGGCTTGCCGGCGGCCTTGGGCACGAAGCCGGCGGCGCCGTGCGACAGGGCCTCGCGCACGATGCGGGGGTCGTCGAGGCCGGAGACGACGAGGACCGGGATGCGCGGGAAACGGGTGCGGATCGCGATCAGCCCGTCGAACCCGTTCACCCCCTGCATGGTGAGGTCGAGCAGCGTCAGGTCGATCGAGCGGCCGCGGGAGAGGGCTGCGCAGGCGCTCTCGATGCCGTCGGCCTCCTCGACATCGGCGGCCGGGAAGGCGAGGCGGACCGCGCTGCTCAGCGCGTCGCGAAACAGCGGGTGGTCGTCCACGATGATCAGGTGCATGTCCGACCCTTCCGCGACGGGCGTCGGTGCCCCGTCCGGCCGCGGAAGAGACACCTCGGGGGCCCGGCCGGTCAATCCCACCATCGCAGCGGATCATCCTCTCGCAAGCGCACCACCGCACGGCGCACGCACTCGTAGATGCGGTGCAGCATTTCCGCCGCATCCGCAAGTCGAGAAAAGAGTTACCATCCACCCACCGGAGCAGCCACCGTGCTTTGGTATGGAGCCTCGGCAAAGAGGTGGTTCCCAACAGGCGATCCCTGCACCTTGGTCCTATGGTGGCTGACGGCGGCCCGGTCCTATCCTCCGGCAACCTCGGCGGCCGAAGGACATCCTCACCGCGGAGTGGGCGGGGGCGAGCGGGGCATCTGGCGGCAGCGTCGCGTGGGGCGGCGCGGCCGCCGATCGCGGGGGCGATCGCCCTTCCGCTCCCGACGCGCAGGCGCGGCCGCCGCACCGGCCGCGCCTGCGCACCCGGTTTCGTCCCGGCGCGGCACGCGGGGCGGGGCCCTGGAGGCGATTTCCGTAAGGGTTAAATCCCGACGCCGCGGGTGACCGCCGTTGCCAGCCGTCCGCCCTGGTCGCATACTCTAAAAACGAACAAAGCCGGGCCGGATCCGGCAAGAGCGGGAGGGGGGCTTTTGGCGCGGGGAAGTTCTGCGCGGCCAGTGTCGGGCGAGGATACGCGCACCCGGTCGCATCGCTGCGGCATCCAGACCGCCTGGACCGACGCGGCCGGGGCCGAGGCTGCCGTTGCGGCGATCGCCGCCTCCCTCGACGTCAGCCGCATCGCCCATCTGGTGATCTTCTTCTCGCCGGTCTACGGCGTGGCCGCGCTCAACGCCGCGCTCGCCCGCGCCTTCCCGGGCGTGCGGATCGCCGGCTGCACCTCCTCGGGCGAGATCAGCCCGATGGCCGGGCTCGACCGCGGCCTCGTGGTGATCGCCTTCCCGCACGAGGGGTTCCGCATCGCCTCCGCGGTGCTGGAGAAGGTCGACAACCTCGACGCCGAGCGCGCCGCCGCCTCGATCCGCGCCCTGCGCGCCGACCTCGACCGGATCGCCCGCGGCGGGCAGCGCTTCGCCATCTCGCTCATCGACGGGCTCGCCAACGCCGAGGAATCGGTGATCGCCGCGGTCGGGTACGGCCTCGACGGGGTGCCGCTGGTCGGCGGCTCGGCCGGGGACGAGCTGACCTTCTCCGAGACCGCGCTGATCCACGACGGCCAGGTGCATCGCCGCGCCGCGGTGCTGCTGCTGATCGAGACCGACTTCCCGGTCGAGATCTTCAAGAACGACAATTTCGAGCCGACCGGCGTCAAGTTCGTGGTCACCGAGACCGACCAGGAGCAGCGCACCGTGCGCGAGCTCAACGCCGAGCCGGCGGCGGTCGAGTACGCCAACGCGCTCGGCCTCGACCCCGACGCCCTGACGCCGACGAGCTTTGCCGCGCATCCCCTCGTGGTGCGGGTCGGCGGCGACTATTTCTGCCGCTCGATCCGCCACCTCAACCCCGACCGGTCGCTGAGCTTCCACTGCGCGATCGAGAGCGGCGTGGTGCTGACGCTCGCGCGCCAGAAGGACCTGGTCGAGGCGACCCGCGAGGAGCTGGCCCGTCTCGACGCGCGGCTCGGCGGCGTCGACCTGGTGATCGGCTTCGAATGCGTGCTGCGCCGCCTCGACGCCGAGATCCACCAGGCGCGCCACAGCATCGCCGAGCTCTACCGGCACTACAACGTCGTCGGCTTCGAGACCTACGGCGAGCAGTACCGCTCGATGCACCTGAACCAGACCTTCACGGGCATCGCCATCGGCCGGCCGGCGGGCCCGTGACCCGGGACGACGCACCCCCGCGCCCGGCCGCGGAGGCGGAGGCGGAGGCCGCCGCCCTGCGCGTCCGCGTCGCCAAGCTCGAGCGCATCAACGCCGCGCTGATGTCCCAGGTCGAGCGCCGGATGGACCAGCGCGGCAGCGCCTACTCGCTGTTCCAGACCGCCATCACCCTCGAGGGCCAGGTCCGCACCCGCACCGAGGAGCTGACCGCCCTGATGCGCAGCCTCGAGCGCTCGAACCAGGCGCTCACCGCCGCCAAGGAGGAGGCCGAGCGCGCCAACAGCTCGAAGACCCGCTTCCTCACCGCCGCGAGCCACGACCTGCTCCAGCCGCTCAACGCCGCCCGGCTGTCGCTCTCGGCGCTCGCCGACATGCCGGTGGGGCCCGAGGCCCGCGGCATCGTCGGCCAGGTCGAGCGCGGTCTGCAGACCATCGAGGACCTGATCAAGACGCTCCTCGACATCTCTAAGCTCGATGCCGGCCTGATCCAGCCGGTGGTGCGCCCGGTCCTGGTCGCCGACGTGCTGGAGAGCCTGGAGGCGAGCTTCGGCCCGCTCGCCGCCCGCAAGGGCCTGCGCTTCTCGGTGCGCGGCGGCCGGACCTGGGTGAAGAGCGACCTCGTGCTGCTCCAGCGCATCCTGCAGAACCTGGCCTCGAACGCGATCCGCTACACCGCGGCCGGCGGCGTGCTGGTGGCGGCGAGGAAGCGCGGCGACACGGTGCGGATCGACGTGGTCGATTCGGGCTCCGGCATCCCGGAGAGCGACCAGGAACTGATCTTCGAGGAATTCCACCGCGGCGGGCGCGAGAGCGTCGACGGCGAGATCGCGCTGGGCCTCGGCCTGTCGATTGTGCGCCGCTCGGCCCAGGCGCTCGGCCACGGCCTGAGCCTCGAATCGCGGGTCGGGCACGGCTCGCGCTTCAGCCTCCACCTCACCCCCTGCGCCGCCGAGCCGCCCCGGCCGGCCCCCTCGCTGGTGCCGCCGACGAGCCTCACCGGCGCCCGCATCGCGCTGATCGAGAACGACAAGCCGGCGCTCGAGGCCCTGGCGCGGCTCTTCCACGGCTGGGACGCCAACGCCTTCGCGGCCCGCGATCACCTGAGCCTGGTGCGGCTCCTCGGCACGACCTGGAGCCCCGACGTCGTCGTCGCCGACTTCCACCTCGACGGCGGCGCCTGCGGGCTCGACACCGTGGCCTGGCTGCGCGCCGTCCACGGCCACGACATCCCGGCCGTCATCACCACCGCCGACCACTCGGCCGAGGTCGAGGCACGGGTCCGGGCGGCTCGCTGCGAGCTGGTCCACAAGCCGCTGAAGCCGGCCCAGCTGCGTGCGCTGCTGGCTCATCTGCTCAGCCGCGCCTGAATCGCGCGCCCGCGCGTCCCGGAAATGTTTCCAAAAGATGTCTGTCGCGGCCGGCCCTGCCGGCTCGCAGTCGATTGCCGGCGGTGCATGTCGCTTCATAGGCCGAACGGACTATGCCTTATTGTATCTATTGCATTTCTGGAGCGGCTTTTCAGCGAATGGTCTAAGCTCAAGGAGAAATAGACGGTTGCGCCCGGGCAACATACTGCATGAACACGAGTTCGGTGCCGCAGAAGTGGGTTATTTGTCCGCTGGCATGTGGCACCTCTCCATGGATGCGGGGAGGTCCAGCGTGGCACGGATATTACTGACGGGCGCAACCGGCTTTCTGGGCGGTGCCGTTCTTCACCAGGCCCTGAGCCGGCGCGACGGCACCGAGTGGGTCTGCCTCGTGCGCTGCGCCAGCGCCGAGCAGGGCCGCCAGCGCATCGCCGCGCGGCTGTCGCGCTTCACCGACCCGTTCACCGCCCAGCGCCTCGCCCGCGCGGTCGAGGTGGTGCCGGGCGACTTCACCCGCGCCGACCTCGACGCCGACCCGCGGCTCGATTCCTGCACCCACGTCCTGCACCTGGCCGCCGACACCTCGTGGTGGGGCGAGGAGCGGGTCAGCCGCACCAACCACGACGGCACCCTGGCGCTCGCCCGCCGGGCGCGGGGCATGCCGGGCCTCGTGCGCTTCCTGCACGTCAGCACCGCGATGATCTGCGGCGCGGAAGCGCCGTCCCTGGTCGAGGAAGCGAACTACCCGTCCCGCGACGCCCGGCACCTCGTCGCCTACACGGTCTCGAAGGCCGCAGCCGAGACCTCGCTCGCCGGCAGCTTCTCCGACCTGCCGATCGTCGTGGCCCGTCCCTCGATCGTCGTCGGCCACTCGACGCTGGGCGCCGCGCCGAGCTCCAGCATCCTGTGGGTGATCCGCGCCGCCGACCGCCTGCGCCTCGTGCCCTGCGCGCCCGAGAGCGCCGTCGACATCGTCCCGGTCGACTGGGTCGCCGAGAGCTTCGTCGGGCTCCTGCGCAAGCCGACGCTCGCCCACAACCTCTACCACATCTCGGCCGGGGCCGGCGCCCGCTCGCGCTGGGACGACCTGATGCAGGCCTTCGCGGCGGCCGATCCGGCGGGCGGCCCGCGCGACGACTTCAGCCGCTTCGACCTCGCCGCCGACCGGGCGCTGCTGCGCCGGCGCTTCGCCGAGACCTTCGGCCTCGACGGTGCCATGAAGCAGGCGATGCTGCGGGCGGTGCGGGCCTACTACGCCTTCTGCTCCCTCGACCTGACCTTCTCAAACGAGCGGCTGCTCGCGGAGGGCCTGGCGCCGCCGCCGGCCTTCACCGACTACCTCAAGGTCTGCCTGGAGAACGCTCCCGAGATCGCCGAGCAGTTCGCCGACGACCTCGAGATGTTCGTCGCGCCGGCCCCGTCCCCGGACCTGCCGCTGACGGCGAGCGCATGAACCCGTTCCTGATCCTCGCGGTGGCGATCGGCGCCGAGATCACCGCGACCCTCGCCCTCAAGGCCGCCGACGGGCTCACCCGTCCGGGGCCGACCGTCCTGGTGGCGCTGGGCTACGGCACCGCGCTCTGGCTGATGTCGAGCAGCATGGACATGCTGCCGATCGGGATCGTCTACGCGATCTGGGCCGGCGTCGGCATGGTCGGCGCGGCGCTCGGCGGCGCGATCCTGTTCGGCGAGCCGGTGACGCCGCTGATGATCCTCGGCATCGGCGTCATCGCGGTCGGCGTCGGCATCCTGGCGGCGGCCCAGGCTCACGCCTGAGGGCGGCTCACGGCGGCGAGCAGCTGCACGCCGCCGTCGATCGCCGCGCGCATCGCCGCCGCATCCCAGTGCACGCGGGCGAGCACGTAGCCGCCCTCGACGATCGCCAGCAGGGCGGCGGCCAGGTTGGCGGGCTCGATCCCGGGCAGGAGGTCGGCCGCCGCCTTCGCCTCCTCCAGGCTCGCCCGCAACGACGCCTCGATATGGCCGAGATAGGCCGCGACCGGCTCGCGCAGGGCCGGTTCCTCCATCGCCGCCTCGTTGGCCAGACGCGCCAGCCGGCAGCCGCGCAGGGCCTGCCGCTCGCGGGTCAGGTAGGCCCCGACGCGGTCGAGGGGCGGGGTATCGGGCGAGAACAAAGCGTCGATCACCGCGATCTCCTCCTCGGCCATCTCGGCGAGCGCGGCCGCCGCCACCTCCCGCTTGCCGGAAAAATGGTGGTAGAGGCTGCCCTGGCCGGCGCCGCTGCGGTCGAGCACGTCGCGCGGGCTCGTCGCCTCGTAGCCCCGCTCCCACAGCAGCGCCTTCGCTGCCGCGACGATCGCCTCGCGCTTCGATGATCCTGGCCGTGCCATCTCGTGTCTCTTGCCGCCGGCCGGGTTGTTCGGGTGAAAACCCGCGCTTCGTCTCGTCCCGAACGGCCCTCCGGCGGACACGATATGCCGCGCCGGGGGCCGCCCGGCCAGCCGTCAGGCCGCACCCGCCAAGTGCGGCGGCGGGAGGTCGGCGTAGGTGGCGAGGCCGTGACCGAACGACCAGTTCTCCCGGGCCATCTCGACCAGGGTGACGAGCACGTCCTCGGGCCGGATGCCCAGCGCGCCGAGATTTGCCGCGATGGCGGCGAACAGCGCCTTCTTCTGCGCGACGCTTCGCCCGGTCGAGAGATGGACCTGGACCATTACCAGGTCGTCGGTGCGGGAGATGCCGAGATAGGCCGGGTCGTAGATCACGTCGTCGAACCCGCTCGAGACGACCTGGAACCGGTCATCCGCCGGAATGCCGATGCTGTCGACGAGGGCGGCGTGGACGGCATCCGCGATGGCGCGGCGCTCCTCCGCGGGGCGGTTCCGCTTCAGGGTGACGGTGACCAGGGGCATGGGAGAGATCTCCGCGGCTGCGGGAGCGGCCTCGATCCTTCTATCGTACCTACTGGTATGTACGCGAATGCGAAGAATGCAGCCCCGGCTTGCGCCCGGCTCACCTCTCGAGAAGCGCGCCGTCTGCCTCGCGCGCCTGCCAGCCGTGCCGCACCAGTTCCGGGTCGGCATGCTCCTCGGCCGGGTAGCCGACGCACAGATAGGCGACGAGCCGCCAGCTCGGCGGCACGTCGAGGGCGTCCGTCACCTCTTCGGGGCACAGGATCGAGACCCAGCCGACGCCGAGCCCGTGGCTGCGGGCGGCGAGCCAGAGAGTGTGGACCGCCGTCACGACCGAGTAGCGCAGCATCTCCGGCATGGTGGCGCGGCCGAGCCCGTGGCCGGACGCCGTCGCCTCGTCGCAGAA
This sequence comes from Methylobacterium ajmalii, assembly GCF_016613415.1. Classification (GTDB taxonomy): domain Bacteria; phylum Pseudomonadota; class Alphaproteobacteria; order Rhizobiales; family Beijerinckiaceae; genus Methylobacterium; species Methylobacterium ajmalii. Next base: position 56,914 of record NZ_JACWCT010000081.1, on the reverse strand, counting down.
CACCGCGAGGTGCACCGGCGCCTCGCGCAGGCCGGCGAGCTTGAGACGGCGATAGGCGGCGGCGCGCTCGTCGTCGTAGGCGCCCGCCGCTGATTCGTTGCACCGCGAAAAGCTCGCCGCGACGGCCGCGCGGCGCTCCGGCCGGGAGACCCGTACGAAGCGCCAGGGCTGGCTGTTGCCGACCGAGGGGCTGAGGCGCGCGAGCGCCAGGCAGTCCCTCAGCACGTCGTCCGGCACCGGGTCGGTGCGGAAGCGCCGCACGTCGCGGCGCCAGGCGACCAGGTCGGCGAAGCGGGCCCGGAACTCGGTACCGAATTCCGGGCCGCCGACTGATCGGCCCGTGGTCGCCGGGTCGGTCACGGCCGTGCCGGCTCGCGCTTCGCCAGGTCCCCCAGCAGGCTCGCCGCCACCGACACCTTCGACACCGTGAGGCCCGAGGCGGCGATGGCCCCGACCGCGGTGCGGATGCGGGCGAGCGCCGCGCCGCGGTCCTGGCTCCAGGCCTCGACCGCGGCCGGGCCCTCGGACTCGAACGCCGCGGCCTCGGCGGTGAGCGCCCGATGGGCGGCGGCGATGCCGGCAACCGCCCGCTCCAGGGCGATGCGGTCGAAGGTGTCGGCCACCGGCACCGCCCGGGCGGCGGCCGCGAGGGCGTTGAGGCGCATCAGGTCGGCGAGCGCGAAGTGGGTCGCGGCGATGGAGGCCGGCGGGCGTCCGGTCGCCTCGGCGACCTCGACGATGTCGGGCGCGGCGCCCAGCTCGCCGAGTGCGGCGAGGCGCGTGGCCAGCTCCTCCGGCACGCCGTGGTCCACGAGCGAGCGGATGCGCCGGGTCAGGGCCTCGGCCGCCGCCGGGGGCAGGGCGCCCGGGAGGGCGGCCGAGACCGCCGCGATGCCGTCGCGGTAGCGCTGCACCGCGGCCTCGATGCCGCCGGCGGCGGTCTCGCCATTGCGGATGAACCAGACCATGCGCTGGCGCAGCAGATCCTGCAGCTCGGCATAGAGCGCGAGCTGCTGGTCGCCCGAGATCGTACCGTCGAGGGCGTCGACCGCCTTGTTGAGGTCGACCAGCCCGAAGGCGTCGCGGGTGACCGCATAGGCTGCCGCGATGGCCGGGGCCTCGGCGCCGGTCTCGTCGGCGAGCCGGCTGACGATGGTCGGCCCGCCGCGGTTGACGATGGCGTTGGCAAGACTCGTGGCGATGATCTCCCGTCGCAGCCGGTGGCCCTGCACCGCGTCGGGGTAGCGCGCCACCAGCACCGGCGGGAAGGAGCGCTCAAGCTCGCGGGCGAGGTAGGGATCGTCCGGCACAGCGCTGTCGAGGAGGGCATCCTTCAGCGACAGCTTGGCGTAGGCGAGCAGCACCGCGAGCTCGGGCCGGGTCAGGCCCTCGCCGCCTTGCGCCCGCTCCGCCAGGGTCGCGTCGGAGGGCAGGAACTCGACGCCGCGGTCGAGACGGCCGTCGGCCTCCAGCGTCTGCATCAGCCGGGAGGCGAAGCCCGTCTCGGCCGCCGCCGAGCGCTGGGCGAGGGACAGGGCCAGCGTCTGGAGCTGGTTGTTGCGCAGAACGAGGTCGGCCACCGCCTCGGTCATGCCGGAGAGGAGTGCGTTGCGGCTCTCCGGGCTCAGGCGGCCGTCGCGCTCCGGCGTGGCCAGCGCGATCTTGATGTTGACCTCGACGTCCGAGGTGTTGACGCCGGCCGAGTTGTCGATCGCGTCGGTGTTGAGGCGCACCCCGCGCCGCGCCGCCTCGATGCGGCCGCGCTGGGTGAGGCCGAGATTGGCGCCCTCGCCCACCACCCGGGCGCGCAGCTCCGCGCCGGTGATGCGGATGGCGTCGTTCGCGCGGTCGCCGGCCTCGTCGTCGCTCTCGGAGGTGGCGCGCACGTAGGTGCCGATGCCGCCGAACCACAGGAGGTCGACGGGCGCGCGCAGGATCGCCTGCATCACGTCCGCCGGGGTCGCCTCGGCCTGGTCGAGCCCGAGGCGGGCGCGCATCTGGGGCGAGAGCGGCACGGTCTTGGCCTGGCGCGAGAAGACCCCGCCGCCGGCCGAGATTTTCTGCCGGTCGTAATCGGCCCAGGACGAGCGCGGCAGATCGAACAGGCGCTGCCGCTCGGCGAAGGCCACGGCCGGGTCCGGATCGGGGTCAAGGAAGATGTCGCGATGGTCGAAGGCCGCCACCAGTTTCAGGCAGCGCGACAGCAGCATGCCGTTGCCGAACACGTCGCCCGACATGTCGCCGACGCCCGCCACCGTGACCGGCTCGGCCTGGATGTCGATGTCGACCTCGCGGAAGTGGCGCTTCACCGCCTCCCAGGCGCCCCGTGCGGTGATGCCCATCACCTTGTGGTCGTAGCCCTGGCTGCCGCCGGACGCGAAGGCGTCGCCGAGCCAGTGGCGCGCCTCGAGCGACAGCGCGTTGGCGACGTCCGAGAAGGTGGCGGTGCCCTTGTCGGCGGCCACCACCAGGTAGGCGTCGTCCGCGTCGTGCCGCACGGTGGCGGGCGGGGGCACGATCGCCCCGTCGACGATGTTGTCGGTCAGCGAGAGCAGGGTGCGGATGAAGATCCGGTAGCTCTCGGTGCCCTCCTGCATCCAGGCCTGGCGGTCGGAGGCCGGGGGCAGCCGCTTGGGGAAGAACCCGCCCTTGGCGCCGACCGGCACGATCACGGCGTTCTTGACCTGCTGCGCCTTGACGAGGCCCAGCACCTCGGTCCGGAAGTCCTCCGGCCGGTCCGACCAGCGCAGGCCGCCGCGGGCGATGTAGCCGAAGCGCAGGTGCACGCCCTCGACGCGGGGCGAGTAGACGAACACCTCGAAGAGCGGCCGCGGCAGCGGCATCCCGTCGACCTTGGCGCAGCGGAACTTGAACGCGATGGTCTCAGGGGGCAGGCCGTTGCGCCCGATCTGGAAGAAGTTCGTGCGCTGCGCCGCCTCCACCAGGTTGACGAAGCGGCGCAGGATCCGGTCCTCGTCGAGGCTCGTCACTCCGGCCAGATCCGCCTCGATCTCGCCCCGTACGGCCTCCTGCGCGTTCGCCCGATCGCCGTCGCGGCGGGGGTCGAAGCGGGCGTAGAACAGCGCGACCAGCCGCCGGGCGAGGGCGGGATGCCGCGCGAGCGTCGCCGCGAGGTAGCCCTGGCCGTAGCGGATGCGCAGCTGGCGCAGGTAGCGGCCGAGCGCCCGGATGAGCGCGACGTCGCGCCAGCCGAGCCCGGCCTCCAGCACCAGGCGGTTGTAGGCGTCCGACTCGGCGAGGTCGCGGGCGAGCGCCAGCAGCGCCGCCTCGACCGGGCCCTCGACCGACGCGACGTCGACCGGCCCGCCGCCGGCGCGCTCCAGCAGCATGTCGTGCAGCCACACCCGGGCGCCGGCGCCCTCCGGCTTGAGCCGGTAGGAGCGCTCGTCGATGACCCGGAAGCCGAGATTCTCCAGAACCGGGACCCGCTCCGAGAGCGGCAGCGCCGCGCCGCGGGAGAACACCTTGAGGCCGATGCGGGTCTCGGGATCGCCGGGGCGCCGGAAGAGGTCGACCGCCCGGGGCTGGCCCTCCGAGATCCGCTCCAGGATGGCGATGTCGGGCAGTGCCTGCGCGCCGGCATACATCTCGCGGTAGCCGGCCGGGAAGGCATCGGCGTAGACCGCGGCGAGGCCGCGGGCGTCGCCCCCGCGGGATTCGGACAGGGCGTCGCGCAGCGAGTCGGCCCAGGTGCGGGCGAGTTCCGCGATGCCGGCCTCGAGCCGGCCGGCGTTGATCTCGTCGGGCGGCGCGTCCGGCGTCGCCACGATGACGTGGAATCGCGCGAGCGGACCCTCGGGATAGTCGGGCGCGATGGTCGAGAGGCGACCGCCCAGGCCCTCGGCCAGGTAGGCGCCGATCCGGGCCTGCAGCCGGGCGTCGGTGCGGTCCTTAGGCAGGTAGGCGATCAGCGAGACGAAGCGGCCGAACTTGTCGGGCCGCGCCAGCACCCGCACCCGCGGCCGGTCGGCGAGCGACACGATGGCGAGCGCGAAGCGCAGGAGCAGGCCGGGCTCGATCTGGAACAGGTCGTCGCGCGGGTAGGTCTCGAGGACGTGGACGAGGGAGCGCCCGGCATGGCTCGTCGGGTCGAGGCCGGCCTTGCGCAGCACCGCCGCGACCTTGCGGCGCAGGAACGGCACTTCCTCGGCCCGGCTCGCATAGGCGCTGCCGGTGAACAGGCCGACGAGGCGCAACTCGCCCGCCAGGCCGCCCTCGGCGGTGAACAGCTTGATCGCCACCATGTCGAGATGCGCCTGCCGGCGCACCCGCGAGCGCAGGCTCGCCTTGGTGACCATCAGCGCCTCGGGCCCTTCCAAGAAGGCGCGGATCTCGGGCGTCACCGCCACCATGGCGTCGCCGCGCCGCAGCACCTCGACGGCGGGGTCGCGCAGGAGGCCGAGCCCGCTGCCGGGCACGCCGGCATGGTCGGCGCCGTCCGCGTCGCGGTACTCGCGCAGGCCTAGCAGCACGAAATGCCCGTCGCGCAGCCAGTCGAGGAAGGCGCGGGCCTCGGCCCGTTCCTCGGGCGCCAGGGGGGAGGGCGCGTCCGTGTAGGCAGCGGCCGCCTCGGCCAGGTGCTCGACCATCGCGGTGTGGTCGGCCGCCGTCACGGCGACGTCGGCATAGACCCGGGTCAGGCTGGCATGGAGCGCGGCGCGGGCCGCCTCGTCGTCGATGCGGTCGAGATGGACGTGGATGAAGCTCTCGCGGGCGAGCCCGCCGGCCTCGCCGCCTGTCTCCTGCGCGGTGGTCTCGCCGACGACCCGCACCAGGGCGCCCTCGGCGTCGCGCTCGACGCCGAGGATCGGGTGGGCGACGAGGCGGGGGCGGTAGCCGCGGGCGACGATCTCCGCGAGGGTCGAATCGAGCAGGAACGGCCGGTTGGCGTTGACCGCCTCGATCACCGTGAGGTCGCGCCGGCGCCCGCCCTGCTCGACCTCGGCGTCGGAGAGCCGCACCGCGCTCGTCGTGCGGCCGGGCCGCGCGGCGGCCAGGTGCGCCCGGGCGGCGAGCGCCAGATCGGCCAGGGCCTCGGGCGTGTAGGCGGTCAGATCCTCCGGCGCGACGCGGCCGAAGAGGTCGCGGACGAAGCCGCCGGGGCCGCCCCGGTCGTCCGCCAGCGCCGCGGCGGCGGCGATCAGATCGGTCCGGCTGGCTTTCGCCTCGGCGGTGGCGGTCGCGGTCGATGGTTCCACGTCTGCTCGTCCTCTGTCGAGGGTGACGGCGCGAGCGGTGGCACAGCGCTTCCGGCCCGGCAAGGCCGACCTCGCCATCATGAGGCAAACTGCCTATAGGTGAGGCATGCCGATCGGGAGGGCACTGGGATGTCGAACGGTAAGAAGCAGCCGGGCGCGAAGCCGAAAGTCGGAGAGCGGCCGTTGCCGCAGGAGACCGAAGGACGGGTGATGGCCCTCGACCTTCCAACCTCGCCCGAACTCTCGCCCGAGATGCAAGTCTACTTCGACAAGTGTCGGGAAAAGATTGGATTTGTGCCGAATGTCCTGCTGGCCTACGCCCATGACGGCGCCAAGCTCGAGGCGTTCGCGGCGCTCTACAATGATCTGATGCCCGCACCCTCCGGCCTGTCCAAGCTGGAGCGCGAGATGATCGCGGTCGCGGTCTCGAGTGTGAACCGCTGCTACTACTGCCTCACCGCCCACGGCGCTGCCGTGCGCAGCCTCTCGGGCGACCCGGTGCTGGCCGAGATGCTGGTGATGAACTACCGCGCCGCCGACCTCTCGCCCCGCCACCGAGCCATGCTCGACTTCGCGGTGGCGCTGACCGAGGCGCCCTGGACGATCGAGGAGGAGGACCGCGACGCGCTTCGCGACGCCGGCTTCTCCGAGCGCGACCTGTGGGACATCTCCGCTGTGGCGAGCTTCTTCAACATGTCGAACCGCATGGCCTCGGCCGTCGACATGCGACCGAACCGCTCCTACCACGGCGAGGCGAGAGGCCTTCCCGAGGCCGGCTGAGCCCGCAGGCGGTCACCCGGCTGCCGTATTGTCGGCTTAGGCGCAGCAAGAGAACGGGCAACCGGTCGAGGGCGCGTCGCGCCCCTCGCCCGACGGGAGTGGTGGATGGCGTACCAGGCAAAATCGGCGCTCGAGGTCCAGCTGGATGTGCTCGGTGCCCTCATGCTGCGCGATATCCGGACCCGCTTCGGCGGGACGATGTGGGGCTACAGCGTCGCGGTCTTATGGCCCTGCGCCCACATCCTCGTCATCACCGCCGCCTATGTCGTCATGAAAAAGCCGACGCCGATCGGTGACAGCATCGTGCTGTTTGCCGTTTCGGGTCTATCCCCTTATATTATTTTCAATTACATGTCTAAAAAGATGATGGAAGGGCCGTTATCAAATAGACAGCTCGTTTATTTTCCTCAGGTAAAGTTCTTCGACGTTGTCATGTCGCGCGCGATCGTTGAAGTCTGTACTAGTAGCCTGAGTATTTTTATGACATTTTTTATCGCGGCGTGTTTTGGTGCGCACGTTGTCCCTAGGGATTCATTTGCATTCTGTGAGGCTATGCTGCTTGCGTTGTTTTTTGCAACAGGCGCAGGATTTTTTAACGTATTTATTTCACAAATGCTCATTCAATGGCAGTTTATTGTCATAGTTCCTGTTCTAATCGTCTATTTTACTAGTGGAACGGTCATTGTAGTTGAGGCAATGCCGGCAGTCATTTATGATTATGTGCAGTGGAACCCGCTCATGCACATCGTAAAGGTATGTCGATCAGCATTCTATCCAGGTTATGGAGCAGATGCCGACGTTATGTACGTGCTTATCGTCAGTGGCACGATGGCGCTGATCGGTCTCCTGGGTATTCGCTTCGTGGTGCCGCGCTTCCTCAACTGAGGGCGGGTGTTGGCTCCGTGCTCGGCGCCGAAAGGGAAGGGGGTTGGCGGGCCGGCCGCGCGAACGTGGCCGTCCATTTGCACCGCCGGGATCGGCCTGTCGCACCGCTCATCGATATTGTCCGGGTGCGAACGCCACCTTTTCCCAGGGGTTGGCGAGTGCGCCGGCGGACAGCGCGGTCACGTTTCCCGCAAGACGGATCAATCCAGTCCGAAGTGGTGGAATCCTGCGTCACGGCGCAGGTGCGTGCCGTCTTGATGCACGACGCGCGCGTCGCCCGACCGCTATCACCGCTATACGGACACGATGTGAGGAGCGGCACGCTCAGCAAGCGAAGTTTAATGATCTTAGGGTTTTGGCTCCGCGCGCAACAGCCATCCGCGAAGCTAGATCCGACTGAACGGATCCCACCATCCCTTGAAGCGGGATGGTGCGGCCGAGAGGACTCGAACCTCCACTGGTTGCCCAACTAGCACCTCAAGCTAGCGCGTCTACCAATTCCGCCACGGCCGCGGAGTTCGCCGGACATCCAAAAAGCGGTCCAGCTCGTCTTGAAACCATCAGTCAATATCTGCATCACTGCCGGGAAGACAGCGCGCTCATCGGCGACTTCGTCCTACGCACAGCCCGACCTGGTCGAACCTATTGCACGGACTTCCGTCTCCATCCCCTGCCGCCGGTCGAAGACCTCGTGAGAGAGATGGTGCGGCCGAGAGGACTCGAACCTCCACTGGTTGCCCAACTAGCACCTCAAGCTAGCGCGTCTACCAATTCCGCCACGGCCGCGGATTGCTTCATCTCGCCGGAAGCGGCGGGGCGGGGCTGAAACCCGTCCGAAGCGAGGCTGCGAATACCAGTCCCCCCCGGGGGACGCAAGCGCCCCGATGCGGAACTGGCAAACATTCTCGTCAGAGCGCGTCCGACAGGGCGCCCAGGAAGGCGGCGCCGCCGTCGCCGATGCGGATGCCCGGCTCGCGCACCACCTCGGCCTTGCGGATCAGCTCGGTCACCTCCACGGAGATGCGGTTGCCCGTGACCACGATCTGCCCGCGGGCGATCGGGTGGTTGTTCGCGAGGATCTCGACCATATCGCTGTCGGTCGAATCGAGCTCGATCACCGCGCCGCGGCCCATGCGCAGCAGCATGTGGATCGGCATCCGGGTCCGCCCGAGCACCACCGCGAGGTCAACCTTGAGAATGTCGAGAACCGCCAACGGACAGACCCACCCTGACCACGAACCGATGCCCCGACAATCCGATCTTATGGTGAAGCCTTGGTAAACGACCGGCTCGGAACCGCCCCGGGGAGCCTCCTGCCGGTGCCCGGCAGCCCTCCCGTCGAATGGGTCGTGCGCGACGCGCTCCTCGACTACCGCGAGGCGGAGGCCGCCATGGAGGCGCGGGCGGCGGCGATCGCCGAGGGCCGCGCCCTCGAGCGCGTCTGGCTGATCGAGCATCCGCCGCTCTACACCGCCGGCACCTCGGCCCGGGAGGCCGACCTCGTGGCGCCCGAGCGGTTCCCGGTCCACCGCACGGGGCGGGGCGGGCAATACACCTATCATGGCCCCGGGCAGCGGGTGGCCTACGTGATGCTCGACCTCAACCGGCGGCGGCCGGACCTGCGCGCCTACGTGGCCGCGCTGGAGGCCTGGCTGATCGCGACGCTCGACGCGTTCACGGTGCGGGGCGAGCGCCGGGAGGACCGGGTCGGCGTCTGGGTGCGCCGACCGGAGAAGGGGCCGGGAGTCGAGGACAAGATCGCGGCGATCGGCATCCGGGTACGGCGCTGGGCGACCTTCCACGGCATCAGCCTGAACGTCGAGCCGGACCTGTCGCACTTCTCCGGCATCGTGCCCTGCGGCGTTCGCGAGCACGGGGTGACGAGCCTCGTCGATCTCGGACGGCCGGTCACCCTGCCGGAGGTCGACGCCGTGCTGCGCGGGCGCTTCGAGGCGATCTTCGGGCCCACCGTCCTGGTCGAGGACGATGGTCGGGGCGAGGTCGCCCCGCCGACGGATCCATGACGGTTACCCCACCGTCCCCCGGTTTTCAGCTTGCCCGGACTTGCTCTAGAGTGATGGTCCAGAACGCGTGGACGATGCGGCTGCCGGGCGGGCGGCCCCTGCCGCGCCATGATGGAGGCCCCGCCCGTGCCGGCTGAGACCCCCGAGGTCACAGGCTCCGAGGTCTCAGGCTCCGGCGCCTTCCGGCCCCTGCGAGCGGCGCTCGCGGCGGCGCCGCTGCCCTCCGTCGTGGTCGCGGCCGGCGCCGAGGACGCGATCCTGTTCGCTAATTCCGCGGCCGAGACCCTGCTGGGCGCGGTTCCCGGCAGGATCACCGCGCTCGCCGCCGATTCGGAGGCCGAGGATGCCCTGCGGACCCTCCTCGCCGGGCGTGGCCCGGCCAGCGCCGAGGTGCTGGTGCGCCGCCGCGACGGCGCGACCCTGTGGGCCGCGCTCCATGTCTCCCCGGTGGGCGGGGAGGACGGCGCCCGCCTGATTCAGCTCGTCGACACCTCCCGCTGCCGCGACCTCGAGGCGGCCCTCGGCCTGGCGCAGCGCCGCGAGGCGCTCGGCCAGCTCACCAACGGCGTCGCGCACGAGTTCAACAACCTGCTGCAGATCCTCGTCGGCTACGTCGACGGCCTGCGCCGGCGCCTCGGCGAGCACCCGGACGCCTTCGTGCAGCGGGCGCTGACCCGCTCGACCGACGCGGCCGAGCGCGCCTCGGCGCTCACCCGCCACCTCCTGGCCTTCTCGCGAAGACACCGGCCGGAGCCGCGGCCGGTCGACCTCAACGGGCTGCTGCGCGATCACCGCGGGCGGGCCGAGGCGGTGCTCGGCGGGAGCGTCGCCCTCGATCTCGACCTCGCCGGCGACCTGTGGATCGCCTGCGTCGATCCGGTCCAGACCGAGTTGATCCTGCAGATCCTGTTGCGCAATGCCGTCGAGGCGATGCCGGCGGGCGGGCGCGTGACGATCCAGACCCGCAACCACGGCGGCGAGGGCGTGGCGGCGGACGGGTCGGCCGGGCGCCACGTCGCCCTGACGGTGGCCGATACCGGATCCGGCATGGCCCCGGAGGTGCTGGGCCGGGCGCTGGAGCCGTTCTTCACCACGCGCGAACCCGGCCGCGGCACCGGCCTCGCCATCCTCAACGCGGTGGTGAAGCGCCAGAACGGCGCCGTGGCGCTCCGCAGCACCCCCGGCGAGGGGACGTCGATCCGCCTGACCTTCCCGGCGGCAGAGGAACGGCGCCCGCAACGAAGTGCCGCTATGCGCTAATCCCCGTCAGATCAAAAATTTATCGCTTGGCAGATCTGGCGCCGATCGGTGACTTTTCATCCTGTGTAGTGATGACCAGGACGGCATCCGGGGCGAGTCCTCCCTTCTACTGCGTCGCCCGCATCCCCATATGCGTGGCGGGGGCAGGACCCCGCCCCCTGGACGGCGCCCCAACTGGTGATGGCACGAGGCGAGACGAACCGATGATGACCACCTTCACCCGCGGCCGCCGGACGGTTGCAGCCTTCGGCCTCGCGGCCCTGATGGCCGTGGCGGCGACGGCCGGCGAGGCGCGTCCCGGCAGCGGCTCCTCGATGGGATCGCGCGGCTCCCGCACCTATTCGGCGCCGGCCCCGACCACGACCGCCCCCGGTGCCCCCGCGCCGATGCAGCGCTCGATGACCCAGCCCGGCTCGCCGATGGGCGCCCCCGCCGCCCCGGCGCGGCGCTTCGGCGGCGGCTTCTTCGCCGGCCTGCTCGGCGCCGGCCTGCTCGGTGCGCTGATCGGCGGCGGCTTCTTTGGCGGCCTCGGCGGCATCGCGTCCTTCCTCGGCCTGCTGATCCAGGTCGGCCTGCTCGTCGGCGCGGTCGTGCTGGTGATGCGCTTCCTGCGCCGCCGCCGGGCCGAGCCGGCCATGGCGGGTGCTTACAACCGCAGCGGACCGGCCTCCGGTGGCCCGCTCGGCGGCATGGGCGGCAACACGGGCGGCCTCGGTGGCGGTCTGGGCGGCATGCTCGGCGGTGGCGCCGCGGCCCAGCAGGCCCGTCCGCCCAAGCGCGACGAGGTCGGCATCGGCCCGCAGGATTTCGACGCCTTCGAGCGCACCCTCACCCAGGTCCAGCTCGCCTATGGCGCCGAGGACGCCGCCACCCTGCGGCGCCTGACGACGCCGGAGATGTTCGGCTACTTCGGTGAGGAGATCCGTGCCAACACCGCCCGCGGCGTGGTCAACAAGATCGCCGACGTGAAGCTGCAGCAGGGCGACCTTGCCGAGGCCTGGCGCGAGGGCCCGGTCGACTATGCCACCGTGGCGATGCGCTACACCCTGCGCGATGCGCTGATCGAGCGCGCCAGCGGCAAGGTCGTCGAGACCAACCCGCCCGAGGCGACCGAGGTCTGGACGTTCCTGCGCGAGCGCGGCGGCCAATGGGTGGTTTCGGCCATCCAGCAGACGCGATAACGGTCGATCGTGCGGGGAGCCACGCTCCCCGCTACCTTCGCGAAGCCCTCGATCCGGCCTGGATCGGGGGCTTTTTCGCGTTCGGTCGCATCTCGAAGGTTTGGCGTTCCCGAAGGCTTGGCGTTTCCGAAGGCTTGGCGTTTCCGAAGGCTCGGGCGTCAGAGCGCCTGGGCCATCGCCACGAATCCCGCCACCGGCACCTCCTCGGCCCGGGCCGTCTCCGGGATGCCGGCGGCGGCGAGCAGGGGGGCGGGGTCGGGGGTCGCGCCCTTCAGGCTCTGGCGCAGCATCTTGCGGCGCTGGCCGAAGGCGGCGCCGGTCACGGTTTCGAGGGCCCGGACCCGGCAGGGCAGGGGCTCGGGTCTCGGCACCAGCCGCACCACGCTCGAGGTCACCTTCGGCGGCGGCACGAAGGCGGCAGGCGGCACGTCGAACAGGATCTGTCCTCGCGTACGCCAACCGCACAGGACGCCGAGCCGGCCGTAATTCGCCCGGTCGCTCTCGTCGGCGACGATGCGCTCGGCGACCTCGCGCTGGAACATCAGGGTCAGCGAGTCCCACCAGGGCGGCCAGGCCTCCTGGGTCAGCCAGCCGGTGAGGAGCTGCGTGCCGACGTTGTAGGGGAGGTTCGCGACGATCCGGGCCGGTCCCTCGCCGATCAGCGGGCGGGGGTCGAATTCCAGCGCGTCGGCCTCCACCACCTCGAGGCGGCCGGGATAATGCGCGGCGATCTCGGCGAGCGCCGGCAGGGCGCGGGGGTCGCGCTCGACCGCGATCACCTTGGCGGCGCCGTGCATCAGGAGCGCCCGGGTCAGGCCGCCGGGGCCGGGGCCGACCTCGACCACCGTCACCCCGTCGAGCGGCCCCGACGAGCGGGCGATCCGGCCGGTGAGGTTCAGGTCGAACAGGAAATTCTGGCCGAGCGAGCGGCGCGGCATCAGGTCGTGCGCCTGTACCACCTCTCGCAGGGGCGGCAGGCCGTCCGGGGCGCTCACGCGGCAACTCCATCCTGGGCTCGCGTCAGTCGGCCCGCGAGCTTCAGCGCCGCGATCAGGCTGTCGGGCATGGCGAGCCCCTTGCCGGCGATGTCGAAGGCGGTGCCGTGGTCCGGCGAGGTGCGCAGGAACGGCAGCCCGAGGGTGACGTTCACGCCCTCGTCGAAGGCCAGCGTCTTGATCGGGATCAGGGCCTGGTCGTGGGTCGGGGCGAGCGCGACGTCGTAGGTCGCGCGCGCCCGGGCGTGGAACAGCGTGTCGGCCGGGTGCGGCCCGGTGATCGCGATGCCCTCCGCCCGCAGCCGCTCGACCGCGGGAGCGAGCACGTCGCGGTCCTCGGTGCCCATGGTGCCGGCCTCGCCGGCATGCGGGTTGAGCCCGGCGAGCACGAGGCGCGGAGCGGCCAAGCCGAAGCGGCTCCGCAGGTCGCGGTCGACGATGCGGGCGGTCTCGACCACGAGGTCGGCGGTCAGTAGGTCCGGCACCCGGCGCAGCGCGACGTGGATCGTCACCGGCACCACCGCCAGGTCCTCCGACCACAGCAGCATCACGGCCGTCGGCGGGGCCGCGCCGGGCGCGGCGGCGAGCGCCGCGAGGTATTCGGTATGGCCCGGATGGCGGAAGCCCGCCTCGTACAGGACGTGCTTGGCGATCGGGTTGGTGACGAGGGCGGGCGCCCGGCCGGCCTGGACCAGCCGCACCGCCTCGTCGATCGACGCGAGGGTGCCGGCGGCGCTCGCCGGATCGGGCTGTCCCGGCTCCGCCGCGACGGTGAGCCCGCCCGGCAGCCGCACCACCGGCAGGGCCCGGGCGAAGGCGGCCGCCGCCTCTTCGGGCTCGACCGCGACGAGCGGCACGGCGAAGCCGAGGCGGGCCGCGATCGATCCGAGGAACTCCGGGTCGCCGATGACGAAGAACGGCGCCAGGCCGTGCTCCTCGCGGGCGAGCCAGGCCCGCAGGGTGATCTCGGGCCCGATCCCGGCCGGATCGCCCTGTGTCAGCGCGAGGGCTGTGGTCATCGCGGGGATCCCCGTCCGTGGCGGCGCGCCGTGGCGCAGGTTCGTCCAGCGCGCCATCGCATCCCGGCTCCCGTCGGGCAAGCGCTCTTGCCGGCTAACCGCTCCTGCCGGCCAAGCGCTCCCGCCGGGCGAGCGCCCGCCGGAAGGGCAGGCGCCGGCAACCCGTCACCGCGCCGTGGCGATGCCGTCCGCCGTCGTGGAGGTGCTGAGGTTCTGCCGGAAGTTCGCCTCGCCGAGGGTGCGCAGCTCGATCCTGAGCAGGAAGGTCTGGTTGCGCTCGCGCAGGCCCGCCGCCGTCTCGATCGGAGAAGACAGGTAGTTGAGCGAGATCGTCGTGCACTCGTCGCGGTAGCCGAAGCCGAAGCCCGACGAGGAGACGTAGAACTTGTCGGACTTGTCGTAGATCGGTGCCGTGCCGACCGGGTTGAGGAAGTAGGACTGCGCGGCAGTGGCGTAGAACTCGCGCACCTGGAGGTAGTGCGATAGGTCGAACAGCACCGAGCCGGTGACGAACCAGTTCGGGGTGATGTTGTAGAGCGCCGAGGCCTGCAGGCCTTCGCGACGGCGATCGAAGCCGAGCTCGGGCTGCGCCGCGTAGCGGGCGTAGATCAGCGAGCCCTCGAGCGGCAGGAACGGCGCGAACTTGGCGGTGATGCCGGCTTCGAGGCGCTTCATCGCGAAAGTGTCGTTGTCGAACCGCGCCCGGGTGATGAAGCTGATGTTCTGGTTCGGCGAGACCTGGAAGCGGGTGACGAAGTCCGAGCGGGTCTGCTCGAGGCCCGAATCGCGGCCGACATTGGCGATGTCGCCGCGGCGGAACGAGTTCACGCCCGCGATCGCGATCGACTCGCCGGCCATCGCGTTCAGGTAGAAGCCGTTGCGGCCGGTGATCGAGTACTCGGCGCCCAGGTTGGCGCGCACGCCGCCCTCGACCCGGTCGTAGCCGGAGAACTTGTCCCAGGCGAACAGCGAGGTGTCGTCGAAGACGAGGCTCTGGGCGTCCTCGTTGGGGAGCCGCCCGATATGGGTCTCGCTCGGCCGCGCGATGACCTGGGCCACCGGCGAGATGGTGTGCACGCCGAGCGGCCCGAAATCGGCGACGAACGGATAGCGGTACTCGAGCCCGACCGCCGGCATCACCCGGCCGGAGAAGTTCGAGTCGGGCGAGAACAGGTTGCTGACTTCCGGGTTCTGGAAGCCGGTCGTGTTCGGGTTCACGAAGAAGGCGTCGCCGCGCAGGTAGGCGAAGGGCTGCCAGCGCTGGCCGAACTCGTCCGTGAAGGTGCGCCGCCACGACACCTGGGCGGTCGCCCGGGTGGTGTCGCCGGCAAGCCCGCTCACCAGGCACTGCCCGCGCTCGAACACCGAGCAGGTGCTGTAGAGCGGGAAGGTGATCCCGTTGACGCTCGGGCTGAGCAGGTAGGTGCCGGTGCGCGGGATCTGGGTGTACTGGGTCGCGTCCCGCGACAGGTGGGTGAAGTTCGCCTGGAACCGCACCTCGCCGCCGATCGGATCGGGCCCGTCCCGGCGCTTGTCGTAGTCGATCACCGGGGCGACGATCGGCTGCTGCTTCTGCCAGTCGAAGGTCGACAGGCCCTTGAAGTAGTAGCCCCGCGCCTCGAACCACGAACGGTCGCCCTGGCCGATCAGGAAGGCGGTCGAGACCGCCTCGCGGAAGTAGTCCGTGCTGATCGTCTGGTTGCGGATGCGGTAGTTGTCGAGGAACCACTTGTCGGTGACGCCGACGACGTCCCATCCCGCACGCCAGTTCGGGGCGAGGTAGAACTGGCCGGCCGATTCGATCGAGCCGCGGAAGTCGCGGTCGCCCGAGCCGAGGGGGCCGGGCAGGAACGCGCTCGGGGTCGACTGGAAGATGCCGCTGACGCGGACGTTGTAGAAGCCGTTGGCCAGCCGCTGGCGCCACTCGGCCTGGCCGAGCACACCTTGCTTCGACAGGAAGGTCGGCTCGATCGTAAGGTCGTAATCGGGCGCAATGTTCCAGAAGAACGGCGTGCCGATGCCGTAGCCGAGCACGTTCGAGGAGACGAAGTGCGGCGCCAGGAAGCCGGTGTCGCGCCGCACCGTCGGGTCGGGCGAGTAGAAGTAGGGCAGGTAGGCGATCGGGATCCCGGCCACTTCGAGGTAGGAATCCTCGTAGTAGATCCGGCGCTCCTCGTTGTTGTGGATGATCCGCGCCGCCTTGACCTGCCACAGCGGCGGGCGCTCGGGGTGGTCCTTGCACGGCTCGCAGGCCGTGTAGGTGCCGTACTCGAAGGTCGTGGTCTCGCCCGCGATCCGTTCCGCCCGCGGGGCGGAGAACCGCACCCGGGCCGGGCGGCCGCGCTGCTCGATGGTCTGCTGGACGCGCAGCGAGTCGATGAAGCCGGACTTGAAGTCGTCGGTCAGCTCCATCTTGTCGCCGGTCACGACCGAGCCGGTCTCGTCGGTGAGGCGGACGTTGCCCTCGGCGAAGACCCGGCCGGTGTTGCGGTCGTAGCGGACGCGGTCGGCGAGCAGCGTGCGCGGCCCGTAATGCAGCTCGGCATTGCCGACCGCCGAGACCGTGTTCTTGTCGTTGTCGTAGACGAGCTCCTTGGCCTCGACGAGCAGGCGCTCGCCTCCGGCCCCGGGCTTGTCCTGATTCTTGGCGGTGCGCGCCGCCAGGCGGTCGTTCAGCGTGCCCTGCGCACGCGCGGGCTCGCTCGCGCCCACCGTCACGGCGGCCGCTAGCAGAACCGTCAGGGATCCCGTGACCGCGGCACCCGCGGCCTTACGCACGACTCGACCCATCCCTGCACCCGCTATGCCCGTGCCGCCTTGCCGGAGGGTGGGCATCAGCCGTCCTCCAGGTGCAGAAGCGCGAGCGTTCCGAGAAGACTCCCTACCACGGCCGGGAACCACGCCGCCACCGGCGCGGCGACCAATCCAGAGGCTCCTAGGCCCTCCATCACCTGCCGTGCCACGTAGAGCACGAAGCCCGCCGCGACGCCGCCGAGCACCATCTTGCCGATGCCACCAAAGCGGAAGAACCTTAAAGAAACCGATGCCGCGACCAGCACCATCGCCAGGAACAGCACCGGCCGCGCCAGGAGCACGTCGTACTGCAGGCGGTAGCGCGTGGCGTCGAGTCCCGCCCGCTCGGTCCGGGCGATCGTCTCGGTGAGTTGCCAGAAAGGCACGGATTCCGGCGGGGTGAAGCGCTGGCGCACCTGCGAGGGGTCGAGCGTCGAGGCGATCAGGTAGGTGTCGTAGCTCTGCGGCTCCTGGTCCGGCCCCTGCACGCGCACGTCCTGCAATTCCCAGTAGCCGTCGTGCAGGGTGGCGCGGGCCGCCTGCATCTGCTGGGTGAAGGCGCCGCTGTCGTCGAAAGTGAAGACCATGACGCCCGCGAGCGTCGCCGTGCCCTCGACCGCGGTCTCGGCCCGGATGATCGCCTGGCCGTCGATGCCGCGCTGGCGGATCCACAACTCCTTGCCGGAGGCGGCCTTGCCCGAGCGGGCGAAGATCTTGGCCTCGATCTCGGTCGAGCGCTGCTTCAGCTCGGCCGAGACCGGGTTGTAGACCCCGACCGTGAAGGCGCCGATGCCGAGCGCCACCAGCGCGCCGGGCTGCAGGAACTGCCACGCCGAGATGCCGGCGGCGCGGGCCACCACCAGTTCGAGCTTCCGGCTGAGCTGAAGCAGGGCCGCCATCGCGCCGAACAGGATCGCGAAGGGCAGGACCTGCTCGGCCACCGCCGGGGTGCGGTACAGCGCGAGCCGCGCCATCACGGCGGCCGAGGCGCCCTCGGCGTCGCCGGCCCGGCGCATCAGCTCGACGAAGTCGAGGGTGTAGACGAGGGCGAAGACCGTGAGGAAGACCCCCAGGATCATCCGCAGGAAGCGGGCCGCCAGGTAGCGGCCGAGCGTGACGCCGATCAGCATGGCGGCTCAGCCCGCCCGCATCCGCAGGCGCCGTGCCGGCAGCGCCGCCGAGAGCCGGCGCAGCCGCGCCGCCACGACGGCGTTGAAGGCCCGCACCCGGTTGCCCTGGGTGGCGACGACGAGCGAGAGCACGATCGCGAGCAGCGGCACGAGATAGACCGCCGCGACGGCGCCCTGGCTGCGCACCGCCGCGCTCGAGGCGGCGAAGCCCGCGATGCGAAGGGCCACCACGGCGGTGATCGCGCCCGCCACTGCCAGACCGCGCCCCTGGCGGGTGGTGCGGGGATCGCCGAGCGCCGCGAAGGCGATCAGGCCGAGGGCCAGGGGATAGAGCCAGGACGACAGCCTGTCGTGCAGCTCGGCCCGGAAGCGGCCCTTGGTGAGCTTGTAGTAGGTCTCGTTCGGGTTCGGGAACAGCAGCTGCACGGTTGAGCGCTCGCGCGGCTTGTAGATCGTGTCGGCGTCCGGCGGCGTGAAGGCCGCGAGGTCGACGGCGTAGCGCTGGAAGGTGATGATCGAGGAATCCCGGCTGTTGGGCTGCTGGCGGTGGATGCTGCCCTTCTCCAGCACCAGGTAGGTCTGCCCGTCGAGGTCGACCGCCTGGCCGCGCTCGGCGAGGTAGACCACCGTCTTACCCACCTCGCGCCGGTCCTGCATGAAGATGCCGAGCAGCGCCCCGTTCGGCGCCCGCTCGCGGAAATGGAAGGTGATCCCGCTGTCGAGGCTGGTGAACTGCCCCTCCTTGACCACGTTGGCGATGAAGTCGCCGCGCACCCGGGTGAGCACGTCGCGCAGCTCCTGGAAGCTCGACGGCATCACCTGGATGGTCAGGAAGCCGATCGCCGCGCTGACGATCAGCGCCAGCGTCAGGAACGGCCGCATCAGGTGGCGCGGCGACATGCCGGCCGCGCTCATCACGATCAGCTCGGAATCGCCGTTGAGCTTGTTGAGCGCGTAGACCACCGCGATGAACAGCGCGACCGGCGCGATCACGGTGATCAGGGTCGGCAGCGACAGCCCGGTGATCAGGAAGAAGATCAGCAGGGTCTGGCCCTTGGCGGTGATCAGGTCGAGCTCGCGCAGGGCCTGCGTCACCCAGATCACGCCGGTGAGGCCGATCAGGCACGATAGGAACGCCCCGAGGGCGATGCGGAAGATGTATCGCTCGATCTGCTTCATCGGCCGGCTGCGGTCGGGCCCCCTCCCGCGTCGATGCTGGTTAGGCGCCGCCCGCCGGCCGCACAAGCACCGGCTGCCCTCAAGCGCCCGAAGTGCGGCCTTTTGCGGGCGGGCGCGGTCGGCCCGCCACACCCGGCCGCGTTGCGCTCGCGGGCGTCCCCCCGCTACACAGGACCGGCGCGGCGCCCCTCGAGAGGCGCGCGATCCAGAAGACGGGACGAAAGCAACGCCATGGCGGACGGCATCAGCATCGAGATCGAATCCCTCGCGACGGCCAAGCCCGGCGGGGCCGGCGGCGACCTCGTGCTGTTCGTGGGCGAGGACCTCGCCCTGTCGCCGCGGGCGGCCGAGATCGCCGGTCCCGGAGCCGCCGACCTCGTGGCGCGGGCCGCCGCCGCCGAGCGCTTCAAGGGCAAGGCCGCGAGCGCCCTCGTGATCGCCGCCCCGGCCGGCCTGTCGGCCGAGCGCCTGGTGGTGGTCGGCACCGGCAGCGAGGAGCAGGCCGCCCGCGACTGGGCGACCCTCGGCGGCTTCACGGCGGGCAAGATCGGCAGCCGTTCGGCCTCGGTGGTGCTCGAATGGCCCGGCACCGCCCCGGGCTCGGACGAGGTCGCGGCGTTCTCGCTGGGCGCGCGCCTGCGCACCTACAAGTTCGACCGCTACAAGAGCAAGAAGACGCCCGAGGGCGAGGAGGCCGGCGGGGCCGGGCGCCTGACCCTGCTGGTGCCGGAGAATGCGGGTCTCAAGAAGGCGTTGCGCGGGGCCGAGGGGCTGGCCGAGGGCGTGATCCTCGCCCGCGAGCTCGTCAACGAGCCGCCGAACGTCCTCGACCCGGAAGAGTTCGCCCGCCGCGCCGAGGCGCTGGAGAAGCTCGGCGTCGAGATCGAGATCCTCGACGAGAAGGACATGAAGAAGCTCGGCATGCGGGCGCTGCTCGCGGTCGCGCAGGGCTCGGCCAAGGAGGCCCGGGTCGTCATCATGCGCTGGAACGGGGCCGAGGACGCCGACGAGGCGCCGGTGGCCTTCATCGGCAAGGGCGTGACCTTCGATTCCGGCGGCATCTCCATCAAGGGGAGCGGCGGCATGGAGGACATGAAGGGCGACATGGCGGGCGCCGCCTGCGTGGTCGGCCTGATGCACGCGCTCGCCAGCCGCAAGGCCAAGGTGAACGCGCTCGGCGCCATCGGCCTCGTCGAGAACATGCCCGACGGCAAGGCGCAGCGCCCGGGCGACATCGTCACCTCGATGTCGGGCCAGACGATCGAGATCATCAACACCGACGCGGAAGGGCGCCTGGTGCTCGCCGACGTGCTCTGGCACGTCCAGCAGACCTACAAGCCCCGCTTCATGGTCGACCTCGCGACCCTGACCGGCGCGATCCTGGTGGCGCTCGGCCAGGAATTCGCCGGCATGTTCTCCAACAACGACGAGCTGGCCCAGCGCCTCTCGGCGGCCGGCGAGGCCACCGGCGAGAAGGTGTGGCGGATGCCGCTGGCGCCGGGCTTCGACAAGCTGATCGAGTCGAAGTTCGCCGACATGAAGAACACCGGCGGCCGCCACGGCGGCTCGGCCACGGCAGCGCAGTTCCTCAAGCGCTACGTCAACGACGTGCCGTGGATCCATCTCGACATCGCCGGCGTCGGGATGGGCTCGCCGGCCTCCGAGATCAACCGCTCCTGGGGCTCGGGCTGGGGCGTGCGCCTGCTCGACCGGCTCGTGCGCGACCACTACGAGGCGTGAGCACCGCCTCCGGTGCCCTTCCGGGCACCGCTCCCGCGACCTCCGGCGGCGGGCGCTTCGTGGCGCTCGTCCCGCTCGCCGCAGCCCTGGCGGCGGTGGCGCTCGCCGCCGCCGCGGGAGTGACACAACGCGGCCTCGACGCGGCGGGGTTCGGCCAATGGGCCTACGGCTTCTTCGCCGACCGCTACCCGCTGTTCTTTTCCGCCGTCGCGTACGGCGCGGCGCGGGTCGCGCTGCTGCCCGTCGCTGCGCCAGGGTGGCGCGGCTGGCTCGGCGCGCTCCTCGGCCTCGTCCTGGTCCTCGGCCTGTCGCTCCACCCGACCTATGGCGGGCTGGTGCTGCGGGCCGGTTTCTCTGTCGGCGGCGTCGCCTTCCTGTCGGGCCAGACGATGACCGTGTCCCACATCCTCGGGGCCGCGGTTGCCGCGATCGTGCTCGGCAGCGCGCTGGCCGTCGCCGCGCTCGTCGCCCGCGGCCTGCCGCGGCGCGGCACCCGGCTTCGCGCCCTCGGACGGGGAGCCCTGCGCGTCCTCGCCTTCGCCTGGGCCCTGTGGCTGCTGGCTTCGGCCCGGGATCTCGGCCTGTCGGGTTTCCCGCGCCTGCCGCTCGGGGGGCAGGCACCGCTGGCGCTGGGCCTCGTCCTGGCGGCGTTCCTGCCCCACGCCGCCCTGAGCGTGCTCGCCCCGGGGTCGGCCGGAACCCGGCGCTCGGTTGAAACGACCCCGGGGAGGCGCTAACCCGGAGCCAAGCCGGGGCCCGTCGAGGCATCCGGCATCGGGGAGGGTGGAGTTCATGGGCAAGGGGCCGAGCGCGATGGAACCGAACACCCCGCCGCGGCCCTGGCTCGCCGCCTATCCGGCCGGCGTCCCGGCGGAGATCGAGGCCGACCGTCTCGGCACCCTGGTCGAGCTGATCGAGACCAGCGCGCAGCGTTTCGCCGACCGCCCGGCGGTTACCTGCTTCGGCGCCTCCCTGACCTATGCCGCCCTGCGGCGCGAGGGCGCGGCGGTGGCGGCCTGGCTGCAGGCGCAAGGCATCGGCAAGGGCGACCGGGTCGCCATCATGATGCCGAACGTGCCGGCCTTCCCGGTCGCGCTCGTCGGCGCGCTCCTCGCCGGCGCCACGGTCGTCAACGTCAACCCACTCTACACCCCGCGCGAACTGACCCACCAGCTGCGCGATGCCGGCGCGCGGGTGCTCTTCGTCCTGGAGAACTTCTGCCACACCGTCGCCGAGGCGCTGCCGGAGCTGCCCGGTCTGGAGCGGGTGGTGGTGGCGGGCGCCGGCGACGGGCTCGGGCTGAAGGGGGCGCTCGTCACGCTGGTGGCGCGCCACGTCAAGAAGGCGGTGCCGCCCTTCGAGCTGCCGGCCTCGCGCCGCACGGCCTTCAAGGCGGTGCTCGCCACCGGTCGCAAGGCGAGCTTCCGGCCGGTCGCGGTCGGGCCCGACGACCTCGCCTTCCTGCAATATACCGGCGGCACGACCGGCGTGTCGAAGGGGGCGATGCTCACGCACCGCAACGTCGCCGCCAACGTCGAGCAGAGCCGGGTGTGGTTCGGCATGCGCGACGACGAGGGTCCGGGCCGGGTCATGGTCACGGCGCTGCCGCTCTACCACATCTTCGCGCTGACCTGCTGCTGCTTCTTCATGATGCGGCTCGGCGCCTGCTGCCTGCTGGTGCCGAACCCGCGCGACATCCCGGGCTTCGTGACGCTCCTGCGCAAGAGCCGCTTCACCAACCTGTCGGGCGTCAACACCCTGTTCAACGCCCTGCTCAACCACCCCGACATCGACAAGGTCGACTGGTCGCGGCTCGAATATTCGATCGCGGGCGGCATGGCGATGCAGGCGCCGGTGGCCCGGCGCTGGAAGACGACGACCGGCAAGCCGGTGATCGAGGGCTACGGCCTGTCGGAGACCTCGCCGGTGGTCTCGATCAACCCGCCGGCCCTGCACGACTGGTCGGGCACGATCGGCTACCCGGTGCCCTCGACGGAGGTCTGCATCCGTGACGCCGCCGGCACCACCCTGCCGGTCGGCCAGCCCGGCGAGCTCTGCGTGCGCGGGCCGCAGGTGATGGCCGGCTACTGGGGCCGGTCCGACGAGACCGCCCGGGCGATGACCCCGGACGGCTTCTTCCGCACCGGCGACGTCGCCCTGATCGAGCCCGACGGGCAGGTCCGCATCGTCGACCGGATGAAGGACATGATCCTGGTCTCCGGATTCAACGTCTATCCGAACGAGGTCGAGGACGTGCTCGCCGCCCATCCGGGCGTGGTCGAGGTGGCGGTGGTGGGCGAGCCCTCGGCCGAGACCGGCGAGAGCGTCGTCGCCCACGTGGTACGCCGCGATCCCGACCTGACGGCGGAGGCCCTGCGCCTCCACGCCCGCGAGAGCCTGACCGCCTACAAGGTGCCCCGCCGCTTCGTCTTCCGCGACAGCCTGCCGAAGACCAATGTCGGCAAGGTGCTGCGGCGCGCCCTGCGGGACGGGGAGGCGGTGGGGTAGCGCGGCCCTCCGAGCCCTCCTTCCCCCGCTGCGGGGGAGGGGTCGGCGTCGCGCCCTCTTACGTCACCGTGATCGGCATCTCTTCGGTCTGCGAGAACCCGTTGTCCCCCGTCCAGGTGAAGCGCAGCGTGCCGGTCTTCGTCGCCACGGTGGTGAAGGTCAGGTAGGGGTTCGCCGCGCTCGCCGGGGACAGCTCGGCGCGAAACACTTCGTCGCCGTCGTAGGTACAGACGAACTCCGTGATGATGTTGCGCGGGATCAGGCGGCCGTCCGGGCCGGGGCGGTAGCCGGTCTCCATCGGGTGCGAGATCAGGGTCTTGATCTCGATCACCGCGCCGGCCCCGGCGGTCTTCGGCAGGTTGATGAGGGCGCGGGCCATCGTCACGATCCTTCCACGCAGGCCGCCAGCGTCACGATCGCGTCCGCGGTGGCCGACCAGTAGGTGCCGTCCCGCATCTCGGCGATGGCCGTGATGGTCTGGGAATCGGCCAGGCGAATCCGGGTATTGACCGCGGCGCGGCCGGCGCGCGGTCCCAGATGCAGCGTGACGACGTGCGGCTGCGGGTTCTTGTCGTTGAACACCGCGATGCGGTGGACGAAGTCGGTCTCGCTCATCGGGCTCTCGACGGTGACGGCGAGCGGCACGGTGTTGCCGTTCTCGACCAGCGGCGGCATGTCGAGGTGGATCCGCCCGGTCCGGATCGCCGCGCCTCCGGTGAAGCGGCGGATCGCCTCCACGGTCGCCTCCCGGGTCGGCCGGATGATCGCGGCTTTGCCAGGGCGCACCAGCGCAACGGTGAGCAGGCCGGCGCCCCCGGCGAGGATCGTGCGGCGGTCGAGCACGGCCGTCATGGCGTCGCGGATCCTCCCTTCAGGGTGACGAGGTAGGCGATCACGTCCTCGATCTCGCCCGCCTCCAGCACCGGCCGGTCGCGCCACGCGGCCGCGACCCGAATGCCGTCGGTCCGGTAATAGGAGGGCATCAGGGTCGCGGGGTTCAAGACGCGTCCGTCGACGAGACGCAGCCGCAACTGGCCTTCGGAGAGCCGCGCGCCGACCTCCGCGAGATCGGGCCCGAGATCGCCGGCCGGCGCCGTGCCGCCGAGGCCGGTATGGCAGAGCGGGCACAGGCCCTTGCGGGTGTCGGTGGCGATGGCCCGCCCGCGCGCGGCGTCGCCGGTGCGGCCCCCGAGCGGGTCGGGGATCGCGTCGCCGACGATGGTCGCGGGCGCGAGCGCCGTCTGGGACAGGGCGAGGAGCACGGCCAGCCCCCGCCTCACCCGAACACCGCGGCGGTGATGGTGCGGTACCACTCCTCGGCGTAGACCGCCTCCTTCTCGCGCACGGCGTCCGGCGCGTCGACCGGGCTGGTGCCCCCGGCGCCCTCGACGTCAGCCAGCACGCCGTTCGCCGGATGGTAGACCCCGGCGACCGAGATGCCGTAGCCGGGCGCGACCAGGCTGTAGCAGGTGTTGATCAGCTTCGGCGGCTCCGGCGTCCGCCCGGCCAGAAGATCGATCACCGCCTCGGCGCAGACCTTGGCCTGCGCGTTCGCCGCGAAGGCGGATTTCGGCATCGCCCCGGCGATGGCGGCGTCGCCGACGACGTGGATGCCCGCCACCAGCCGCGATTCGAAGGTGACGGGGTCGATCGGGCACCAGCCCGAGCGGTCGGCGACGCCGGCCGCGCTCGCGATGGGGGCTGCCCGCTGGGGCGGGATGATGCAGGCGACGTCGGCCTTGTACGTCTCGAAGTCGGTGGCGACCGTCATCGCCTTCACGTCGACCGAGGAGACCTGTCCTCCGGCGGCGAGCGGCACGTAGTCCAGGATGCCCGGATAGAGCGCCGCCCAGGCCTGCTGAAACAGCTTCTGCTTCGAAAAGGTGTCCTTGGCGTCGAGCACGATCAGCTTGGCGCGCGGTTTGCGGGTCTTGAGGTAGTGGGCGATCAGGCTCGCCCGCTCGTAGGGCCCGGGCGGGCAGCGATAGGGGTTGCCCGGCACCGCCAGCACCACCGTGCCGTTCTCGGGCATCGCGGCGAGCTTTCGGGCCAGCAATTCGGTCTGCGCGCCCGCCTTCCAGGCATGCGGCATCACCTCGGCGGCGGCCGCGTCGTAGCCCGATAGCGCGTCGAAGCGGAGCGCGATGCCGGGCGAGAGGATCAGCCGATCGTAATCGAGGCTGGTGCCGTCGGCGAGCCGGACCCGGCGCGCCGCCCCGTCGATC
Source organism: Methylobacterium ajmalii (assembly GCF_016613415.1). Lineage (GTDB taxonomy): Bacteria > Pseudomonadota > Alphaproteobacteria > Rhizobiales > Beijerinckiaceae > Methylobacterium > Methylobacterium ajmalii. The sequence continues at coordinate 31,976 of NZ_JACWCT010000081.1, read as the reverse complement.
GCCTCGGCGCTGGTGCGGGCGAGCGTCACCCCGCTCGCCCGCAAGGCGTCGTAGCCGAAGGCCTGCGCCGACATCGGCCGCAGGCCCGCGATCACCTCGTTGCTGAACGGGCAGGCCCAGTAGGTCTCCGCCGGCTCGATGAGCGTGACGGCGTGGCCGGCCCGGTGCAGGACCCGCGCCGCGGTGGCGCCGCCGAAGCCGCCGCCGACCACGACGACGCGCCCGCGCGCGCCCTGCGCCAGGGCGGGACGGGGCAGGGCGGCGGCGGCGAGCCCCGCCAGCACCGCGCGACGGCCGAGTTTCGTCACTGGCCGCCTCCCGCGATCCAGGCGGCGATCGCCCGGCTCTCGTCGTCGGAAAAGCCCTTGGCGATGCGGTTCATCACCGTGGCCGGGCGGGCGCCCGACCGGAAGGCGGAAAGCGACGCCGCGATGTCCTCGGCCGAGTGGCCGGCAAGGCTCGGCACCGCCCCGCCGGGGGCGCCGTGGCAGCCCGAACAGGACGAGGCGCCCGGCGGCGAGGCCGCCGCCGGGGTGGTGGCGAGAAGGACGAGGAGGAGCGAGGCCCTCACGCGCGCTTCAGGTCCGTGTGGCGCGCCGGGATCTGGCGCACCCGCTTGCCGGTGGCGGCGAAGACCGCGTTGAGCACGGCGGGGGCCGCCACCGCGATCGTCGGCTCGCCGACGCCGCCGATGAAGCCGCCGGACGGCATCAGGATCGCCTCGACCTTCGGCATCTCGTCGAGGCGCAGGACGGGATAGGAATCGAAGTTGGTCTGCTCGATCCGCCCGTCCTTCACCGTGCACTCGCCGTAGAGCGCCGCCGACAGGCCGTACACGAAGGAGCCGGCGACCTGCGCCTCGATCTGCTGCGGGTTGATCGCCACGCCCGGATCGGTGGCGGCGACGATGCGGTGGACCTTGATCTTGCCGTCGTCGGCGACCGAGACCTCCGCGGCGGCGGCCACGTAGCTGCCGAAGCCCATGATCTGGGCGAGGCCCCGGTGCACGCCCGCGGCCGGCTTGGTGTCCCAGCCGATCCGCTCGGCCACCGCGTTCAGCACGGCGAGGTGCTTGGGGTGCTTCTCCATCAGCTTGCGCCGGAAGGCGAGCGGGTCCTTTCCTGCCGCGTGCGCCACCTCGTCGAGGAAGCATTCGAGGTAGATCGCGTTCGGGTTGGTGTTCACCCCGCGCCAGAAGCCCGGGATGATCGGCGGGTTGCGCATCGCGTGGTCGATGAGGAGGTTCGGGATCGTGTAGCCGATCGCGGCCTCCGCCCCGCCCGGGTTGAGCCCCTGGAACACCACCGGGTCCTTGCCGTCCGGCGCCAGCCGCCCCGGGATGATCCCGGCCAGGATCGACTGGCCGGAGATCCGCATGTGCAGGCCGGTGAGGTTGCCGGATTCGTCCAGCGCCGCGCGCATCCGGCATTGGGTGACCGGGTGGTAGCGGCCGTGGGTCATGTCCTCCTCGCGGGTCCAGATCAGCTTGACCGGGGTCCCGGGGAGTTCCTTCGCGATCAGGACCGCCTGTCGCACCCAGTCGTGGGTGGCGCCGCGCCGGCCGAAGCCGCCGCCGAGATGGATCTTGGTGACGTCGCATTGCCGCGCCGAGAGGCCGGCCGCCTCGGCCGTCGCGGCGAGCGCGGCCTCGCCGTTCTGGGTCGGGGTCCAGACCTCGCAGCGTTCCGGCGTCCAGCGCGCCGTGGCGTTCATCGGCTCCATCGTGGCGTGGTTCTGGAACGGGTAGGCGTAGGTCGCCTCGACCACCTTGGCCGCGCCCTTCAGCGCGGCGCCCGCGTCGCCGGCCTTGTTGCCGACGAAGGCCTCGGAGGCATCGAGCCCCTCCTTCAGCGTCTCGGCGATCGTCTCGCTCGACACCTTGGCGTTCGGGCCCTCGTCCCAGACGATCTGGAGCGCCTCGACGGCCTGCTTGGCGCGCCAGAACGTGTCGGCCACTACCGCCACCGCGCTGTCGCCGACCCGCACGACCTTGCGCACGCCGGGCATCTTTTCGACCGCCGCGGCGTCGACGCTCTTCACCGTGCCGCCGACGACTGGGCAGTCGCGGATCGCGGCGTTGAGCATGTCCGGCAGCTTGAGATCGATGCCGTAGACCTGCGAGCCGTCGGTCTTCTCCAGCGTGTCGAGGCGCTTCACCGGGTGGCCGGCGATGGTCCAGTCCTTCGGGTCCTTGAGCGGCACGTCCTTGGGCACCTCCATCCGTCCGGCGGCGGCCGCCACCTTGCCGAAGGTGGTGGAGCGGCCGGACGCCGGATGGTGGATCACGCCCTTCTCGACCCGACACTCGCCGGGCGAAACCTTCCACTCCGCGGCGGCGGCCGCGACCAGCATGGTGCGGGCGGCCGCGCCCCCCTGGCGCACGGCGACGTAGGATTCGCGGATGCCGCGGCTGCCGCCGGTGGAGAAATCGCCCCAGGCGCGGTTGCGGGCGAGGTTCTGGCCCGGGGTCGGGTATTCGGTGGTGACGCGGGCCCAGTCGCAGCCGAGCTCTTCGGCCACCAACTGGGCGAGGCCGGTGAGCGTGCCCTGGCCCATTTCCGAGCGGGCGATGCGGATCACCACGGTCTCGTCCGGGCGCACCACCACCCAGGCGTTGATCTCCGGGGTGGCGGTATCGGGTGCCGCGGCGGCGCCGGGCAGGTCGAAGCCGAGCGCGAGGCCGCCGGCCGCGGCGGCGGAGCCGGCGAGGAAGAAGCGGCGGGACAGGGCGGGGAAGGCGGTGTCGGTCATCAATGCCTCCCTCAGCCGCGGCCGGTCTCGCCGCCCTCGGCGGCGAGGGTGATGCCGGCGAGCACCCGGCTGTAGGTGCCGCAGCGACAGATATTGGTGATCTCCTGGCGGATCTCGGCCTCGCTGGGCTTACGGTTCTGCGCCAGCAGGGCGGCGGCCGCCATGATCATGCCCGACTGGCAGAAGCCGCATTGCGGTACGTCGAGCGCGGCCCAGGCCTTCTGCACCGGATGTGAACGATCGGGGCTCAAGCCCTCGATGGTGACGATCTTCTGTCCCGGCTCGACGCCGGAGACCGGCAGCGAGCAGGACCGCACCGCCTGCCCGTCGATATGGACCGTGCAGGCGCCGCACTGCGCGATGCCGCAGCCGTACTTGGTGCCGGTGAGACCGACCTGCTCGCGGATCACCCAGAGTAGCGGCGTGTCGGGCTCGGCCTCGACCTCGCGCACGGAGCCGTTCACGGTCAGGCGTATCATGGGCGCTTCCGTTCGGGTTGTCCGGCGCCGAGCGACGCCGTGGGGAGAGGGCAGCCGCGTGGGGCGCAGCCGGGGGCGTTGTCTCGCACCTTTTAGCGATAACAACTTCGCGGCGGCCGGCTGTGTCTGTCAATTGACGGATGCGCGAGCGGGGTGCGGTCAACCGTGGATCGCGTGCCTTCGCGGGCCGGGCCTGATAGTGTGGCAGGATCGTTTCACGCCGCGAGCAGCGTTTGACCCTCCACGTCACGCCCGACAGCCCGCTCCCCCGCCGCTTCACGGCCGGCGACCTGCGGCTGATGCTGGAATCCGGGATCCTGCGCGAGGACGAGCGGATCGAACTCCTGGACGGCGAGCTGGTCGAGATGGCGGCGAAGGGCTTCGCGCATGACGTCGTGAAGAACGCGCTGGTGCGCCGTCTCGTCCCGGCGCTCCCGGACACGATCTATCTCGGCATCGAAAGCACGCTCCAGCTTCGGCCGAACCTGCTGCTGGAGCCGGATCTTCTGCTCGCGCCGATGAGCGCCCTCAGCGCCTCGCCCGAGGGGTTCTGCACCATCCCGGGTTCCGAGATCCTGCTGGTGATCGAGGTGGCGGCCTCCAGCCTCGCCTACGATCGGGGCCGCAAGGCGGCGCTCTACGCGCGGCACGGGGTGCGGGAATACTGGGTGATCGACGCGCAGGAGCGGACGGCGAGCGTCCATCGCGAACCGGCGTCAGGGGGCTACCGGGACGTGGCGGAGCTGCCCCGGGACGCGATCCTGCAGCCGCGGGCGGACGGGCTCGCGGCGCTCAGCGTGCCGCTCGCGGCACTCGGCTGACGCGCCTCACGTCCGCTCCGCCACCGTCTTGCCGCCGTGCTTCTGGCGCAGGGCGTCGATCTGCTCCTCGGCCTGGCGGAAGGCGGCGAGGCTCGGGCCGGTCAGCTCGCGGGCGCTCGGCAGGCGGATCTTCATCGGGTCGACGAAACGGCCGTTGATCGCGACCTCGTAATGGACGTGCGGGCCGGTCGAGAGGCCGGTGGTGCCGACCGCGCCGATCACCTGGCCGAGGCGCACCCGGGCGCCGGGGGCGATGCCGCGGGCGATCCGGGCCATGTGGTTGTAGGCGGTGGTGTAGCCGTTGGCGTGCTGGATCTCGACCCGGTTGCCGTAGCCCGACCGGGCCCCGGCCGACACGATGGTGCCGTCGCCGGTCGCCATGATCGGGGTGCCGCGGGTCGCCGCCCAGTCGACGCCGTTATGGGGCCGCGAATAACCGAGGATCGGGTGCAGGCGCAGGCCGAAGGGCGAGGAGATCCGCCCCTCGGCGACCGGCCGGCGCATCAGGAATTTCTGGCTCGAGCGGCCGTTCGGGTCGAGGTAGTCGACCTCGGACGTGCCCGGCACCCGGTAGCGGTACAGGCCGTAGATCTCGTCGTGGACGCGCAGGCCCACGTAGAGCAGCTCGGGCCGGGCATCCTCGTCCTCGGTGAAGAACAGCTCGGCCCGGTCGCCCGCGCCGGTGCGCTGCTGGAGGTCGGTGGAGGTGGCGAGCGCCATCACCATCTCCTCGATGATCGGGCGCGGCACGCCGTTCTTGAGCGCGGTGCCGTAGAGGCTCTCGTACAGGGTGACGCCGGATTCCTCGTCGTCGTCCTGCGCGGCGCCCGGCCGGGGCGGGGCCACCGAGACGAAGCCGCCGCGGTCGTTGGCCGCCACGATCTCCTGGATGCCGTCCTCGCCGTAGAGGGTGACCCGGGCGATGCCGCGGCTCTCGCCGTTCCCGGCCTTCGCCACGTGGTCGCCCTCCGGCGCGATCAGGAGGCGGACGTGCTGACCCTCGGACAAATCGGTCCGCGCCCGCTCGCTCAGGGCCGCCGTCAGGGCGGCGAGCCGGGCCGGGCCGGCGCCGTTGCGCTTGAGGAGGTCGGCGAGGCTCTGGTCCTTGGCCAGCACCAGGTCGCGCTCCTCGAACAGGCGACGGCCGGCCTCCTCGCCCGCGGTCGCCGTCTCGGCGATCTCGGTTAGGTTCTCGGGCAGGATCCGCACCTCGATGTTGCGGAACCGCGCCTCCGGCCCGGCCTCGTCCGGGACGGCCGCCGGCCGCAGGGCGCGGGAGAGCAGGCCCTCGGCCGGGAAGGCCGGCGGCAGCGCGCCGTTGGCGAGGGTCTGGGTCTCGGCCACCATCGCGTCGACCTCGGCGTCCGACAGGGCCGGGGCATCCGCCTCCAGCGGCGCCTCGGCGAGCGGGCTGCGCACCAGGGTCACGGCGGTCTCGGCCGGGTCGGAATCGCCCTCCTGGGCCGGAGGCGCCTCGATCCGGGCGCCGCGCAGGGGATCGAAGGGCGGCACCGGCACGTCGGGCGCGCGCAAGGGGAGCTCGGTGGCGATCTGTACGTAGGAGTGGACGCGGATCACCTCGCGCTCGCCGGCGCGCTCGCTCATCGGCGCCTTGAAGGCGGTCTTGGCCGCCACGATCATCTCGTCGCGCACCAGCCGGTCGCCCTTGCGGGCCGCGTCGCCCGCGCCGCCGTCGCCGTGGGACGGCACCGCACGCTCCGGCGGCACCGGCACGATGCCGTCGACGGAGGCGAGCGATAGGGCGAGGCCGATGAGGCCGGCGCCGGCGACGGCGGTGAGCAGGCTGCCGGCGAGCCAGCGCAGGTTCAGCGCCTGGCGGGGGGGCGAGGCGGGACCGGAGAGGGAAGGGGCGTCGGCGAACACGGAGGACGAATCGGGCCTTGGCGGTGGGACCCGCCCTTGGCGCCGAAACCGTGACCGTTTTGAGACCCGGCCCGCGACCCTACTCGGCCGCCGCCCGGGGCGCGTAGCCCAGCCGCCCGTTCAGCTCGGCGATGAGCTCCGCCGCGGCTTCAGCGATCACGGTGCCGGGCGGGAAGATCGCCGAGGCGCCGGCCTGGCGGAGCGCCGCGAAGTCGCCCGGCGGGATCACGCCGCCGACCACGATCATCACGTCGGGGCGCCCCGCCTCGTCGAGGGCGCGCTTGAGTTCCGGCACCAGCGTCAGGTGGCCGGCGGCGAGCGACGAGACGCCGACGATGTGGACGTCGTTCTCCACCGCCTGGCGCGCCGCCTCCTCGGGGGTGGCGAAGAGCGGCCCGATATCGACGTCAAAGCCGAGATCGGCAAAGGCCGACGCGATGACCTTCTGGCCGCGATCGTGCCCGTCCTGGCCCATCTTGGCGACGAGGATGCGGGGACGGCGCCCGTCCGACTCCTCGAAGGCCTCGACCAGCCCGCGCACCCGCTCGACCGCCGCCGACATGCCGCCCATCTCCCGCTTGTAGACGCCCGAGATCGCCCGGATCTCGGCCCGGTGCCGGCCCCAGGCCCGCTCCAGGGCCTCCGAGATCTCGCCGACCGTGGCCTTGGCCCGCGCCGCCTCGACGGCGAGCGCGAGCAGGTTGCCGGAGCCCTTGGCCGCCTCGGTGAGCGCGGCGAGCCGCGCCTCGACCGCCTGCGCGTCGCGCTCGCCGCGCAGGCGCTTCAGCTTGTCGATCTGGAGCGTGCGGACGTTGCCGTTGTCGACGCGCAGGAGGTCGATCGCCCGGTCGCCGTCGGGCTTGAAACGGTTGACGCCGACGATGACCTGCTGGCCCGAATCGATCCGCGCCTGGGTGCGGGCCGCAGCCTCCTCGATGCGCAGCTTCGGGATGCCGGCCTCGATGGCCTTCGCCATGCCACCTAACGCTTCGACCTCGCGGATATGGGCCGAGGCCCGGGCGACGAGGTCCTGGGTCAGCCGCTCGACGTAGTAGGAGCCGCCCCACGGATCGATGATTCGGGTGGTGCCGCTCTCCTGCTGCAGGAAGAGCTGGGTGTTGCGGGCGATGCGGGCCGAGAAGTCGGTCGGCAGCGCCAGCGCCTCGTCGAGCGCGTTGGTGTGGAGCGACTGGGTGCCCCCTTGCGTCGCCGCCATCGCCTCCACGCAGGTCCGGGTGACGTTGTTGAACACGTCCTGGGCGGTGAGCGACCAGCCGCTCGTCTGCGAGTGGGTGCGCAAAGCCAGCGACTTGTCGGATTTCGGCGAGAAGTCCTTGACCAGGGAGGCCCAGAGCAGGCGTGCCGCCCGCATCTTGGCCACCTCCATGAAGAAGTTCATCCCGATCGCCCAGAAGAACGACAGGCGCGGGGCGAACTTGTCGATGTCGAGTCCCGCCGCCAGCCCGGCGCGGATGTACTCGACGCCGTCGGCGAGCGTGTAGGCGAGCTCGAGGTCCTGCGTCGCCCCTGCCTCCTGCATGTGGTAGCCGGAGATCGAGATCGAGTTGAACTTCGGCATGTTGGCCGAGGTGTAGGCGAAGATGTCCGAGATGATCCGCATCGACCCGGCCGGCGGGTAGATGTAGGTGTTGCGGACCATGAACTCCTTGAGGATGTCGTTCTGGATCGTGCCGGCGAGCTTTTCCGGGGCTACGCCCTGCTCCTCGGCGGCGACGATGTAGAGCGCCAGCACCGGCAGCACCGCGCCGTTCATCGTCATCGACACGGTCATCTCGTCGAGGGGGATCCCCGAGAAGAGCGTCCGCATGTCGTAGATCGAATCGATCGCGACGCCCGCCATGCCGACATCGCCCGAGACCCGCGGATGATCGGAATCGTAGCCGCGGTGGGTCGCGAGGTCGAAGGCGACCGACAGGCCCTTCTGCCCGGCCGCCAGGTTGCGGCGGTAGAAGGCGTTCGAATCCTCGGCCGTGGAGAAGCCGGCATATTGCCGGATCGTCCACGGCTGGGTCGCGTACATCGTCGGATAGGGCCCGCGCAGGAACGGCGCGATGCCCGGATAGGAGCCCGCGAGATCGAGGCCCTCCCGGTCCTGCGGGCCGTACGCCGCCTTCACCGGGATGCCCTCGGGCGTCATCCACGGCTCGGCGACCGACGCGGCGGCGCTCGCGGCCGCGGCCGGCGCGAAGGCGATTTCCGAGAAATCCGGGATGCGGGTCATCGGCCTGCGGCTCTCGTTGCTGGCGTTCCTTGACCGGGACTTATAGGCGCGGGTCCGCCCGCGGCCAATGGGCGGAAGGTCGAGGGACGACGCGCCTCAGCGCGCGTTTGGCGTGCGATCCTGGCGTCCCGTCACGCAGATCACCGCGAAAGCCGTCGTCAGCACGGCGACTGGCGCGAGGAACAGGAGCCAGGTGGTTTCGGGGGCTCATGAAGGTTCCGTAGGGGGACCGAGCATACCCTCGAAGTACGTTGCTGGTGCGGTGTCTGGACGACATTACACCCTCCACGTCTTCCTGGTTCCACGTCATCCCGGGGCTCGCGAAGCGAGAGCCCGGGATCCATAACCGCCAACATATCCAAACGAGGCGACCAGGGTTCCGCTTCATCCAGCATCGTCAGCGGTTATGGATCCCGGGTTCCGCTTCGCGGACCCAGGATGACGTAGAGGGATGTCACTGTCAGTGTCGATCGCGTACGGTCCTGCCGAAACCCGGATCGTCGCGCGGCAAGGCTGATAGAATGGCGTATTTCGTCTACATGATGTTGAGCCGGCGTCACGGGACCCTGTATATCGGTGTCACGAACAACCTTGCCAGACGGGTCTACGAGCACCGGACGAAGGCGCAAGACGGTTTCACGGCACGATACGATGTTGCGCGGCTGGTCTGGTACGAGGCCTACGAGAGCATCAACGAGGCGATCGCACGCGAGAAAGACTTGAAGCGGTGGCGCCGGGACTGGAAGCTCAAGTTGGTCGAGGATTTCAATCCGGGCTGGAGCGATCTGTATTCGACGTTGGCTGGCTTCTGAGATTGATCGGGTACCATGGCGGACGAGCCACGGCTCGTCTCACACCTTCCACGTCATCCTGGGGCTCGCGAAGCGAGAACCCGGGATCCATAACCGCCAACCTGTCCAAATGAGACGAACAGGGTTCCGCGTCATCCAGTATCGCCGGCGGTCATGGATCCCGGGTTCCGCTTCGCGGCCCCAGGATGACGCGGAGGGTGTCAGAGCGTCGGTCCGTCAACGGGACATCGACGCGGAATACTCCGCACGGCGTGTCTCAGCACACCTCACTCACTCACCCCCATCTTCTCGCGGGCCCGTGCCCGGGCCCAGTCCCGGCGCCGCTGGTCGGCCTTCGCGTCGGCGGCTTCCCGCTCCGCCGGGACGGTGGCGTAGAAGTCCGCGACCGCCGCGCCGCCATGGATGCGCTGGCCGCGCCCCGCCTCGTGCCGCAACCGCCAGCAGCCGAGCGCCTGGCGCTCGCCGTCGCTGCGGGCGCGGGTGCAGGCCTCCGCCCGGTTCTGGCGGGGAGACGCTTCGGTCGCGCTCGCGGGGACGATCGGCGAGAGCGGCGCTGCGAGGGCAAGGAGGGCGAGGAGGCAATGGGACAGCGACGGCTTGCGGAGCATTCCGGACCTTTCGTATGGGGAAGGCCTCGAGCCTAGAGACCCCGCCCCATGCCTGCAACCTTGCCGGGTCCTCCAGTCCCGGCGCCACTCGACGGTGACGCAAGGGCACCGGACAGCGCGGCGCGGCTCTGGGCGCCGCTCGCGCGCCTGTCCGCCCGGGATGCGTGCCTGGGAGAATGGGCGCGGGCGCGCGGCCCGGTGGCGGCGGGCGTCTACGAATTCCTGCGCTTCGGCGTGAAGCAGGGCTGGGCCTGCCTGTTCGGCGGGGCGCTGTGCGGGCTCCTGATCCTCACCCACTTGCTCTACCCGGCCGGCGCGCCGCTCGCCCGCTACGATTTTCTGACGCTCGCGGCGGTCGCCATCCAGGTCGCGATGCTGGCCTTCCGACTCGAGACCTGGGATGAGGCCAAGGTCATCCTGGTCTTCCACGTCGTCGGCACCGCCATGGAGCTGTTCAAGACCAGGATGGGCTCGTGGATCTATCCCGAGCCGAGCCTCCTGCGCCTGGGCGGCGTGCCGCTCTTCACGGGCTTCCTGTATGGCAGCGTCGGCTCCTACCTCGCCCGGGTCTGGCGCCTGTTCGACTTCCGCTTCACCCGCCACCCGCCGCTCTGGACGCTCGCGATCCTGTCGCTGGCGATCTACGCCAACTTCTTCACCCAGCACGTCGTCGCCGACCTGCGCCCCGTCCTGTTCGCGGCGGCCGCCCTCCTGTTCGGCCCGGCGGTGATCCACTTCAAGGTGTGGCGGGTCCACCGGCGGATGCCGCTCCTGCTGGGCCTCCTCCTCGTGACGCTGTTCATCTGGTTTGCCGAGAATATCGGCACGGCGACGCGGGGCTGGATCTACCCGCACCAGGCCGCCGGCTGGGCCGCGGTGTCGCCGCAGAAATTCGGCTCGTGGTTCCTCCTGATGATCATTTCCTACACCCTGGTCGCCGTCGTCAGCCGGCCCAGGCCCGTCGCGGCCGGCAGGGCGATTGACGCCGTGCCGGCCCGGCCCACTTGCCCTAGGGCAGGCCCCGCCCCGGCGAGGTCCATTACGGAGTGAGACAACCGGTGCCCGATCGCTTCCTGAGGATCGCCGTCGCGGCGGCCCTGGTGCTGCTCGCCCTCTTCGTGGCGCAGCCCTACGTGACGAGCCTCATGTTCTCGGCCGAGGCGCCGCGGGCGGTGACGGCGCGGGGCGACCTCGCCCCCGCTGAGGCCTCGACCGTGGCACTGTTCGAGCGTGCCGCCCCCTCGGTGGTCTACGTCTTCGCCAAGCCGCGCCAGGGCATGATCTCCTTCGATCCCGAGACCGGCGAGCGCCGGCAGGGCGGGGGCGAGCAGACCGGGTCGGGCTTCGTCTGGGACGCGGCCGGCCACGTCGTGACCAACAACCACGTCATCCAGGGCGGCGGCGAGATCCAGGTGCGGCTGTCGACCGGCGAGGTCGTGCCCGCGACGCTCGCCGGCACCGATCCGAACTACGACCTCGCGGTGCTCAAGCTCGGCCGGGTGACCGCCGCGCCGCCGCCGATCGCCATCGGCACCTCCGCCGACCTCAAGGTCGGGCAGTTCACCTACGCGATCGGCAACCCGTTCGGCCTCGACCACACCCTGACGACCGGCGTGGTCAGCGCCCTGCAGCGCCGGCTGCCGACCGCGGAGGGCCGCGAGCTCTCGGGCGTGATCCAGACCGACGCGGCGATCAACCCGGGCAATTCCGGCGGGCCGCTGCTCGATTCCGCCGGACGCCTGATCGGCGTCAACACGGCGATTTTCTCGCCCTCGGGCGCCAGCGCCGGCATCGGCTTCGCGATTCCCGTCGACGTGGTCAACCGCGTGGTGCCGAACCTGATCCGCACCGGCCGTACCCCGAGCCCGGGCATCGGCATCGTGGCGGCGAGCGAGGACGCGGCGGCGCGCCTCGGCATCGACGGCATCGTGGTAGTGCGGGTGCTGCCGGGCTCGCCCGCCGCCCAGGCCGGCCTGCAGGGCGTCGATTCGTCGAGCGGGGAGCTCGGCGACATCATCATGGGGGTGAACGGCCGCCCGGTGCGGCGCCTTGCCGACCTGACCGCGGCCCTCGAAGCGAGCGGCGTCGGCCGCGGCGTCGCGCTCCAGGTTGAGCGCGACGGGCGCGCGATCACCGTCACGGTCACCCCGGCCGACATGGGGCGGGGCCGGCGCTGAGCGGCCGTCCCCGCTCGCCTCGCGCGGGGCGGGGCGCTATCCTGGCGCCGACCCGTCGCCGAGCCTCGATCCCGTGACCGCACGTCTCCCCGCCGCCTTTGTGCTGGCTGCCCTCGTCATCGCCCCGGGCGTCCTCGCGCAGCCCGCCCTGGCCGGCGAGCGTGGCGCCCGCCCGGCGCGCCTGTGCCCGCAGGACGCGCCGCCCGGCGTGCGCCTGCCCGACCGGCCCGAATGCCGCGAGGCGCTCGACGCCGTGCGCGCCGGCGGCGCGCGGGGTTTCATCGATCTCGGCAACGGCACCTCGCTGCGCGTCAGCGGTCGCGCGGCCTACGAGTTCGGGGCGCGCACACGGTAGGCGGCCCCTGCGACCCGGGCGCGCCGGAACCCTCCGGGCCGCCCCGCATTCGCTCCTGGACCGAGACGGAGGGCGCGGGTGATGGGCGCGACGATCCTTGCGGCCTGCGAAGGCCGCCATTGGCGCTACGAGATCGCCGAGCACGCCGACGGCTACGTCGTGCGCATGCGCGACCTCGATACGGGCGACGTCGAGACCGAGGGCGTCACGGTGTTTCGCACCATGCCGGTGGCCTTCGCCTTCGCGGAGATGTCCGCCGCCTACGACCGGTTCACCGCCTCGACCGAGGACGAGCCCGACGACTTCGAGACCGCGACCGACTTCGCGGTGAGCGAGCGCGCCTTCTGCGACCTCAGCACGCTTTTGTGCGACGGCGGCGTCTCCGGCAGCCTGGTCCAGGCCTGGGAGCGCCGGCCGGCCGGGGGGCCGCGCCAGACGCTGCACTGACCCGTCCAGACCCGAGCCCGACCTGTCAGGACCCGAGCCGCGCCAGCACCGCGCGGGCCGCCCGCTCCCCGTCGAGCGTCGCGCCGCCCACCGTCATGGCGCCCCCGCCCGCCGCGGCCTCGCCGGCGAAGAACACCCGCTCGGCGAGGGGGACCTGCAGGGCCTCGCGGGCGGCAAGCCGGCCCGGCCGCGCGACGGAGTAGCTGCCCCGGCTGAACGGATCGGTCCACCACGCGGCGAGCCGCCCGCCCGACACGGCGCCCCGGATCTCGGCCCCGAACACGCTCGTCAGATGGTCTGTCGCCGCTGCGAGCGCGGCCGGCTCGCCGGCCTCGCACAGGGCGCGGGCGCCGTCGCCGCCGCAATGCAGCACCGCCAGCGGCCTGTCGAAGGGCCGCATCTCCAGGTAGGCGGTGAAGCCCGGCGTGCCGCTCGTCAGGATCACGGCGTCGCGAAGATCCTTCGCCTTGGCCGGGTCGAGGGCGAGGCCGATCTTGGTGTAGGCGCCCATCCCCAGCCCCGCCACGGCCGCGGCGGTCGACGCCGGCAGGTCCGGGGTGAAGCGCACGCTGCCCGCCGCCAGCACGCCGACCGGCACGGTGACGATCGCGCAGGCCGCCCGCAGGGTGCCGCCCGGCGTCTCGACCGCCACGCCCGGGCCGCGCCAGTCGATCCCCGTCGCCGGCATGCCGACGCGCACCGGCAGCTCGGCATAGTGGCGGGCGACGAGGGCGCCGTACCCGTCGACCCAGATGTCGTCGCCGGACCAGAGCTGGTCGTAATCCGCGGACGACACGCGGTCCGGCTCCTCGCCGAGGGTGAGGCGGGTGAGCCCGGTCGCGGCGGCCCGCACCGCCTCGTCCTCGCCCGCCACGGCCTGCGCCACCGCGCGGTCCGGCCCGGCCGGATGGTCGAGGAGGCCGCTGACCCGCCCGAAGCCGGCCCGGCGACGCCGCCGCTCGTCCTCGCTCGCGCGCACGCCGTCCTTGACCAGCACCGGCCAGGACCCGGTGGACTCGTCGCTCGTGCGCACGCCCGACGCCCGGACGATCTCCCGCCAGGGGTTGCGCTCGGCCCAGTGGACGTATTGCGCGCCGGCATCGAAGCTCCGCCCCGCGCCGAGGGCGGTCTCGGTGAAGGCGCGCCCGCCGATGCGCTCGCGCGCCTCCAGCACCACCACGCCGTGGCCGCTCCGGCGGATCGCCGCCGCCGCGGCGAGGCCGGCGGCACCGGCACCGATCACCACGACCTCCACCTCCGCGGCGGCGCGGGCCCTGGCGGAGGCGGCCAGCACGGCCGCGCCGGCCAGGAGGGAGCGACGCGACAGCGTCATCCCGGTTCTCCGAGTTCGTTCCTGTAAGAGTTTACCTCGGCGCGGCCGAAGCGCCGGCAAGCCTCTCGCGGCGAAATACCGCCCGGCCGGGCCGCAGCGCTTCCGCGTCCGGCCCCGTGCCGCTATGAGCGGCGCCATGCCGATCCGTCCCGCCCGCCCCGACGACGCCCCCGCCATCTGGTCGATCCTCGCGCCGGTGATCCGCGCCGGCGAGACCTACACGCTCGACCCGGAGATGGGCGAGGGGGAGGCCCTCGCCTACTGGATGGGGCCGGACAAGGAGACCTTCGTCGCTGAGGAGGCGGGCGAGGTCGTCGGCACCTACTACATGCGGGCCAACCAGGCCGGCGGCGGACGCCACGTCTGCAATTGCGGGTACATGACGCGGACGGGCGCGACGGGGCGCGGGATCGCCCGCCGGATGGCCGAGCATTCCCTCAGGCATGCCCGCGCCCGCGGCTACCGCGGCATGCAGTTCAACTTCGTCGTCAGCACCAACGAGCGGGCGGTGCGGCTGTGGCACTCACTTGGCTTCGAGACGGTCGGGCGTCTGCCTCTGGCGTTCCGGCACCCGATCCACGGGGATGTGGATGCGTTGGTGATGTTCCAGGCGCTGTGAGCGCGGTCTGGCCTCGATCCCTCACGCCCGCGCCGTGAAGGCCATCCGCCCCTGGTTGTGCCCGAGATTCCGCGGCATCCGTTCGGCGGTGAAGCCGGCCTCGTGCAGCCGGGCCAGCATCGCGGCCTCGTCGTAGCGCGTGAGCCCGAGCCGCCGACGCAAGCTCCGGTAATCCGATAGGACGGTGCGGACGAGGCCCAGCAGGGCCGCTGCCAAAAACCCCTCGCGCCGCGCGAAGGCGAGGAGGGCGGTCGCGTCGGCGGCGGCGCCGAGCTGCGGCGGGATCACGTCGGCGAGGACGAGGCGGCCGCCGGGCTTGAGCGCGCGGCGCCAGTCGCGCAGGCAGGCGGCGAGTTCCGCGTCGGTGAGGTACTGCGCCAGGGAGTTCGCCACCACGAGGTCGAGGCTCGCCGCGGGCAGGGCGGCGACGTCCTCGGGCGCCAGCACGGCGATCCGGGGTGAGCCGGCGAAGCGTCGGGCCAGGGCGTCGCGCCGGCGCGGGGAAGCGTCGCAGAGAAGGAGCCGGCCGCAGGCCTCGGCGATCCGATCGGCGAAAAGAGCCTCGCCGCAACCGTGGTCGAGGACGACGGCGCCCGGGTGCGGCACCATGGCGGCGATCTCGTCCGCGAGCCCGGCATAGTGCCGGGCCTTGTGGCGGGCGCTGACGTAGATCGGGGTGTCGCGGTCCCAGAACTCGCGCCAGGAGGAGACCACGCCGATCCTCCCGTTCCCGGCGCGACGCGGGTTTTAGCCGCCGATGAGCAGGACCGAGATCGCCCGGTCGATCGAGAGGTAGAACACCGCGAAGGCAACGACGGCGGCGAGCGCGAACTCGGCGGCGTCGTTGGGGAGCGCGCGCAGCTCGCGCAGGGTCTCGCGGCCGTAGACCGCGCCGAGCCAGGCCAGCGTCAGCACCACCGGCATCGCGAACAGGAACGACCAAGTGCTCTCGACGCGGGTCGCCATCGGGTCCATCAGCGCCCGGATGTTGCGCACCCACGGCGCCTGGATTGCGGCCGCGAGGGTCGTCACCCAGGCCAGGCCCACGGCGATGCCGAGATGGGTGGTGAAGGTGCGGTGCAGGCGCGAGAAGCTGTCGGTCGCGGCGTGGTCGATCACTGGGCAGGCCCCCGAATTCGCGGCCCCGCGACGATCGTTGGATCGTCGTCGCTCGAAGGCCCCGTGGACGGCCGGGAGAATCGGCCGCGAGTTCGGGTTTTTTGTGGCTGCGGCCGAAGCCGGCCGCAACCTTTTTCGAAGTTACGCGTTGCTACCCTTCGTGTCGCGCATGAGGCTGACGAACCGGTCGAACAGGTAGTGGCTGTCCTGCGGGCCCGGCGATGCCTCGGGGTGATGCTGCACCGAGAAGGCCGGACGGTCGGTGAGGGACAGGCCGCAATTCGAGCCGTCGAACAGCGAGACGTGGGTCTCGACGGCGTTCGAAGGCAGGCTCGACGGATCGACCGCGAAGCCGTGGTTCATCGAGACGATCTCGACCTTGCCGGTGGTGTGGTCCTTCACCGGGTGGTTCGCGCCGTGATGGCCCTGGCTCATCTTCACGGTGCGGCCGCCGAGCGCGAGGCCCATCAGCTGGTGCCCGAGGCAGATGCCGAAGGTCGGCACCTTCCGGTCGAGGAGGGCGCGGATCACCGGCACGGCGTACTCGCCGGTCGCCGCCGGGTCGCCCGGGCCGTTCGACAGGAAGACGCCGTCGGGCTTGAGCGCCAGCACCTCGTCGGCGGTGGCGGTGGCCGGCACCACGGTGACGTCGCAGCCGGCCTTGGCCAAGAGGCGCAGGATGTTGCGCTTCACGCCGTAATCGATCGCCACGACCTTCAGGCCCTCGCCCGCCGCCCGGTTGCCGTAGCCGGCCGGGTGCTGCCAGGAGGTCTCGCCCCAGGCCGTCGAGGCCTTGCTCGTCACCGGCGGCACGAGGTCGAGGCCCTCCATCGGCGGGAGCGCGGCGGCCTTGGCGGTCAAGGCCTCGCGGTCGAAGCGGCCGTCCGGGGCGTTGGCCAGGATGGCGTTCGGCATGCCGCGGTCGCGGATCAGCGCGGTCAGCGCCCGGGTGTCGACCCCGGTGATGCCGACGATGCCGCGGGCCTTCAGCCAGCCGTCGAGGTGGCTGGACGACCGCCAGTTCGACGGGTTGGTGACGGCGGATGCGATCACCGCGCCGCGCACGCCGGAGGCCGGCGCCGCGTCGAGGCTCTCGAGGTCCTCGTCGTTGGTGCCGACGTTGCCGATGTGGGGGAAGGTGAAGGTGACGATCTGCCCGGCATAGGACGGATCGGTCAGGATCTCCTGGTAGCCGGTCATCGCGGTGTTGAAGCAGACCTCGCCGGCGGCCTCGCCGGTGGCGCCGATGCCGAAACCCTCCAGGATCGTGCCGTCGGCGAGCACCAGGAGGGCGGTCGCGACGGGCTCGGCCCAGCCTTCGGGTTGCGCGGGGGCGGCCGCGTCGTCTTGCAGCATGATGTTGATCTCGCTTATGTCGCGGCCGGGTCCGGCCGACGGGCGCGGCCGGCTGTTTACGAGGCCGGCGGCGGCCCGGTCAATCTGGGGATGCTCCGGTATCCCCTCAAGCGCCTCGACTTTCAAGAGCCTTGCAGGAATCGTGCAAGTGCCTCGCCCCCCACGAGAACACCAGGAGACCGGCATGCTGCGCCAGCGCCTCACCGCCGAGATGAAGGACGCCATGAAGGGCGGCGACAAGGCGAAGCTCGCCACCGTCCGGCTGATCCAGGCCGCCTTGAAGGACAAGGACATCGAGGCCCGCGGCCTCGGCAAGGAGCCGCTGGCCGACGAGGAGATCTTCTCCCTGCTCCAGAAGATGATCAAGCAGCGCAACGAATCGGCGACGGTCTACGACCAGGGCGGTCGCCCCGAGCTCGCCGAGGGCGAGCGCGCCGAGGCCGCGATCATCGCCCAGTTCCTGCCCCAGCAGATGGACGAGGACGAGACCCGCGCGGCGATCCAGGCCGCCATCGCCGAGACCGGCGCCGCCTCGCAGAAGGACATGGGCAAGGTCATCGCCGCCCTGAAAGCCGCCTATGCCGGCCGGATGGACTTCGCCAAGGCGAGCGCCCTGGTGAAGGGGATGCTGTCCTGACACGGTCCGGGCCCCCGGCGAAGGGGGCCCTTCCCGGACGGGCCGGTATGTCGGCCACCGGGCAACCGTTGCGCGACATCCCGGCGGCAACGCACCGTTCGGTCGCGTCCCGACGCTTCTCAAGGTTCTCACAATTCAAGCTATAACATTGGAGTATGACCCTGCGATATTTAGAGCTTTATTAGGGAAGTTCGCGTCATCTTCGGTCTTGTCGACGTGAAGCCCGGCGGCTTCCGGCATTCAGGAGGTCGCGGTGCGTTCGTTGTTGTCCATCCGGGCCCAGGTGCTCGGGATCGCCCTGGCCCTCGGTGCGATCGTCGGCGCGATGACGCTCGACGGGGTGCTCCAGGCCTGGAGCGGCTACCGCAACGCCCATACCGTCGCCGCCGCGGCGAAGCTCGACCAGCGCATCCTCGAGGCGATGCAGGCGTTCCGCTCGGAGCGCGGCGACACCGCCGCCACCCTTGGCCTGTCGGGCGAGCAGGTCGGGGCGATGCGCAAGGTCATCGACGGCCATCGCGGCCGTGTCGACGCCGCGATCGGGACGCTCCTCGCCGCGCCGGCCGACCTCGCCGTGCCGGGCCTCGCCGGGGCGCTGAAGGACCTCGAATCCGGCTACAACGACCAGCTCGCCGTGCGGCGCATGGCCGACGAGGCCTACGGCCTCGACGCGGGCGCCCGCGACAAGGCCCTGGCCCCGCGGGTGCTGCAGACCGGCGACGCGGTGCTGGCCCGGCTCGAGCGGGTCTCCGCCGCGCTGGAGCGCCAGATGGCCCACCTCGACCCCGCGACCCGGGGGCTGACCACTGCCAAGAACAACGCCTGGTCGACCCGGGCCACCGCCGGATCGCTCGCCGTGATGGTCAACACCGTCCTGTCGAGCCAGAAGCCGATGACGAGCGAGCAGGGCGATGCCGCACAGGTCCTGCGCGGCCGCTACGAGGCGACGTGGAGGCTCGTCGAGGCCGCGACCGGCGAGATGCCGCCGCGTATCGCCGCCGCCGTCGCGACGGCGCAGGCGGTCTACTTCACGCCCGAGGTGACGGCGGCGCTCCAGCGCAACCTGCGCGCCTTCACGCCGGGCGCCGAGCCCGCCATGTCCCTGCCCGAGTGGCAGAAATTCGTCACCCCGAAGCTCAACACCATCGTCGCGGTGGCGAACGAGGCCCTGGCCCTCGGGGTCGAGGCGGCCGATGCCTCGGCCGAGGCGGCGCAACGCCGGCTGTTCGTCAACGCGGCCCTGTTCGGGGCGGCGCTCCTGCTCGTGGCCCTGAGCTGCGCGGTGGCGCAGTTCGGCATCGTCAAGCCGATCCGCCGCATGACGCAGGCGATGCAGTCCCTGGCGGACGGCGACGCCGCCGTGACGGTGCCGGCGCTGGGACGCCGCGACGAGATCGGCGCGATGGCCGCCACCGTGCAGGTGTTCCGCGACAACCTGATCCGGACCCGGGCCCTGGAGGAGGAGACGGCGCTCGCCCGCGCCTCGGCAGAGGAGCAGCGCCGGGCCGGCATGCGCCAGATGGCCGATGCCTTCGAGCACGCCGTCGGCGGCATCGTCGGCCAGGTCGCGGCCTCCGCAACCGAGCTCCAGGCCACCGCCGCGGTGATGACCGAGGGCGCCACCCGGACCGCCGGACGCTCCACCGCCGTCGCGACCGCCGCCGGCCAGACCGCCGAGAATGTCGGCACGGTGGCGACCGCCGCCGAGGAGCTGGGCGCCTCGGTCGGCGAGATCAGCCGTCAGGTCTCGGGCTCGGCCGCGCTCGCCCGCACTGCCGTCGACGAGGCCGCGGGCACCGCCGGGCACATGCGCGAGCTGAGCGAGGCGGTGTCGCGGATCGGCGACGTGGTCGGGCTGATCTCCTCGATCGCCGCCCAGACCAACCTGCTGGCGCTCAACGCCACCATCGAGGCGGCACGCGCAGGCGCGGCCGGCCGCGGTTTCGCCGTGGTGGCGGCGGAGGTGAAGGAACTCGCCGGCCAGACCGCGAAGGCCACCGAGGAGATCACCGGCCAGATCGGCCGCATCCAGGGCAAGACCGGCGACGCGGTGACGGCGATCGACGCGATCACCGGCCGGATCGCCGAGATCGACCGGGTGTCGGTCGGGATCGCCACGGCGGTCGACCAGCAGGGGGCGGCGACCCGCGAGATCGTCCGCAACGTGGCGGAGGCCGCCACCGGCACCCACGCCGTCACGGACACGATCACCGCGGTGGCGAGCGCGGCCGAGGAGACCGGCGCCGCGGCGTCCCAGGTACTCGCGGCCTCCTCCGAACTGTCGCGGCAATCCGAGCAGCTCTCGGCCGAGGTTGCCCGCTTCCTCGCCACGGTCCGGGCGGCCTGACGGCCGCGCCGGGCGGCCGGTCCGCCCCCCGTTAGGACTCCGCTGACCAAGACGCGCTACAAGGCAGGTCCCTCAACCGGAATCCATCGTGCGCTATCCGCCTCACCTGCTCGAAGAGATCCGCTCGCGCCTGCCGGCCTCCGATGTCGTCGGCCGGCGCGTGCGCCTCAAGAAGGCGGGGCGGGAATGGCGCGGGCTGTCGCCGTTCAACGCCGAGAAGTCGCCCTCGTTCTACGTCAACGACCAGAAACAGTTCTATCACTGCTTCTCCTCCGGCAAGCACGGCGACATCTTCACCTTCCTGATGGAGACGGAGGGCGTCTCGTTCCCCGAGGCGGTGGAGCGCCTGGCCTCCGAGGCCGGGGTGGCCCTGCCGGCGCCGAGCGAGGCCTCGCGCGAGAGCGAGACCCGGCGGCGCGGCGCCCTCGAGGTGATGGAGCTCGCCTGCGCCTTCTTCGAGGAGCAGCTCGCAGGCCGGGCCGGCGCGCGGGCCCGCGACTACCTCGCCGGGCGCGGGCTCGACGGCGAGATCCGCCGCACCTTCCGCCTCGGCTACGCGCCGCCCGAGCGCTACGCGCTGCGCGACCACCTCGCGGCCCGGGACGTGCCGGCCGAGCTGATGGTGGAGCTGAACCTTCTCACCACCGGCGACGACATCAAGGTCCCGTTCGACCGTTTTCGCGACCGGGTGATCTTCCCGATCCGCGACGTGCGCGGCCGCGTCGTCGCCTTCGGCGGCCGCGGCATGAGCCCGGACGCCAAGCCGAAATACCTGAACTCCTCCGAGACGCCGCTCTTCCACAAGGGGCGGATGCTCTACAACCATCATGCCGCCCGCAAGAGCGCCCACGACACCGGCCGGGTGATCGCGGTCGAGGGCTACGTCGACGCCATCGCGATGACGCTCGCCGGCCATCCGGAGGTGGTGGCCTCCCTCGGCACCGCGCTCACCGAGGACCAGCTCGCCCTGCTGTGGCGCATGGCCGACGAGCCGATCCTGTGCTTCGACGGCGACGGCGCGGGCCGGCGCGCCGCCTACCGCGCCCTCGACGTCGCCCTGCCGGCGCTGGCGCCCGGGAAATCCCTGCGCTTCGCCCTGATGCCCGAGGGCCAGGACCCGGACGACCTCCTGCGCTCGGGCGGCCCGGGCGCCATCGACCGGGTGCTCGACGGCGCCAAGCCCCTCGTCGACGTGCTGTGGTCGCGCGAGACCGAGATGAGCCCGGTCGACACGCCGGAGCGCCGGGCCGGCCTCGCCCAGCGCCTGCGCGAGATCGTCGGCGGCATCCGCGACGAGACCCTGAAGCGCTACTACCGCGACGAGATCGAGGCGCGCCTGCGCTCCTTGAGCCCCAACAACGCCAATCGCCAGCCGGGCGGCGGCGGGGACCGCCCCTACGGCCGCGAGCGCGCGCCGTTCGTGCCGCGGGCCCGCGGAGCGCCGCCGGCGCCGGTCTCGCCGCGGCTCACCGCCCGGGCGAGCCCGCTGCTCGCCCGCTCATCGCTGTTCTCCGGCGGCTCGTCCTCGCGCGAGGCCCTGATCGTCGCGGCCCTCCTGGTCCATCCCGAACTCCTGGCGCGCGAGGCCGAGGAGCTGGCCGAGGTCGCGTTCGAGGGCGCGGATGCGCGGGCGCTGCGCAGCGTGCTCCTCGACTTCGCGGCGGAGGGGGGGGCGAGCGACGCCGCCCTCCTCGACGCGCGGCTCGAACGGGCCGGGCTCACGGCGGCTGCGGGCCGAATCGCCGGCTTGGTGCGCCCCGGCGACCGCTGGTTGCTGGATCCGCACGCCGATCCGGTGCGGCTGGAGGACGCGTTCCAGCAGGCCGTGATCTTGCACCGCAAGGCGGGAACGCTACATAGCGAACTTCGGGCGGCCGAGCGTGCGTTCGCGGAGGCGGAGACCGAAGCCAACCAAGCCTGGCTTTTCGACTTGAGGAACCAGCTCTCGGCGGTCGAGGCGGCCGAGGTCGGTTCGGAGGCAAACGGGGTGACGGAAACGCCGTAACGCCACGCACGACTTGCGGCTTGCGCCCCGACTGGTTTACGGCAAGCCGATAGAATGGCTTGCAATTCTGCGTGAGATCCTGGGACGGCACCCGCGCCGTCCGACGCGACATCACGGTGCCGGCACGGCGGGAGCCTCCCCCGCCCGGGCACTGCCGACACCGGGAAGCATAGGCTGAGCATGGCGACGAAGGCAACGGAACGAGACGAGACCGAAGCGGCCCCCGAGCAGCAGACCGACGGCCCGCTCCTCGACCTGACGGATGCCTCCGTCAAGCGGATGATCAAGCTCGCCAAGAAGCGCGGCTACGTCACCTACGACGAGCTGAACGAGGTGCTGCCCCAGGAGGAGTTCACCTCCGAGCAGATCGAGGACGTGCTCGGTCAGCTGTCCGAGCTCGGCGTGAACGTGGTCGAGGCCGAGGAGGCCGACGAGCAGCAGGGCGAGGCCCCGGCCCAGGAGGGTGCCGAGGAGGAGGAGGCGAGCGAGGGCGGCGAAGTCGCCGAGGTCGCCGCCGCCCGCCCGGTCGCGCTTCGCGCCGAGACCACCAAGGAGCCGACCGACCGCACCGACGATCCGGTGCGGATGTACCTGCGCGAGATGGGCTCGGTCGAGCTTCTCTCCCGCGA
This sequence comes from Methylobacterium ajmalii, assembly GCF_016613415.1. Lineage (GTDB taxonomy): Bacteria > Pseudomonadota > Alphaproteobacteria > Rhizobiales > Beijerinckiaceae > Methylobacterium > Methylobacterium ajmalii. The sequence goes on along the minus strand of NZ_JACWCT010000081.1, from coordinate 9,355 downwards.
GGGCGAGATCGCGATCGCCAAGCGGATCGAGGCCGGGCGCGAGGCGATGATCGCCGGCCTGTGCGAGAGCCCGCTGACCTTCCAGGCCATCATCATCTGGCGCGACGAGCTCGTCGACGGCCGGGTGCTTCTGCGCGACATCATCGACCTCGAGGCGACCTATGCCGGCCCCGACGGCCGCGGCGGTCCCGCCGAGGGCGAGGCCGAGTCCGAGGAGGAGGGCGACGCCGAGGGCGAGACCCCGCCGGACGGCGAGGGCGACGAGGACGACCTCGAGAACAACGTGTCGCTCTCGGCCATGGAGGCCGAGCTGAAGCCGCGCGTGCTCGAGACCTTCGACGCGATCGCCGATAACTACCGCAAACTGCGCAAGGTGCAGGCCGAGCAGGCCGAGACCCGGCTCAAGGGCGCGGCGGCCTCGGAATCGCAAGGCCAGCGCTACTCCGAGCTGAAGAACACCGTCGTCGCCGACGTGAAGTCGCTGTCGCTCAACGCCAACCGCATCGAGGCGCTGGTCGAGCAGCTCTACGACATCAACAAGCGGCTGATCTCGCACGAGGGCCGCCTGATGCGGCTCGCCGAGAACCACGGCGTCGCCCGCGACGAGTTCCTGCGCCACTACCAGGGCTACGAGCTCGATCCGCACTGGGTCGAGCGGGTGGCCAAGCTCGGCGGCAAGGGCTGGAAGAACTTCACCGAGCGCGGCGCGGTCAACATCCTGACGCTGCGCGAGCAGATCATCTCGCTCGCCTCCGAGACCGGCCTGGAGATCCAGGAATACCGGAAGATCGTCCACATGGTCCAGAAGGGCGAGCGCGAAGCCCGCCAGGCCAAGAAGGAGATGATCGAGGCGAACCTGCGGCTGGTGATCTCGATCGCCAAGAAGTACACCAACCGCGGCCTGCAGTTCCTGGACCTGATCCAGGAGGGCAACATCGGCCTGATGAAGGCGGTCGACAAGTTCGAGTACCGCCGCGGCTACAAGTTCTCGACCTACGCGACCTGGTGGATCCGGCAGGCGATCACCCGCTCGATCGCCGACCAGGCCCGCACGATCCGCATCCCGGTGCACATGATCGAGACGATCAACAAGATCGTCCGGACGTCGCGCCAGATGCTGCACGAGATCGGCCGCGAGCCGACCCCGGAGGAGCTGGCCGAGAAGCTGGCGATGCCGCTGGAGAAGGTCCGCAAGGTCCTCAAGATCGCCAAGGAGCCGATCTCGCTCGAGACCCCGATCGGCGACGAGGAGGATTCCCACCTCGGCGACTTCATCGAGGACAAGAACGTCGTCCTGCCGATCGACGCGGCGATCCAGTCGAACCTGCGCGAGACCACCACCCGGGTGCTCGCCTCGCTCACCCCCCGCGAGGAGCGGGTGCTGCGCATGCGCTTCGGCATCGGCATGAACACCGACCACACCCTCGAGGAGGTCGGCCAGCAGTTCTCGGTGACCCGCGAGCGTATCCGCCAGATCGAGGCCAAGGCCCTGCGCAAGCTCAAGCACCCGAGCCGGTCGCGCAAGCTGCGCAGCTTCCTCGACAACTGATCCCGGACATCCGCACGGACCGAGAAGGCCCGGGAGGCAGCCGCCTCCCGGGCCTTCTCCGTTACAGCGGCGCCACGATCCGCGCCACGGCGCGGCGCACCAGCGGCAGGACGAGCAGCAGCGTCGGGAAGGCGACGAGCCAGGAGAGGCCCCAGGCGCGGGGCCAGTGCCACAGCGCGTCGGGCGTGGGCCCGAGGCTGAGCAGGGTGGCGATGCCCGAGACGACGCAGGTCATCAGGATCGAGAGCAGGAAGGCGGTCACAAGCGGCGCGGTACGGGCCGGAAGGCGGCGCGGAACGATGAGGGAGGGCATGACGCGTCTTTCGAAGCGGACGGATCCGCCCGGAGCGAGGCGACGCGGCCCGCCCGGTGGAACCACCCAGGGAGCGCGTTGCTTGACGTGAGACGCTTACGGCCGGGCGGGACGTTGTCCCGGGGGCGTCTCGATCGCTACCAGATTCGGGTCCCACCGCCAAGGTTCCGTCCGGCCCGACCATGCCGGAACGGTCGGCCGGCCCATTCGATCACCCCCTCCCAAGCCTTGCCGTTCCGTACGGCGAAGCCCATGTCAGAGCCATGCACGACCAGCCTCGCCTCAACTCCGTTCCGACGCCCACGGCCGCGGCGGACGGGTCGGAGGCGAGCGACATTCCGATCGGCCTGTTTCGCGAATGCGTGGCCTTGCGCGACTGGCTCCTCAGCGAGGGCGCGCGGCTGCCGGAATCCGGCGATCTCCTGGCCGGCATGGCCGAGCGGCTGAACGACCTCGGCGTGCCGGTCGACCGGGCGACCACCGCCATCGACGCCCTGCACTCCGACTATTCCGGCGTCGGCCGGTTCTGGACTCGGGAGGACGGCGTCAGCTTCCGCCTCTTTCCCCACGGCGAGGCGACCGAGAAGGCGCTCTCGCGCAGCCCGTTCGCGCATGTCTACGCCACCGGGCAGTGGCTCATCCTCGATCTGCGCCAGACGCCCGACGACCGGTTCAGCATCGTCCCGGAGCTGAAGGCGGCGGGCTACACCCACTACATCACCGTGCCGCTGTTCTTCACCAACGGCACCAAGAACGGCGTCACCTTCGCGACGCGCGACCCCCGCGGCTTTCGCGACGACGACCTCGCCATCCTGCGCTTCATCGTGCCGACCCTGTCGGCCGTGATGGAGATGCGCGGCCTCAACGCCCGGCTCGACCACGTGCTGCGGGTCTATGTCGGCGACGGGCCGCACCAGGCGATCCTCGCCGGCTTCATCCGCCGAGGCCAGGTCGAGCGGATCCGCTCGGCGATCCTGTTCGCCGACATGCGCGGCTACACCCACCTCACCGACGCGCTCACGCCCGAAGCCTCGGTGGAATTGCTGAACACCTATTTCGACTGCCTGGTGCCGCCGATCGAGAGCGAGGGCGGCGAGGTACTGAAATACATGGGCGACGGGCTGCTCGCGATCTTCCGCGAGAGCGGCGACGACCTCGGCGGCGCGGCGCAGGGCGCGCTCTCGGCCGCGCAGGCCGCGTTGCGGCGCGTCGAGGAGGCCAACCGCGCCGCGCGCTTTCCCACCCGCATCGAGATCGGCATCGCGCTCCATCACGGCGAGGCGGCCTACGGCAATGTCGGCTCCGGCGCCCGGCTCGATTTCACCGTGATCGGCCGCGACGTGAATCTGGCGAGCCGGCTCGCCAAGCTCAACAAGATCCTGTCCGAGCCGCTCTTGATGTCGAAGCCCTTCGTCGACTTCCTGTGGGGCGATCCCGAACTCCTCGGCACCCACCCCCTCGACGGCATCGCCGAGGAGATGGCGATCTACCGGCCCGGCAAGGGTTGCTGATTCGAGGGTTGTTGAGATTCTCGGGTTGCCGATTCGAGGGCTGCCGATTTCGCTCCGTCGGGCACGGCGGGCGGTCGCAGGCGGTTGACGAACCGGCTCCCGCTCGCCAAATTCCGGCCGTTCCAGGGAGATCCCCGGCAAGGGGCTGAGACACCGCTGGACTGCAGGCCCTTCGGCCTCGGTCGGCGCGGAAATCCTTCGAACCTGATCCGGCTCATACCGGCGTAGGGATTGGACAGGCCGTCTCAGGCCCCGCGCATCATCCGGCCACCGGGCGCTGTCCAACTCTCTTCGGGCCACCGTGGAGATGAGGGTGCACGCGACCAGGGCGCAGACGATAGGACGGCGGAGCGGGCCGGCCACCTCCGAAGGAACCGACCGCCTGCCGGAGCGCGCCGACGTCGCGGTGATCGGCGCCGGGCTGATCGGCCTCTCGATCGCCTGGCGGCTGGCGCGCGCCGGCCTCGCCGTCGCGGTGGTCGAGCGCGGCACGGCCGGGGACGGGGCGAGCCTTGCCGCCACCGGCATGCTGGCGGCCGCCGCCGAGCACGAGCCCGGCGGCGAGGGCCTGTCGCCGCTCTGCGTCGAGAGCCAGCGCCTCTGGCACCCGTTTCGCGACGAGCTGGAGGCCGAATCCGGCCTCGCCATCGATTACCGCCGCGAGGGCACGCTCGTGATCGCGCTCGGCCGCGACGAGGTCGAGCGCCTGCGCTTCCGCCACGAGCTGCAGCGGCGCGACGGCCTCGCCGCCGAGTGGCTGTCGGGCCCGGCGGTGCGCGCCCGCGAGCCGGGCCTGCGCCCCACCGTCACCGCCGGCCTCTTCTGCCCCGACGACCACCAGGTCGATCCCGCCCGGGTGATGGCGGCCCTGCGCCGAGCGCTGCGGGCGGCCGGCGGGCGGCTCGTCGAGGAGACGACCGTCACGGCGCTCACCCGCGAGGGCGGGCGGATCACCGGCATCGAGACCTCGGCCGGCGCGCTACGGGCCGGCACCACGGTGCTGGCCTCCGGCGCCTGGGCCGGGGAGGGGGGGCTGATCCCCGATCTCGCCCTGCCGGTGCGCCCGCTCAAAGGCCAGTCGATGGCGCTGCAGATGACGCCGCGCAGCGGTCACCTCTCCCACGTCGTCTGGACCGAGCAGGTCCACATGGCCCCGAAGGCCGACGGCACGCTGATCGTCGGCGCCACCGTGGAGGAGACCGGCTTCGACCCCCACCTCACCGCCGGCGGGCTCTACGCCCTGCTGGAGGGCGCCCGCCGGGCGCTTCCGGGCGTCGAGGAGATGCGGGTGGCCGGCGTCTGGAGCGGCTTTCGCCCGACCTCCGACGACGACGCCCCGATCCTCGGCGAGGCGCGGCCGGGCCTCGTGCTCGCCGCCGGCCACCACCGCAACGGCTACCTGCTCGCCCCCGTCACCGCCGAGGCGGTCGCCGCCCTGATCCTGCGCGGCGAGACGCTGCCGGTCGCCGCGCCCTTCGGCCTTGCCCGCTTCACCCCGTCGTCCCGCGAGACCCCATGAAGATCCTCGTCAACGGCGAGCCCCGCGACAGCGCGGCCGCCACCCTCGATGCCCTGTGGCGCGAGGAGACCGCCGACCTCGACCTCTCCGGCCCGCAGGGCTTCGCCATCGCCCTCAACGGCGCCGTGGTGCGCCAGCGCGCCTGGGCCGAGACGCCGCTCGGCGAGGGCGACCGCGTCGAGATCGTGCGCGCCATGCAGGGCGGCTAGACATTCGAAGCTTCGGAGACACCCCCATGACCGACTCCCACGACGACCCGTTCGTCATCGCCGGCACGACGCTGTCCTCGCGCCTCCTCATCGGCACCGCCGGCTACCCGACGCAAGCCATCATGAGCGAGGCGGTGCGGGCGAGCGGGGCCGAGGTGGTGACGGTCTCGATCCGCCGCATCTCGCTCCACGGCCACGGCTCGGACACGGTGGCGCGGCTGAAGGGCGCGCGCTTCCTGCCCAACACCGCCGGCTGCGAGACCGCCCGCGACGCGGTGATGACCGCGGAGCTCGCCCGCGAGGCGCTCGGTACCAACTGGATCAAGGTCGAGGTGATCGGCGACCGCGAGACGCTCTACCCGGACGTCGCCGAGACGATCGAGGCCACCCGCCAGCTGGTCGATTCTGGCTTCGTCGTGCTGCCCTATTGCAACGACGATCCGGTGGTGTGCAGCCGGCTCGCCGATCTCGGGGCCGCCGCCGTGATGCCGATGGGTTCGCTCATCGGCTCCGGCATGGGGGTCGCCAATCCGGCGAACCTCGAACTGATCTGCCGCCGCTCCCCGGTGCCGGTGATCGTCGATGCCGGCATCGGCACCGCTTCGGACGCGGTGGTGGCGATGGAGCTGGGGGCCGCCGCCGTCCTCCTCAACACCGCCGTCGCCAAGGCCGACGATCCGGTGCGGATGGCCGCCGCGATGCGCCACGCCGTCGAGGCCGGCCGCCTCGCGCACCGGGCCGGCCGCATCCCGCGCCGCGCCCGGGCCGAGCCGTCGAGCCCGCAACTCGGCCTCGTCGGCTCGTGAGCCTGCCCGCCCGCCTCCTGATCGTCACCGACCGGCACGGCTGCCCCGAGCCGCTGGAGACCCGCGTCGCCGCCTGCCTCGCGGCCGGCGCCCGCTGGATCTGGCTGCGCGACCGCGATCTGCCGGCGCCGGAGCGGGCGGCCCTCGCAGAAAATCTCGCGGCCCAGCTAGCCCGGGTTGGCGGGTCGCTGACCATCGGGCGCGACGTGGAGCTGGCGGCGCAGGTGGGGGCGGCCGGCGTCCAGCTCGGCGACGCGGCGGCGGTCGCCCCGGCCCGGGCGCGGCTGGGGCGGGGGGCGCTGCTCGGCGTCTCGGCCCATTCGCTGGCCGAGGTGCGGGCGGCGCGGGAGGCGGGGGCGGATTACGTGACCCTGAGCCCGATTTTTTTGACTGCCAGCAAGCCGGGATATGGGCCAGCTTTGGGGCTTGCCGCGCTCGGCGAGGCGGCCGCGCTGATGCCTGTCGTGGCACTCGGAGGCCTCGATCCGACGACGGCGCCGTCCTGCCGCGCGGTGGGGGCTGCCGCTGTGGCGGTGATGGGGGCAGTAATGCGGGCGCCGGAGGTCGGGGGGCCGATCCAGGCGTTGGCCTGACCCAGTGACCCGTTCCACTTCAATCACCGCCCCGCAAGAGGCGCTGGTTTTCCCCTCTCGCCAACCGCGGGGCGCGGGGAGAGGGGGAAATGCCGAATGTGGCTGCTCCGGCCCCCCTCACCTCCGCTTCGGCTTTCGCTTGCGCTCACTTCATCGACCTTGTCGTCGATGAAGTCCTCTCCCCGCCTGCGGGGAGAGGCGAAACCCCGCGCCTGACCCAGGCCGCATCCTGGCACTAATCTGCCACCGGCCCTGTCCGGTCGACGAGCAGTAGTGCTAAGCCGCGCTCTTCTACAAATATTCATTCTCTGGATTCTTGGAGTATGCCTGCATCACCACGTTGGTGAGTGCATCGATCGTGGCGCCCGGGAAACCATGCGGTGAAGGGGAGGTTCTTCGACCAGCCTACCGCCGTGGTCGATGGCGACGGGGAATAAACCTGTAGCCACAATCGCAAATTCGTCGCCTACCCAAAGCCAAACGACCATTGCTGGAAGTGAACAAATTTAATTCAGAATTTACTGCATATGAAGCGATTAAAAGACATAAAACGAATGAAGGAATTGCAAATAGTTGTCTTTGCCTGGTGCGGACAGGCCACGACAGTGGCGTGAATCCGGGATGACTATCTCTCCCGCCCGCTACCTCATCCTGAGGTGTTAGTCGATCGAAGATCGACTGACCTCGAAGGAGACATCCAGATGTCGCTACGATTACTGGAGCCCGCCTTCGAGGCTCACTGCGTTCGCGCCTCAGGATGAGGTTGTGTATGGGAAAGTCTTGACGCAGACAGGCTTCACGCCCTGTCGTGTACCGTGGGTGGTGCGGACGGCGGGACTCGAACCCGCACGACCAGAGGTCGCAAGATTTTAAGTCTCGTGCGTCTACCGATTCCGCCACGTCCGCGCGGGGCTTGCCCGATCCGTCCGAGTTAGCCGGGGGCGGGGCGCAGATCAAGGCCCCGTCGCGGTCTCACAACCCTCAGGTCGGGCGCCAGCCGTAGAGCCAGGCGTAGCGCTCGGTCATCTTCTCGGGCCGCAGGCGTCCCATCACGAGGTCGCGGGCGGCCGCGACGAGGGGGCCGGCGTGGTAGACGCGGCCGTTGCGGCGGGCGTGGCTCTGGATCAGGCGCACCCGCTCGATCCGGGCCGCCGCGTAGGCGGACAACGCCGCCGGCACCGGCCGGTCGGCCTCGAGGCTGTGGGCCAGCACCGCGGCATCCTCGATCGCCATGGCGGCGCCCTGGGCCAGGAAAGGCAGTACCGGATGGGCGGCGTCGCCCAGGAGTGCGATCCGGCCGCGGGCCATCGGGCGGGCGGCGGCGCGGTCGGTCAGCGGCCAGACCAGCCAGGATTCGGGACGGGCGAGCAGGTCGGCGAGCGGCGGGGCGGCATCCGCGAAGGCGGCGCGCAGGCGCGCGGGGTCGCCCGCCCCGGCCCAGTCCTCGCCGCCGGGCTGGTCGGGCATCACCGCCACGAGGTTGAGCCGGCGCCCGGCATTGATCGGGTAATGCACGACGTGGCGGCGCGGGCCGAGCCACAGGCCGGTCTCGTCGGCGAGAAAAACCTCGGGCACCGCCTCGCGCGGCAGGGTGGCGCGCCAGGCCGATTCGCCGCGGGGGCGCAAGGGCCGCCGGTCGAGGGCGGCGCGCAGGCCCGAGCGCACGCCGTCGGCCGCCACCACGAGGTCGGCTTCGAGCGTCTCGCTGCGGCCGCCGTCGCTGGTGAGCGTCAGGGTGGCCTGGTCGGGAGCGTCGCGCACGCCCGCGACGGTGCGGCCGACGAGCAGGCGGATGCCGGGGCGGCCGCGGGCGGCGTCGAGCAGGATGGTCTGGAGGTCGGCGCGGTGGACGACCCAGTAGGGCGCGCCGAACCGCTCGCGCATCGCGGCGCCGAGCGCGATCGCGCCGATCTCCCGCCCGTGCGCGATGCCGCGGATGCGCACCCGCTCCGGCTCGCCGGCGACGCGGCGCAGCGGCAGGCCGAGGCCGAGATCGGTGAGCACCCGGCTGGCATTGGGGGAGAGCTGCAGGCCCGCGCCGACCTCGCTGAAGGCGATGCGGCGCTCGACGAGGGTGACCGCGTGGCCGCGGGCGGCGAGCGCCAGGGCGGCGGTCAGCCCGCCGATGCCGGCCCCGACGATCGCGACGCGCAGGCCCGGCCGGTCGGCGACCGGCCGTCCCGGCGCGGCAGGGAGCGCCAAGGCCTACTCGGCCGCGAGGCGGGCGCGGTCGTCCCAGACGCTGGAGGCCGGCGCCGCGGTCCCGGCCTTCAGGCTCGGGTTGTAGCGGTACAGCGTCGAGCAGTACTGGCAGATGATCTCGGAATCGGCGCCCATGTCCAGGAAGACATGGGGATGGTCGAACGGCGGCAGCGCGCCGATGCACATGAACTCCTTCGAGCCCACCTGGATGACCTGGACGCCGTCCTGGTTGTGGAAGTGCGGGACCGCCTTGTCTGCCATCGCGTCCGGGTTCCTGACTGCGCGGGGCGTGAGCCCCCGATTCTCGCGGGGCGCGCGCGGGCCCCGATCCTCGCGCTCTCCTAGCCCCTCGGGGGCGCCGCGCCTAGGGGTGCGGGCGCAGGCCCGTGCCCCACCTGCGGCCCGCCGCCGTTTGGTCACGGTCCTGCGGCATCGGGGCCCCGACAAGGCTTCATCGTACGAGAGGATCGCCCGTGACCCGTTTCCCGCCGAGGCTCGCCCTCCTCGCCGCCGCCCTCGGCGCCTCCCTGCTGGCCGCGCCGGCCGCGCAGGCGCAGAGCCGCACCGTCGTCGGCGCCGGGGCCGGCGCGGTGGCGGGCGCCCTCGTCGCCGGGCCGATCGGCGCGGTGGTGGGCGGGGTCGTCGGTGCCGCC
>NZ_JACWCT010000080.1:31309-31515 GCF_016613415.1 Methylobacterium ajmalii | reverse complement strand
CCGCCCTGGGCTACCGCTCACCCCTCGTCTACGAACAGGAGCACCGCCCAAAACCCGCAACCGAGATCCTGCTCAGTCAAGCCCCGTAGCCGTCCACAGAAACGGGGCACTCCCACCCTTCTTGGGCTGACGGGCCGGCACCTTGAGCCCCTCCTGCCGCCACAGCCGCTCCACTCGCTTGTCGTTGACCAGCCAGCCCGCCGCCC
>NZ_JACWCT010000080.1:30809-31066 GCF_016613415.1 Methylobacterium ajmalii | reverse complement strand
ACAGCCGCTCCACTCGCTTGTCGTTGACCAGCCAGCCCGCCGCCCGCAGCAGGGCGGCGATCTTGCGGTAGCCGTAGCGGCCATACCGGCGCGCCACCTCGACCAGGTCGGCCAGCAGCGCCGCCTCGTCGTCTCTCCCCCGCGGCAGCTTGCGCTGCGTCGAGCGATGCTGTCCGAGGGCGCGACAAGCGCGCCGCTCGGAGACCGTTAGCACGGTCCGGACATGCTCGATGCAGGCGCGCCGGCGCGCGGGGCTC
>NZ_JACWCT010000080.1:0-30694 GCF_016613415.1 Methylobacterium ajmalii | reverse complement strand
CAGAAGTTTCCCCGGGCGGCCTCCTGCAGGATCAGCTTGTCAAGCGTGAGATCCGCGATCGCCTTGCGCAGCCGCTGGTTCTCGGTCTCCAGCTCCTTCATCCGGCGCACCTGGTCGGACTTCAGCCCGCCGAACTCCTTGCGCCAGCGGTAATACGTGACCTCGGTCACGCCAATCGCCCGGATCGCATCAGCCACGCTCTGCCCCTGCGAGACCAGCACGTCCACCTGCCGCAGCTTGGCCACCACCTCTTCCGGCTTGTGCTTCTTCGTTCCCATCGCGTCCGTCCTCCGTCGGCTCAAAGCCATACTTCAGGGCGGACCACTCCGACGGGGGCTGACCAAGACCGGGGTGCCCCTCCCGAGTGATCCGCCTCGGCGCGGCTTCGGGTTCGATCTGCTCGAGCGGATGCTGCCGCACGAGTTGGGTGGGCAGACGAAGCTGACCCTCGCGCAGGGTGGCCTCCTGTGCACGATCACCGTGCCGCTCACTCCGCGGATCATCGTGGACGCATAGGGTCAAAATCCAATCAGCTTGATCGTATGAGGAGCTGCTTGCGACCCCGAGCAGTCATTCTGCTGGCGGGATTGGGATGTATGAAAAACGACCCATTCCTGACACGACGGCGGACCGGCTGGGACTGACGCGACTTACGCGAGAGCCGCGAATGCCGGCGGGTGTCAGCAAACCCTGTCAGGCATTCAAATGTAAGTAAAATGCTCCCAATCTCGGCCATTGCAGCCGCCGTCCCGGTCCATAGAGGACTACCCTACTGGACCGGTCGAGCCCGTCTGCACCCCTGTCGTCTTTGCGTGATGCCGGTCGTCAGGGGGTAGTTGGGAAGGGCTCAGGCTGCCTTGCGGGGCCGGCCCAATCCGCTGTTCTTCGCAAGCTCCGAGCGCTGAGCCGCGTAGGTAGCTGCTACCATCGGATAGTCATGCGGCAGGCCCCACTTGCGGCGGTATTCCTCCGGGGTGAGACCGCGCGTAGAGAGATGCCGCTTCAGTGACCTGTACTGCTTCCCGTCCTCGAGGCTGATCAGGTAGTCCGGGGTGACCGTCTTCTTGATGGGCACCGGCGGGGTCAGCTTCTCGGGCTCCTCGGCAACTGCCTGCCCCAGGTTCGTCAACGAGGTGTGGACCGACGCGATCAGGTCAGGCAGCGCCGCAACCGGAAGGGAGTTTTTGGACACGTAAGCCGACACGATGTCAGCGGCGAGCCCAACGAGAGTAGCCGATGAGCCTTGGTCTTGTTGCGACACGGAAAGCTTTCCCACTGCATGGCTCGGTTCACGAGCGAACAATGGCACCGTATCGAGCATCATACAGGATCGCACAACCCTAAGCAGGCGATACGCCTACCTGATCCAGTGGAGGACGACATCCTCAACGGCGAAATACACACCAACCGCGGCGATCACGAAATCTCCCGCAACGAGGAGCACGCCCGAGAGCGACAGCGTGCGCCGGGCACTCTGTCGTCGCCATGGATTGGTAGGATCCGACGTCACTCGGCTGCGCTGGTTTCGGCCTTCTTCGGCCGGCCGCGGCGTACAGGCTTAGCGTCGGCCGACGCGGTGACCACGGGATCGGGTGTGGCCCGCTTCTCAGCCACCTTCTTGGCTGCCGCCCGATCACGCCGGAGTTGGCCGAGGCCGAGGCTTTTGGCGAGCTCGGAGCGCTGGGCCGCGTAGGCGGCTGCCACCATCGGATAGTCGCGCGGCAGACCGTACTTCTGGCGGTACTCGTCGGGTGTCAGGCCGTTCGAGGTCAGGTGCCGCTTGAGCGACTTGTACGGCTTGCCATCGATGAAGCTGGTGATGGCGTCCGGGGTGACAGACTTGCGGATCTGGGCTGGTGTGATCTTGTGGTCCTCGGCCGGCGCGGCGGCGGGTTGGCCGAGGCCGCTCAGCGAAGCGTGTACCGAGGCGATCAAACCGGCCAGTTCGGCGACCGGGACGTTGTTCTTGCTCACATAGGCCGACACGATATCGGCCACGAGGTCGATGAATTCAGGCTGTTGGGCTTGGGGCTCGTCCGACACGTAAATCCTTTCTGACGCGAGGATCCATCCAGATCCGAACACGGAAAGTCCTATGGAGGACGGCCGGCGTCAGACAAGTCCCTGCCGGCATATGATCCCCGGCAATCTCAAGAATAAACTCCTTCGTCAGTACTTTGTCACACCGGACCGCTGCCATCGACGGCAACTTCAGCGCTGCGAAGCTCATGGATCCGCCGCACCCGTGACATCGACTCATAAGATCCCCCATGCCCGGTATCGCCCCCGCCCGGTGAGCTCGCGCAGGCCGAGTTCGGCCACGAGAGTCTGGGCGGCGCGAGGTGTGACGCCGAGCTCGTCTGCGATGGTCGTGGTGGATACCAGCGGGCGGGCAAGCACGAGGTCGATGAGGCGAGGCAGGCTTGAACTCCCCCGCCTGCCCCGCACCTTCGCCTGCAGGACCTCGCGCGCCAGCATCCATCGGTCGTGATCTCTCATGCCCTGCTCGGCACCCGCGGTGACGGCGCTGAGGACAGCCAGCCAGCGGGTCAGCGGGTCGCGCACGAGCCAGCGGTCGCGGGGCACGCGGCGGAGGGCGTTGGCGAGAGTGGGCAGGTGGTGTCGGGCCTTTTCGCGGGCGCGCAGGAGGTCGGCGGCGAGCAGGGATCCGAACCAGGCGCGGTGCTGGAGCGGCTCGAGGGCGGTCCAGGCATCGTAGGCGATGGTGGCGGCAAGGACCGGCGGCAGGGTGCGGGTATCGGCGACCACTTGGCGCCAGTTGCTGAGGCGGTCGGTCTCACCCCACTCCGGATCGTAGAGCATGGCCGATTTCTCTCTCACCGGACCGGGGTCGGTGAGGAGGCGGCTAGAACGGGCAATCAGGGCGTCGATGTCGGCGAGCTCGGCTGCGAAGGCGTCATCGACGTCCGCAAAATCCCCCTCCCTGTCCGCGGCTTCGAGTGACAGCCCGTCTGGTATCGGGGCCTGGTCGCGGTCCCCCGCTCCATCCGGATCCTCGGATAGGACGGCGAGACCTGTGGGGCTGGTAGCCCATCCGGGCTCGGCGGTGGCGATACGGCGGCGGGTGCGCAGGACGGCGTGGGCGCGGGTGAGCTCCTGCGAGGGGGCGTGCCGATCGCGACCGGCGTCGTGGAGGACGAGGTCCTCGAGGAGGACCAGGTCGCCGTGGAGGGCGAGGCTGGCGCAGGCGTCGGCGAAGTCGGTGCGGGCGCACCAGCCGTCGCGGAGAGGGCTGGTGGCGAGGAGCTGGTCGAGACGAGCGAGGGCGTCTTCAGCGGCGGCCAGCGGCGTGGCGAGGGCGGTCCAGGGGAGCGGTTCTAGCAGGCGGTAAACCATTGTTCTTCTTGTACCAACGCGTCGTCACGGAAGCGACAACGCATTTTGCTTCGCGCACCGGCATCACTGCGTGAGTGCTGCCCTGACCATTGATAATTTGCCCTTATCGATGGTGATAGACTCAGGGCCCTAAATCGGCTTGGATGCGGTCTAGATCCCTGCTGAAGCCCGCCCGCGATGTCCGATCCCACCCCTGCTCTCCTCTCGGATCCGACTCTCGCCCGGGAGCGCGACCTCGACGCCCTCGCTGGGCTCCTGCCGTTCGATGCCCGCGAGCGCCTCGCCCTCCTCCTCACCGACGAAGATGCCGCCACCCTCAAGCACCTCGCCCGCTCCGGCATGGGCGCCAACACGCTCCGGGCGCTCGCCTCCGACCTCGGCTACCTCGAGGCCTGGTGCCTGGCTGCCACCGGCCACCCCCTGCCCTGGCCGGCAACCGAGGCCCTGGCGCTGAAGTTCGTCGTTCATCACCTCTGGGATCCGGCAGAGCGCGAGAGCGACCCCCGCCACGGGATCCCCGATGCCGTCGCCGACGCCCTCCGGGCCCGCGGCCTGCTGCGGGTCTCCGGCCCCCATGCGGTCTCGACCGTGCGCCGGCGCCTCGCCCACTGGTCGACCCTACATCGCTTCCGCGGCGTCGAAGGCCCCTTCAAGGCGCCGCGCCTGCGCACCGCCCTCTCGCTGGCCGTCCGGGCGAACCGGCGGCCGCGCGCCCGCAAGAGCGCGCGGGCGGTCACTGCCGCGGTCATCGAGAAACTGCTCGCCACCTGTCTGTACGAGCATCGGTTGGTCGACGTGCGCGACCGAGCCTTGCTGCTGGCCGCCTTCGCGTCGGGCGGCCGGCGCCGGGCCGAGGTGGCGGGCCTGCGGGTCGAGGACCTAGTGCGCGAGGCTCCCGTGCTACGCGATCCGGCCGACCCGGATAGCCCCATGGTCGCGAAGATCACGATCCGGCTCGGACGCACCAAAACCACCACGGCCGAGGACGACGCCCGCGTGGTGGTGATCGGGCGCGCTGCCACCGCTCTGCTCGACTGGCTGACGCTCGCCAAGATCGAGAGCGGGGCGGTGTTCCGGCGCATCGACCGCTGGGGTCTTCTCGGCACGACGGCGCTCGATCCGCAGAGCGTGAACGCGATCCTGAAGGCGCGCTGCGCCCGAGCCGGGCTCGACCCGGCGCTGTTCTCGGCGCACGGACTACGGTCGGGGTTCATGACCGAGGCCGGGAAGCAGGGCGTGCCGCTGCCCGAAGCGATGCAGCTCTCGCAGCACCGCTCGGTGCAGCAGGCGGCGCGCTACTACAACGAGGCCGAGATCGACAAAGGCAAGGCCGTCCGGCTGATCTGAGATACCAGGCAAAGCTTGGACAAAAGCTCCCCCTGATCAGAGCATGCCAAAGGCAGCGACCTCTTGCGCGGGACAGGCTGTGGTCGGTCAAGGCGCACCCCCAACGCGTCGTTCAAAGTGCGTGGAAGTTAGTGCAAACCCCTACAATGTCGTAGCACGGTGATGTAGTATGGGGCCATGAAAGTTGTCCGGCTGAAGCCCTATGTCCGGGCGATGAGGAGCATGGGGCTTAGCGAGGAGGCTCAGGCTGCGATCGAATTGTCGATCGTCCGAGCCCCTGAAGCGCACCCCATGATCCGTGGTCTACGTGGGGCTCGTAAAGCGCGTTTCCCTCTGCCTGGACGTGGAAAGAGCGGGGGTGGGCGCACCGTCTACTACGTCGCGGTCGCGCCAGGAGTGCTGTTCATGATGACGGCCTACCCGAAGAATGAGCGGGATGACCTCTCACCGGAGCAACGGAAGGCGATCCTCGAAGCGATCGCGAGCATCAAAGGAGTCGAACCATGACGCAGAGCCCTCAGCAGCCTAACGACTCTCGGGTCGGTGACGATCTGGTCGAGGCGTTTCAGGAGATGGCCGCCTACCTGCGTGGTGAGGTCGAAGCCGAGAGCTATGAGGTGCCCGACGATGTGCTGACGCCTGAGCGGGTGCAAGCGATCAGGCGCAAGGTGGCTCCGTCAACGAAGGAGTTCGAGCGACAATTTCGGATCTCGGCACGGACGATGGAAGCCTACGAGCAAGGGCGTCGTCGACCTGACGCCACGATGCAGACGCTCTTACGCGTCATCGAGCGTGAGCCAGATGCCGTGCGCCGAGCTCTCGCGTCGTAGTGTCCTGATGGATGCTCAACATCAGCTCGACCAGCACTACGGCGATAACGTTGTGATCGAGCCTCAATCAAGATGCACATCATAGATGGAGCCGGCTTGAGACGGATCCGGGCCGTCGAGAGCTAGCTCGGCGACCACGAGCGTGTTGGGGGTTGATCACTGTACGCTGTCTTTCTCAGTCATGACTGAGGGCAGCCGTTCCTAAATCAGATCTGCATGTGTGACCTAGTGCTGCCGCGCCCGCCCACTCACCACGTCACCAAGCACCTGCAGCAGGGGATCGGGAGCGACCACTTCCGGTTGAAGCGGGCGATGTCGCGGGTCGGCAGGTTCCACTCCTTCCACACGGCGTGGCGCACGATCCGGGGCTTCGAAGCCATGCTGTGGCTGCGCAAGGGCTTCGGGTATGCGGGTGCCTGGACGGCGCGGGAGCAGAACCAGCTGCTCGCCTGCTGCTTCGGATTTCCCGTCGCGAACAAAGCGTAAGAGCGGGGCGGCAGAGCCCCTTCTGCGGCCTGGACCCGAGTTTGCGACATGTGTGGACGGCCCCTGCGGTGCAAGCGGAAAAGGGATGCTGCCCGGTCGGGGTGCAGTCATGTGTCCGGCCTGTCGACGCGGCGCTCATGGCCGCTGGCCCTGATGAAGTCCGCGACTGAGGTCCCTATCAAGCCATCGCGCCTGAAAGCGCATGTCGCAAAGCGGGCTCCCCTCAATCCCGGCTCGACCGGTTCGTCATCACCTCTCAGCACCTCGCACCCCCGTCGCCGGCAAGAGGACCGGCAGGCGGGATCTCGTCAGACGGCGGGCGCTCTGTAGACCTCGCCGCGCATCATCACCGCCCAGGCGATCCGGGCGGTCTTGTTGGCAAGCGCCACCGACACGACCCGCGCGGGCTTGCGCTCCAGGAGCCGCTTGGCCCAGGCGCGTCCGGGATTGTCCTGGCGCGCCACCCGGATCACCGCCGTGGCCCCCACAACGAGCAGCCGGCGGATCGTTCCGTCGCCCTGCTTGCTGATCCTCCCAAGCCGCTCCTTGCCGCCGCTGCTCTGGGACCGCGGCGTCAGACCGAGCCAGGCTGCAAACTGACGGCCAGAGCGGAACAGGGTCGGGTCAGGGACGGCCGCCGCGATCGCACTGGCGGTGATCAGCCCGATGCCGGGGATGGTCAGGAGGCGACGGCTCGCGGCGTCGGCCCGGCACCAGGCGAGGATCTCCGTCTCGGCCTTCTTCACGTCCTCGGCGACCGCCTCAATCTGGCCGATGAGGTGGCGGATCGCTGATCGGGCCAACTCCGGCAGGCTGGCCTGATCGGCCCTGAACTGCGCGATGGCGCTCCTCACGCCGACAGCACCCTGGGCTGCCACGATGCCGAACTCGGCCAGATGCCCGCGGAGCGCGTTGATCAGCATGGTCCGCTGACGGACGAGCAGATCGCGCACCTTGTGCAGCATCAGCACCGCCTGTTGGTCGGTCGTCTTGATGGCGACGAAGCGCATGGTCGGCCGTTGAACGGCCTCCGCGATCGCCTCGGCATCGGCGGCGTCGGTCTTGCCGCGCTTAACGTAGGGCTTCACGTAGGCCGGCGGCATCAGCTTGACGGTATGGCCGAGCTTCGTCAGCTCGCGCGCCCAGTGATGGGCGGTGCCGCAGGCTTCCATCCCAATCAGGCACGGCGCAAGCTTGGCGAAGAAGGGCAGGACTTCGGTTCGGCGCAACGGCCGACGCACGAGGACTTTGCCCTGCGGATCGAGGCCGTGAACCTGGAAGACGTTCTTCGCCAGATCGAGGCCGATGGTGCTAACCTGTGCCATGGACGGCTCCTGCCGATGAGACCCAACGACCTCATCCTGGCACAGCGATGCCGGAGCAGGGGCCGTCCACACCATCAGGCCCTCGCCCACCGGTTGACCTTGCTTTCGTGGCGTCGACGGACCCAAGGCAGAGGGCCGGAGCCGCCGTAGCAGCTCCGGCCCTCGTATAATTAGGCCATGT
The DNA here is from genome assembly GCF_016613415.1 of Methylobacterium ajmalii. Lineage (GTDB taxonomy): Bacteria > Pseudomonadota > Alphaproteobacteria > Rhizobiales > Beijerinckiaceae > Methylobacterium > Methylobacterium ajmalii. Next base: position 23,168 of record NZ_JACWCT010000080.1, on the reverse strand, counting down.
TCGTGATCACACGGCAGCGCTGGACGATGCGGCCCAGTTCTTCCTGGGTAACCACGACACGGGTCAGCCCCACGGCGTTCAGACTGATGCTGAAGCAGCCCGGGCGGGTCGGCGAGGGGACGATCGCATCATCGATGCGCGCTCCCACCACTCCCATCGCGAGTTCCTCAACGTCGCTCAAGGGCACTTGCAGGCTCATGTCGCCCACCTGGGTCGGCACGATCTGCTCACCATCGAGCTCAACCGCAGTACCGAACTCAACCATTGCGTTAAACCCTTTCGCTACAAACCGTCCGCTCGCGGCGGACACCCAACCAGTACGGGGCCTGCAGGCAAAAAGATCGCGACTCGGTCGGCAGAGTTTTTGGTTAACGAGGCGTATATGGGCATTCTTGATCTCCGTTTCGGGTACTTCGCACGCGGCGGCCCTAACACAGTTATCGACGACATGGGATCAGCCTTTAACAGGAAGAGACAAGATGAAATAAATCAATTCAGTAACTGGTTTTCGCTAAAGCGGCGGACATTCAAGCAATTCATGACTAGCGATACACTTGCAAAGAGGCAAAAATTCGAAATTAAGTCGGACAACTGTCGACTAAATATACAAAATCTGCTTCAGATATCAGAGATATCAGATGCAAGATTTTCGGTAGTCATTGGAAATGTAGATGGCGATCTAAGAAATCAGGACGTTTTTCATACAGAAAATAGCATGGACATACTACAAATAATCCATGATAAAATAGAAAATTTCCAAATACAAATTTTCAGTATCAATGATGAAGTAGCTCCACTTACGCCAAATATATTGAATTCAAAGAATGATAACGAGGTTCCATTCTATCTCATGAATAATGCCGTGCGCTCTAGAGAAAGTATAAATTATTGGATCAAACGAAATATAAAATAATATTAATACCTAGAAAAAATACGGAGGCACATCTTCCTGCGAGCGGCAGCCTGGCGCATGGTGAGGCTTGTAACCAGAGTAGCACGAGATGAGGCAAGCATGTCGAGTATGACCATTGGCCTGCGGCCTTCTTTATGCCCGTGCGCTTACGCAGCTCGCAACTCGACGCTGATACGCTCGCGGATGAGTTCGCGCTCGAACTGAGCGAGTGCGACAACAAGGGAACACCGGCTCGATCTTGCATACCGGCTGCGCTCTGACGGAGACAATTCTAACGAAGCCTTGTCTCCGTTCTCGTCCTGTTCAAGATGGTCAACAGCTACTTCACCGGCTCGCTCAAGGTTGATCTACGCCGCATCCCGTATGCTCACGTGTACGGCTTTATGGCATCGCCATGCATCGTCCCGACCTTCCTCTCCGCGCCGGCCTCGTCCTCGTTGTCGTGCTCGCCACTTTCCTGCTCGGCTACCCGGCCGCGTACCTCGCGAGCCACGGCCTCGACGCGCGGGTCTGGCCGTCTTTGCGAGGAACCCCCGCCGACTGGTTCACGCCGGAGGGCAGCGGCCTGCGCGCTTGGATCGGCGGCTTTGTCCGCATGGCCGGCACTTACCTCAACATGGCGCTCGGCCGTGCGCAGGCGCTCCCCGGCGGCGGCCGCGAGGCTTTCCTTCTCGTCTGGGGAGCCGCCGTCGCGCTCGGCACCATCATCCTGATGGGCGGGCGCCTCGTGCCGCTGCGCCACCGCCTGCGCCGCTTCGGCGACGCGCAGTTCGCCTCGCCGCGCGCGCTTGCCCGCATGCGCAAGGGCATCGAGCTCGGCCTCGATCCGGATACGGGTCGAGCCGTGCGCGTGCAGGTCGAGGGTAACCTGCTCACCATCGCGCCGCCACGCACGGGCAAGACCAGCGGCTTGATCCTGCCCAACCTCGCCTTCCCCGAACCTGGTGCCTGGGCCGGCCCTGCCGTGGTGATCGACCCCAAGGGCGACGTCGTGCGCGCCGTACGCCGACGGCGCGAGAGCATGGGTCAGACGGTCTACGTGCTCGATCCGCTCGACCTCGCTGGCGGCATGGATCGCTGGGACCCGCTGCTCGGCCTCGATCCCGAGGACGTGCTGGAACTGCAGAGCATGGCCCGTGCCCTCCTGCCGGAGACCGGCCAGACCAGCGAGGCCGGTGCCTTCTTCCGCGACCGGGCCGGTGTCCTCATCGTGGCAGCGCTCCAATGCGCGATCCGGGCCGGACAGGGCGCGCCCGAGGCCGCGGCCCTGGTGCGCGATCCCGAGGTGCTGCGCGCGGCGCTCGAGGGGCACGACGACGCGGTCGCCTGCGACGCGCGCGGCATCCTCGACTCCGACGACGAGAAGAGCCGCGCCAGCATCCTCACGACCGCGGCACAGAGCTTCAGCTGGATGCTGGATCCACGCATGCAGAGGATCGTGACCGGTCACAGCTTCCGCCTCGACGCGCTCTGCGCGGGCGACGCCGACCTCTACATCGTGCTGCCGGCCGACGACCGCCGCAAGGAGATGGCGCCCTACGTGCGCTGGTTGCTCGCCGCCCTGTTCAGCACCGTGCGGCGCAGGCCTGTCGCTGAGCGCCTGCTGGTCATCATCGACGAGGCCTACGTGCTCGGGCGCTTCGACGCGGTCCTGCGCGGGACTGGCGAGCTGCCGGGCTACGGCGTGTCATTGTGGACCTTCTGGCAGTCGGAGGCGCAGATCGTCGACACCTATGGTGAAGCGGGTGCGGCCATCCTGCGCGACACGGCCGAGGCACTGATGCTGTTCAACCTCTCGGGCGCGCAGGGCGCGGAACGCGAGCGCTGGTCGAACGCGCTCGGCACCTTCACGGGCGTGCAGGAGACGATCTCGCGCGATCCAACCACCGGCCGGGAGACGAAGAGCGTGGCGCCCGGACCTGAGGCGCTGGTGCCGGCCTCCGAGCTCGCCCGCCTGACCCAGCGCCACAGCCTGGTCTTCCTCAACAGCGCGTCCTACACCACCGACCCGCTCAAGCTGCGCAAGACCTTCGCCCACCGCGACGCGCGCTTTGCCGGCCTGCTCGATCCGGTGGCGCCGGTGCGGGCGACCGCCTGAAGACGGCCACCCAGAACCGTTCGGCAGCCCTCGCGCGAGGGCCTCTGCCGCCGGGGCGGCTCAGGCGAGGATGACCAGGGCTGATCGTTATCGGGCGAAGTCGAGCCCGGTGCGCCAGACCTTGCCGTGTCCGTAGCCCTGACGCGGATACCAGACCCGCATCTGCGCCACGTCGGTGCCGAGCTGCTCGACCGCGACCCAGCTCCGGGCCGGCACGGTGTAGGCCTGCACGCGGCCGTCCGGTCCGACCACGTTGCTGGCCAGCGCCTGCGTTGCGATCGCCACGCGCGGTGTGTTGGACCAGGCCGTGGAGAGGCAGACGCCGCCGAGGGCGACGAGGCCCAGCACGGCCGGGTGCAGGAGCTGGCGCAGGAGCGCTGCCCCGAGGCGCCGGCCGAGCGCCTGCAGCCGGCCATTCGGCTGCCAGCGGCGGCGTGGCCGGACGAGGCTCGCCTGGAGCGAGCGGCGCAGGCTGATCCGATCCGGGCCGACGAGAGCCGGGTCGTCGAGGTGGGTCAGACGCTCGCGCGGCGCCAGCCGCAGGAGCTCGGCCAACCGGGCGCGGCTCGCCTGCTCAACCCGCCGCGTGGCTGCTCGCTCGGCCTCTTGCGCTGCTTGCAGGCGCGCCTCGACCGTGGAAGGCTGGGTCCGAGAGGGCAGGCGTGCCATGCGCCCTCAGCCCTCCAGCCAGCGCGCGGCCGGACCGGCGGCCTGCATGGCCTTGGACCGGAAGCCGGTGAGATCCTCGATGATGCGTCCCGCCTCGGCAAAGCCGTAGCGCCCGGTCAGGCTGTCCTCAGCCGCGGTGAGGTCCTCGCCGATGAAGCGCAAGCCGCCCTTCTGCAGGAGCTCGTTGGCGCGCTCATCCAGGCTGAGCTTTTCCAGTCGGGTCAGGGTGACATCCTTGGCAAAGGCCTTCAGAGCCTTCGGATCGACCGCACCCTCGATCTGGTTCTCGACCGCAAAGCGCGCCGCCGTGAAGGGGCGGGCGAGATCGAGCAGGACCGGAGCGTTGGCGAGCGCACCGGGTTCGCTGGTGAGCACGACGAGGAGGGCGAACTCGACGCCGCGGCGAGCGTAGCGCGCCTGCGCCTCGCCGATCAGCGGGAGGAGCGAGCCGGCCGTGTTGGCGCCGACATCGACGATGACCGGCCCTTGTGCGCCTGCGATGGCGTTGAGCGGCCCGTCGAACTCAGCGCGCGCGGCCGCGCCACCCGTGCGGTTGATCTCACCGCGCTCGGCCCGCACGGGGAAGAAGCTGACGCGGTCCTCCAGCTCGATCAGGCGGCGGTTGGCCTCGATCTCGATCAGGTGAGCGGAGGGCAGGCACTCGGCGAGCGCGCGCACCAGCACGGTCTTGCCGGAGCCGCCCTTGTCCTGGGCAACGAGGAGGATGCGGGGCATGGATGGACCTTCTTCAGGGCTTCTTCAGGAGGCGGTGTAGATCGTCGAGGCCGGCACGCCGGATCTCTTCCTCCGTGGCGCGCGCGCCGGATCCTGGCGGGGTGGGGCGAGCTGGCAGAGGGGCCGGTGTGGCAGAGGGCGGCAGCGAGCTTGCGGGTGCGCTGGGTGAGATCGCTTCGGGCGAGACGGTGAGATCAGGCCGTGCGCGGCGTCGGGCCTCGCGCTCGGCCTTGCGGCGCTCTTGAGCCTCGACCTGGGTGACGATGGCGGTGAGCCGCGTGGCGGTCAGGGGCTTGCCCGCACCCTGTGTCACCCCTTGTGCGCTCATGGCTTCGGCGATAGCAGCCCAGGTCACGCCGGCCGCGCGCAACTCGCGGATGACGGGCAGGCCGGCGCGCACGGCGCGGGTGACGCCAGTGGTTTCGCGGCCGATGCCGGCATCCGGCCTCTGGGCCTGGGCACGCTTGGCATCCCGGGCCAGGCGCTTGGGATCGAGGCTCTTGGGATCGGGGGGCATGCCCCCTGCGCTAGGGGCCCGCCGGTTAACGGCACCTTGGCTGCCAGGCATTGCCAGGGCTGCCAGCCTCTGCCGTTGGCTTTGCCGTTAAAGAACCATAGCCTCTGTAGGATCACACCACACGCACTGAAGCTGCTTTTCGCTAACCGTACCGGGTTGGAGGGCGGAGGGAGGCTGGTTTGGCCCTTGTGGCGGCTCAGGTTCGGCTGTCAGGGTCGATCCGATCCCCCGCTATTCCCGCCGCCATGTCCGCAGCCCAAAGCCTGACGTTGACCCTCACACCCGAGCTCGCTGCCCGGCTCGCTGCCGCCACCGAGCGCACCGGCCTGCCGCCGGCCGAGCTCGTCCTGCGTGCGCTCGCCGATCACCTCGACGGGGTCACCGCCTACGGGCGGCTCGGCGAGGAGATGGCCTTCATCAAGGACCGGCTGGCCGAGCTGGCCGGGATCGTCGGCGAGGCTTTGGCCGAGCCGCCCCCCGCCGCGGTGGCCGAGATCTGCCGCTACCGGGCGCCGAAGGCTCCACCGGCGTGACCGCCTCGCTGCACGCGCTGGGACTCGGGGCGTCGGCCGGCACCTACTACACCCACGATCCCTACCGCGAGGCGAGGAACCGCGACGAGTACTACGTCCAGGATGGCGGAGGTCGCTGGTGGACGCAAGGACCGGCTGTCGTGCGCCACGGTGCGCCGATCATGCTGGAGAGCTTTCGCGACCTCTGCGCTGGGCTGGACCCAACGACTGGCCGGCCGCTGGTGCGCGGAGCCGGAGCCGGGCACCGGGCCGGCTGGGACCTAACCCTGACCGCACCCAAGACACTCTCTCTGCTCTGGGCCGCGAGCCGGCCGGAGCAGCGCACGCAGCTGGAGGCGATCCATGCCGCGGCCGTCGAGGAGGCGCTCGGCTTCCTGTGCGCGGAGGAGCTCGCCGAGGTGCGGCTCGGAGCCGGCGGACAGTGGCGCGAGGCACCGGCCGGCCTGATGGTCGGGCGCTTCGACCACTACACCTCGCGGGCGGGTGACCCAAATTGCCACACGCACTGCGTGCTTATCAACGCCGCTGCATCCCAGGATAGAAAATACAGGACCTTGGAGCCAGAACGGCTGTACCAGTGGCAGCTGGTGGTGGGCAGCGCCTACCGGGCGGCGCTCGCCGAGCGGCTCACGCGCGAGCTCAGCCTGCTTCTGCGCCCGGCCGGCCAAGGGCAGTTCGAGATCGCCGGCATCCCGCAAGCCGCCATCGAGGCCTTCTCCAAGCGCTCGGCTGCCATCGAGGCGCGGGTGGGCGGCGACCGAGCTGCCGCCTCAGGCGCGCAGAAGGAGATCGCCGCGCTTGCCACACGCGGCGCCAAGGCTGACCTGCCGACCGGTCCGGCCCTGGAGGCGCGCTGGACGGCGGAACTCTCCGCCCTCGACCTTGATCCCTGGCGCGCCGTGTCCGAGGCGGCCCGAGAGCTTGCCCCGGAGCACGAGGCCGAGCTGAGCGCAGAGCTGCCCTTCGACCCACCCGAAATTGCGGGCACGACGCCGGTGGCGCGTGCGGCCTCCGCCCTGTTCCGACACGAGAACGTGCTCTCCCGTAAGAGCTTGATCGAACGGGCGCTCGACGAGGCGGCGCTGCAGGGACTCGGACTGGCGGCGGTGCGTGCCGAACTGGCGGAGCTGGAGCGCTCTGAACAGCTCGTGCGGTTGGTGCGGCCCAAGCGAGACGTCTGCTGGACGACGCCTGGCATCGCGGCAGCCGAGGCCGCACTGCTGCGCGCGGCTGACCGGCCTGCGGCGGAGCATGTGATCCCGGCACCCATTGTGGAAGCGGTGCTCTCCTGCGCCCCCCAGCTGGCCGAGGAGCAGAAGCTGGCCCTACGCCACGTGAGCGGTGCGGCAGCGGTCAGTGTGCTGGAGGCGGGTGCCGGCACGGGCAAGACCACGACGGCGAAGGCACTGACCGAGATCGCACGGCGCTGTAAACTTCAAGTAATCGGCCTTGCCCCGAGCTGGGTCGCGGCGGACGAACTGCGCAGCTCGACCGGCATCCCGGCGCAGGCCATTGCCAAATGGCGCCACGACCACGCGCAGGGGGCGGGCACAAGCCTTGGTCCCGACAGCCTGGTGCTGGTGGACGAGGCCGGGATGGTGGGCACGAAGGACCTTGCCGCCATCCTGTCGGCGGCGGAGGCCGGCGGAGCCCGCGTGGTGCTGGTGGGTGATCGGCGCCAGCTCGCCTCGGTGGCGGGAGCGAGTGCTCTGCGGGCGGTGACCGACGTGCTCGGCCGCCACGCCACGCTCTTGGAGGTGCGGCGCCAGGTGGTGCCCTGGCAGCGGGCGGCCTCGGTGCTGATGGCGCGCGGCGAGGTGGAGGCAGGCTTGCGCGCCTATGCGAGCCGCGGCTGCATCGAGCTCGTCTCCGGCGACGCGGCCGTGCAGGAACGGGCGCTGGCGCTCTGGTCCGAGGCACGGGCGCGGCACGGCTCGGATGCAGTACTGATGGTGACGCGGCGCAACCGCGACGCGGCCGCACTGAACCGCGGGGCGCGCGCCCTGCTGCGAACGGAAGGCGTGCTGACCGGCCCTGACGTGGAGGTCACGGCGCGCGACCGCGAGAACAAGGCGCAGGCGCTGAGCTTGGCAGTCGGCGAGCGCCTCCGCTTCGGCGAGAGCTTGAGCCAGCACGGCATCCGCAATGGTACGCGCGCGATCGTGGAGGCGATCGGGCTGGACGAGGCCGGGGAGCTGCGCCTGCGGGTGCGGCTGGAGGATGGCCGGCAGGTCGAGGACGCCTATGCCGGCTTCGTGCCGCCGCAGAGGGGTCGGAGCAAGGCGCGGCTCCTGCCGCGGATCAGCCCGGGCTACGCTGGGACCGCCTACGCAGCGCAGGGCCGCACCTGCGAGGCGACGATCTACTGCGGGTTCACAGCGAGCGATGCACGCGAGCTCTATGTGGGGCTGACACGCCACCGGCAGGAGGCGCGTCTGGTGATCGAGCGGGAGCGGCTGGAGGCAGCGGTGCGGGTGCGACAGGCCGATCCGCACCTCGCCCCGAGCACGGCGGAGCTGCACGAGCGCCTGTTTATGGAGGCACGCCGCTACAGCGAGAAGGTGAACGTGGTCGATCATGTCGAGGATCGAACCGCGTTCGTGAGTAGCGGCGCGATCCCACCAGTTCGCTCCGAGCTGCGCCTCGATCTACAAGCCAGCTTCGGCGCCGCGCGTGCCCTGCGCCAAGTCTTGTGGGAGATTGGCACGATCCCTCAGCTCGCACTGCGGCAGTTGGCTAGGAACGTTCGGCAGGCAGAACGCGGCGTTGCACGGCGTGTGCAGCGGCTGATTGAGGACGGTCGCGGCACTCTGCCCCAGGCTATTCAGCGCGAGCGATCGGAACGCTCGCGCTCAAGAGCGGACTACGATCGCTGAAGATCCCCCGAGAATACATATGTGGGCTTGTTCCTGATCCAGCCCTGGATCCCACTTCAGTGTCGGTCACAGCACAGGGACGCCAGGCCAAAGTGCAGGCCGCTGAACCAACCCGTCGTGGTCGACACAAAGAAGGCCGACACAGCCAGCTGAATTGGCTCTTCCTTCATGAAGGCACATCTGGAGGGCGACGATCATCTTGTGAAATAGCCTTTCCTGGGCTGAGCAAGCGGTAGACGCTGGCTCGGCCAATTCCCAGCTGCCGGGCGATTGCCGAAGGACCCATCCCCTCCCCTGCCAGACGGCGTACCTCGTCGGCAGCAATCCGCGTCTTGCCGCCCTTGTAGACGCCGGCAGCCTTGGCCTTGGCGATCCCCTCCATCTGGCGCTCCCGCCGCAGGTTGGTCTCGAACTCGGCAAAGACTCCGAGCATGTCGAGGAAGGCCTTGCCGGCGGCGGTGCCGGTGTCGATCGGCTGCTCGGTGGCGACGAGCGAGGCGCCCTTGGCCTTGAGCTCACGCACGATGTCCTGGAGGTCGCCGAGGGATCGGGCAAGGCGATCGATGCGGGTGACCACGAGGGTGTCGCCGTTGCCGATGAAGTCGAGGACGGTGCGCAGCTCGGCGCGGCCGGTGACGGTGGATCCGGTGATCTTTTCGGATCGGATGACGCCACATCCTGCGGCAGTGAGGGCGGCGAGCTGAAGGGAGAGGTCCTGATCCGTGGTGCTGACACGCGCGTAGCCGATTTTGCCCATCATTCGTCTCACCAGGGTCTAGAGCTTCACTCCTATCTGTCTCATAACTCGTTTTGCAACCCTGTTGAGACGGCCACGACTGTCTCATGCGTCTGTCTCTCCAGGGTGTACCAAAGGGACAGACGGCCTCCTTCCGCCGGCGGCGGCTCGCCCTGGCGATGGGGCCGGATGCAGGGTGAGGCGTGGTCGAGCTGGGACCGCCCTCCCCTCCCCCGCAGGCGCTTGGCGTCGTTGACCGCGGCTTAACTCAGCGCGCAAGGCTTGCTTGACCTCTAGAGGTCAATATATCTAGAGATATAGAGGACAACGGTGCGCCAGCCGGCGCCGTTGCGTGAGGCAGCCAATGGCCTGCTGTTGCTCGTTACCTCTAGAGGACAATACCTCTACCTCTCTTGAGGACAACTAAAATGACTATCGTTTTCGTCGCCGCCGCGTGGTGCGCGATCGTGCTCGTCAACGCGACTCTAGTGTTCGTCACCATCGCGCTCACCGTCAGCGCCTAGACCTCTAGAGGTATTGATTTGTTGAGGCATTGAGGCGCAGAACCCCAGAGGGGTTGAGGAGGACACCCGTGCAGATCATTTCCGTCATGTCTCAGAAGGGAGGGGCGGGCAAATCCACCCTCACCCGCCAGCTTTCGACCGCCGCCGCCGAGGACGGCCCCGCCTTCATCATTGATCGCGATGTGCAGGCGACCGCCTCGAAATGGTGGGACCGCCGCCAAACCCTGACTCCGGCGCCCGAGCGGCCCGAGCTGTTCGAGCTCGCGACGGGTTCGCTCGCCGCCGAGATCGCCGAGGCTCGCGCGGCGGACGGCGTGCTGTTCGTCGACACCGCGCCCGCTGTCACCGAACGGGAGGCGGAGGCCGCCCGCGTCGCCGACCTGGTGATCGTCCCCGTGCGCCCGAGCGGCGACGACCTCGAGGCGGTGGGTGACACGCTCGCCATGCTGCGCCGCCTTGAGCGACGGGCCGTCATCGTCGTCAACTGCGCCAAGACGGTCGGCCGCGCCACCGAGGCGCGTGCGGCCCTGTCTGTCTACCCGGTGCCGGTCTGCCCGACGCACCTGGCCGACCGGACCGTATATCAGGACGCCCACACCGAGGGGCGGTCCGTTCTCGAGATGCGTGGCGCTGCCGCGCGCCAAGCGGCCGACGAGCTGCGCGCCGTGTGGCACTGGATCAGAGGCCAAATCAATGAGTGAGACACCTCCTCCCGCGCGTCCGAAGCGCACCATGGCGGCGCTGCTCAAGCCGCTCGATCCGCCGCCGCCCGCGCCCGCACCGGCGCCCGCCGTGCCCAGCGCGACGGCGCCAGCGCTCGACGCCGACACCGCGAAGCTGCGCCAAATCAACCTGTTCGTGACGGCCGAGGATCACGAACGGCTGCGCCGCTACAGCTTTGACGCCAAGCTCAGCTTGCAGAAGATCATTCACGAAGCCGTATCCGAGTATCTGCAACGGAAGGGGCATGCGGCCTTGCAGCCGGCGACGGCGCAGAGGCCGAGCGGGCGCAGGTGACGGCGGGCGGCCCCTCTCTTATTGAACTCAAGAGGCCTAGAGGCCCAGAGGTGTTGAGGAATAGAGGCCTAGGCCTCAATCGGTTTCGGGCGCGGGATCCTTCGTGCCCACGCCCGACCCGTTGCTCTTGAGGTCGAGAGGCATTGAGGTCTTGAGGCGCAAACCTTAAGAGGCCAATACGCGAATCCCTCACCGCGCGCCGGATCCTCCCCAGGGTCCGGCGCTCGCGATTCCAGGACTGGCGATCGTTTCAAGCTAGAATCGCGGACGCGCCGCCGCTCGACCGGCCGCTCCGGATCCCGAATCCCCCCTCCGAAAACCCGTCGCGACGCTTCCGCGCGCCGCCCCCTTCGATTCTAGAGAGAAAGAAGAATCTTCGATTTCCGTGGCACCAAACTGTCTGCACCCTGTCGGTCGCCGCTTCGCGAGCCAGGCAGCCCACTCTCGCGACAGGACGCGCACGAGGTTCGTCTGATGCTTCTGCCCCTTACGGGGCCGCTCGGTGATCGTCACGAGCCCGTCGCCCTCGGCGAGGCGAAGCGTCGTCTGCGCGAGGCGGTGACACACGCCGGCCCGCGCTGCGATCTCGGCGATCGACAGGGCGCACACGCCGCGGGCCGCCATCTCGTCGCCCACGACCCCGAGCACGGCCGCCTGGCCGTTAGTGTAGCGGGCGGAGAGGTGGTCGGGCAGGCACCGGGCCCGGGAGATCAGGCGCACGCGCGCCCGGCTCTTGGCCCTGTCGGGGGAGGTCTGGCGGCGCTGACGCGCGAAGCGGTGCACGCGCTCGGCCGTGGGCGCGATCGCAGCCCCTAAGGATAGGCCGGCCGGCATAGGGGAGGGGGCCGGCGTCGCCCGGCCGGCGGTGCGCCGGGCCTCGATCGCGTCGTCGAGCTCGCCGGCATCTTGGTCGCTGATCAGTCCGGTGCCGTTGAGGTCGTAGAGCTGCGCGCGCAAGCCCGGGAGCGCCTGCGGCAGCGCTCGGGCGATCGCGTCTTTCATCTCGGCATAGGTCATCGGTCGGCCCTTCGGTAAAGGGCCGCGGCAGATCGTTCCCGGACGCGTGGCAGGCGCCCAGGCTCCAGACAAAGCGGCCCCGTGTCCGAAAGCGGCGCTTTCAGATTGACTCGGGCGGCGATTTCCGGGACGATGAGCTTGTGAGAGACTTCATCGGCCCTTCGGGGCTCTAGACCCTCGGACGCCCTGGCAGGCTTTCGGGGGTCTCGCTTTTTCAGGGTCTCACTGCGGCGGCAGGATCTCCGGGTTGATGCGACTCGGGCTCAAGCCACGGGTCGCGGAAGCCTACAGACAGGCACGGATTAACCCTGGCCGTCAAATCTGAGCGTCTAGGAGCAGTCCTGTTTCTGGGTACGGTGTGAAATCGCCGTGTGGGCTTCCCACGTCCACGTCAGCGCCGGTTTCATGATCCGCTGGCTTCACGCCAAGCGCGCCACCCATTCTCCTGCATAGCTCTCCGTGTCGTTGTACCCAGCACGTCGGCCAGCGCCGCGGCGGACGGGAGCCGATCCCACTTCAGGTACTGGATCACGCGCGGCGTGGCGGGCAGCACGTTCCAGAGAGGGGGACGGGCAACGTCGAAAGTCCGGCTGTGGAGCGTCGCGAAAGCCGTTGAAAAATCGCTGTCGCGGAAAGGAGGCGACTGGTAGGTTTTCGATATGCTGCTGGGCTACGCGAGAGTGTCGATAGACGATCAAACGGCTCTCCTTCAGCTGGAGGCGCTGGAGGCGGCGGGCTGCGAGCGCACCTTCTCGGAGCCTGCGTCCGGCGCGGCCGCGGGGCGGCCAGTTCTGGCCGAGCTACTGAACCACTCGCGGCGTGGTGACACACTCGTAGTGTGGCGACTTGACCGGCTCGGACGTTCTCTGCCGCACTTGATCGAAACTGTGCAGAAGCTGGAGAGGAGGGGAGTCGGGCTGCAGAGCCTTACCGAAGGCATCGATACGACGGCGCCGAATGGGCGTTTGGTCTTCCACCTATTTGGAGCGCTCGCGCAGTTCGAGCGCGAGGTAATCCACGAGCGAGCCATGGTGGGTCTAGCGGCTGCGCGGGCCAGAGGACGCAAGGGTGGACGCCCACCGAAGCTCAGCGCAGAGAAGCTGCAGGTAGCTCAGCGGCTTTTAAAAGACCCTAAATTGACGGTGTCCGAGGTCGCAAGAACCTTGGGTGTTCACCGCTCAACGTTGCACAAAGCGCTGAATGGAGCAGTGGCGAAGCAGGTTGATGGAGTGGGACGTGGATTTGTTCGGGCCGGATGAAGCTGCGCCCGGCCCCCTACGTCCAAAGGCGGAGGCAAAACCGGCTAGGCCGGTGAAGAAGAAGAAGCGGATGGCGCGTAGCGATCTCCTAGTGGCTCTTGTGAAGGCGGGCGCAACCGGCGACCGTCATTTGGCGCGCACGTCTGCTGAAGCGCTTATCGCTGATGAGAAAGCAAACAAGCACACTGTCCTCGCTGAACGGCTGACGGCCGCCCTCCGCACGAACCTGAACGGCAGCCATGTTGCAGCACCGGCACCGGCGGTACGCGGGCCGTCGACACGCGACCTCTTCGTTGACCGCGTGCCTCAGCGTCGGCTAGCCGACCTGCTGCTGCCGCCCGTCACCCGCGAAGCGTGTGAGGAGCTGATTGAGGAGCAGCGTCGAGCCGACGTCCTCCGCTCGCACGGTTTAGAGCCCCGCCATCGCATCCTACTGGCCGGACCTCCTGGAAACGGGAAGACCTCTTTAGCGGAAGCGATCGCTGAGGCTCTGAGCGTTCCCCTCCTGACAGTCCGCTACGAGGCGGTAATCGGCAGCTTCCTCGGTGAGACGGCAGGCCGGCTCCGTCGCGTCTTCGACTTCGCGCGCACGACGCCGAGTGTGCTTTTCTTCGACGAGTTCGACGTTGTCGGAAAGGAGCGGGGTGACATTCATGAGACGGGCGAGATTAAACGTGTCGTCAGCTCTCTCCTCCTTCAGATGGACGATCTGCCAAGCTGGACCATTATCGTAGCGGCGACCAACCATTCCGAGCTTCTTGACCGGGCTGCATGGCGACGGTTTCAGCTACGTCTTGATTTGCCGGCGCCGGGCGAGAGACAAATATCTAATTTTATCAGCATGTTTTTCCAAGCTCGGCCGGTGCTAAGCGATCTTGGAAAGTCGCCAGATCAGCTAGCTCGCGCACTACGTGGATCAAGCCTCGCTGAGGTTGAGGATTTCTGCACAAATATTCTTCGTCGCTTCGTCTTGTCACTGGGGGATGGTCGCCCAAGCGAAATCGTCGAGCACGAGTTAAAGGTCTGGCGATCCCGCGTGAGTGCACCGAGCAAAAAGAAGAGCGAGAAACGTGGCGGAGAGACCTCTCCTTCAGATACCTGAGGCTACCCGTAACGAACGCGATAAGCGTGCCCCTACGCCGGTAGACCCGAACGCGAAGATCGCGAAGCCGGGGTTCGGTCGGCAGGCGCAGCGGCTTGGCCCGCGTTTCGATCGTCTCAGAAACGTCGCTGCTCAGGCTGCAGCGCAGGCGAGCATGACACTACGCGCCGATCCCGATGGTATAGCGCCGGAGAGAGCACTCGTCTTCGAGGTTGTCGGTTCAGTAGGGGACTTTTACAGCCAAGTCGGACGCATCCAGGGGCTCGAGTTCCTGCTGGAAGACGATGCCGTAATCGAGCCCGATGACGACTTCCACGTCGTGCAGAATAATAAGGGCAAAGAAATTCGTAGCGAAAAGCCTGTCGGCGGACGCCTCTACATGGCGATGCCTGACATGCGCGCGTTGGGTGAGATCCTCAGGCTCTGGGATCTGTTCCGCCAAGGCCAAGCGATGCCGTGGGGCTTCGCACCGTGGGGCACCTTGTTCGAGATGCTGAACGACCTGCGGGCGTGGGGGCCGCAAGATCGAGTCCTGCCAGAAACGTTGGAATACTGGCGCGAGCGTGTAGCGGAGCGACCGGATGACCCTGTACGGTTCGAGGTCGAGCTCTGGTTTCACGAGCGCGCGGAGCGGCGAGCCCAAGCGATAGGCAGTGTTGAAGGGCAGCTCACCGAACTGGGCGGACAAGTAGTTTCTTCGTCGCTCATTGAGCCGATCCGCTATCACGGCTTGCTTATTGACCTGCCGCCTGACCAGGTACGAGAGCTCATTGAACATCCCGACGTCGCGCTCGCGCGTCTGGACGACATCATGTACCTGCGACCGCAGTCGCTCGCCTCCATCGCTGAACCAGAGGAACTGGGTGAGTCTGCAGTGCCCCCGCAACAGGCCAAACCAGAGGGCGACGCGATCGCCGCTCTATTGGATGGCGTACCTGTTGCCAATCATCAGCGGCTTGTTGATCGCCTGATACTGGATGACCCAGACGACTATAGCGCTCGTACGCCAGCGGCCAAGCGCTCGCATGGAACGAGCATGGCATCCCTGATCGTGCACGGCGACCTGCAGGCTGGAGAGCAGCCCGTAGGTCGGCCGCTGTATGTGCGCCCGATCATGGTCTATGACGCTGCGGCCGATGCGGAAACCACGCCCCCTGATCGGCTTCCGCTCGACGTCATCTATCTCGCGGTTCGGCGCTTGCTGGAGGGTGATGGCGGCGAGCCCGCGTCTGCACCGACCGTGGTCGTAATCAACCTCTCGGTGGGCGATCTTAATCGCCCATATGCTGGTCGAATTAGCCCGTGGGCGCGGCTGATGGACTGGCTGTCATTCCGCTACCGCGTCCTATTCCTAATCAGCGCGGGCAATGTGCGTCGCTGGTTGCCGGTCCGCGACTTTGCGACCACAGCTGATTGGGCGGCAGCGACCCCGGAGCAGCGCGAGGCGGCGGTAATCGCGGCGCTGAACTCCGAGAAGGCAACGCGGTCACTACTCTCACCTGCCGAAGGGCTGAATGCGATCGCTGTCGGGGCTTGGCACGCAGACGAGTTCGCCAGCGCGCCAGAGGCCTTTCATCTGAAAGATCCATTTCCAAACGGCAGCATGCCCAACGTCAGTTCGGGCGTCGGTCTCGGCTTTCGACAGACCGTCAAGCCCGATCTCCTTTTCGACGGGGGTCGTGAGCTCGTGCGGGCTTCCGAAGATGAAGGTCATGTGTGGCTCACTGTCGATCCGGGTGGAAATTACGCTGGTCAAATGTCGGCGGCACCTGACGGTGGCGGGACAGGCCGCTTGGATGTGCAGCGTCGGACTGTGGGGTCTAGCAACGCGACTGCGCTCATCACACGATCGGCGATCAGGATCTACGACTCGCTGGTTGAGGCTGGCTACGACATACCGCGCACCCATGCGGCGGTATTGCTAAAAGCTTTGCTCGTACACGGTGCGACTTGGGGCGAAGCCGGAAGCAAACTTGATGAAGCATTCGGACCGGGAGGCCGCGATTGGCAGCGCCACCGCGATAACATCTCCCGTTTCCTAGGTTATGGACGACCTGAGATTGACCGCGTCCTCGACTGTACGGCCGAACGGGTCACACTATTCGCATACGGTGAGATTGAACAGGATGCACAGGACGAATTTGCTATTCCCTTACCACCGTCGATCGAGGGCTCAACGGAGCTGCGTCGCTTGACGATGACCATGGCTTGGCTGACGCCGATCAACGCCCGGCACCAGCAATACCGCTCGGCGACGCTCGAACTGCTTCCTGCCGGCGACAAGAGCTACTCCTTGGCAGTCGGGCGCGCGTCCGCACAGCCCACGCACATCGCCATCAACCGCGGAACGCTCTCGCACTGCATGTTCGAAGGGGAAAGCGCAGTCGCCTTTCTAGATGGTGGCATGTTGAAGCTCCGAGTTGCTTGTCGTGCCCAGGCGGGCGCGCTTGATGATCGCGTGCCCTACGCTGTTGCGATCAGCCTGGAGACAGAGGTCGGGTCAGGCATTGCGATCTACGACGAGGTCAGGGCCGCGGTTCAGCCGGCAGTTCGGGCAACGGCGGGTGCAGCGTGATCTGTGCAACTGTTGCCGCAGCGAGATGGGAATGGTCCTACGTTCGGCGTCACAGGGAAGTCTGTAACTGATTGCACTTCCGCGGCAACAGCCGAGGTTACGCGGCCGGCTTCTCGGGTGCGAGAGCACGGTGCATGGAGCCCTTCCCGATGACGAGCTTTGCAGCGATGACGTTCATGCGTAAGCGGCGCCTTCAGGCCACGGCTCTGGGGTCTCGCGCGCTGGCATAGGCCCAGGGGCAGCAACTCGTCGAGGCGGCGGTTGGGATGGCCCTTGGCGATGCGAGTGAGCACGTCGCTCAGGTAGGCGTGCGGCTCCACCCCGTTCAGCTTGCAGGTCTCGACCAGCGAGGCGATCACCGCCCAGTGCTGCCCGCCGCCGTCCGAACCAGCAAACAACGCGTTCTTGCGCGTCAGCGCCAGCGGCCGGATCGCCCGCTCGACCACGTTCGAGTCGAGCTCGACCCGGCCATCCTCCAGGAACACGCTCAGCCCCGCCCAGCGCGACAGCGCGTAGCGGATCGCCTCGGCCAGCCGGCTCTTCTGGCTCAGCTGCCCGAGCGTCTCGCGCAGCCAGGGCTGCAGCGCCGCGATCACCGGACGGCTGTGCTCCTGGCGCTGCATCCGCCGCTCCTCGGCCGAGCGGCCGCGGATCTCGGCTTCGGTCCGGTACAGGAGGACGTCGCGTTGGTTGTTCGCCCAGTTACGCCAAGGAAGAACGCTGCGTGAACGTCATGCAACGCGACGTTGGCGCGGCAGGTTGAGCGGCCGCCGGCCCCTCGGCATGGCGACGTGGTCCCAGAGGAAGTCTCCGGAGAGCGCGATGTGCTCCCACCCGACGGGCGAGGTGTGGCTCAGCAGGTCGTCGGGCGCGGGCTCGACCGTCGTACGCAAGTGCGCCACCGCGTCGGCCATGTAGGTCGAGTTCCAATATACGATGGCGGCGATGACGAGGTTGAGCCCCGAAGCGCGATACTCCTGCGCCTCGCGCGAGCGGTCGGCGATGCGTCCCTGTTTGTAGGTGCAGATGGCACCGGCCAGAACGTGGCGCTGCTCGGACTTGTTCAGTCCCGCATGGCAGCGTCGGCGCAGCGCGGGCGCCTCGAGCCAGTCGAGCATGAACAACGTACGGCAGATGCGGCCCATCTCGGCGAGCGCGAGGTCGAGCTGGTTCTGCCGTTCGTAGGCGGCAAGCTTCTTCAGCATCGCGGAGGGCGCGACGACGCCGGCCTTCAGCGAGGCTACGAGGCGGATGATGTCCCCCCAGTGCTCGCGAATGAGTTCGACGCGCACCCTCTTTCCCATGATGGGCTTCAGCGCCGGGTATCGTGCGGCGGGCTCGATCGAGGCGAGCCGGCGGTCGGGGAAGTCGCGCAGGCGGGGGCAAAAGCGGAAACCCAGCAGCGCGCACAGGGCGTGGACGTGGTCGGTGCTGCCGCCAGTATCGGTGTAGTGCTCGGCGATGCTCAGGCCGCTGCCGTGATGGAGAAGCCCGTCGAGGACGAAGGGCGCCTCGTGCTCGGTGGCCGAGATCACGGTCGCATGGAAGGGATCGTGCTGATCAGAGGTGTGGGTGTAGAAGGCAAAGCCTGGATCGACACCGTAGCGGGCGTTGACCTCGCCGGCGGCGTCGCCGCGCTTGCCCGACCGGAAGAACTGACCGTCGGACGCCGAGGTGGTGCCATCCCCCCACACACAGGCGATCGGCAGCGCGTGGTGCGCGTCGATGATGCGCGCGAGCGCGGCCCGGTATGTCTCATCGCGGATATAGGCTTCGCGGGTCCAGAGAAGCTGGTCGCGGGTCACGCCCTGGCTCGCCTCGGCCATGCGAGACAGGCCGAGATTGGTGGCGTCGGCGAGGATCACGGCCAGGAGTGCGGCCTCGTTGTCGACCGGCCGGTGCGTGCGCAGATTGGTGAAGGCGGAGAGGAAGCCGGTCTCGCGCGCCACCTCGTGAAGAAGGTCGGTGACGCGCACGCGCGGCATCAGTGCGTCGATGCGCTCGGCCAGCGCCGCCGCGTCCGGCGGGGTCGCGGAACGCACCGGCGCGATAGACAGCCGGCCGTTCTTCATGGACACGCCCTCGACTTGGCCTCGGGTCAGGCGGCCTGCGAAGCGCTGGAGGCGCCAGTCGAGTTCACGGCCCCGCTCCGACAGCCACGCGTCGCCGCTCGCCGGCAAGTCGAGATCGGTGACGATGGGCGCAGCTTCGGCCGCAGGAAGGAGATAGCTGTCGAAGCGACGATACTCGCCCGAGCGCTCCACCCAGACGTCGCCCGAGCGCCACTTGTTACGCAGGTGGGCGAACACCGCAGTCTCGTAGAGCCTGCGGTCGACCTTGCCGTCAGCACCGGCGACGAGCCTGCGCCAATCCTTCTTGAACGGCATCGGCGCGTCGCGGGGCACGTCGCGTTTTCCGGAGCGGTTAAGCTGACGCAGGGTGGCGAGAGCAGCAATCGTGGGGTCCGTGCTCCGGCTCGCCCTGAAGTCGATCGCCTCTAGAAGGAGCGGCGCGAACTTCCTGAGGGTGCCATGCCGGTCGGCGGCGCGCACCAGCGGATCCTCCTCCGCGAGGTCAGCGATCGCAGCCGCGTCAGGCTTAGCGTGGATAAGCCGGTCCAGCCCGACCGCCCCGTCGATCGCGCTGAGCGCGTCGCCGCCGTCGCGCACCGCGGCCTCGACCGCTTCGATCGTGCCGTGGAGCAGGCGCATGAGCCGGCCAACGTCACGCGAGGTCGCCGTGTAGGTGCGCTCGCGGGCATTCTTCCCCCGTGTGAAGCTGGCACCGATCAGCCGATCGGCCATGCCGAGCACGGCGTCGGTCAATCGCCTCTCCAGGTCGAGCAGCGCCGCGACCAGGATGGCGCGGCGTCGGTGCGGCGTGTAGCGTTCGATCGCGTGGGGCGACGACAGTTGTCCCTCCCGCACGAGTGCGCGCAGCCGGTCGGGGTGGATCCGGTTGGTGAGGGTGGGGTCGAGACCGACCGCGCGCACCATCGCCAGCCGGTCCACAAGTTCGCGAACGTGGTCAGGCTTGGGCGCGACCGGCAGGTCCCTCGTCCAGGCAAGCAGCGTGCGGCCGGTCGCAGGATCCACGGCCAGCATTGCATCGAGCCTTGTGATCTGCTCGTGCGAGAGGCCGGCGAGCAAAGCGTCGGCGGCGCGCTTCCTCGCACGAGCGCGTCCGGCCAGCCCGGCGCGTTCGATCGTGTCGGGTGTCGGCAGGACGATGCGGACGTCGCGCAACGCGTGGATGATTCCTTCAGCGATCGGCCCTCCCTTGTCTGTCGGCCACGCCGCAGCCGCGGCGGACTCGATCATCAGCGGCAGATCCACCCGCGTCGCCGGGCGCAGGCCCAGGGCGCGCTCGAGCTCGCGAGCGTGCTCGGTCGCGGTCGCGACTCGGGCTGCGTAAGCGGCAAAGGCGCTCGGCTCGATCCCGAGTTGCTCGGCGAGGAAGACGACGAGCGCCTCGGGAGCGCCGGTAGCGACAGAGAGACCGAAGCCGGGGTCGCGCAGGAGCGCGAGCTGTAGCGCGAAGCCGAGCCGGTTCGCGTCGCCTCGATGCCCCGAGACGAGCGCCAGGTCGGTTAGGTCTAGGGTGTAGCGCCGGACAAGTTCGTCGCGACCCGTCGGCACGCCGAACAGCCGCTCGCGCTCGGCATCCGTCAGCAGGCTCCGACGTGCCATCCCGATCCTCCCACCGTCCAGAGAAGGCAGGGGATCATTGTGGACACGGATGCTTAACGGGACGCATTAATACCAATCCTCATTGATCAGAACCCATGTGTCCATTGGCGTAGTCCGATGGACATGATGCGCCAGGGCTGGTCGATGAGCTTGTTCCAGGCGTCGCAGCAGTGATCGAGGATATCGGCGTAGGATTTGAAGATCCGGTTGCCGAGCCAGTTGTCGCGAAGGAACTGCCAC
The DNA here is from genome assembly GCF_016613415.1 of Methylobacterium ajmalii. Taxonomy (GTDB): domain Bacteria; phylum Pseudomonadota; class Alphaproteobacteria; order Rhizobiales; family Beijerinckiaceae; genus Methylobacterium; species Methylobacterium ajmalii. The sequence goes on along the minus strand of NZ_JACWCT010000080.1, from coordinate 2,668 downwards.
AGGTTCTCGACGGGGTTGAGTTCGGGACTACGCGCCGGCAGCGGCAGAAGGGTGATGTTGTCGGGGACCGGCAGCTTCTTGGTCGTGTGCCAGCCGGCCTGATCGAGGAGGAGCACGGCGTGGGCACCGGGAGCCACGGTCCCTGAGATCTCTTCGAGGTGGTGGGCCATCGCCTCGGTGGTGCAGCGGGGCATGACCAAACCCGCGCCGACGCCCCGGGCCGGGCAGATCGCCCCGAAGATGTAGGCCGACTGTGTGCGCTGATCCTTTGGGGCTGAGGGGCGTGTCCCGCGCTTGGCCCAGCGCCGGGTCAGCGTGTTCTTCTGGCCGACACGGGCCTCGTCGCAGAACCAGACCTCTATCGGCTTGCCGCCGACAGCTTGCGCGATCTCCGCCAGACGGTCGGGGAAGTCTTTTTAAAAATGGCCGCGGCCTCCGGGTCCTGGGCGTGATGGCGCGGACGGGCCGAGAGCTTGCGGTAGCCCATCGCCCGCAAGACCCGGCTCAGGGTCTGCTCGGAAACCGACACGCCGTGATCCTCGGACAGGATCTGGGCCAGATCGCAGAGCCGCCAGCGTACCACGCCGTGAGCGGCGGGAACCGGCCCCTGTTCGACCAGCGCCTTGAGGACGTCCCGCTGATCGGCGTTCAGGCGCGGACGGGCCCCAGGGGCCTTGCCGTCGATCAGCCCGTCCGGGCCATCGGCGTTGAAGGCCAGGACCCAGTCGCGCACCGTCTGCAGCCCGACCCCGCCGATCTCGGCCGCCTCCGAGCGCGAGCCGCCCGCCGAGATCACCGACAGCGCCAGCAAGCGGCGGGTCTGGGCCGGATCGCGTGAACCCTTGGCCAGGGCACGTAAGGATCCGGCATCGAAGTCCGACCGCAGCGGTACGGGAGCGGCCATCGCATCCTCCTCAGGCCCCAAACCCGAGGACAGAATCACGGCCGAGACAGCGGCGCTACCCGTCGTGAGTCGCGCTCAACGAGGTCTGGTATAAGTGGACGGGAACGAAGCCTGCGCCGGATCGGCTCGGCGGGCGTCCCGAGAACGGACGTTTGCGGGACGAGATCATGGGCGACGTGCTGGGTTACGCACGGGTGTCGACCGGAGACCAGGACGTCGCGGGGCAGACGCTGCGGCTCGAGCGGGCGGGCGCCATCTGCGTCTTCACCGACGTGCGGTCGGGCAAGAGCATGGACCGGCCCGGCCTGACCGAACTCCTCGCCTACGCGCGTCGCGGCGACACCCTGGCGGTGGTTCGCCTCGACCGACTCGGGCGCTCTCTCGCCGAGCTGTTGTCGAGCGTAAACCTGCTCAAGGAACGCGGCATTGCGCTCGTGAGCCTGGAGGAGAAGATCGACACCGGCTCGGCCGCCGGCGAACTGGTCTTCCACGTCTTCGGTGCGATCGCCCACTTCGAGCGGCGGCTGATCGCCGAGCGCACCAAGGACGGGATCGCGGCGGCCCGTGCCAAAGGCAAGCGTCCGGGCCGGCAACCGGTCGATCCGGACAAGGTCGTGGCCGCCCTGAAACTCGTCCAAGCCGGGCTATCGCCTACGGAAGCGGGGCGCCAGGTCGGGCTCGGCCGCGCCACCGTCTATCGCGAAATGGCCCTCGCCGGGATCACACGAGCGGTGTAGCCGCCACCCTCGCAGCTCTTCCGAGGCGGCAACCGTTCACGACCCGTTCGTCTCGACCGTAACTCAGCGAACAATCAACGCGACGCCCTCAACTTGAGCTTCTGCTGCCCGAGAGGATGCCCAATGGCTTGCATGGTTTTGCGCGCGGCGACCTCGGGGGGCGGACCAGGCCGAACCGCCTCCTCGGCCTGTTTGACGCTCTCCGGCATGGGTCGGTAGAGCGCCTCCTGGGCGAATTCGGTCACCTTTGTCGCGACAAAGCCCGCAGCGAGGCCGATTGCGACATCGACCAGCAAGTTGTCTTTTTGGCTGCCCATGACCGTTCATCTCGCAAGTTGTTCGACCCGCCAAGAACATCCGGCCACTGGGGGCCTGTGATGAAGTGCCGAGAAGTCTCTGGTGCTTGAACGAAGCTGGACCAGCGACAGGTTCCAGGAATTATGATCGCAAATTTAGAGTAGTGGGGAGGCAGACATCTCGATCTGCTTATCCCAAGCATAGCGCTGGAGCGTGGACCAACGGCGTCGGAGGTAGATTAGCCCGAACCACTGTCCAAGCATGCTCAAGGTTACGGCCACGCCGACGAGCTTGTAGTGTGCCAGCGCTGGACTGTTGCCGAACCAAGCCGAACCAAGCGCCAGGCTGAAGAGAACTGCCTTGAGGCGGTTGCCGCACGAGCGACGGACCCCGTCGTCCGGCTGTGGCGATGCCTCGATATGGCCTGCAGGACGGACGACCGGTTTCGGTGAGCCTGCGCAAGCTGCCCCTGTCATCCGAATTCGCTTCCCCGTCCTGGCGTCGTTGCTGAACACCCGGTTTCGGCTTCCGGCCGAGGCGTACACCGTCGCCCCCGGCCGCTTATGAAGACGTGAAGCAGAACGAAGGCTCCGGCAGCCGCTGAGGCCACGACGAGCAGGACCTGGGATTGCCCCGTTTCTGTGGACGGCTACGGGGCTTGACTGAGCAGGATCTCGGTTGCGGGTTTTGGGCGGTGCTCCTGTTCGTAGACGAGGGGTGAGCGGTAGCC
>NZ_JACWCT010000007.1:435-12413 GCF_016613415.1 Methylobacterium ajmalii | reverse complement strand
GGCCGGCGAGACCGTGTGCGACCTCGGCGCCGGCACCGGCGCGGTCGGGCTCGCGGTCGCGCTGGCCTGCCCGGAGGCGCGGGTGATGCTGGTGGAGCGGGACGGGGAGGCCGCCGCCCTCGCCCGCATCAACGCCGAGGCGAACGGGCTCGCCGCCCGGGTCCGGGTGGTCGAGGCCGACGTGACGGCGCCGGGCCGCGAGCGACGGGCCGCCGGCCTCCTGCCCGACACGGTCGACCTGCTCCTCACCAACCCGCCGTTCTTCGAGCCCGGCCGGCACCGCGCCTCGCCGGTCGCCGCGAAGGCCTCGGCCCACGGCTTCTCCGAGCCCGGCGGTCTGGAGGCATGGCTGCGCACCTGCGCCGACCTCCTACGCCCCGGCGGCCGCATGGTGATGATCCACCGGGCCGATGCGCTCCCGGCCTGCCTCGACGCGATGGCGGGGCGGTTCGGCGGCCTCTCCGTCACGCCGGTCCAGCCGCGGGCCGATGCCGCGGCGAACCGGGTGCTGGTGGCGGGCGTGCGCGGCAGCCGGGCCCCGTTCTCCCTGTTGCCGGCGCTCGTGCTGCACGGGTCGGACGGGCGGTTCACGCCGGGGGTCGAGGCCATGCACCGGGGCGGAGCTGCATAGTCCGATGTCGCAAGATCGGCCGCCGGTCCTGCGAAAAATAAAGATCCGGGCGGACGAACATTTGGCCGGCCAGCGCGACCGTTCTTGGTGTCTCTCACAAAACTCCCGATCACCGCCTCGGCTTGCTGTGGCAGCGACATTGCGGCGGGAGTTTTGTGAGGTGCACTTAGCGGTACGAGCGAAGATGTCTTTCGAGACGAGCTCGGCGTGCAGCGACCCGGTGGGCGGCCATCACGCGGACCGGGCCGACGACGAGAGCCGGTTCACCGCACTGCCGTGCGAGCCGGATCGGGATCCGCCGGATCTTCTGCAGCGACCGGGGCACGCACGCGCGAGCCCGACCTTCCGCTCGATTTTCCGGGGATGAGCCGCCGGCCCGGTGGCGCATCCGCGCCGGCATCCCGGAGACCGGCATCGCCGGGCCGACATGCGCGGCGGGTTTCGTCGTGGACCAGGTTGCAGCCCTGATGCCGCCCGGTCACAGCGCCGCCAGCGGGTTGAGCGCGGCGTTGCGGGCCGGTAGCGGCGCCAGCATGGTGAGCGCGAAGCCGCCCGGCGCGTAGTCGGTCGCGACCTCGGCCTGGACCTGGGTCGTCAGCACCCGCTGCAGCAGGCGCGAACCGAAGCCCTGGCGGGTCGGCGGCGCCACCGCGGGGCCGCCGGATTCCTGCCAGTGGAAGCGCAGGCGCGGGCGGTCGGGCCCGGGTTCGAGGCTCCAGCGGATCCGCACCCGCCCGGCCCGGTTCGACAGGGCGCCGTACTTCGCGGCGTTGGTCGTGATCTCGTGGATCGCCATGCCGATCGGCACCGCGACCTCGGAGGGCAGATCGACTGCCGGGCCGTCGAGCTCGACCCGCCCGCCAGTCCCCGGCTGCATCGCGCCGTCGGCATAGGGGCGCAGCTCGTTCTCGAGCAGGGTGCGCAGGGAGGCGGTCTGCCAGACGTCCTCGGTCAGCACCGAATGGGTGTGGGCGAGCGACATGATCCGGCCGACGAACGCCTCGTAGAAGCTGTCGATGCTCGACGCGGTGCGGGCGGTCGAGCCGACGATCGCCTGGACGGTGGCGAGCGTGTTCTTCACCCGGTGGTGCAGCTCGCGGATCAGCAGCGACTGGCGCTCCTCGGCGAGCCGCCGGTCGGTGATGTCGGCGACGACGCCGATGAGCCGGCTCGGCAGGCCGGCCGGCCCGTCGCGCTCGAAGCGGCCGGCCATCTCGATGGTGCGCCAAGCCGTGCCGGCCTCGTCGGGGCCGCCGCGGCGGATGCGGGTCGTCGCGTGCAGGACCCCGTCGCTGTGGAGCGCCGCGGTCACAGCCTGGCGGAACGCCGCCTTGTCCTCCGGGTGCACCACCGTGCGGAAGAACTCGCGCATGCTGATGGTGCCGTCCTGCGGGCGGCGGCCAAAAATCTCCCACATGCGCTCGTTTTCCCAGAGCGACTGGTCGGCCAGCACGTGCCACTCGAAGATCCCGAGCGCCGCGACCGTGGTCGCGACCCGCAGCCGCTGCTCGCGGTCGTGCAGGGCGCGCCGCGCCTCCTCCCGGGCGGTCACGTCCTGGACGATGCCGGCCATGCCGGCGAGCGCCCCGTTGGGCCCCGGGATCGCCCGGCCGCGGGCCGAGATCCAGGCCTCCTGGCCGTCGCGGGCCCGGCGGAACCGCAGCTCGACCGCATAGGGGAGCGCCTTGGCGACGGCGTCCTCGACGGTCGCGCGGACCCGGTCGAGGTCGTCGCGGGCGACCGCCTCCCGCAGGACGGCCCAGGTCGGCGTCGCCCCGGCCGGATATCCCAGGATCGCGGCGGCCCGGTCGGACAGGACGATGCGGCCGTCCGCCGGGCTCCAGCTCCACTCGCCGAGGCCCGCGGCGGCGAGCGCGAGATGCCCCTGCTCCCGGAGCGGATCCTCGCGGGGCGTCGTCTCCTCCGAGATGGCATCGACCGCGACGACCCGATGCCCGTCCCGCTCCAGCCCGGCGCGCAGCCTCAGCCGGACGGTCGATCCATCCGCTCGGTGCCAGACCGTCTCCCCGGTCGCCGGGTCGCCGTCACTCTCGCCGAGGGTCCGACCGACCAGGCTACCGGGCGCCGTACCGAGCAGGGCCGCCAGCGCCGGGTTGGCGGCGACGATGCGCCCGTCCGAGCCGGCGACGCAGGCGAGGCCGACCGGCGCACCCTCGAAGGCGAAGCGGGAAAGGAGGTCGTCCGGCAGGCCGGGAGCGGCGTCAGGCCTCTGGTCCAAGGCGGCGCATTCCTGATGGGTCCGAGGGCGACGGGCGCGGCACCTCGCGCCTCGCCTCCTGCGCGAGATCCCGAACCGTAGAGTCCGCCCGGCCCGGCTTGGCGGTTCGATGGAAAACATGCCTCCCCGGGCGCCCGGCGGCAAGGTCGAACGTCGGTGCGGCACCGGCGGTGCGGTGGCGCATGCTCCGCGCCAGAGGGCGTCCGGACCGAGCCGCGGGTCTCTGCGCGCCGGCATGGAGCGGATCGCCGCGAACTCGGCCTGCGCCGAGCCTTCGGGGCTCCGGCGGTCGGCCCGTGCCGGCAGACCGCCCTGGGCCGGCTCGGCGAACACGTCCGACAGCCCCTCCGCCCGCCGGGCGGAGAGGCGTACCCGCTCGCGCAGCGCCCGGGCAAGTTCGGGGATGTCGAAGACGACCGCATTCGGGGCGCGATCCCGGCACGGGCCGATGCGCCGCGACGGCGACCGGCCCGGCCGCTCACACCCGCACGAAGGTCAGGTAGGTCGGCCGGCGGCCCTCGGCGGTGGTCTTGGCCTCGTAGCGGGTGCCGGGCCATTCCGGCCACGGGGTGGTCCAGTCGGCGCTGCGGGTCGCGGTCCAGCGCAGGGGGGCGCACGCGGCGGCCCGCACCAGGGTCCAGCCGACGTAGTCGTCGATGTCGGAGGCGAAGCGGAACTCGCCGCCGGGCTTCAGCACCCGGGCGATCTCGTTCAGCGATTCCTCCGAGACGAAGCGGCGCTTGCGCTGGCGGCGCTTCGGCCAGGGATCGGGGTAGAGCAGGAACACGCGGCCGATGCTGGCATCCGGCAGGCGGGGCAGGAGCTCCATCGCGTCGCGGTCCCAGAACCGGACGGTGTCGATTTCCTCCTCGTCGACGGTGCGCAGAAGCTTCACCACGCCGTTGACGAAGGGTTCGCAGCCGATGATGCCGGTGCCGGGATTGAGCCGGGCCTGGGCGGCGAGGTGCTCGCCGCCGCCGAAGCCGATCTCGAGCCAGGTCTCGGAGACCGGCCGCGGGAAGAGGGCGGCGGGATCGAGGGGGCCGGCCTCGGGCAGGCGCAGGCGCGGCAGGAGGTCGGCGAGGCGTTCCTCCTGGCCCGGGCGCAGGCGCTTGCCCTTGCGCCGGCCGTAGAAGGCGCGGGCCCGCTCGGGCCCCGCGTCGGTGTCGTGGTCGTCCATGATGTCCCGAAGCCAAGGAAGGGCGTATGGACGCCCCGTTAGCATCGGGGCGCCGGATCAGGCCAGGGCGCTCTTGAGCTGGCCGACGAGGTCGGTCCGCTCCCACGAGAAGCCGCCGTCGGCCTCGGGCTCGCGGCCGAAATGGCCGTAGGCCGAGGTGCGGGCGTAGATCGGCTTGTTGAGGCCGAGATGGGTGCGGATGCCGCGGGGCGACAGGTCGACGAGCTGGCCCAGGACCGACTCGAGCTTGGCCTCGTCGACCTCGCCGGTGCCGTGCAGGTCGACGTAGATCGACAGCGGCTTGGCGACGCCGATGGCGTAGGCGAGCTGGATCGTGGCCTTGCGGGCGAGGCCGGCGGCGACGACGTTCTTGGCGAGGTAGCGCGCCGCGTAGGCCGCCGAGCGGTCGACCTTGGTCGGGTCTTTGCCCGAGAAGGCGCCGCCGCCGTGGGGCGCCGCGCCGCCGTAGGTGTCGACGATGATCTTGCGGCCGGTCAGGCCGGCATCGCCGTCGGGGCCGCCGATCACGAACTTGCCGGTCGGGTTGACGTGCCACACCGTGCCGTCGGTGACCCAGTTCTCCGGCAGGGCGGCGCGGATGTAGGGCTCGACGATGGCGCGCACGGCGGCCGAGTCGAGCGACTCGTCGATGTGCTGGGTCGAGAGCACGATCTGCGTCGCCTCGACCGGGCGGCCGTCGACGTAGCGCACGGTGACCTGGCTCTTGGCGTCGGGCCCGAGCTTGGCGGCGTCGCCCGACTTCGCCTTGCGGGCGTCGGCCAGGTCCTTGAGGATCTTGTGGGCGTAGTAGATCGGCGCCGGCATCAGGGCGGGCGTCTCATCGGACGCGTAGCCGAACATGATGCCCTGGTCGCCCGCGCCCTCGTCCTTGTTGCCCGCGGCATCGACGCCCTGGGCGATGTCGGCCGACTGGGCGTGCAGGTAGATGGCGACGTCGTTGTTCTTCCAGTGGAAGCCGTCCTGCTCGTAGCCGATGTCCTTCACGGCCGCACGGGTCAGCTCCTCCAGGTCCTTGAAGGTCACGGAATCGGGGCCGCGGACCTCGCCGGCGATGACGATCCGGTTGGTGGTCGCCAGGGTCTCGACGCCGAGGCGGGCCTCCGGCATCACCGCCAGGTAGGCGTCGACGACGGTGTCGGAGATGCGGTCGCAGACCTTGTCCGGGTGGCCCTCGGAGACCGACTCGCTGGTGAACAGGTAGTTGGAACGCGGCATAGGATGCGAAGCCCTCAAGGTCCCGTCGAGCGCGGCGCACCGACCGACCCTGCCCGACACATCGATCCTTGGGGTTCTGGCAGCCGGAATCCCGAACGTCAATCCGACGGACCGAAGGCGTCCGGTTTATCGAACGGATATTGCCCGGACAGCGCGTGGTCGATCGCCCGCACCAGGCTGCCGAGGGACTGGCGCCGCTCCTCGTCGAGATGGGTGTCGGCGGCGCGGGCCACGGCCTCGGCGAAGTCGGTCCACCCGGCCTGGGTTTCCAAGCGGGCCTGCGGTCGGTCGCTGAGCCCCGGGGACAGCTGGTCGCGGCCCGGCATCCCCTCGAAGAAGAAGCCGACCGGCACGCCGAGCACCCGCGCCACCACGTCGAGGTCGGTGGCGCTCAGGCGGTTGGCGCCCTTCAGGTATTTGCCGAGCTGGGACAGCGAGACGTCGAGGGGGTTGGCCAGGGCCTCGCGGCTCAGGCCGGCACGCAGGCGCCTCTCCTCGATGAGGCTGCCGATATGGACGTCGCGGAGATCCGCGGGTTTCCCGGCCATCTGGCGGCTCGCAGGTCGGCCCGCGCGTCGCGGCGCGGCATGAAAGGCGACGCCGGATTGTTGATTCCCGACCATTGCGATCGGGTAAATGCCCGCGCTTTGGCCGAACGGTTCATCCGTCTTAGCGGATGACGGTGGGTGAACCGGACCGGGCGATCATGCCCACACCCGGCCTTAACCCGTTCCGACGGAAGGTGCGGGGGATGCCGCGCCCCTCTCCCGAAATGATCTCGCTCCCGACGCCTCCCGCATCCGCCGAGGCGGCCCATGGCCCGCGCGGTCGCGGGCGATGATGGACCCCTTCGACATCTGCCTGCGCTTGGGCGCCGCGATCCTGGCGGGCGGCCTGGTCGGCGTGAACCGTGAGATGCATTCGAAGCCCGTCGGCGTGCGCACGCTCGGGCTCGTCGCACTCGGCGCGGCCCTCGTGACCATGGCCGGGTCGGGCTTCTCCGGCGACGGCACCGACGCCAATGCGAGCCGGGCGATCCAGGGCACCATCACGGGGATCGGCTTCCTGGGGGCCGGCGTGATCGTGAAGGGCGAGGGCAACCGGGTCCACGGGCTGACCACCGCCGCGGCGATCTGGGTAACGGCTGCCCTCGGCATCCTGTGCGGGCTCGGCGCCTTCCTGCCGCTCGCGCTCGGCACCGTGTTCCTGCTGCTGACGCTGTTCGTCGGCGGCTTGATCGACCGGGCGATCGACCTGCGCCGCCCCGCCAGGCACGGTCGGCCCGGGAGCGACCCGGCCTCACGGTAGCGACGCGCCGGACGCGGCGGTCCTCCCTCGGGTGAGCGGCAAGCTGAACAAGCCGGGTGAATGCCCGGCCGGCCAATGCCCGGTCGGGGGTCAGTCCGGCACGGTCAGGGTCAGTACCAGGGAGGCCGCCAAGACCTGTCGGCCCGAGGCGTCGCGGACGTTGGCGTGGCACCGAAGACCATCGTCGCCGCATCGTTCCGTCGCGAGCATATTGACCAGCACGGACCGCACGTAGTCGCGGATCGCACTCGTATCCGCAAGCTCGATCCCTACGTCGTCGAAGGTGGCGACACCATCGAACGTATCGACGTAGACCATCGGCATTGCGTCAACCTTCGCAAGATCTGAACAGGGTCTACTACCGATCGAAGCGCGAAAGGTTCCCCCGTAGATCATGGTCGAACGAGCGCTCGCCCTCGACCGCGCCCCCGGGCCGGCCTCCGCAGACCCGCGACGCCGCGACGGCCTGCGGGTCCGCGAACTTCGCACCGCGCCGAACGTAGTCCCTCGGAACGCCGCGAGGCGCCGGACCGGCCGGCCTCGCCGAGACGACGAGAGAGACAGGATCATGGCCTACGACACCGACATCCCGCCGCACCTGTCGGTGCAGCGCGCCGGCACCCCGGCCCCGATCGATGCCGACAAGCCGAACACGGCGATGCTGAAGGGCGACATCGATTCCGGCCGCAGCGGCGACAAGGTCGAGGTGTTCGACCCCGGCATGGCGATGCTCGGCACCTGCGAGGAGGCGGGCGGCAACGCGCTGTCGCCGAAGGACATCGCCCGCGCCCGCCTCGCCGAGATCAAGGAGCGCTGGCGCCTGTCGCCGCGCAAGCCGGGCTACGCGCACGACCGCGCCGACCCGACGCTCGCGCTCTATGTCGGGTTCATCGGCGTCGCGGGGGTCGGGCTGTCGGCCGCGATCTGGCTCGCCAGGACCGTCGCCTGACGGCATCCCGGCGGATGTGAGGAGTGATCCCGGCGGCGGTGCGCCGCCGGGACCGTCTGCGCGTCAGGCGCGGCGGAATGCCAGGGCGGCGCGGAACGGTGCCGCGACGAGGGTGCACAAGGCGCCGACCGTGAGGACGAGGGCCACCGAAAGGAGCGCCCCGAAAATGCCGATGAAACGCACGCTGCTGCCTCGCTGGGCTGGCTTGGGGCCGGGTCGAGTCCGCGGCCGGGTCGAGAAGCAGGAGGCGCCGCAATCAAGGCAGGAGTGAGGACTCCGCATCACGCTCAAGCTGAAATCGCCTGCGGCGTCGGACCACGGATCGTCCTGTGAATCTCCGGGGACGGTACGCCGGGCCCGAGCGGCAGGGCACCGGCGAAACGGCTCCGCCGCACTGCGCCTGGGCAGCCGGCCCCGCCGCACAAAAGGACGCCCACCGGAGGGATAGGACCTCGGCGGGCGGACCGTCTTCGGCGAATGGGGAACCCGCCTTCGAGAAGAGAACGTGACGCGAGCGGGGCGGTTCCCGGCGTCGCGCCACGCGTCCCGGGGGGCCTATTCCCCGGCGGCGCCCTTGGCCGTCTTGGCCGCGGGCTTGCCGGTCGCGGGCTTCTTGGCCGGCGTTTTCTTTGCGGCCTTCGCCGTATCGCCCGCGTCCTCGGTACCGGTGGCCTTGGCGGCCGCCTTCCGCGCGGCGGGCTTGGGCTTCGCCTCGCCGTCCTCCGCGGCCATGTCCTTCGCCGCGGCCTTGTCGGTCTTCGCCGTCGCCTTGCCGGCGGTCTTTGTCGCGGTCTTGGCCGTGCTCTTGGCCGGCGCCTTGCGGGCGCCCGCCTTCTTCTTCGTCCCACCGCCGGCCTCGCGCCGGGCCGCGATCAGGCGCAACGCCTCGTCGAGGGTCACGGCCTCGGCATCGGCGCCCTTGGGCAGCGTAGCGTTGATCTCGCCGTCGGTGACGTAGGCGCCGTAGCGTCCGGCCTTGACGGTGACCGGCTTGCCGGTGTCGGGCGTGGTGCCGATCAGGCGGCCGGGATCCTGCGCCGGGCGGCCGCCGCCCTGCTCCTTCTGGATGATCAGGTCGATGGCGCGGTTGGCGCCGACCTCCAGCACGTCGTCGTCCTTGCCGAGATTGGCGTAGGTCTTGCCGTGCTGCACGTAGGGCCCGTAGCGGCCGATATTGGCCAGGATTGGCTCGCCGGTCTCCGGGTGACGGGCCACCTCGCGCGGCAGCGACAGGAGCTTGAGCGCCTTTTCGAGGTCGACCGCCGAGGGCGCGAGCCCCTTGGGCAGGGACGAGCGCTTGGGCTTCTCCGCCCCCTTCTCGGCCGAGGCCTCGCCGAGTTGCAGGAACGGGCCGAAGCGGCCGTCGCGCAAGGTCACGGGCAGGCCGGTCTCGGGATCGTCGCCGAGCACCCGCACGCCGGGCTGGCCGCCCTCGCCGGAGCCCTCGCCGTCACCGTCGAGGCCGGTGGCGTTGAGCTGGCGGGTGTACTTGCATTCCGGGTAGTTCGAGCAGCCGACGAAGGCGCCGAACTTGCCGAGCTTGAGCGAGAGCTGGCCGCTGGCGCAGTTCGGGCAGGCACGGGGATTGCCGCCGTCGGCCTTGGCCGGGAAGATGTGCTCGGCGAGGAGCCCGTTCAGCGCCTCCAGCACTTCCGTGGTGCGCAGTTCCTTGGTGCCGGCGATCGCCGCGGAGAAGTCGCGCCAGAAGTCGCGCAGCACCGCCCGCCAGTCGATCTCGGCGTTGGAGACCCGGTCGAGCTGCGATTCGAGATCGGCGGTGAAGTCGTACTCGACGTATCGGCGGAAGAAGCTCTCGAGGAAGCCGGTGACGATCCGGCCCTTGTCCTCCGGCACCAGGCGCTTCTTGTCGATCTTGACGTATTCTCGGTCGCGCAGCACCTGCAGCACGGCGGCGTAGGTCGAGGGCCGGCCGATGCCGAGCTCCTCCATCCGCTTGACCAGGCTCGCCTCGGAATAGCGCGGCGGCGGCTCGGTGAAGTGCTGGGTGGCGGCGATGCGCTCGCGGGCGAGCCCGTCGCCGGCCTTCATCGGCGGCAGGCGGCGGGATTCCTCGTCCTCCTCGTCGTCCTTGCCCTCCTGGTAGAGAGTGAGGAAGCCGTCGAACTTCACCACCTGGCCGGTGGCGCGCAACTCGATGCGGCGCGGGCCGACCTGGGCCGAGATCTCGACGGCGGTGCGCTCGAGCTCGGCCGATTCCATCTGGCTCGCCACCGTGCGGATCCAGATCAGCTCGTAGAGCTTGGCCTGCTCGGGCTCGAGGAAGCGGGCCACGTCCTTCGGCAGCCGGGCGAGGTCGGTCGGGCGCACCGCCTCGTGGGCTTCCTGCGCGTTCTTCGCCTTGACGCTGTACTTGCGCGGCGCGTCCGGCACGTAGGCGTCGCCGTATTCGGCGCCGATCACCTGGCGGGCCTGGGTCACCGCCTCCGGCGCCATGTCGACGCCGTCGGTCCGCATGTAGGTGATGAGGCCGACGGTCTCGCCGCCGATCTCGATGCCCTCGTACAGCCGCTGGGCCACCCGCATGGTCTGGGCCGGCGCCAGCCCGAGCTTGCGCGAGGCCTCCTGCTGCAGGGTCGAGGTGGTGAAGGGCGGCTGCGGGTGGCGCTTGGCGGGCTTGGCCTCGACCGAGGCTACCGTGAAGGTGGCGAGTTCCAGGTCGCGCCGGAAGGCCTCGGCCTCCTCCGCGTTGCCGACGTCGAGGCGCTGGATCCGCTTGCCGTCGGCGCCGACGAGGCGCGCCTCGAACACCGCACCGCTCTCGGTCTTCAGCGTGGCGACGATCGACCAGTATTCGCGCGGCTTGAAGGTCTCGATCTCGCGCTCGCGGTCGCAGACGAGGCGCAGCGCCACCGATTGCACCCGCCCCGCCGAGCGGGCGCCCGGCAGCTTGCGCCAGAGCACCGGCGAGAGGTTGAAGCCGACGAGGTAGTCCAGCGCGCGGCGCGCCAGATAGGCGTCGACGAGGGCCTGGTCGATCGCCCGCGGCTGGGCCATCGCGGTCGCGACCGCGTCCTTGGTGATGGCGTTGAAGGTGACGCGCTCGACTGGCACGTCCTTGAGCACCTTCTTGGCCTGGAGCGCCTCGAGCACGTGCCAGGAGATCGCCTCGCCCTCGCGATCCGGGTCGGTCGCCAGGATCAGCTTGTCGGCGCCCTTCACGGCCTTCGCGATCTCGGCGACCCGCTTCGCCCCGCGATCCTCCAGCTCCCACAGCATATGGAAGTCCTGCTCGGGATCGACCGAGCCGTCTTTCGCCGGAAGGTCCCGGATATGCCCGAACGAGGCCAGCACCTCGTAGTCGCTGCCGAGGTACTTGTTGATCGTCTTGGCTTTGGCCGGCGACTCGACGACGACGACTTTCATGGACGGGCTGCCTCTTCGAAGAGCACACCGCGGCAGATCGGGCTTCAACTTGTGCGGGGCGGCCGGCGCGGGGTGTCGCGCGGCGAAGCGGACAAGTGGGTGATGAAGGAGCGGTTGTCAAATACCGGCGATGGTCCGCAGGCGATCCTTGCGGCGGGCCTGCGCCGCTCCTATAGCCCTGGTCCCAGGATGAGCACCCAGGCACCCCCCGGCTTCCCGCACCGCCACCTCCTCGGCATCGAGGGCCTCTCGCCCCTCGACATCGCGGCACTTCTCGACCGTGCCGACGAGGCCGTCGAGATCAGCCGCCAGGTCGAGAAGAAGCGCACGACCCTGCGCGGGCGCACCCAGATCAACCTGTTCTTCGAGCCCTCGACGCGGACCCAGTCCTCGTTCGAGCTCGCCGGCAAGCGCCTCGGCGCCGACGTGATGAACATGTCGGTCGCCTCCTCGTCGGTGAAGAAGGGCGAGACCCTGATCGACACCGCCGCGACCCTGAACGCGATGCGCCCCGACATCATCGTGGTGCGCCACCACCAGGCCGGCGCGGTGCATCTGCTGGCCCGCAAGGTCGATTGTTCGGTGGTGAATGCCGGCGACGGCGCCCACGAGCACCCGACCCAGGCGCTCCTCGACGCGCTGACCATCCGCCGCAACAAGGGCCGGATCGAGGGGCTGACGGTGGCCATCTGCGGCGACGTCCTGCACTCGCGGGTGGCGCGCTCGAACATCATCCTGCTCATGGCGCTCGGCGCCCGGGTGCGGGTGATCGGCCCCTCGACCCTGCTGCCGCCGGGCCTGCCCCGCTTCGGCGTCGAGGTCTTCACCGACATGCGCAAGGGGCTCGACGGCGTCGACATCGTCATGATGCTGCGGCTCCAGCGCGAGCGGATGAACGGCTCCTTCGTGCCCTCCGTGAAGGAATACTTCCGCTATTTCGGCCTCGACGGCGACAAGCTGAGCCACGCCAAGCCCGACGCTCTGGTGATGCATCCCGGCCCGATGAACCGCGGCGTCGAGATCTCGTCCGAGGTCGCCGACGGCGCGCAAT
>NZ_JACWCT010000007.1:0-219 GCF_016613415.1 Methylobacterium ajmalii | reverse complement strand
CGCTGATCAAGGAACAGGTCGAGATGGGGGTCGCGGTGCGGATGGCGGTGCTGGAAGCGCTGGCGACGCATCTGCCGAACGCGTGAGGGGTCAGGCGTAACCTTGGGGAAGGGCGGCACGGCCGAACCCTCCCCCCTCTGCGGGGGAGGGTGGCGAGCGGAGCGAGCGCAGCGGGACGAGGTCCCGCCGAGAGGGGCGGCGCGACGCTGATCCATGTGG
>NZ_JACWCT010000079.1:13279-20824 GCF_016613415.1 Methylobacterium ajmalii | reverse complement strand
GCCGCCGGCTGGCCGCCGGGGCTGTTGGGGTAGGCCGCGGCCCCGCCGGGCTGGGTCGCCGGCGCGACCGGGGTCGGCGAACCCTGCGCCAGGGCGGCGCCGGCGAGGGTCCCGCCGGCGAGCAGCCCGAGCAGGGGCGGGGCGAAGCGGAGGGCGAGCGGGCGCATCAGATCTCCCGCCGCTGCATCGCGCCGGCGATGTGGTCGGCCTGGCGGAGCGCCAGCGCCACGATGGTCAAGGTCGGGTTGCAGGCCGCGCCGCTGGTGAACTGGCTGCCGTCGGAGACGAACAGGTTCTTCACGTCGTGGGTCTGGCCGAACTTGTTGACCACGCCGTCCCGGGCCTTCGCGCTCATCCGGTTGGTGCCCATGTTGTGGGTGCTCGGATAGGGCGTGACCGGATAGGTCACCGTGGCGCCGACCGCCTCGTAGATCGCCGCGCCCTGCTTGTAGGCGTGGTTTCGCATCGCGACGTCGTTGGGGTGGTCGTCGAAGTGGACGCTCGCCACCGGCATGCCGTGCTTGTCCTTGACCGCGGGATCGAGGGTGATGCGGTTCGTCTCCTGCGGCAGGTCCTCGCCGACGAGCCACATCCCGGCCATGCGCGGGTACTGCTCCATCGCGCTCGTGAAGGAGCGGCCCCAGGCGCCGGGATTGAGGAAGGCCGCCATGAACGGCACGCCTAGCGAGACCGTCTCCATCTCGTAGCCGCCCGCAAAGCCGCGCTTGGGGTCGTGCCGGGCCTCGTCCCGGATGATGCCGGCCATCGTGGTGCCGCGGTACATGTGCACCGACTTCTCGAACACGCCGTAGACGCTGCCGGTCATGTGGCGCAGGTAGTTGCGGCCGACCTGGCCCGAGGAGTTGGCGAGACCGTCCGGGAACTGCGCGGACGCGCTGTTGAGGAGCAGCCGCGGACTCTCGATCGAGTTGCCGGCCACCGCGACGATGCGGGCCTTCTGGCGCTGCAGCTTGCCGTCGCCGTCGGCATAGACCACGCCCGTCACCTTGCCGGACGCGTCGTGCTCGATGCGGATCGCCATGCAGTTCGGACGGACCTCGAGGTTGCCGGTCTCCTCGCCGCGCGGGATCTCGGCGATCAGGGTCGACCACTTCGCGCCGGACTTGCAGCCCTGGAAGCAGAAGCCGATCTGCTGGCACGAGCCGCGATCGTGCCGCTCCTGGCTGTTGATCGCCATCCGGCCGGTATGGACCTCGGTGTAGCCGAGGCGGCGGGCCCCGGCCTCCATCACCTTGAAGTTGTTGTTGCCCGGCAGGCCCGGGATGCCGTTGGTGCGGGTCACGCCCATCCGGTCCTCGGCCTTCGTGTACCAGGGGTCGAGCTCGGCCCGGGTGATCGGCCAGTCGAGGAGGTTGGCGCCGGGGATCGCGCCGTAATGGTCGCGGATGCGGAATTCGTGCTCCTCGAAGCGCAAGGAGGCGCCGGCCCAGTGCACGGTGGAGCCGCCCACCGCCTTGACGATCCAGGCCGGCAGGTTGGGGAAGTCCCGCGCCACCCGCCACGAGCCCGAGGTGGTGCGCATGTCGGTCCAGGCGAGCTGGGCGAAGCTCGCCCACTCGTCGTTGACGAAATCCTCCATGTTGTGGCGGGCGCCGGCCTCGAGGATGACGGTGCGGATGCCCTTGAGCGCCAGCTCGGTGCCGAGCGTGCCGCCGCCGGCGCCCGAGCCGACGATGACGACGAGGCCGTCGTCGTTCAGGTCGAATGTGGCCATGGTTTCCTCCGGCCCGCGCGGCCCGGTCGCGGCCGATCCGGCGCGGTGTTCATTGATTGTTCTTTAGTTGACGCTCGATAGATCGGTGGGCGTTGCCGGGCTAGAGCGCTTCACGATTGCGTTGCAATCGCGATGCACTCTAGGTTTTTGATTTTGCCGCATTTTCTTCGACGCCCCGGCATCCACTTCGTCGGAAAATGCTCTAGACCTTCGGCAGCCAGTCGATGTCGTTGAATCCGCGATTGATGTAGCCGCCCTTGTCGGCGGACGCGCCCTCGTAGCCGAATTTCGGCCACAGCTCGGGCTGGTTGTAGAGCGAGACGACGAGGTCGGAACGGATCTTCTTGAAGAAGTCGGTGTGGCTGATGCCCTCGAGGATGACGACGCGGTCGGCCTCCCAGCCGATCTGGGCGTAATCGACCTTGTGGCGGGCCTGCGAATCCTCGTTGAGGCGGCGCACGCCGGAGGTCAGCAGCGTCTTCACGCCCGCGTCTGCGGCGGCCTTGCCGTCCCAGGGCTTGATCGCCGTGATGTAGTAGACGTCGCCGAGGAAGTCGTGCGGGTAGATGTCCCGTGCCATCTTCACCAGGGTCTTCAGCTCGGCCGGGGCCAGGGCGGCGCCGTTCTCGGCCCAGGCCTCCGAGACCTGGAGCCCGGCGCCGGTGGCGAGCGCCGCGGCCGGGGCGGCGACAGCGGCGGTCTGCAGGAAGCCGCGGCGGCTGAACCGCGCGCGCGGATCGACTTCTCTCATGGGCGTCTCCTCGGGATCGTTTCTGTGCGGTCTGTCGTCTGCATCGGGCCGGGGCGCGTCTGCGCGCGCTTCCCGGCCCGGCTCGATCGGGGCCTCAGGCGAAGCGACCGCCCTTCTGGATCACCTCGATCTTGTAGCCGTCGGGATCGGTGGCGAAGAAGAACCGGGCGAGCGTCTTGCCCTGGTGCTGGAAGTCCTTGACCGGGGTCGCGGGCAGGCCGGCCTCGGTGAAGCGGGCATGCTCGGCGTCGACGTCGTCCACCACCACCGCGAGGTGGCCGTAGCCGTCGCCGAGGGCGTAGGGCTCGGTGCGGTCGAAGTTGACGGTGAGCTCCAGCTCGAACGGCGACGAGGGATGGCGCAGGTAGACGAGCGCGAAACCGTCGAAGCCGATGCGCTCGGCGAGCTCCAGGCCGAACGCGCGGGCGTAGTAGGCGCGGGAACGCTCCTCGTCGAGGACGCGGATCATCGAGTGGACGGGCTTGGCCATCGGCAGCGGGAACCTCGTGCGGTGGGGGGCGCCGCGAACGGTCGCCCGGGTGTCGGTGCTTAGACTAGCTCCAGGGAAGGATCCCGGGTGGTAGCGGGATGTGACGCCGGGTGCGCTGCGCTCTCCGGCCGCGCGGTGCTCCCGCAACGGAATCCCGGGCCGCCCGCACGTCGTGACCGCGATGCTTGTTCCGCTCCGCCGCGTGCGCGAGTGCACATCTCGCCGCTTCGCGACGTCCTATATTCCAATCACCGCAAGAGAGCGGGCCACGAAACCCGGCCCGCAGCGCAGACAGGAGACTGAATACCAGATGAAGACCCGTATCGCCGCTGTCGTCACCGCGCTTGTCCTTGGCGTCGCTCCGATCTCGTCCGCCATGGCATTCAGCGCGAATTCCCCCTTCAACCCGTTCGCCCCGCGCGACGTCGAGACCACCGGCTCCATCGGCCCGGCCAATACCAGCGTGCCGTTCTACGGCGCCTGCCCGATGAGCTCGGCCTCGGAGGGCAACGCCAACCAGCAGAACTTCCCGGTCAAGCAGTACGGCCAGACCTCCGGCGGCCAGCGCTGCTGAGCGCGACCGGCCTGGAAAGACGTCGACACGAATCCGGAAGATCGAGGGAATTTGAAAATGAGTGAGATGAAGCTCCTGCGCGCCGTGTCCTACGGCATGATCGGCGTCCTGGCCGGCGGCCTCGCGATGACTGCCTTCGGCACCGCCAGCGCCCTGATGAACATGTGACCGAGGACCGCCCCGCAGGGGCGGTCCTTCGTTCGTGGAGCGGCCGGTGAGCGGCCGGCCCCGGAACCGCTGCGGGCCCGAGGCGCTTCCCATCCCGACTACCCCGATCTTGGCGCCCGCCGGAGACCGTCATGCCCCCGCTCGCTCGCCTTGCCTCCGTCCTCATCCTGGTCGCCGGCACCGTGCCCGCCCTGGCGATCTCCGACCGGCGCGACCAGCCGACCCAGGCCGATCTCCCGAAAGCCGATCGGCCCGACGACGCCCGCGGCGGAGGCCCGGGCATCGCACCGCCCCGGGCGCTCAAGCCCGACACGCAGGTGACGCCCACGCGGGCGGCGCCCGGCGGCACGCCGGCGCGGACCGACCCCCTCGACAAGCTCGACCCCAAGGACCGCCGCGCCACCGGCGGCGGTGACGGGGCGGGCGATCGAAGGTAAGGCAGGCGTCCCACGACGCCGCCTCGGTGGACGCTCCCCGCATGACGACGCCCCGCCCGACGGCTTCTCCCGGCCCCGTCATCCTGTTCGATGCCGCGTGCGTGCTGTGCTCGGCCAATGCCCGCTTCGTGCTGGAGCGGGACCGGGCGGCGAGGTTCCGCCTCGCCGCGATGCAGGGCGAGGTCGGCCGGGCGCTCTCTCGCCGTCACGGCGTGGATCCGGACGACCCGGCCACCCTGCTCGTCGTCGAGGGGGCCCGGGTGCGCCGGGACAGCGACGCTATCCTCCACATCTACGAGACGCTCGGGTATCCCTGGCGGCTCGCCGGGATCCTCCGCCTCGTCCCGGCCCGACTGCGCGATCCCGTCTACCGGCTCGTCGCGCGCAACCGCTATCGCCTGTTCGGCAAGCGCGACGAGTGCTGGGCGGCCCCGGCTCGCTACCGGGACCGCATCCTGTAGGGCCGTCCCCGATCGGGGCAGAGGCCGTCGCCAGGCGGTCCGATCCTCGGCGAGGATGAGATCGGCGGACGTTTCGCCCTCGCCGTCGCGATCCGCGCATCCTCTCGCCGGGCCGGTCGACGCCCCCGAGGCAACCGGGGCGGCCGAGCACGGTTAACCAGGATGCAAATGCGCGGGGGGGAGACGCACCCATGGGTCTGCTCGATCAGGTCATCGGCTCGGTGCTCGGCAACGTCCTCGGGGGCGGGAGCCGGCACGAGGAGAGAGGCAGCGGCGGCGCGGGGGCGATGTCGCCCCTCGTCAAGGCTTTGCTGATGCTACTCGCCGCCAAGGCGATGAACGGCGGCTTCGGCGATATCTTCGGCGGCGGGCGCCGGCCGGCACCGCAGGGCGGGCCGGAGGACGGCTACGTCCCCGACCCGCACGGCTACGGCGCACCCGAGCCGCGGGACGAGGGACGGGGCCGGCGCGGCGAGGATCCGAACAATCCCTATTCCGACCTTGCCGGGATGCTCGACGGCCCGGGCGGCGGCACCGCGTCCCCCTCCCCCTCTCCGGCGGGCGGCGTGCAGAATCCGTTCGACCCCAATTCCCTCGACCAGGGTACCGGCCCCTATTCCCGCCTCGACCGGGAGCAGCCCGACGACGCGGCCGGCGGCGGCCTCGACCAGCTGATCGACCGCTTCCGCCGCGGCGGCCTCGGCGACGTGATCGAATCCTGGATCGGCTCCGGCCACAACCGCTCGATCGAGCCGCGCCAGCTCGCCCAGGCGCTCGGGCCCGACACGGTCGACACCCTGAGCCGGCAGACCGGCCTCGGCCGCGACGACCTGCTATCGCAGCTCGCCCAGGTGCTGCCGGGGGTGATCGACGGCCTGACCCCGCAGGGCCGGCGCCCGAACCACGACGAGATGCGCGGCTGGTGAGACCGGGGGCGCCCGGCACGTCCGGGCGCCCGCTCGCGCGACCGATGACACGAGTTGCGCCGGCTGTAGAGCGCACGAGGACGGACCGATGGCCTACGAGCTGCATTACTGGCCGTGCATCCAGGGCCGCGGCGAGTTCGTCCGCCTGGCGCTCGAGGCGGCGGGGGCGGATTACATCGACGTCACCCGCGAGGACGGCATCGACGACATGCTGGAGCGCCTCGGCGCGCCGCCCCGCCCGGCCTTCGCGCCGCCCTTCCTGCGCGACGGCGACCTCGTGATCGGCCAGGCATCCGCGATCCTGCTCCATCTCGGTCCGCGCCTCGGCCTCGTCGGCGAGAGCGAGACCGACCGGATCTGGACCCATCAGATCCAGCTCACCATCGCGGACGCGGTGGCGGAGGTGCACGAGACCCACCATCCGATCGCCACCTCGCTCTTCTACGAGGACCAGAAGCCCGAGGCGGTCCGGCGGGCGGCGGCTTTCCGCGACGAGCGGATCCCGAAATTCCTCGGCTGGCTCGAGCGGGTGCTGGGCGCCAATCCCGCCGGACCGCGCCACCTCGTCGGCGACCGGTTGAGCTACGCCGACCTCTCGCTGTTCCAGCTCGTCGAGGGCCTGGCCTACGCCTTCCCGCAAGCGACCGAGCGGGCCCTCGCCGCGACCCCGATGGTGGTCGCCCTGCACCGGCGCGTCGTCTCGCTGCCGCGCGTCGCCGCCTACCTGGCGAGCGACCGGCGCCTCCCGTTCAGCGAGGACGGCATCTTCCGGCGCTACCCCGAACTCGACGGCTGAGCGCTCCGTGCCTGTCGCCCGGCCGCCACAGGCGCCGCGCCGCTCCGACCGGCCCACAACCCATTGATTTCGATGAGTTTCTTCAACACGGCGTTGCCCGGGCGCCACAGGCTGTGTCCGTAAGTGAACAGCCTGTGGGCGAGCTTAACAGAAAATTAACCATTTCGGCGCGACACTCGCCTTAACAAATCATTCACGAATACGCGCCGCGAGGCGCAGGCCGGATCCCCTCTCGGCAAGACCGCGACGGTTTCGGCTCTTCTTCCGACAATCAGACGGCAAGCAATCTCGCGCCTTAGCTGGACGCGGAGCAAGACGTCTCGTCAAAACATCTTGGGGGCTGGCGTGTACATCGTGGTCGACGAGCGGGAAAGCGTGGCCGCACAGTACGTTCAGGGCTTCGGCGCGGAGGGCGTGTCGGCCCGGGGGCTGGACGTGAGCGACATCCGGACGTGGATCGACGCCACGCCGCCCCAGGACCTCGACGCGGTCCAGGGCTTCGTCATTGGCGACTGCGCCGACCGCACGGCGTTCACCGCGGCCTTGCGCGGCCTGTCCCGGGCGCCGATCATCGCCCTCAACGAGACCCGCTCGCTCGAGCAGACCCTGGCGCTGTTCACCGCCGGCATCGACGACGTGGTGCGCAAGCCCGTCCATGTCCGCGAGATCATCGCCCGGGCCGGCGCGATCCGCCGCCGCACCAACCGCAGCGACGCCAAGCCGGCGAGCACCCCGGACAAGAGCGGCCGCCTGACCGTCCACGCCGACGGGCGCGATCCGGAGATCGACGGCCAGAGCCTGCTCCTGCCGCGCCGCGAGCGCGACATCCTCGACTACCTCGCCCGCAACCGCGGCCGGCCGGTGACCAAGGGCCAGATCTTCAAGGCGGTCTACGGCGACCTCGACACGGCGGTCGACGAGAGCGTGGTCGAGGGTCACATCAGCAAGCTGCGCAAGAAGCTGCGGATGCGTCTGGGCTACGACCCGATCGAGGCCAAGCGCATGACCGGCTACACCTTCGTCGGCTGACCCCGCCGGGCCCGCCAGGACTGCCAAGCCCGAATCATGAAAGAGCCGCCCGCGATCCCGATGGTCGCGGGCGGCTCTTCTCGTTCAAAAATGGTGGCGGTCCCCGGGGGGACCGCCCTCCCCCGCTTAGCGGAAGAGCGAGAGGACGTTCTGGCTCGCCGAGTTGGCGATCGAGAGC
>NZ_JACWCT010000079.1:12623-13161 GCF_016613415.1 Methylobacterium ajmalii | reverse complement strand
GCCTGCACCGCCAGCTGCTGCTGCGTCTGCAGCGCCTTCAGCTTGGTCGACTCCTCTTCCACGTCCGCGTCCACCAGGATGCCGATGGTGCGGTCGTTGGCCTTCATCAGCGTGTCGACGAAGGTCTTCTGGCCGTCGATCTGCGTCTTGTTGGCGCCGAGCTTCGTGCCCGCATCCGTCACGCTGGCGATCGCCTTGTCGACCATGTTCAGGATGCTGGCGACGTCGGCGTCGCCGGCCGAGCCGACCAGGGTCGAGATGTTGAAGTTCGCCACCGAGTAGGCACCGGCCGAGATGGCGGTGTAGGTGCCGGAGGTGGTGTCGAGGATGCCCTTGCCGGTGGTGGTGGTGGAGGCCGTGCCGGCGCCCGCCGCCGCGTTGGTGCCGACGGAGGTTTGGCCGGCGGTGAAGCCGTAGAGGGCGTCGGGGGCGGTGACCGTCACCGACGAGTTGGTGCCGGCACCCGAGGTCGTCAGGCTGAGCTTGCCGCCCGCGAAGCTGGCGCTCGCGGTGTTGCCGGCCGCCTTGAGGGCGATGT
>NZ_JACWCT010000079.1:12376-12528 GCF_016613415.1 Methylobacterium ajmalii | reverse complement strand
TTGATCAGGGTCGCCGCGTCCGCGCCGCTCAGGGTCGCCTTGGCCGAGCTCACCGCCGAACCGGCGGCGTCGTAGGCCGCGGAGCTCAGCGTGACGGTCGTCGTGGTGGTGCCGTCGTTGATGGTGATCGCCCGGGTGTTGGCGCCCGAGAT
>NZ_JACWCT010000079.1:0-12167 GCF_016613415.1 Methylobacterium ajmalii | reverse complement strand
TGTCGAACGCCGCCGAGTAGTTGCTCGCCGCGGTCAGGGCCGGCGCGTTCGAGGTGGCGCCGAAGCCGATGTCGGCGGCGACGAACTTCGTGGAGTCGGTCAGGTTGGCGACGCCGATCTTGAGCGTGGCGGCGGTGCCGGTGCCGACGGTGGCGAAGGTCAGGCGGCCGGCGGTGTCGAGGCCGGCGGTGACCTTGCCGCCGAGCTTGGCGGTGCCGGAGGCCGCGATCTGGTTGTTGATCGCCGACAGCAGCTCGTCGGTGGTGACCTTGCTCAGGTCCTTGGCGGTGGACTTGAGGGTGTCCTTGTCGAGCTGGATCGTGGCGCTGGCGCCGCCGCCGAGATCGATGACGAAGTTGATCTGCTTGGTCTGGCCGGCCGTCACCGTGGCGAAGTCGGCGGTGCCGCCCGAGAAGGCGCCGGTGCCGGTGAGCGAGGTCGAGCCGACGACCTGGGCCGCAGTGGCGGGCTTCGTCACCGTCGTGCCGGCGTTGCGGTCGTAGAGCTTGATCGAGGCGACGTCGACGTTGACCATCGAGAAGGTGATGGTGCCGTCGGAGGCGCGGGCGAAGCCGGCCACGACCTTCTGGGTCGCCTGGTAGTTGGTGTTGGACGGGCTCGAATCGACCGAGAGCCAGTTCTGGCCGCTGGCGTTCGAGGAGTCGGCGGTGGCCTTCATCTTCGACTGGATGGCCGAGATCTCGGTCTGGACCTTGGCGCGGTCGACGCCCGGGGTCAGGGCGCTCTGCAGCTTGCCGCGGATGTTCTGCAGGTCGGTGATGATCGAGTTGAGGCCGTTATAGGCGGTGTCGACCGACGACGAGCCGAGGCCGAGCGAGTCCTTGACCGCCGAGAGCGAGGCGTTGTCGGTGCGCACGGTGGTGGCGATCGACCAGTAGGCGGCGTTGTCGGACGCGGCCGAGACGCGCTGGCCGGTCGAGACGCGGTTGCTCGTCATGTCGAGCTGGGTGTTGATCGACTTGAGGGTCGTCAGCGCCGTCATCGCGGCGTTGTTGGTCAGCAGGCTGGTCACGGATCTGTCTTCCGGGCTGAGAAGGGAGGAGAGTTCGGCTCACCGGGCTTGCACCGATGCGACCTGTCGGTCGGTCGAGGGACCGGAGCGGGCCTTCGACGACCGGGACGGACCTGCGGGGATCCATCCGTCGCGCAATCACACCTCCGGACTCGCACCGGATCAGCGGACCGACATCATGTCCTTGGATCTCGCCGGAGACCCATCCGCTGGATTGTTGCCGGCGGCGCTGCCGTGTGTTGCCGGTGGCGCCGCTCGATAGGGTGATAATGGCTTGATAGGCTTACGAAGCGATTAACCACACAGCGCCCGCATCGTCCCGTAGAGGCGAGCATTGGGCCAGCAACGATCTGTGGATACGTCGTAGAGAGACGGCACGATCCTGGCCCGGGGCGGGATGGCGTAGAAAATATCTTAACCAACGCCTCGGCGGCCGCATCGATCGGGGCCGGATACCATGGCCTCCGGCGCCTGCCGCTCCGTCCCGGAACGCAAGAAGGGCCGCGCTCGACCCGAGCGCGGCCCTTCTTGCGACCAGGATGACGGCGGCCCCCGGGGGGACCGCCCTCCCCCGCTTAGCGGAAGAGCGAGAGGACGTTCTGGCTCGCCGAGTTGGCGATCGAGAGCGCCTGCACCGCCAG
Source organism: Methylobacterium ajmalii (assembly GCF_016613415.1). Taxonomy (GTDB): domain Bacteria; phylum Pseudomonadota; class Alphaproteobacteria; order Rhizobiales; family Beijerinckiaceae; genus Methylobacterium; species Methylobacterium ajmalii. The sequence goes on along the minus strand of NZ_JACWCT010000079.1, from coordinate 10,493 downwards.
CTGCTGCTGCGTCTGCAGCGCCTTCAGCTTGGTCGACTCCTCTTCCACGTCCGCGTCCACCAGCACGCCGATGGTGCGGTCGTTGGCCTTCATCAGCGTGTCGACGAAGGTCTTCTGGCCGTCGATCTGCGTCTTGTTGGCGCCGAGCTTCGTGCCCGCATCCGTCACGCTGGCGATCGCCTTGTCGACCATGTTCAGGATGTTCTGCACGTCGGCATCGCCGTTCGAGCCGACGAGGTTCGAGATGTTGAAGTTCGCCACCGAGTAGGCGCCGGCACCGAACGAGGCGTTGTAGTTGCCCGCGGTAGTGTCGAGGATGCCCTTGGCGGTGGTGGTGGTGGAGGCCGTGCCGGCGCCCGCCGCCGCGTTGGTGCCCGTGGCCGTCTGGCCGGCGGTGAAGCCGTAGAGGGCGTCGGGCGCGGTGACCGTCACCGACGAGTTGGTGTCGGCGCCCGAGGTCGTCAGGCTGAGCTTGCCACCCGCGAAGCTGGCGCTCGCGGTGTTGCCGGCCGCCTTGAGGGCGATGTTGATCAGGGTCGCCGCGTCCGCGCCGCTCAGCGTCGCCTTGGCCGAGCTCACCGCCGAACCGGCGGCGTCGTAGGCCGCGGAGCTCAGCGTGACGGTCGTCGTGGTGGTGCCGTCGTTGATGGTGATCGCCCGGGTGTTGGCGCCCGAGATGTCGAACGCCGCCGAGTAGTTGCTCGCCGCGGTCAGGGCCGGTGCGTTCGAGGTGGCGCCGAAGCCGATATCGGCGGCGACGAACTTCGTGGAGTCGGTCGGGTTGGCGACGCCGATCTTGATCGTGGCGGCGGTGCCGGTGCCGACGGTGGTGAAGGTCAGGCGGCCGGCGGTGTCGAGGCCGGCGGTGACCTTGCCGCCGAGCTTGGCGGTGCCGGAGGCCGCGATCTGGTTGTTGATCGCCGACAGCATCTCGTCGGTGGTGACCTTGCTCAGGTCCTTGGCGGTGGACTTCAGGGTGTCCTTGTCGAGCTGGATCGTGGCGCTGGCGCCGCCGCCGAGGTCGACGACCAGGTTCACCTGCTTGGTCTGGCCGGCCGTCACCGTGGCGAAGTCGGCGGTGCCGCCCGGTGTGAAGGCGCCGGTGCCGGTGAGCGAGGTCGAGCCGACCACGAGCGCCGCGGTGGCGGGCTTCGTCACCGTGGAGCCGGCGGTCCGGTCGTAGAGCTTGATCCCGTTGACGTCGATGTTGACCATCGAGAAGTTGATCGTGCCGTCGGAGGCGCGGGAGAAGCCGGCCACGACCTTCTGGGTCGCCTGGTAGTTGGTGTTGGTGGCGGTCGAGTCGACCGAGAGCCAGTTCTGGCCGCTCGAGTTCGAGGAGTCGGCGGTGGCCTTCATCTTCGACTGGATGGCCGAGATCTCGGTCTGGACCTTGGCGCGGTCGACGCCCGGGGTCATCGCGCTCTGCAGCTTGCCGCGGATGTTCTGCAGGTCGGTGATGATCGAGTTGAGGCCGTTATAGGCGGTGTCGACCGACGACGAGCCGAGGCCGAGCGAGTCCTTGACCGCCGAGAGCGAGGCGTTGTCGGTGCGCACCGAGGTGGCGATCGACCAGTAGGCGGCGTTGTCGGACGCGGCCGAGACGCGCTGGCCGGTCGAGACGCGGTTGCTGGTGGTATCGAGCTGACTGTTGATCGACTTGAGGGTCGTCAGGGCAGTCATCGCGGCGTTGTTGGTCAGCAGGCTGGTCACGGCGATGATTCCGGTCTTGCGCGTGGGCGGGAATGTGGGATGGTCTCCGGGCTCGCACCGGGGCAGAGGAATGGTCCAGTGCTCGCCGTCGCGAAGCACAGATCCGTCTGCGCACTCATACACATCCGGCTTCTCACCGGGGTCAGCGGTTCGACATCATGTCTTGAGCTTGTAAAAGCCCATCCGCTGCGCCTGCCGCGGCGGCCTTAGTTGGCCCCGCCGACAGGAGGGACTATCGCGATTCCCGCCTTATCAAGCGATTAAGCCGGCGCCGCCGCGTCGGGAAGCCTGGGGATACCCGGGATAACTTCAGGGTAACCCGCGGGGGAATCGGGGAGAATCCCGCCCGCCGGCCCCGGGACGGCGGGCCGGCCGCCGCGCGAAAAAGCCCCGCGCAAGCCACCGGTCCTAGACCCGTCGCCATCAAAGACGGAGCGTTGCGGGACATGGGAATCCTCGTCGGCCTGCTCATTGCCATCGGCTGCATGCTCGGCGGCTTCGTGGCCATGGGCGGCCACCTGATCGTGATCTGGCAGCCCTGGGAGTTCGTCATCATCGGCGGCATGGCGGCCGGCACCTTCGTGATCGCCAACCCGATGAAGACCGTGGTCGATTCCGGCAAGGCGACCATGGAGGCGTTCAGCGGCAAGGGCCCCAAGCGCAAGGACTTCCTGTCCCTGCTCGGCCTGATCCACGCCCTCCTGCGCGAGATCAAGACCAAGCCGCGCAACGAGGTCGAGACCCATTTCGACGATCCGGCGAATTCCGAGATCTTCAAGAACTACCCGGACGTGACCAAGGACCAGGGCCTGGTCCTGTTCATCTGCGACTATTGCCGGCTGATCCTGATCGGCGGCGCCCGCTCGCACGAGATCGAGGCGCTGATGGAGGAGGAGATCGGCACGCACAAGAAGTACGCGCTGAAGCCCTACAACGCGATCAACACGGTGGCGGAGGCGCTGCCGGCGCTCGGGATCGTCGCGGCGGTGCTCGGCATCGTGAAGGCGATGGGCGCGCTCGACCAGTCGCCCCAGATCCTCGGCGGCCTGATCGGCGCGGCGCTCGTCGGCACCTTCTTCGGCGTGTTCGCCTCCTACGGCGTGCTGGCGCCGCTCGCCATCAAGGTGAAGGGCGTGCGCGAGAAGCAGTGCTCGGTCTACACCATCGTGAAGCAGAGCCTGATCGCCTACATGAACGGCGCCCTGCCCCAGGTGGCGATCGAGCACGGCCGCAAGGGCATCGCCGCCGCCGACCGCCCGACCATCGACGAGGTCGAGGCCGCCACCGTGCCGGGCGCCCAGAACCGCGAGGCGGCGTGACCCCGTCGCGACGCGGCCCGACCCCGACCACCCGCGCAGCGGCCTGAGGGCCGGGACACCGCCAGCCATGGACCCGACGATCCTCAAGAACCCCGCCGACATCCGCGCCCGCATCCAGGAGGCCGCCGGCCTCTCCCTGGACCGGCTGCCGATGCTGCAGCTGATCTTCGACCGCCTGGCCACCGCCTGCGGCGACGGCCTCAAGCACCTTGCCGCCTCCTCGATCCTCTACTCCCTGAGCGGGGTCGAGAGCGGGCGCTTCGGCGAGTTCCTCGACGTCTACGATTCGAACGCCGTGGTAGGCATCTTCCAGGCTCCGGCCTGGGACGGCCACATCCTCGTCGGCTTCGACCGCGACTTCATCTTCACGATGGTCGAGGTGCTGTTCGGCGCCGACGGCTCGGAGCAGCCGGTCGACGACGAGCGCGCCTTCTCGGCGATCGAGCTGCGCATCGCCCAGATGATCCTGGAGCAGGTCGGCCGGGCGCTCGAATCCTCCTTCGGCCTCGTCTCGAAGACCGCCTTCACCCTGGAGCGCACCGAGACCCGGATGGAGTTCGCGGTGATCGGCCGGCGCAGCAACAAGGCGATCCAGGCCAAGTTCCTGCTCCAGGCGCTCAACCGCGGCGGCGAGATGTTCATCATCATCCCGCAGACGGTGCTCAACCCGCTGCGCCCGAGCCTCGCCAAGGTGCTCACCGGCGAGACCAGCACCCGCCGCGACCCGCGCTGGACGAGCCAGATCGCCGCCGAGGTGCAGAAGACCACGGTCCACCTGCGGGCCGTGCTGGAGGAACGCCACCTGAGCCTCGGCGAGATCGCCGGGCTCAAGGTCGGCCAGGTGATCGCCCTCGACGCCACCCCGGCGACGCGCATCAAGCTCGAGGGCAACGACAAGCCGCTGTTCTGGTGCCATGCCGGGCAGTCCCAAGGCGCCTACGTCCTGCGGATCGACGAGGCCATCAACCAGGACAAGGAAGGGGCGGAGCATGGTGTCGCTGGTTGACGGGGTGCTGCTCGCCGCGCTGGTGGGCACCACCGCCTGCGTGCTGCCGCTCTACCTGAAGCTCAAGCGCCTCGACCGCGCCCAGGCCGAGTACGGCCGGGCGGTGGCGGCCTCGGGCCACGCGCTCGCCAGCGCGGGCGAGGCGGTGCGCAGCTTCACCGGCGAGGGCCGGGAGGTGCTGGAAGCCCTGAGCGCCAAGATCGAGGAGGCGAAGGCGACGCTCGATGCCCTCGAGGCCGGCCGCCGCGCCGCGGTCCGGGCCGAAAGCGGGCGTTGAGCATCCGGCGGGGTGGCGCCGCCGCCCGCAAGCCTCGGATCAGCTTGACCACTTAGGACTGTCACGGACTTCAGGATCCCACGCGAGCCCGCGATGAGCACGAGCCCCTTCTCCGATGCCGGCGCCAGCCCCGTCTTCCCGAGCCAGGGCGCCCCACAGCCGGGCGTTCCGGTGGGCGAGGACCCGCGCAACCTCGATTCGATCCTGCGCATCCCGGTCCTGGTGCAGGTCGTGCTCGGCTCGGCCACCATGCCGGTCGCCAACCTGATGAAGCTCGGCCGCGGCGCGATCGTGGCCCTCGACCACCGGGTCGGCGAGCCGGTCGACATCATGGTCAACGGTCGGGTGATCGCGCGCGGCGAGATCGTCATCGTCGAGGAGGACAATTCCCGCTTCGGCGTCTCGCTGACCGAGGTGGTCGGCCCGGCCGACGCAGCGCAGAACGGCTGATCGCGTGAACATGGCGGCCTCCCCCCCGGCCCTGCGCGGCGCCTCCCGGCAGCTCGCGCCCGTCGACCAGGTCGCGACCCTGCTCCTGGCGATGGGCAAGCCCGCGGCGGGACGGCTGCTGAAGTACTTCGAGCCGGACGAGATCAAGCGGATCACCCACTCGGCCTCGCGGCTCGGGGCGGTGAGCCCCGACCAGGTCGACACCGTGATCGAGCACTTCGCCGAGGAGTTCGCCGGCGGGGCGAGCCTGGTCGGCACGGTGCAGGAGGTCGAGAAGCTCCTCACCGGCCTGATCCCGGCCGACCAGCTCGCCGACATCCTGGCCGAGGTGCGCGGCAACGCCAACCGCTCGGTCTGGGAGCGGATGTCCTCGGCCTCCGAGAGCGTGCTGGCGAGCTACCTCGTCAAGGAGCACCCGCAGACCGCCGCCCTGATCCTGTCGCGGGTCAAGCCCGCCTTCGCCGCCAAGGTGATGGGGCACCTGCCGCTGCCGGTGCGCAACACCGTGATGCGCCGGATGCTGAGCTTCAAGCCGGTGACCGACGACGTCATGCAGGCGATCGAGCGCGGCCTGCACGAGGACTTCCTGATCAACGGCTCGCGCAACTCGGGCGCCGACACCCACGCCAAGATGGCGGACATCATTAACAAGATGGACCGCCAGCAGATGGACGAGGCGCTGACCAGCCTCGCCGACACGCGGCCGAAATCGGTCGAGATCCTCAAGGGCCTGCTCTTCACCTTCGACGACATCGTCAAGCTGGCGCCGCGCGCGCGCACCACCCTGTTCGACGCGGTCCCCAACGACCGGCTGGTGCTGGCGCTCAAGGGCACCGAGGCGGAGTTCCGGACCGTGGTGCTCAGCGCGCTCTCGGCCCGCGTGCGCCGCATGGTCGAGCACGAGCTCAACGGCGGCGATCCGGCGGCCCAGCGCGACGTGATGGAGGCGCGCCGCAGCATCACCGACCTCGCCATGGACATGGCGGGCCGCGGCGAGATCGAGATCAACCCGGGAGGCGAGGATGAAGCCCTCATCCGCTGAGCACGCCCGGGGCCTCGACCATGTCTGAGGAGACCGACCAGGAGAGCAAGACCGAGGCCGCGACCGAGCGGAAGGTGCGCGACGCGATCGAGAAGGGCGACGTCCCGTTCTCCCGCGAGGCGCCGGTCTTCGCCTCGATCCTCGGCCTGCTGGTCTGCCTCAGCCTGGTGGTGCGGGACCGGGCCGCGGCGCTGGCCCGCGACCTCTCCTCCTTCCTCGACCATCCGGGGGGCTTCGCCCTCGGCAGCGCCGAGGACGCCCTGACCCTGATGCACGCCACCGGGTTCGCGCTCGCCCGGTTCCTGACGCCGATCCTCCTCGTCCTGATCGGCTTCGGGCTCGTCGCCTCCCTCGCCCAGAACGTTCCGAGCCTCGTTGCCGACCGGATCGCCCCGAAATGGAACCGCGTCTCCCCGGCCTCGGGCTGGAGCCGGATCTTCGGCCGCTCCGGCCAGGTCGAGTTCCTGAAAGCCGTCCTTAAAGTCTCCTCGGTCAGTCTCGTCGTCCTCCTGCTCCTGCGCTCGGAACAGGGCAAAGCCGTGAGTGCCATGTTCGTCGACCCGAGCCAGCTTCCCGAGCTGATCCTGACGACCGCGATCCGCCTGGTCTCGGCCGTCAGCATCGCCACCATCGTGATCGTCGCCGGCGACCTCGTCTGGGCGCGCCTGCGCTGGCAGCGCTCGCTCAAGATGTCGCGCCAGGAGATCAAGGACGAGCACAAGCAGGTCGAGGGCGACCCGACCGTGAAGGCGCGCCTGCGCTCGCTCGCCCAGGACCGCACCCGCAAGCGGATGCTCGGCCAGGTCGACCGCGCCACCGTGGTCATCGCCAACCCGACCCACTTCGCGATCGCGCTCCGCTACGAGCCCTCCGAGGGGCCGGCGCCGATCGTGCTCGCCAAGGGCCAGGACCTCATCGCCCTGCGCATCCGCGAGATCGCCGAGCAGAAAGGCATCCCGGTGATCGAAGACAAGCCTCTGGCAAGGTCGCTGTACGATGCTGTCCAGGTCGACCAGATGATTCCGGCGGAATTCTATCGCGCGGTCGCGCAGATCCTGTTCTTCCTGTTCGCGAGACAACGATGATCCCTCACGACCACGATCTCGCGCAGGCCCGGGCGATCCCCGGCGACGTGGTCGCGGCGGCCGAGGAGGTCTTCGCCACCGCGATCCGCGACTTCATCACCGAGTTCTGCCTGCTCGACGGCAGCGTGCTGATCGGCTGGGTGCGGGGCGAGCGCCACGGCAACATCGCCGACCTCGTCGCCTCCTCGGCCGAGCCGTTCTTCAAGGACGCCACCCTGACCTACGCCGACGCCTCCGACGTCTGCCTCGACTGGGGCCGCTCGATGAAGGTGGTGCTCGACATGGAATTCGCGGCGAAGTCCGTGACGGTATTCTTCAAGCTCGTCCTCGACGGCTGCTTCGTCGGCGTCGCGATCCAGCGCATCCTGGCCGAGGACGCGCCGCCCCTGCGCCTCGACGCCTTCGCCCGCGCCCTCTCGGACGCCCGGCTCTCAGCCTGAGCCACGCAAGCGCTGCAAGAAATCCTTCCGCCGATCATCGGGCGCGGGCGTCTCCTGTCCACGGGAAGCGTCCGCGCCCGATTTTTTCCCGGACGACCTGTCCCGGGGGCCGGCGCGGGTGATTCGGCCCGTCACCGCCCGCGCGTCGCACGGCCCCGCGCCGGCCGGCTCGCCCCCCAACGTCGGTTGTGGCAGCGTTTGCACTACCTCCGGTCGAGCTAACCGCCGCCTAACGCGTCCGCGCGCACACACCTGCCGCCAATTCTTAAAAAAGCCCTGCGAAGCGGGCTTGCTGCGACGCAGCAATCATTGACCGGCCGCTCCGGCCGCGACATGAATTCGAGCGGCACAACTCGGGGACGGCAGGATTTCGGAACGGCGCGCGCATACCGGGCGCACCGTGGCCGCAGATTCCGCACCGGGAGTGCAAGACGGGGCACAGGTTGGAGCGCAGCACCACTGCGACATCTGGCCGGGCTCGATGAGGATACGACAGATGTATTTCTTGGTCGATACCAGGAAATCCGTGAATGCGGGCTTCAAAGCCGGTTTCGACCGAGAAGGCGTGTCGTCCTTTTCGTTGTCGCCGGAGGAGTTCACGAGCTGGATCGAGTCGGCGTCCCGCAGCGACCTCGATGCGGTGCAGGGCTTCCTGCTCGGCGATTTCGACGAGCGCGCGCGCTGCGCCAGCACGATCCGCCGCCAGTCCCGCGCCCCGATCATCGCGCTCGCTGATTCGCGCTCGCTGGAACAGACCCTCGTCCTGTTCGACGCCGGGATCGACGACGTGCTGCCCAAGCCCGTCCACGTCCGCGAGATCCTGGCCAGGGCCGAGGCGATCTGGCGCCGGGTCAACGGCGCGCCGGAGCCGGCTCCGGATTGCGCGGTGGCCGATCCGGAGGAGCCGCAGGGCGACACGACCCCGTCCCGCCCGGAGCGCCTCAAGGTGTTCTTCGACGGGCGCGACCCGGAGATCGACGGCGCCCCCGTCTCGCTGCCGCGGCGGGAGCGGCACATCCTGGAGTTCCTGGTGCGCAACCGGGGCCGGCGGGTGACCAAGACCCAGCTCTTCAACGGCGTCTACGGCGTCTACAGCGACGGGGTCGAGGAGAGCGTGGTCGAGGGCCACGTCAGCAAGCTGCGCAAGAAGCTGGCCCACGCGCTCGGCCACGACCCGATCGAGGCAAAGCGCTACATCGGCTACACCTACGTCGGCTGACGGCCTCCGGGGCGAGGGCGACCGCCCCCGCCCGCGGGTCGACGAGCCCCGCCTCACCGGCAGAACGTCTTCGCCCCCGGGGTCCACTGGCCGAAGCCGGAGGCCACCATGTTGGCGATCACCCGGCAGACATACTGCTTCTGCGCCGGGTTGTTGTTCGGGCCGGCGTGGTAGCGCGCCACCGCCAGGGTCCAGCTGCCTTCCCGGGCCTTGAGCTCCTTCAGGAACACCGTCGCGTACTCGACGTTCTGGCGCGGGTCGATCATCGCTTCGAGCGAGGTGAACTTCGCCCGGTGGTAATGGTGGTTGATCTGCATGCAGCCGAGATCGACCAGGCGCACGCCGCTGGCCTGCGCCTCGCCCAGGCGCCGGATCACGTCGGCGGCGCTCGCCCCGAAATACGCCTTGCCGGCGATGTTCATCGCGTAGGGCTGGAGCGAGCCGCGGTTGCCGCTCTCGGTGAGCCCGACGGCGTACAGCATGCCGAGGGGCACGCCGTGGCGCGCGGCGGCGGCCGCCATCTGCTGCTCGCAGACGTTGCCGGTCGCCGGCAGCGGCGCCTTGGCGGCGCCCGAGACCGTGGCGGCGGCGTGCGCGGCCGCGACGGTGCTAAAGATAAAGGCCGCTGCGATCGCCGGTCTGCGCATCATCTCTCTGCTCCATGGCCCGGCGCCCGCCTTCCTCGGGCGCGTCGGGGATGCGGCGGGCCGGCTGGTCCGGGCTCGCGCCGCCCTGCTGCTGGCCGCCGGCGGCGGTGAAGGACTGCCCTGCCGGGGCGCCGCCCTGGCCGGGCTGCGCCGCCTCGCCGGGAACACGCCCCGACTGGACGGTGACGAGGTCGGGCTGGTAGCCGGCCTCGCGCACCAGCGCGGTCAGGAGCCCGCCGTCACGGCGCAGGAGCTCGGCGGTTTCCTCGCGCTCGGCCCGCAGGCTCATCTCGAGGCGGCCGTCCTGCAGCCGCATCCGCACCTGCACCTGTCCGAGCTCGGCGGGGCGCAGCTGCAGCGTCAAGAGCCGCACCGGTCCCTCCGCCTGGGCGGCGGCGCTCCAGGCCGCCGCGACCGCGCCGGCCCGGACCGAGGCGGGATCCGGCAGCGCGGCGGCGCCGGTCGCCACCGCGTCGGCGATCTGGCGCAGGGTCGTCTGCGGCAGCGCCGAGGCGGCCGGGGGAACCGTGCCGGACGTGGTCGCGGCGGCCGCCGACTGGGCCGGCGCGTCGGTGCGCCAATCGCCGGAGGCGGCCGACACCTTCGCCTCGGCCTGCCTCGCTTCGATCGTCCTGGTCTCGATCGTCCTGGTCTCGGTCGACTTGGCCTCGACCGCCTTCTCGATCGGCTTGCCTTCCGAGGTTCTCATTTCGGCCGTCGGCGACCGGGTCGCGTGCGAGGCGCCGTCCTCGACGGCAGGCCCGGTCCGGGTCGCGGAGCCGGCCCCGGACGTCGCGTCCGGCTCGGCAACGCCCCCATCGGCGGGACCGGCGGCGGCTCGGCCGAAGGCCTCATCCAGGGCCGCGCCCGCGGGAGTCGAGGTGGAGCCGGAAACGGTGGAGACCGGGCTCGTCGGTACCGCACCCGGCAGGGCGCCGGCGGCCGCGGACTGTGTCACCGGAGCGGCCGCAGGCGAGACCTCGCGCCGGGATGCGGGTTCGGCCCGGGTCGCGGAACCGGCCTCGGCCCTTGGGTTCAAACCGGCATCGGGCGTCGCGCCGGCGGCGGCTCGGCTGCGTGCCTCGCTCGGGGCCGCATCGATGGGAGTTGCGCTGCCGGGTACCGCGCCGGGCAAGGGTCCGGCTGGCGCGGCCTGGTCGGGGGATGTCCGAGGTGACGCGGGCGCGACCGCCTCGCGCGGCGGGAGCGTCGCGGCCGGGTCGGCGAGGACGGGGCGTTGCGCCGCCGGGGCGGCGGGCGCGCCGGGCCGGTCCGGAACCTGGGCGGGCCCGGGG
>NZ_JACWCT010000078.1:346-15999 GCF_016613415.1 Methylobacterium ajmalii | reverse complement strand
ATCACCCCGGAAACGGGGTCCTTATTCCACGCCTAATCACACCGCGGGTGGCAAGACCGAGATCATCGTCAGGCTGGTGGAGGCGACCGGCCTCGACGCGGGCGGCGCGCGCCTGGCGGTCCCGACCATCGTGCTGGAGCCCTCGCGCCACCTCATCCGGCAGACAGTCGAGACGTTCCGCGAGCGCTTCCCGGCCCTGCAGGTGTCCGGGCTCCTCGCGCCGGACGACCGGCCGCGCAACGTGACGGTGATGAGCTACGATCTCTTCGTCAACATGCTCTGCGACGGCAGGCTGCTCCCCGGCGACGTCGGGGCGGTCGTCATGGACGAGGCCCACCGCGGGCTCTCGGACCTGCGGCAGGACCTGATCCGCCGGTTCCTCGACCACGCCGTGGTCACGGCGTTCAGCGCCACGCCCGCCTTCGACGCGAACAAGAACGTCCACGCGCTGCTCGGCTCGGAGAACGAGGTCATCAAGGTCGCGGACGAGCGCCTACGGCGCGAGGGGATCATCTCCCCCGTGGCCAACTACGTCCTGCGCGTCGACGTCGTCGGCGCCCTGCCGGACGACCCCGCCCTCAGGCGCGCCATCCTCAGGAAGGCCGGACACGAAGCCCTGGTCGGCTTCCTCGCCACCTACGAGGAGCCGACCACGGGCCTGCGCCTGCGCGACAAGGCCTTCTTCGGCTACGCCAACGGCATCCGGCAGGCCGAGGGGCTCGCCGCCGCGATGACGGCGGCGGGCATGCCGGCCCGCGGGGTCAAGGGCAGCGACGGCCTGGAGGCGTTGAAGGCCAACCTCCTAGACCTGCGGGACGGGCACCTGCGGGCGCTGGTCAACGACAAGGTGCTCGTGGAGGGGGTGAACCTGCCGCAGGCGCGCGGCGTGGTCGCCTTTGATGCGACCTCGTCCCTGGTCAAGCACGTCCAGCGCTGCGGGCGCGCCAGGCGCCTCGACCCCGCGCTCGACCGATTCGACCCGCGGCAGATGTCCTCCGTGGTCGAGGCGATGGTCTGCATCGACGGGATGCCGCTCGACACGCAGCGCATCTACGCCGAGGCCATCGGCGACCTGTCGGTGGCCCGGGTCTACGACACGCCCCGCCAGGACGCGGCGGCGCTCGCGCGCGAGATCGTGCGGGACCGGCCGACGGAGGCGGGCGGGGAGGAGGACCGGGAGGAGGCGTCCGAGATGGACGAGGCCATCGGTCGCCTGGAGGAGGGCCGACGGTCGGGCGCCAGAGGGGCGGGGCCCCGCGCGCCCGTCGACGCGGAGCGGTGGGCGGACGCCTTCTCGGTCATGGGTAGCCTGGATGGCATCCACTACCTGCTCGCCGAGCGCGAGGGCCCGCGGCGCCTGGAAGGCATGCTGCACCGCGTCCAGGTGGCCCGCGCCATCGGCATCCGGACGGACGACCCCCACCTCAAGGACCTGTTCGGCGAGTTGGAGGAGGCGGCGCGGGCTGGCCTGACCCCTGAGGTCGCGGGCGTCGCCGTCCATGCGGGCTTCCACAGGTTCGAGCGCCAGCGCGCGTTCTACGTCCACGTCGACGACGTGCCACGCGTCGGCGTCGAGGTCTTCAGGCGATCCGGGCGGACGCTGGCGGCCGGGACCATGCCGGACAACTTCGGCGCCGAGCGCCGGGCCGGATGGCTGACGCGCACTGAGGCCGCCTTCTCCTGCAACCTGAACCCTTACCATCCCGCCTTCACGGCCGTCTGGGACGCGGCGCTGGCCGGCACGCTCGGCGCGTTCGAGGGCGGCCCCCTGATCCGGCTGCTGCGCGACGGCGGCAAGCCCAAGCTCCACGTGCACGAGCGGGGATTGGAGGTGTTCCGCCGGCACCTGGGCGTCCAGGGTCCCACGCTGCCCGCCAAGCGCGCCGACCAGGCGTCGGTGTGGGAGGTGATGCGCGCGCTGGGCGTCAGCAAGCGCCTGACCCGGTTCCGGGAGCAATGGGACCGGATGGTCGAGGACTGCATGCGGGACGGGCAGGTCGTCCGGGATGGGCGCCGGGTTGGGTTCGGGTTCGTCCGCGGGGCGAACGGCAGCCCCGTCCCCGCGCTGGACAGGGCCGAGATCGCGTGGTTCGCGCAGCTCACCGGCATCTCCGGCCTGATCGAGCCGTCCGAGGAGTGGCTCACCATCAACGAGGCGGGGCGCGCCATCTCGACGTCGCCCTACGCCACGCCGGCGCTTAAGGATCTCTGGATGGAGATCCGGCGCTCCTACGAGGAGACCGGCGTCGGCAGGGCGGCGGGCCGGGAGTGGCGCGGCGCGATGGCCAAGGGGACGGAGGTCGGCGCCTTCCGGCTGCACCGGTCCGAGATGGACGCGCTCGCCGCCGCCATCGGGCGCGGCAGGGACCGGCTCATGACCGACGAGTGGCTGAGCGCGAAGAAGGTCGCCGCCCTCCTGAACCAGAACCCGGATAGGGGGAGGTTCCGCGAGGTGTGGGACGGCCTCCTCGAATGCCTGGAGGCGGGGGAGCCCCCCGTCCTGGATGGCGTGGTGTTGCGGATGGAGGCCCGCCTACTGGGCGGCAAGCCCGTCCCTTGCCTGCACGTCTCGGAGGTCGACGCGCTCGGGCGCATGACGGGCGGGCGCAGGTCCGCCGGACCCAAGGGCGACGCATGGCAGGGGATGGCCGACGCCGCCGGCCATTTCGGGAAGCATCCGACGGACCCGACCTTCCGGCGGTCCTGGCAGGCCCTGGTGGTGGCGACCGAGGACGGGCCGGTGCTGGACGGCGCACGCGCCGTGAGGTTCGAGTACCGGACGGCGACGAAGGCCGTCTGGTGCCTTCACCGGGGCGAGCTCGAATGGTTCGGCAAGCGAACCTGGCCGAAGCGGCGCCCCCCCGTGCCGAGGCCCTACGTCCCCCTCGCGGACCTGCGCGCGGGCGAGGCCGTCGAGGGGGCGTTGGACGCCTTCGACCTCGTGGCCGAGGAAGTGGACGGGCTGCTCGCCGACGCTTCGCCCCTGTCGCTCCTCGGGCGGGAGGGGTTGCGCTTCGAGCGGCTTCCGGGAAGGCGGGCTGGCCGTCCATCCGGACGACGTCGCCGGGTTTCTCGATTCCGTAAAGGAACTCTCCGAGACCGCCCCTTCGCCGTAAGTGGTTGAGGGGTCCGGCACCGCCATGAGGTGGGATGCGGCGCGGAGGGAGCGGCGCAGACCCGACGGCGCAGTCCCCCTTCCCATAGGCCGGGCTGCGCGCGGGGGGAGCCGCCCCGGGATATGGTCACCTAAGTCCGGGTGCGTTCAGATGTGGTGGCAATGCCTCGGAGTAGCATCCGCGCCGCGGCGCGAACCCTGTGAGGTCTCGAACATGTCCCTGAGGTCCATCGCGAACGTGACCGCGCGCCGTGGCACCCCAACATCGGGCGGCACGGTCGGCCCCGCTGCGGGCGCGACGTCGCTCGACGGCCAAGCCCCCGCGACCCCGCGGAGACACCGTCCGGCCTGGCCGGAGGCGTGGGCCGGCGCCGCGGAGCCTGTCGGCCTCCACCAGGCGTTGCTCGTCCTCGATATCGAGACGGTGCCCGACGAGGAGAAGGTCCCGGCGGATTGGCCGTCCGACAGGTTCCCGAAGGCGGCCTGGCACAAGGTGGTCGCGGTCTCCTTCGTCGAGGCGGCCATCGCCCGCGACGCGGCGACCGGGACCGAGGCATACCAGATCCGGTCGTGCCGGAGCGGGGGCGAGCCGGGATGGGACGAGGAGCGCCTGCTGCGGGCCTTCTGGAAGTTCTTCGCGGCCGGCCGCTACAGGGTCGTGACCTGGAACGGCCGCAGCTTCGACCTCCCCACGCTCCTGCTGCGCTCGTTGATGCACGGTATCGCGGTGCCCTCCTGGTACAGGAGGGGGACCAAGTGGGACGGCTACGGCCGCCGCTACGACGTGGACTGGCATGCGGACTTGATGGAGGCGATGGCCAAGTACGGGGCCTGCGCGCGCCTGACCCTGGAGGAGGCCGCCGGGCTCGTGGCCCTGCCCGGGAAGCTGGGCGAGCACGGCTCGCAGGTCGCCGCCATGGTCGCCCGCGGCGAGATCGGGCGCGTGCGGGCCTACTGAGAGACCGACTGCCTGAATCTCTTCGTGCTGTACCTGCGCTGGGCGCACCTCACCGGAAAGACTAGCCCGGAGGCCCACGACGCGGCCGTGGACGGCCTGATCCGGTACCTGGGAGCCGAACGCTTGGCGCGCCCGCATCTCTGGTGTCTTCGTGGACGCATGGCGGCGGGCGACCGAATCCCGGCCCGCCTTCATCTCCCGGCCGCCGCGGGCTTGGCCCGACGTCACGGGTTGAGGTCGGCCGGCCCGGACGCTCCCGCGCACGGCCGGGACGGGCTCGCCGGCGCCGCGGGCTTGGTCGGACCGGGGGCAACCATCGTGAGCCGAGCCCCCTGGGGAGGGATAGAAAACGCCGTCCTGTCCCGCCGGACGTCCTCGACGCCGTTGGGCCGAGGCGAGCACGCCCCGGCAAGATAGGCCGCGACGCTCTGGCTGACACCCGCGCCGATTCAGCCAGCCGCACTCAGGTCCCTGGTCCTCCCGAGCACGCCCGCCATCGCCGGTGCAATGTCCGTTGAGCGCGTGACCGAGGCCCCGCCCCCGGAAACCAGATCCAGGTCGTGACGCCGGCCGGGGGCCATGGGCTCGCTGATCAGGCGCCGGCACAGCAACTCGGCCAGCGAGGGGTCCTCGACGGCACAGACGATCTGCCGACCCGACCGCTGCAGGGCGGAGAGCACCTCGACAAGGTTCAGGGCCCGGAAATCGTCGATGTGCTGAACCGGGTCGTCGAGCATGAGCGTCCGCCAGGTGCACCACGGTCGGGATAGGTGCACGGAGAGGAGGAAGGCCAGGCCGGCTGCGCGCCTCTGCCCGCTGCTGAAGACGAATTGCGGGTTCAGCCCGTTGCCGACCCTCAGGCTCAGGAAGCGCTTCACGTCGCCGCGGATGCCGTAATCGATGGTGCGCCACTCGGAATGCGGGCGTAGCCGTTGGTACAGCTCGTTCAGCAGCGGGCTGATGACCGCGAGGCGCTCGTCGATGATCTCGGCATTCGTCCTGCGGACGGTACGGTCCAGCGTCCGGGCGGTGGTCACGGCCGTCCGGACCCGCGCGAGCCGGTCCCCCGCGGCGTCGGCCTCCACCCGGAGCGCTTCGACGTGCGCTTCGAGATCCGTCACGCGTTCCACCGCTTGCGAGGCCTCCAAGGTGAGGATGCTCCGCTCCAGGTCGATCAACCGACTCCGTTCGGCCTGCACGGCCGCGTCGAGGGCGCCGGCGTCGTGCGCGAGCTTCCCGTCCAGCGAGCGTCGCACGAGCTCGGCCGACAGCGCCTCTTCGCGGGCCGACAGCTCGGCCTCGGCGGACGCGAACCGGAGGACCGCTGCCTCGGTCTCCCGCAGGATCTCGGCCGCGGCCTCGTGCCGGGTCCGGGCCGCCGCGAGTTCGGCGCGCGCCTCCGGCACCCCCGAGTGCCGGGCGGCGAGCCGCTCGCGCGCAGCCGCGAGCCCTGTCTCGAATTCGGAGGCGCCTTGCGGCGCGCGACAGAGCGGGCAGCGGTCGTCATGAAGCCCGACCCGGCTGCCATGGTCGACCAGGATGGCCAGCGACGCGGCGAGCGCGTCGGTCTCCTGCTCCCGGCGAAGGCGCGCCTCGGCGGCCTCCAGCGCGTGGCGGGCCTCCCGGACCGCGGCCTCGGCCTCGGCCGCCGCCACCGCCGCCGCGTCCCGGCCCGCCCGAAAGTCGGGGCCCGCGACCGTGTCGCGCAACGCGGTCACCGCGCGAACCTCGTCCGCGACCCGGCCCATCTCGCCGAGGCCCAGCCGGCGGCCGGCCAGCGCCTGCCGCGCCGCCGAGACCCGGCTCCCCAAGTCCTGGCCGCCGGCCGCCGTCAGCCCGTCCAGGCTGGACAGGGCCGCGGCGATGTCGCCGGCCTTCAGGGCGACGTCCCGGGTTTCCTCCAGGTCGGTCAACGCCGCCGTCAGGCGCGCGCGCGCCTCCTCGTAGGCGTGCGCGGCGGCATTGTGCGTGCCCTCGGCGGCGGACAGGACCTCTCGCGCCTTGGCGGCGTAATCCGGACCTTCGATGGCGCCCAGCGCCGCGCGTACGAGCTCGAAGCGCTGCGTTTCCGTCAGGTCGAGGCTGAGCGCCGCGATCCATTCGTCGCGGATGATAGAGGTCCTGCAAACCTGCTGCAGCGCCCGCTCCGGCTTCGCGCCCGGAACGCAGAGCATCGCCTCGATGCGCGCCGCGTCCCGGTCGGCGCCGGTCTCGCGCGAGCGCGTCACGGCAAAGGTGCTCCCGTCATCGGCACGGAATCCCACCGTGACGAAATGCGCCTCTGGCTGCCCTTCGCCGCGCCACCAGACATAGTCGTCGAGGCTTTCCTTCGCCGCCTTGTCGACGAGGTACTTGTCGATCTGGCCCGTGAGGGCGAACTCGACCGCGTCGCACAGCGTGCTCTTCCCGACGCCGTTGCGTCCGCAGATCACGGTGAAGCCGGGCCCGAAATCCACGCGTTGGCGCTCCCGGAAGCCCCGGAAGCCGCACAGTTCAAGGTAATCGAGCCTCATGGCGCATCCACCAGGATGCGCGCCACGTCGGAAGCGCTCGCGGCGCCCAGGAAGGCGGCCACCGCGGCGTCCGGAACGTCGCTCAACCGCGCCCGCAACCGCGCCTGGTAGTCGGCGCCGCCGATCGTGGGTGCGCTGAGGACCGGCAGGAGGGGCAACAGGGTCCTGCGCAGGTCGGCGGCCGTGCGCAGGTCGCCGCGCGCGATCTTGCGGGTCATGGAGAAGTCCTCCTCGATCCGCTCGATCTGCCGCGCGAGGACGGGGTCGGAACCGCTGGCCAGGAACAAGGCGTAGACGTTCCAGGCCTTCGCGCCCGCGGAGCGCAGCGCGGCCGCACGTCGGCCGAGCGTGGCCTGCTGGACTTGCCGCCAGTCGGCGAGCAGGCCCTCGCCGCTCCCGAAGACGTGCAGGAACCCGGCGACGGAGGCGTTCTCGAAGCAGACGACCGGCACGCTGCCGCCCGGCCAGGTCCATGTCTCGTAGCCGGCCGAGCGGAGCAGCACTTCGGATTGGGTCGCGATGTCCATCACACACCGAGCTCCTGGCGTGCGGCGGGAAGGTCGAGCCATGCCGCTGATGCGCCCGGCCGGATGATGTCGCCCGGACGGCCCTCCCGCACGAGGTTCACAGGCAGGCCGACGTCGATGGCTCCGGCGCAGACCACGACGTCGGCGACGTCGAACGGCGTTTCCCTGAACCGGTCCTGCGTCGTCTGGAGCAGCGTGCCCGAACCGTTCACGACCCTGACACGACGGCCCGCGAGATCATAGCCTATGGATGTCTGGACGGCGCCGGCGCGGCGCAGCAACAGGTGCGCGTAGCCCAAGACCTCGGAGTGGCCGGGGTTGCGCAAGGTTGCGGCGGCGGTGGCCGGCACCCCCTCGGCGTCCCGGCGAAGGCCGTAGAGGTCCTCGCTGCCCAGATCGGGCGGATCAAGCCAGGTCGGCTCGCACGCCGCTCCCGTTTCCCTCTCCAACGCGGCGCGTCCGGCGTGCAGCACCTTGCGGAGGTAACCCTGGGAGAACGCCCTGCGAAGTTCGTCCAGGACCTCGGCCCCCGAGCGCCTGACATGCGCGAAGCGGACGTTCCCCGAATTGGCCAACGTCCAGAGTTCGGGGGCCTTGGCCTGCAGGACGTCCTCGCCCGCGAGGTCGACCAAGGTCACCGACAGCGGCGCGACGCCCGTCATCGCCTCGGCGAGAACGGCATTGAGGTAGGACCAGTCCGACCAGAAGCCGACGACGAGCAGGTCCTTCTCGCGCAGGTTCGCCGCCATCCAGGTCTTGGTCTTGGCGATGCGCGCGGCGACCACGCCGTCCTCGGTGAGCTGGGAGGCCGTCCAGACCGTGGCGCGGCGCTCGCGCACCGAGCAGCCATGGAACTTGAGCAAGGGCGCGTGCTTACGGGCCCGCACGGTCGCCTCGTCGCCGTCGAGCGAGGCGGCGAGGTCGAACCCGTAATCCTGCGCGCGACGCTCGATCAGGTTGTCGTAATTTGCCGAGACGGCGCCGGCAGCCATGCGCGTGATCAGGAAGTCCGCCACCGCCGCGTGGCCGGCGTTCGGCGGCCTGACGAAGCTCTCCCAGGGAACGAGGGCCTCGATGAAGACCGAGCCGAGGGTGTCGTCCCTCGCGAAGATCTCCGCCAAGGCTTCCAGGTCGCCGCGCAACTCCGGCGGGCACGCGGGGTCGATGCTCATAACGTACCGGTCGTAGCAACTGGCGGCCACGGACCATGCCGACGGTAGTGAACTCGGCGGCGCCATCGACAGGCCGGCACCGCAGAGTATGACGAGGCGCCCCGCCTCCATGGAGGCGAGCAATCGCGCACGAACCGCTGCGTCCAAGCCGCCCCCCCTTTGCCGCGCAAACCTTCGCGATGGCGATAGACCGAGATCACACTCAAGTTGACATCCTCCCCGCCCTGAAGGACGGGGATTCCTACCGCGTGTCAGGCCGCCAGGGCCGGGCCCGCCTCGGTGGGTTCCTGGGCCGACGCCCGAACGGGCGAAGCATCTCCGCAGGCTAACCGGGCGTGCCCCGCCCTTGCGATGTTGATCGACGCCACGTCGTCCGCATTCCCCGCATGGCCGCACGCCACGCACCGGAACACGGCCTGGCTCGGGCGGTTCCCCGCCGCCACGTGCCCGCACTCGGGGCACGTCCGGCTCGTGTTCGGAGCCGGCACCGGCAGCAACCAGCCGCCGAGCCACTCCTGCTTGTACCCGACCTGCCGGCGGAACTCGCCCCAGCCCTGGTCCAGAATGGCCTTGTTCAGTTCCGCCTTCTGCCGGACGTTCACGCCCGGCTCCTCGACCGTCCCGGCCGCGCTCGCCGTCATCGCCCGCACGTCCAGGTCCTCGACGCAGACCACCGCGTGGTTCTTGCTGACGGTCGTCGAGGCCTTGTGCAGGAAGTCGGAGCGGATGCGGGCGATGCGTGCCTGGACCCGTTGTACCTTCGCCTTCGCCTTCCTCCAGTTGCTGCTGAACCTGATCTTGCGGGCCATCGCCCGCTGCGCCTTGGCGAGCGACGCCTCGGCCTTGTGGAACGCGTTCGCCGGCTCGATGACGGTGCCGTCGGACAGCGTGGCGAAGCGCGTCACGCCGACGTCGATGCCGACAAGCGTCGTCGACGGGTGGACCGGCCGCTCGACCTCGCGCTCGGTCTGGACCGAGACGTGCCACTTGCCGGCCTTCAGCGAGACGGTGACCTGCCCGACCCCGCCCTCGACGGCGCGGGAGGCGCGGCAGCGCATCCAGCCGAGCTTGGGCATGCGGATGCGCCCGTTCGGCTGGTCGAGCTCGACCTTCTGCGGGTGGCGGAAGGCGTCGTTCTTGCCCTTCCTCTTGAACTTGGGGAACTCGGCCCGTCCCTCGAAGAAGTTGCGGTAGGCGCGGTCGAGGTCCTTGAGCGCCTGCTGCAGAACCTGGCTGTGCACCTCCTTGAGCCAGGAAGTGTCGGGTTCGGCCTTGCAGGCGGTGAGGTGCTTGCAGAGGTTGGCGTAGGAGAGGTGCTTCCCGCCGGCGGCGTACCTTTTCTTCCGCAGGGCGAGGGCCCTGTTGAAGACGTAGCGGCGCGCGCCGCAGGAGCGGCGCATGAGCCGTTCCTGCGCGCCGTCGGGCCGGAGGACGAATCGGTATGCCTGGACGCGAAGCACAGGCCGAGGATAGAACGAATGCGGAACGAAGGCAAGGGGATTGGATCGGTGCCCGGGCAGGCTTCTGTCGCGGCCGGCGCTATCCATCCCCGCCCTGAAGGACGGGGCCTTCCGCGCTTCTACGGTCACCGGAACCAATTCGCACCCGACCGGGTGGACGCTTTCGTGGCATGGCTTCGCGGCATGCCGGGCCGCGGCTTCCTGGGACGGCCGGCGAACTGGCCCGCCTGACAAGCGAGCCGCGGCGCCGACAGTCACCGTCCCGGCCGCCGGTTCGTGAACCCGGCCGCTCAAGCCTTGTTCGTGAACCGCGCGGAGGCGGCCTTGCCGCCGACCTTGAGCGACACCGTGGCCACGACCTGGCCGGTCGCCGCGACGGGCAGCTTGCCCTGCACGCTGTTGGCCCCGGCCGGGCTGAGGGCGACCTTGTAGCTCTTGCCGCCGACGAGCACCGTTGCGGTGCCTGAGACCTGCGCTGCCGGAACGGGCTTGCGCATCTCGTCCAGGATGTAGACCGTCACGTCGGTGTCCTTCACCACGAGTTCCAGCCAGAGCTCCTGGGCCTCCTGCACGAGGCCGCCGTGCACGGCCTGGGGCGGCTCGCCATGGGCGAGGGCAGAACCGGATGCGAGGCTGAGGGCGAGAATCAACGGTATCGCGTGGGTCTTCATTGCAAGTCTCCGTGCGGTCTTGTGTTCATCTGGCCGCGTGCCATTCCGCGCGACCTTCGCCGCCGAAGGCCGCAGGGTCGGAGCGGCTGACGGCAAGCGTCCGATCCTGCCGCCCATGCCGTCTGGACGCGTATGCCGCGACGGCTTGGTTCGGGGGACGACGGACGGGCCTCCAATGCGCCGCCGGGCCGGTGTGAAGGCCCTGTCGGCGACCGCGTCGCGGGCCGCGGCCTTCAATGGCTGTGCTTGTGGCCTGGGCCCCCGTCCGGCTGCGACGCAGTCGAGGGTAGGTCAGCCGGCTTCGTGCCGTCCATGCCGGCGGTACCATGATTCATGCTGCCGTGGTCGCCGGCTGCCTGCGCCTGCATCCACAGGTCGTTGTAGTCGTCGTCGGACAGGTCCGGCAGCTTCCGCAGCAGCGCGACCGTCGACCAGAGCATCTCGTCCCCGTCGCTCGCCATCGACGGCATGCCGCTCATCTTGATCCCGTTCTTCAGGATCCAGAACAGCTCGCCCGGGCTGTAGCGCCCCGCCGCACCCTTGAGGTTAGGCGGTTCGGGATACATGCCCTCGGCCACCTCGCTGCGCTTGGCGCCCGGTCCGCCATGGCACGTGGCGCAGTGCTCGGCGAAGTGTCCGACGGCCGGCACCAACCTGGTCTGCTCGTCGTAGCCCGGCGGAGGCAGCAGGCCGGCCGCATGGGCTCGGATCGAGCGCACCCGTGCCGTGTCCAACACCCACGTGGTCAGGGCCCAGTGAGGCTCCGTGGCGGCGACGTTGAAGACGCCCGCGTAGACCACGGCCGCGGCGGCGACCGTCGCCAGGATGCCGGCCGAGAGCAACGTGAGGAAGACGATCTTGGCGGTTCGCATGGAGGTGTCCTGAGTGACCGGTTTCGAGCCAGGCCGCCCACGCGTCAGGTGCGGGGGCGCCGTCGGCCGACCTGGGATGAGCGCGCTCTCGTCGGATTGGTCTTCTCACCGCGCCTTCTGGATGCGCGTGATGGCAAGCTGCCCGTTCACCCGGTCGGCGGAGAACCGGACCCGGTCACCGGCCTTCACCCCCTTCAGGATGGCGGGGTCGGCGACCCGGTAGGCCATGGTCATGGCGTCCATGTCGATGTTCGGGATGCGCTCGTGGTCCAGCGTGACCTTGCCAGAGGCCTCGTCGACCTTCTGGACGGTCCCGCTCACGAGAGGCGTGTTGGCGACGGGCTTGGCGGGGGACGCCGGAGCGGGCGACGGCGACGCGGGCTGGGCCGAGCCCCCCGCCTGGGCCTGGCGGTCCAACGGACCCTGGCCGGACGGCGTCTGGTTCGGCTGCGGCCGGTAGTCCGACTGTCGGTTCCGGACCTGCCATTCCTTAAGGGCGTCGATCTTCTGCTGCTGCTCGTCCTGGATCTTCTGCGCGGTCTCGCGCAGCTGCCGGTCGCCGCCGTAGTCGAGCTGCGCCTTGGCAAGGAAGAGGGACTGCTCGTAGCTCGCGATCAGGAGCTCGGCGAAGTCCCGGTCGGGGTCGCCGGTCAGCTTGAGGTTCCTGAAGCGGTCGGCCATGACCTCGCGCACGCGCTCCAGGGCGGCCGGGGCACCCTTGGCAGGTTGCGCCCAAGCCGCCCCCGATACCGGGCCGGCGAGCGCCACGGCCATGGCGGCAGCGAACAGGGATAAACGTCGCATGTGACTTCCTCCGCGGCATGGGGCCGCCGCGCGGGATCGGGCGTGTCCGCGCGGCGGGCCCGTTCGAGGCGCTACTTGGCTTTTTGGATCTTGGTGACGGTGTACTGGCCGCCGGCTTCGTCGACGTCGAACTCGACCTTGTCCCCGGACTTCAGGTCCTTGATCATCGCCGGGTCCTTGACCTTGTAGGCCATGGTCATGGCGTCCATGTCGAGCTTCGGGATGCGCTCGTGGTCCAGCGTGACCTTGCCGGACGCCTCGTCGACCTTCGTGACCGTGGCCTTGACCGATTGCGCCCAGGCCGGACTCGCCAGGGCCAGCAGCGCGGCAAGGGCGAAGGGAGGTACCTTCCTCATCGTATTCTCCTGATGGTCGCTGTGCCGCTGCACGGGCACTTGTTCAGGGGGCGATGGTGCCCGCGCAGCGGCTTTCGGGCGGACTAGGTCCACCCGAATTCGTCCGCCGGTCCGCGCCCGCATCGGGGCGCCGTTCCGGCGGAAGCTCGGATGACATCCGGCATCGCCGGGTCAGTGGTTTCCGTGACCGCCCGAGTTGGAGGCCGTCCGGCGCTTGCGCGGGTCGACCACGCGCAGGTCCGTCTCGCGGGCGCGCTTGCCCCGGGGGGTGTTCGGATCGCGGCTGGGTTCGGGTAGGGGCTCGCCCGTCCACTCGTAGGCCAGCGTGCCCTCCGGGTGCTGGTACCAACCGGGGTCCCTGTAGTCGCCGGGCGCCACGTCGGGGCGGACCTTCAGCACGGTGAACATGCCGCCCATCTCGACCGATCCGAACGGGCCGGCGCCGGTCATCATCGGCAGCGTGTTCTCGGGGAGCGGCATCTCCATCTCGGCCATGGAGCCCATGCCGGTCGAGCCCATCGGCATGTAGCCGGGCGCGATCCTCTGGATGCGCTTCGCCGTGCTCTTCAGGTTCACGCCGATGTAGGTGCGCACCGAGTGGCCCATGGCGTTCATGGTGTGGTGCGACTTGTGGCAGTGGACCGCCCAGTCCCCCAGGTTGTCGGCGTTGAACTCGATGGCCCGCATCTGGCCGACCGCGACGTCCGCGGAGACCTCGAACCACTGGCGCTCGGGCGGGATCCAGCCGCCGTCGGTGCCCGTGACCTTGAAGTCGACGCCGTGGACGTGGATCGGGTGGTTGGTCATGGTCAGGTTGCCGAAGCGCATCCGCACCTTGTCGCCCTGGCGCGCGACCATGGGTTCGATGCCCGGCCAGACCCGGCTGTTGAAGCACCACATGTTCATGTCGAGCATCGTGTTGACCTTGGGCACGTAGGACCCGGCCTCGATGTCGTAGGCGTTCAGGAGCCAGACGAAGTCGCGGTCGACCCGCCGCTCGGCGGGATCGCGCGGATGCACGACGAAGAAGCCCATCATGCCCATCGCCATCTGGACCATCTCGTCCGAGTGCGGGTGGTACATGAAGGTGCCCGAGCGCCTCAGGATGAACTCGTAGACGAACGTCTTGCCCGGCGGAATGCCGGGCTGGTTCAGGCCCGCCACCCCGTCCATCCCGTTGGGCAGGGTCTGGCCGTGCCAGTGGACGGCGGTCGCCTCCGGCAGCTTGTTGGTGACGAAGATGCGCACCTTGTCGCCCTCTACCGCCTCGATGGTCGGCCCGGGAGACTGCCCGTTATAGCCCCAGAGATGCGCCTTCATCCCGGGGGCCATCTCGCGCACGACCGGCTCGGCCACGAGATGGAACTCCTTCCAGTCCCCGCGCATGCGCCAGGGCAGCGTCCAGCCGTTGAGCGTCACCACCGGCTGGTAGTCCACCCCAGTGGTCGGCACGAGCGGCGGCTGCGTCGTCGCCTTGTCCATCGAGGGAGCCTCGGGCAGGCCGGCGGCCTGCGTGCGGCCGCTGATCATGGACGTTCCTGCGAGGACGAGCCCCCCGGCGCCCAGCAGTCCCCTTCGCGAGATGTCAGTCATCGGTTTCTCCATGGGTCTCGTGGGGGAGCGGCATCAGCCGCCGGGCGTGGCGGCCGCGAGGGTTTCGCCTCCGCCGCCGGCCACCGCCTCGGCTCCGGCCGACTCGCCCCCGAAGCCTTCGCCGGTGAAGCCGCCGCCGATGACGGCCGCCCTGAGGTCGGTCGCCGCGATCCAGAAGTCGCGTTGGGCCTCGATGGCCTGGATATTGCTCAGGATCCGCGAGCGGGCGTCGATGATCAGCGTGGTGACGTCGATCAGCATGCCGCTGTACTGCAGCAACGCCTGGTCCTGGATCGTCTTGCGCAGCGGCAGCACGCTGCCCTGGTAGTGCCGGGTGATGTCGTATTGGCCGCGGTAGCGCTGGTAGGCCTCGCGGACCTCCGAACGGGCGTTGACCGCCTTCTCCGCGAGGCGATGGGCGGCGCCGAGATAAGCCTCCCGCGCTCCGCGCACCACCGTCGTCCCGAAGTCGTAGATCGGGATGACCAAGTCGACGGTGTAGCCGCGGCCGAAGCTCTTGTCGCGCGTGACGTTGAAGCCGCCCTGCTCGTTCAGCTCGAACGCCTTCGAGCGCTCGTAACGGTCGGAGTAGCCGATATCGAGCACGTTGATGAAGCCGCTGACTTGGTTGAGGCCGTACTGGCCCGCGAGCGACTGGAGTTCGAAGCGCGCCGTCTGGATGTCCGCGCGCTTCTTGATCGCCTCGGCCTCGATCTGGGTGCCGCTCACCAGCCGACCGGGCAGCGACGGCAAGCCGTTCGGCAGCTTGAAGTCGATCTCGCGCCCCCACAGGCCGAGCAGGCGGATCAGCTTCTCGCGCTCGACCCGCTGCAGGACGCGCGCCTTGGCGAGCTGCGCCCCGAGCTCGCTGTAGAAGGCGTGCTCGCGCGCCTGCTCCAGCTTGTTCAACGCGCCCGTCTCGCCGAGCTGCTTGGCCAGGGTGGAGGCGGAGCCGGCGCTCGCGAGCGCCTGCTCCAGGTAGGCGACGGACTGGTTCGCCGACACCGTGCGATAGAACTGGCGCCGCGCCTCGCCGGCGAGGCGCAGGACCTGCCCGACCGCGCGGTACTGCTCCGCCCTGAAACGGTTCCGCGCGATGGGGATGCGGACCGGCAGCGTCAGGAGCTCGATGAGGCTCGCGGTGAGCGAGCGCTCGACCTCCAGGGTGAAGTCGCCCCCGGTCCGGCTGAGGGAGAGCCGCGGGACCGGCGGCAACGTCGCCTGGACGAACTCGGCTTCCGACACGCCGAGGTCGTTGAAGGACGCCTGCAGGGCGCGGTTCTTCAGGAGGGCGACCTGTACCGCGCTGTCGGGCGTGAGCGGGCGCCGCAGCAATTGCTCCGCACGGGCCGCGGCGCCGATTGCCGCTGTCTCGTCGGACACCTTCACGATGTCCTTCCGCAGCTCCAGGGCGGCGTAGCCGTGCGCCGGGCCAAGACCACCGTCGGCCGAGAAGCCCACGCAGCCGCCAAGCGTCACCCCGACCGTTACCAGGAGGGCGGCGGTCCGGGCGCGACGGCCGGGCGACGCTGCGGCGACCCGGCACGCACCGGACCCGCGAGACTGAGGCGAGGTCATCCGTGGGTTCCCTTTGGGGGTGAGTCCGTGGGCG
>NZ_JACWCT010000078.1:0-281 GCF_016613415.1 Methylobacterium ajmalii | reverse complement strand
CAGGGCTCGCGCATCACCGCCCTCCCGTGTCGCGCTTGCCGCCCATGCCGGGCATGGTCATGCCGGGCATGCGGGAGTGGTCCATGCCCTCCATGCCGCCCGAGCCGGACCTCGGTGTCACGGCGCGGTTGAGCTCGCGCCAGTCCTTGGGATCGACCACGTCGTAGCGCGCCACGCCCGCGGTGACCGCGGAGTAGCGCGGCGCGCGCACGGCGGCGGCGGGGTTGGCCGGGGCAACCAGCCAGTCCGGCGCGGCGGTGGGCACGCAGGCCGCGAGCGGC
>NZ_JACWCT010000077.1 GCF_016613415.1 Methylobacterium ajmalii | reverse complement strand
ACCGCCGCTTGCGCCACCACGCGCAGGCTGCCTAACTTCTCAACCCAGGTGGACCAGTGCCTCCGTTCCTGAGGCCCGCAGCCTGTCTCAAATCATCTGACGACGGACACTAAGGTGCAGATCTCGTAATTACATCCCTGCAATGCCTGAAGCATTGCAGGGGGGCCGATCCGCTCTGGTCTACCGTCATCGAACGGCTCGAGAAGTCTGCGCCGACGAGTCTGATGGCCCGCACGGCCCTGGAACACGCGCTGCCAACCGGCTGAATCGACGAGGTGTTCGAGAAGCATGGCCAGTGGTAGTACACGCGGGAGTTGCTGTTCTCCGCCGTCATCAGGCTGATGATGCTTGTAGCGCTCGGCCTGCTCTCGTCCCTGCATGCGGCGGCCAGCGAACGCGCGGAGTGAACAGGCGCTCGTGCGCACCAGCCCGACTTGGTTCTCGACCTGCCTCTTCCCCTAGCCTGACGCGGGCATGCAGGCCACGGGCTCGACGAGATAGTGCGAGCACATCTGCAGGAAGCGGCGGTTGTAGGCGCCCTCGCGCCCGACGAAGATCGTCTCGACCGCGGTCTCCATGTTGTCGTAGATGCCCCGCTGGCAGGTGCCGCGTAAGAAGGCGAATGCCCGGTCGTGGGCGTCGAGACCATCTCCTGGCTCTCGCGCGGATAGGCCCGCACGAACAGCATGCGCGAGTGGAAGAGCTGGACACGAGCGACCCCCGCCTTCGCGGGGGCAGGCTCTTAGCACTACTCTGCCATGTTCATAGCAGCATGTGGATGAGGGTTGGCCGGCGGCAGTGCGGACACCGAGTGAGATGCACGAGGAGCGCGGCGGCCACACGGCGCCTGACCTCGGGCAGCGTCGGCCGAGGCGGCGGGCCGGGCGCCTGTGACCCGCACCTTTTTTTCCCCGACCCGGAGGCTCTGCAGGAAGGCGAACGCGATCTGGCAGAGGAGTGCATGGTTGTGCAGCCCGATCCAGGAGCGAGCCTCGAAGTGGTCGAGGCCGAGTTCCTCCTTGAGCTGCTGGTGCGCCTGCTCGCAACTCCAGCGCGCCTTGATGGCCGCTCCCGCCCTGGTGGGCGCGGGCATGGCCGTCGTGACGTCGGCGGCAAACACCTTCTGGGTCGGCGGCAGGCCCAGCGCCCAGCACAGGCCTCGGGCGTCGAGGGCGTGGCGGAAGGCAGCCACCTTGCCGTACTCGGCGTCGCCCAGCACGCATCCAAAGCGCACGCCCTGGTCGCGTAGCCGGTCGACCTCGTCGAGGGCGATCTGCCATTTGGGCCGACCGGAGACGTCGTCGGGCATGCCTGCCGTGCGTCGCCGAACCGGATCGTCCACCCAGCTGTCGGGCAGGAACAACCGCAGCGCCACCGGGATTGGAACCTCGCCCCGGGCTAGCGTCAGCGACACCAGCGCCTGGCAGTTCGCCTTTTTGCCGAGCTGACCGCAGTACTGGCGCTGCACGCCGACGGAGTGGCGCAGCGCCACCGTTCTCCATCGCGAGTTGTGCGCGCAGGGCTTCACGGGCGGCTACGACATCGTCCGGCGCTGGACCGCACGGCAGCGCTCAGGGGCCCCGGCTCGACCGCCATCCGCCAGAATCCCCTTGGCACACTGCATCACGGCGCCGATCATAGGTGCGTCGAAACCGCAGCACCTCACCGACGCGGTCGCGGCACTCTCCCTCGGCCTCACTGCCGAGGAGACCGCCGCGCTTGAGGCGCCGTACCTATCCCGACAGGTTGAGGGCTTCCGGTAGACCCAGGATCTCCAGGCAGCCGCCGGTCCCCCGCACCAGCGCGGGCGGCTCGCCCGGCTTGAGCTCCACCCAAGCCGCGCCGTCCGCGAGCACCTCGTCGACGTATTCGCGGGGGAGATTTCCGTATGCGTCCAGGCGTGCATCCGGCCCCGGCACCAGCGGACCGAGGGCCGTCGAGGCGTAGTCGCCCGGGCCGCGCTCGCCGCCGAAGACGGCGTACTGCATGTAGTTGGCCTGCTGCGGCATCAGCCGCACGAGGGCGGCCGGGTCGCGGTCGCTCGCCGGGTCCACGGTCGCCGGGAACATCCCGCCCCCTATCGTCGTGAATGGGGTCGGGCGGTCGAGGAAGGCGGGCATCGCCTCGATGATCCGCAGGCGGGCCGCGCGCGCCGCCGCATTGAGGGCATCCACGATCGCGGGGGCGATCGCCCGCTCGACGACCGCTTCGGCCTGCGCCTCGTAGGCGCTCACATCGAATTCGAGTTCCAGCTTCATGGGGGGGAGGGTCGGGCCCCCTCATGCACCCGGCAACCCATGTCGACACGCTGTCGCGTCGCCGTGCACTCGACTTAAGTTCCTCTCAACTCACGGCCGTTCAGAAAAGTGTGACAGTGTCGTTGTGGCTTGCGTGACCCGGTCACATGCTGTGGGCATGACAATCGTGATCCCCACCGATTTGGAATACCTCCCCGTCCACCGGTACGCCCGGTCGCCGCGGCAGCAGACCGCCTTCGAGCGCCGCGAGGCCGCCCGGCGCAAAGCCGAGCAACGGGAGCGCCAGCGTGACGCGGGCGTCCCGGATCCGACCGCCATCGAGCGCGCGCTGGTGGACGCCCTGAGGCTGTTCATGTGCGACCCCAAGATCGCCACCTCTCGGCGGATCGATCCGACAGAACTGCTCCGGTACGCCCGGGACCTGGCGATGAGCCGCTCCTACGCGGCTCACGAGCTGGATCCGTCGAAGCCGAAGTACAGCCGCGAGGCGGTCGTCGAGGCGATCCGGAAGCGCGTCCTCGTGCCCCCGAAAGCGTCTCGTACGGCATCCTGAGCCCCGCGTTGCAGAGTTCGACTTCCTCGTTGCAAACCCTAGGAGTAACGGGGGGAGAAGACGTCTTGGCCCAAAAGTCGACTTCTCGCTGTCACGCGTTAACCCGCGGCCAGGGATAGCCGATGAAACGCGAATTCGAGGACTTGCGGCGGGACGTCGGCCAGGCACATGTTGGGGACACACCGATCCCCCGGAGGCCCCCGATGACGCACCATGCCGCCCACATCTCGGCCGATGTCGCCATGCGCGGGATGACGGTCTTCACCGGCCTGCAGCTGTCGATCGCGAGCTACCGGGAAGCCGAAGCTCGTCGCCGTCGGGATGGCATCTGCGCGGTCGCGGATCTCCAGATCCGATTGGACGAGAGCCGCGCCATCGAGGAGCAGGCGGTCGACGCCGCCGCCGCCCTGGATGCTGAGAACGCCCGCTTGCGTCGCGAGTTGGCCGCGGCCCGGATCGAGATCGCCTCCTTGGAGCGGGAGGCCGTCGCTTACGCCCGGCGGGCCGGCCTGATCTGAAGGGGACTGCCCATAGAAAAGGGCCGCCGGATCCCCTCCGGCGGCCCTTCGCGTTTCGGGGGTCTCTCAGCGGGAGTAGGCGACGGCGCCGAGATCAGCGCCGTCCAGACCGTCGAAAGGGCGCTTTTCCGGGCGGGCCTCGGGCTCTGTGGGAGCAGGCGTGGCACCCGCCGCGATCGCCGCGCTCTCAGCCCGGAAGCTGGCCCGCGCCGCGGCGAGGGCGCCCTTCAGGTCGGGGGCCTTCGGGCACGGGGGGACGCCCGGGAGGAGGTCGGCCGGGCCTCTGGCGCTCAGATGGCGCTCGATGGCCGTGGGATCGGCGATCGCGACACGCATGCGGGCGGCGGGCTCCAGGGCCTCTAGCCAGGCGGCCGTCTCTGGCGGGAGCGGGCGCTGCGCGTGGAGCGTCGTGACGAGCATCGTACCGTTCTCGCGGAGGCCGTCCCCGGCGTACCGGCGTACGAGCGCCGGAAGGGAGAGATCCGCCACGGGGGAGCGCTGCGGGGCAGGCGAGTAGGCCGGGCCGTCGTTGCGCGTGCGGGCGGTGTCCGCCGCGGCGACCTGGGCGGCCAGCTGCGACGGGCTCGCCGGCCGCTGCGGGAGGGCAGCGCCGAGGACGCGGCCGATGCCGGTGGCGGTCCCGAGGAGCGCGCCTCCGGCGGTGCGGGCGAGCGCGAGGCCGGGCTTGCCGACGACGGCGTCGAGCCCCTTGCCGACGCCCTCGTTCACCGCCTTCGCGGCGTGCCAGGCGGAGTGGGCATCCCCGGCGAGCAGATCGCCCGCCTCGTCGGCGATGCCGAACAGCTTGCGCACGAAGCGGGCGATCGCGCGCGCCAGGGCCATCAGGAATTCCGCGAGGCGGCGGGCCGCCTCCATCTGCTTGAAGATCTTCGCCATCGTCCGTCCCCGCGTCCGTGTGGTGGGGGCCGGGTCTCGCCCGGCCATGTCAGAATTCAAGACCTCGGCTTTGCAACCTGCAAACTCGCCTAGAGGGCGAGCTCGGGCTCGGGCGTCTTTTCGGCCTGTCCCCAGAGCGCGAGACGCAACGAATCGGTCAGCTGTCGCCGGTGCTGGAAGAGCAGCTCAAGCGTGTACGCAGCTTCAGCCACGGTGAGTTCCTTGCGCTCCGAAAGGGCGTGTCCGGCCCACGTCGTCGTCTGGCTCCAACCCTGCGAGTTCCGGATCGCCGCCCAGTCGGTGTCTCGCTCGCTCAGGAGCCTGCAGGCCTGCAGCGCGGCGGCGCGCACCGCCGGGTCCTGGGCGAGTTCGAAGCACTGCGGCGACCGGGGCCCACGCCGGATCCGCGCCTCGGCACGGGCGTCGCTCGCCTCCGCATTCGCGATCAGCCGCTCGGCGGCTCGCATCTGCCAGGCCTGCCAGGACGCCTCCTCAATGAGCTAGCGCGCCTCGGCTAGGTTGCGGCCGCAGAGCCACGGCCGATCGGCCACGAGGCGCGTGAGGGCCGTACGAATCGGTGCGGCGTCGACCGCGACCCGGGCGAGCTCCGCGGCCTCGATCTCGGCAGCGATCCGGGCCCGCTCGGCGCGCTCGACGGCGACTGCCGTGAGGGCTGCCTCGACCTCGCCCCTGATGGCCTCGGCGTCTGCGGGCTCCGGCAGCCCCCGGAAGCATGGCACGAGAGGGCCGAGGAGCCCCGTCCACGAGTAGCCGACGTGCTCAAGCTGGCTCTTGTGGGAGCGCCACAGGGCGGAGAAGCCGGCGGGGTCGCCCTCGGCTATCCACAGCTTCATCGTGTGCCCGTAGCGACGGTGCGGACCGCGATCGATCCACGCCAGGCCGAGGGGAAGGGGAGGCTCGTTGTAGGGGGTCGCCACAGAGGAACTCCAGCGTCCAGGGATTTGATATGTGCAAAATCCGTTGTGTTTCTGCACATCAGGCAGCGTCGAGAAATGTGACAGGTTTTTTGTAACGTTTTTTTCTTGGCGCGTTTGCAGTTTGCCATGTTGCAAATCCCAAACTCAAGGGCCATTCTCTTCTGCACCTCGCCGAGGTGGCACTGGAGATCCCCATTCCCGAAGAAGATCTTGAGGAGGCGCGCCCCCGCGCGTGTGTAGTCTCTACTGAGGAAGTCGTCGCACTCGTCCGCGACGGCGTCCGAGAGGCCGGCTCGCAGGCCGAGTTCGCTCGCCGGCACCGGCTGAACGAGGGCGACCTGTCGAGCACGCTGTCCGGCGCTCGCCGGCCGACGGCGCCCGTGATGGCGGCCGTCGGGGCGCGCCGGGCCATCGTCATCGAGGAGCGCGCTTGTGGCTGAGACCGCTATCGCTCCCTCGTTTCCGGCCACTTTCGACGCGGCCGTCATCACCGGCGGGTATCAGACGGAGACGTGCTGGAACGCCTATGTGAATGGAGACACGCTCTGTGTGTGGGAGTTTGACGATTGGCTCCCCCGTGGGAAGATCGTCGAGCGCTACTCCGATTGGATGCAAGCGCGCTTCACGAAGTACAAAGGCACGCCTGATCAACCGAGAACTTGGGGGGATGCGGGCAATCTCATCCATCACGCCCTGCGACTGGGCATCATTGAGGAGCAAGCCGGCCCAGACGGTGAGCGGGGCTGGCGATTGCTTCATCGTGAGATGCGCTGGGTCGTGGAGGGGACCGGGCACAGGAAGCAGGCCGTCCAGGTCCGCGGGCTCCCCCCGTCCGAGCAGGCCGCCCGGGATCGGAAAGAGGAAGCGCTCGCGAAGCTGCGGGCTACGCTCGACCGCAAAGCTCGCGCGAAGGCGGATCCGGAGATCGCGCGGCTCGTGGAGAGCACGCTCCGCTACGACCCGGACACTGTCGTCCCGGAGCGGTGGAGCACGCGGGGGCCCGCGCCCGCCTGGACCGTGGGCACCCGTCTCGATGCGTGCGCGGGCGTCGTGCGCAAGGCCCATCACGCCGCTGAGATCGACCGACATGCCGTGACGGATTGGATCCGCGCCCTGAAGCACGAGCAATGCTGCGCGATGGGCCGCCCCCGGCGCCGGGCCGCGGAGCGAGCCGCGCAGTCGCCGCATGCGGAGATCCCCGAGGACGACACCGCCGCGCTGGAGGCCCTGTTGTGAAGCATCCAAAGCCGAACTGCATCATCTGCCGGGATGGCACCGGCATCCGCGTCGAGGCGCGCGACGGCGCCCTCGTCGTGACCGCCCTAGCCCGGGACGGCCTGCGGGCGACCTCCGGGCTTGGGGCATACGAATCGGTCGGCGGCGAAATCGGGCTGGAAGCCCGGCACGTCGGCGTGCCCGTGGCCGTCGTGCGCGACTACGTCCGCGCGCACCACGGCGTCGAGGCGATCCATCCCGCGGCGCTTGCGATCCTCCGCGGCGAGCAGCCCCCGGCCCCTGCAGCAGTCTTGGGCGGCGAGGAGGCCGCCCCTCCGCGCCCTTTTCACCCGCGCTGGCCGAGCCTGCCGCCCCCGAGGTTGCTGGAGGGTCGCGCCGGGTGGTGGACGACTTCGCCCAGGCCGTGATCGCCGCCCGCGAGCAGGCCGCAGAGGCTCGACGGGTGCCCGAGTTCAAGGGCCGCCTGGCCGCCGAGGACGAGGAGCGCCACTGGGGGCTGCTCGCCTCGGGGTGCGCAGGATGTGCGGCCCGGCTGGTCCTCGTGACGCACCTTCGCTTCGCGGATCACCCGCTCCTCGCCGAGGCGATCGCACTGCGGGAGGAGCTCCAGCGCCACTTCGAGCGCGCTCACGCCCGGCACACTGAACTCCGCCGCGGGGCGGTCCGCTTGAGCCTCCGCTGACACCCCCGGGTGCGGCAACTTCGCCCCTAGGATCTCACCATCTCAGTCCCTACTATTAGGGACTGGTTGGCGCTGCCGACCGATTCGCGGGAAACCCGACCATGACTAAGAAATCCTCCTACGACCGCGCAGCCATCCTTCGCTCCGCCTGGACCGCCGCGCGCGCAGCCGCGGCCGCCGCCGGCCAGGGCGTTCGCCAGCACATCGGCGCCGCGATGAAGGCCGCGTGGGGTGCCGCAAAGACGGCGGCCGCTCAGCCGGTGCAGGATTGCACCGCCTCCCCCGACAAGTACCGCATCGTGAAGCGGTGGAACGACGAGGCGGGCCAGGCTCGCGTCGAGGTGTTCCCGTTCGAGTTCGCGAAGCAGCATAACGCCATGGCCGCGCTATATGCCCTCGGCCACGGCGGCTTCCTGTCGGGCGGAGGGCTCCAGGACTTCTACGGACCGGCCGACCGGGATCGCGACGCGGTCATCACCGTAATCCCGCCCGCCGCGACGGCGCCTGCTATGGTCCCGCAGCGGGCTCAGCTTCAGCAGGCCAACGCCGGCGCGGTTCTGCGCGAGCCCGAGGTCGCCCCGGTTGAGCTGGTCCGGCACACGGTCGAGATCTCGGCCGTCGCGAACGATTTCAACTCGCGGATGCGGGGCGGGACCTACTACCAGATCCTGTTCCTGCCCGACGGCAAGGGCGGGTTCCTGCCCGGCGTGCGGGCCGACCAGGCCGACGGGGCGGTGATCCTCTCGCGGGCTGCCTACGTCGACAAGCACGCCTCCTACGCAAAGGCCTGGGAGCGCAACAGCGAGACGCGCGTCCGGATCTCGCTGCCGGTCGGCACCCTTCGCAAGTCGACCCGCGGGTGGGTCAAGCGGCTCAACGCAGACGGCACGTGGAGCGAACTCCCCCTCGTCGGCAACATGCGCAAGGGCGACGGCTGGGCCACGCTCGTGGAGATCGATGGTGTCGAGGTCGAGCTGACCTGAGCCGCCTCGGCCGGGTCCGACCCCCGGCCAAATCCACACATCGCCCCCTTCACAGGATCGCCTCCCATGAATGCCCACGCCACCACCGACACCGCGACCATCGCCCCCATCCACTTCGGGGATCGCCCTAACGACGAGATCGTCGCTCTCCTGCAGGAATTGATCGACGCCTGCCCGGCGCCGTCGCAGCCGGACCCTGAGCTGTCCGATATCGACCGGTCACGTGCGCTCGTCGGCAAGAGCGCGGCGCGCCTCCAGGCCCTTCTGGATCGCGCTGCCAGAGGGGCGGACCTCACGAACGAGATCTGGTCAGCCAAGCAAAAGGTCAACGAGGATCAGAACCTGCTCGCCGGGTACGTCGACATCGAGACCATCGGAGACCTCGGACACCGCGATTACACCCTCCGCCCGAAATGCGGTTTTCTCGCCATCAACGCCTGTCGAGATGGCGAGGACGAGCCCGCGTTTAGCTTCCCTTACGGGCTCGGCCGGACCGCGGTTCTCTGGATCCTCGACGCGCACGCGCGGGGCTACGACGCCGGCCACCGCGACGGTGGGAAGGCCGTCCGCGCGGCGGTTACCGACATCTTGCGCCTTCGCTGACCATGCCGGGCCGGGTCCGACCCCCGGCCTTCCCCATCCCCCCGATCCCCGGAGCCTCCCCATGCGTTCCATCCGCCGCCAAGGCGTCGAGGCAGATTTCGGCAGCCTCGAAGGCTACCGCGCCCACGTCCTGCAGCAGCATGCCGACTGCGCGGCCCGCCTCCGCGCCGCCGTCAACGATACCGAGCAGGCTTCCTCCCTGGTGTGGCAGCTCGCGGACATCGGGCTCGACCTCGCTTGGGTCGACGCCGAGCTCGCGCGGGACGCCGCTTGATGGATCCGGAGACCCTCGACCAGGCCGGTCGCCTCCTGCTTGGGCCTGACTGGAAGCTCCCAATGGCGTCGCTTCTCGGCCCCTATCACCCCGAGGGCGCGCGGGAGCGCATCGATCCCCGCCTCGTGAGGCGGTGGGCAGTCGGAGACCGCCCGATCCCGCCATGGGTCGCCCCCGTACTCGCGAGCTTACTGCAGGAGCGATCCAAGCAGCTCGCGTCCGACGCGAAGCACGCGGGATTCCTGGCTCAATTTCTCAAGAACGGAAGTCGCCGTGGCTAAGATATATCACCACCCAGACCAGATCACCGTCTGGGATATACTTGGCGCGGCGCCCTGGGAGATGAAGGCGCCGCCGCGCGAGCTTCCCGAGATCGCGGCGAGCCAGCCCGTCCCTGAGGCGGCGCCTTCTCCCGTCGCCCTCACGCCCGAGGAGCTCGCCGAGGTCGAGCACTACGCCGCCCACGAGCCCGTCTGGGGGCCCTCCGGCGACGCGGCCATGCAGCGCTGGGATGCGTGGTTGGCGGGCGGGCGGGCGCCCGAGCGAGCGATCCTGCGCCCGGCTGGCGCGGGCGCCGTCGCCGACGTCGAGGTCATGGAGAACCGGCTCGGCTGGGCCGCTCTCGTGCGCTACGCGGACGACAGGGACGTGGACGCTCGGTCTCGGCATGGGCACGTCACGATGCCCGACAGCGATGGCTTCGTTGGCTCAGGACTGTTCTTCTGGCGCACGCGAGATGCCGCGATCGCTTATTGCGCCCACGAAATCTGGCGATCTTTCAACGAGGACGACGGTTCAACTGGACGGCTCCTGAAGCGTAGGCTGGCTCGTGCCGAGAATGTCGCGCGGTTCTTCCAGCAGTGCGGGATCGACGTCATGACCCCGCCGTCACCAAGCCTGAGGCGGATCATCGTCACGGCTGCCCGCGAGCGCGAGCTCAGGGCCGGCGTGGCCCCTGCGCCGGGGATCGACGTGCCAGGCGTGGAGCGGGCCCTGATGGCGCGCTTCGAGGGCGTGATCGACCCGCCGAGCGAACTCACGCTGAAGCGCCGGAAGCTGAAGCGTGAGCGCGAGGAGGCCTAGCACGGCACGGATCAGGCCGCCTCGGCCAGGGCGGCGACCACCGCCGGGGCGCCGGCCCGGGCAGCGTCGGCGGCCATCGCCTCCAAGATCTCCGCCAAGCGGACCGGCCGCCAGTCCCAGCAGTCGACCCCGACGTCCAGGCTCTGCCCGCACCCCGGCAGGCTGCCGTGGGAGTGGCCGTACAAGTGCAAGGCGCCCTTATGCAGCCCGTTCCAAGTCCTTTGGGCATAGTGATCCAAGACTAAGCGGCGCCCCTCCACTACGGGCTCGGCGCGTTCGTGTTGGCTATACCACGGCAACGAGGTCGTCCTGGACGCGTCGTGATTGCCCCTGATCAGGTGCTTGCGCCCGTTCAGCCTGGCGAACACCGCCCGGCAGTGGGCGGCCGACGCGCCATAGGCGAAGTCGCCTAAATGCCAGACCTCGTCGTCGGGTCGAACGCGGTTGTTCCAGGCGGCGATGAGGGCTTCGTCGTGCGCCTCAATCGAGGCGAACGGCCGGGGCTTGTTCATCCTCGACGACAGGATGCCGGCGTGGCCGAAGTGGGTATCGCTCGTGAAATAGGTCTTCATCGGGGCAGGCCCCCTCGAACTGGAGAACGCAGGCCGCACGGGGGATCCCGGCGGCTGGTGGCTGGCTCAGGCCAGGCGGCGTTTCGGATCGAGGAGGAGGTGTCGCATCAGGGGAGACTCGGTCGTTTCCGCCCTCCTCGCAAGAGGGGAGGGCCAGCGGATCGGGGTTTTCCCTGGGCTACGCGGCGAGAGCCTCGGCCTCGGGTTTGCTGTCCTCGCAGCTCTCGGACCCATCCGGCTTGGTCCGCTTACCCTTGCCGGCGAGCTCGCGCTCCCGGCGCCGGCGGGCGAGCTCTGTCCCCAGCGCCTCGATCGAGGGCAGCGTCGACGCGGCCGCCGTCGCCTGCTCGTCGGCCCATGCGACCCATCGCGCCATCAGGGGCTGCTTCAGGTCCAGGCGGTCGTCCTCCGTGTAGTGGCGCTCAAGCACGTCATCGGAGCGAACGCCCTCGTTGTGGTCGAGGATCATCTTTACGGTGTCGCGCGGGATCCGGAGCACGCGCTGACACACGGTCGCGAGACCGCGGCGCAGGTCGTGCGGCGAAGCCATGACGCCCATATCGAGCAGGCGGTGGTTGAGGGCCGCATCGGAGAGATGGCCGCCGCCCTCGTCCCCCTGCCGGGCCGTGCGGACCTGGGGGAACAGGAACGGACTGCCGACCTCGGCCGCGCGGGCGGCTTGCGCCTGGACAAGCTCCCACAGGGCTGTCGGTAGCGGGATCGCATGCCGGTGCTTGTCGCCCCTCTTCGCCGCCGTCTTCCGGTGGCTGGGGCCCATGCTCCACACGCCCCAGCCTGGCGTCTCCTCCCACGGGACCAGGTCCTCGACGAGGGCCTCCACGATCGGGCGCCGCCGCTGCCCCGTCAGAACGAGCAGCTGCAGGGCCGCCGCGACCGTCGGCTCCAGCACGCCCGACCGGGCGATCGCCAGGATCCGACCGATCTCGTGGGGCTTGGCGGTGTAGCCGCCGGGGATCTTCCCGTTCGCGCGAGGCCTGTCGCCCGGCGTCCGTTCCGGCGCGCGCAGGCCCGGGATTCCTGCCTCCACTCCGCTCGTCTTGCGGTGCTCATGCCGGGACAGGAAGCTCCACATCGGCCGCAGGACGCTCGCCAGGTGCTCGGCATGGCGCTCCCGGCCCGAGGCGTGGATCGAGTGGACGACGCTCGCCAGGTCGTCGATCGTCACGCGCCGGACCCGCCGCCCCTCGAACACGGCCAGCTCGGGCGACCCGAGGAGCTTGCGGTAGTCCGTGTGCGTCGCCGGCCGCCGCGTGCGCGCGACCTCGGCGAGGAACGCGGCCCGGGCCTCTTCCCAGGTCCACTCCCCTGGCCGGAGGAGGTCTTGGGTCTGCTCGATCTCGGCTGGGTCGGGCTCCCGCTTCGGCGGCTTGGGCGGCAGCTTGCCCATGTCGCGCAGCTTGGCGATCAGCCACCTCTCGTCGGGGCGGCCGAGGCCGTTCGTCAGCCGGCGCCGCGCGTCGCTGGCGATCAGCCGCGCGTCGGAGAGGCGGATCTGCTCGGGGCTGCCGAACGTGAGCCGGTACGTCTTGTGCCCGGTCTCGTACTTGTACGCGAACCGGGCCCCCTTCGGGCCGACGCGCAGCAGCAGGCCAGGGCACGCGGCGTCGATCAGATCGTACGCCTTGGCCTTGGCCTCGACATCGGCGAGCGCCTTCTTGACCAGCGTCTCGTTGAGCTTCACGGGCATGCGGCGCTCTCGGGCGGAACTCGGGCGGAGGCATTCGGGCGGATCGCCGCCCGGGCTCACCCCCACCGATACCAAGGTCCCCTTGCCAGATCCTTGATTGAACACGCGAAATCCCCCTGTATCGTGGTTCCGGGGTGCGTGCGGATCCGCCCGAAAAGGTTTCGAACAGCGGCCAAAACCCTCAACACGAGAAATCATAATCCTTGTGTCGGGGGTTCAAATCCCTCCTCCGCTACCAAAGTTTTTCAACCCCGCTAAGCACTTAGCGGGGTTTTTAATTGCCTTGCCCTTGCGCCAGAACGGCAATATTTCCTAGCTCAGTGCTAGCGCAGCCCAAAAAATTGCCCTGCTCCCGTAACGGTTTGCTGGGGGGTCAGAAAGCACTCTAGCGCACTCCTAGCGCAGTCATATGCACCGCAGTAACCAGACAGGGCCGCCCCTTGAGACCCCCTGGCAACGTCCCCGACGAACGCTTCCAGCTGTTCCAGCGCAAGGGCAGCGCCAAGTGGCAGATGCGCTTCAGCATCCGCGGGCAGGGGCAGCTCAAGCGTTCCCTGGACACCGACGATCTCCGCGAGGCGCAGCACCGGGCTGAGGCCATCTGGTACGAAGCGACCTATCGGGCTCAGCAGGGGCTCACCGCCCGCGCCCATACGTTCGAGAGTGTGGCTGAGGAGTACATCGCGCAGATCCTGCGCGAGGTGGAGCGGGGCGAACGCCGGGCCGACCAGGGCAAGAGCGAGCCCGCGGTGATCCGCCGGTACTTCGTGGGGTACTTCGGCCAGAAACCCGTGGATGCGGTCAGTGAGGCCGACCTGGAGCGCTATGCGGAGTGGCGGCGCACCTACTGGACCGAGGGCCCAGGCAAGCTTGTCACGCACATCGAGTACGAGAGGGGAGGCCACCGGCTACGCCGGCCCGTACGGCGCTCTGCGCCCTCTCTGAGCCGCCAGAGGGGCGAGTTGGTGGTGCTCCGGCAGCTGCTACGCTGGGCCTCACGGCAGGGCTACCTGAAGACGCCGCCCGAGGTCAGCATCAAGGCCCGGCGTACGCCCGACAACCGGCGACCCAGCTTCGAGCCGCATGAGTTCGCCCACCTGCAGAAGATCAGCCTCAGCCGGCTGGTGGACCCCATCATGGACGGTACGGGTGCGCTCGTGGAGGCCAGCGACAAGCGGCGCTGGCGCATCAAGCGACTGGATGACCACACGCGGCGCGATCGCACGCTGCTGCACGCGTACGTGATGATCGGCGCGTTCTCGGGTCTCCGGCCCACGGAGATGTACAATCTCACGTGGGGCGATGTGCTCGGTTACCGAGCAGGCCGGGGCAAGCCCGTGGATCAGCGCGACATCCGATTGCAGGTGCGAGGCAAGGGCAAGAGCGGCAAGGCGATCCCACAGAAGGCGGCGATCCCGTGGTTCGACACCCTGTGGATGCTGTTCGAGCGTGCCATGGGCCGTGAGCCCGTGGATGCCGATCCGGTGTTCGCGAGCGAAATGGGCAAGCGCATCACGTCGGTGGCCAACGGCTTCACCGAACTGCTGAAGGCAGCCGGCTTGGAGCGAGACCACCGCGGAATCAAACGCACGCCGTACTCGCTCCGGCACTTCTACATCAGCGAGCAGCTGGCCAACGGCTCTGAGGTGCTTGATGTGGCCCGAAACTGCCGCACGTCACTCGCCATGATCGACAAGCACTATGGGCAGGTGCGTCTGGAACGCGTCGTGGACAGACTTCGGCCCGATTGGACCCGTTTGTAGTTGGTTGGCTCCAATAATATATTACTGCTTGGCGTGAGGATTCTTGAGAAACTCACGCCAAGCAGTAAAGTTAACTAATCCCCCACAACGAGTTCATGTCCAATCAATTCGGATACTAGATCGCCTCGTCTGAAAGTTGCTGAAAGCTTTTGTAGGCTTAGTTCTTGATCTCCGCAGATATTTTTTATCGCCAAGCCTAGTTGATTAAGCGATTTTTGAAAATAAATTTCAC
This sequence comes from Methylobacterium ajmalii, assembly GCF_016613415.1. Taxonomy (GTDB): domain Bacteria; phylum Pseudomonadota; class Alphaproteobacteria; order Rhizobiales; family Beijerinckiaceae; genus Methylobacterium; species Methylobacterium ajmalii. The sequence goes on along the minus strand of NZ_JACWCT010000077.1, from coordinate 9,968 downwards.
CTTTTTCGTCAACAAGTGCGCGAGCTTGTTGAAATTTTTGATGATTTAAGTGCTTAAGATTGATTTTGAGATCGTTGAGTAGATATATCCCCATGAGCATTGCAACAAATCTAGAGCCATATTGTAGATAGTCGGGCGCCCCCTCCGGTGGCCGCTTCCGTTTATTTTCGGCGATTCGCAAGATTAGAACAGCTAATATCGCTTGAGTACCATTTAAGTCGTTAGTAAATATTTGGTCATAGAGCTTACCAAAATGTTCGGTTGTCATAAATCTTGCTTGGTGAGGACGCTGGCGCCACACTGCTAGAACAGCTTCCGCCACCGTCGTATTGGTTATCTCGGTGGCGGAAACCCCGTCTGTTCTCTTTCTTCTATAGCTATATCCCAAGGAAGATATCATTTCTTCAAGATTTTTCTGAAGATTGTCATTTGATTTTAGATCTTTGAGATCGACAGGGTTTTGATTGTTAGTTGCGCGAGTAATTTTCTGAACTAATTCTTCATCATCCTCTGGGAGCTCATAAATCCGAACAAGGACGTGAGCATCTTTGATAGCGGGACCAACTTCCTCGAGCATGTGAAGAATTGTTCTAGAGGTCTGCCCCCCATTCACGATCTGCACTGATTTCAACGTGACAAGTTGATCACGGTCGGCAAATCCGTTATAGCTAAATTTATTACATATAATAGTCACTCCATTATTATAGAAGTAAAATCTTGGTCTTTGTTGCTCATCTCTCAATGTCGCAGCGATTTCCTCGTTAACCCGCCCCGAAAGTCCAAGATACCGGCGAATATTTCTTTCGAGTAGTGCATCGCCATGTTTTTTAAAAATATTTGCAAGTTCTATCACCGACATGCGGCCTATCATAGCTCGCATGAAGGGATGATCCTCAACGATTGATTTGCCAGATAACTGCAATTGAGCATCAACTGCAACTTTCGGTCTCATCAAGTGGCGCAACTCGTCCGGGCCAACATGCTCCCATTCCACAAGATCGCCAAAACCAGCAGCATCAATGCGCTGTTGAGCCTCATTGTTCCATTTAACACCATTATTGCAAAGAATTGCCCGAATTTTAGGATAGTCGCCTTCCGCAATGAATGAGCGGATTTCTTCGATGCGTTTCTTAAGGCGCTCATTGGCAGTAAAGGCTGAGTTGGGATTAAAAAGTATCCTTATAGCTTCGATTAGCTTAGTGACGCCGCTCTCGGGAAAATTAGCGTCTCCCTCTAGCGTCTGCTTATATTTACCTTGAACGACGGTCACACGAAATTCGCCATCTACTGGCGTCGTGCGAAATATTGCATCAATTCCGAAATCGCCCCCGCCTTCTACCAACCCGTCTAAAGCTTCGTCATCTGACAGGTCGAGAGCGACGCCGGCAACAACGCAGACGAATGCTGCCGACTTGAGTTTGTGAGGATCGTTTTTGATCTTGATTTCGCTCTTAAGTCTTTCGTCTAGATCTTGGGCTTTCTTGATTACCCGGTGGTCAACAAACTGCACATTCAACGGGTTGGCTTGCATCTTATTGCCCTGCATGCACCGAATTCGTTAGATTTGCGATCGATACCGAATTAAGTGGATATCTTTTCAGCACGGCCTGATGGATAGCATTGGCCGCTTTGGAATGGAAGCGCTAGCCGTTAAAATGTACTTGCTGTCACAGCATGGATATGTAGGTAATAAATTTAAAATACACGTCATAAATCCAAGTATATAATTATAGAACTTCGACAGCCAAGCGCATGATCTCATCGTTTACGTAAATGTAGCGCTGGGTGGTCGATAAGTGTCGGTGGCCGGCCAGCATCATGATGGCTTTGGGCGAGATGCCCGCGTGTGCAAGGCGTGTGATGAACCATCGGCGACCGCTATGGCTGGATCCGCCGTCGAGGCCTGCCTGATCGTACCAGCCCCGCATGAGCTGACAGAGGGTATTAGCGCTGAACGCCGCTCGCTTCTGCGTCACGAGCACCGGCTGCTCGCGGAGAGGGGAGGAGGGTAGGGAGGACCGGAACTGCTCGATCTCGCGTCGCAGCCGGGCATTGAGGAACACCACGCGGGCGTGCCCGCCCTTTGTGACTGCCGCGCTGAGCCGCAGCTGCTCCCGTACCTTGCCCTCACCGTTGAGGAGGTCGCACCAGCGGAGGGAAGCGATCTCGCCCACACGAAGCCCTGCCAGATAGCTAAGCATGAGAGCCATCCGATTGCGCGGGCCGTAGCGCCCTTGGCTCACCACCGCAGTGAGGCGCTTGAACTCCGCCTCTGTGGGTACCCGCGCTTGCTTCACTGAAACCTCATACTTGAAGCTGTTTCGCTGGAAAGTATGATATTTCCAGGCCCGCGTGAGGGCGAGCACGCAGGTGCGCTCAATGGGATCAGTAGCTTAGGCGGAAATATCACAGAATGTTTGTTTTATGATGTTTTACGGATGCAGTTGATCCGCCCTCCAAGCTCGCGCTTCCTTGCCAAAGGCTGCACGGCTTCCTTGCGCCTTGAGCGAGGAGACCCCCATGCGCCTGATCGATGCCGCCACCCGTGAACTGCTGCTGGCCAACGGCCGGGATCGCGACGGCGATCACCACCCGGTGCTCAAGTTGTTCAACCCCGCGGGGCCTGCCACGTGGTTGATCTGCGCGATGGAGGCCGACGGCGACACCCTCTACGGGCTGTGCGACCTTGGCTTCGGCGAGCCCGAACTCGGCTATGTGAGCCTCGCCGAGATCGAGGAGGTGAGCGCAGGTCTCGCGATCGGCTTGGAGCGGGATACCTCATTCCTGCCCACGCATCCGATATCTACCTATGCACGTGCAGCGTACGAGGCGGGGCGGATCGTCGACGTCAATCAGCTACGCTCGGCGTGAGCGTCAGATACCGATTAGGGTGGGAGGCGGCTGCCCGGTGAATAACCATCGAACCTTCGCAATGCGCTACGGACCGACGTTGGTTCCATAAAGGCGAACCGCCGCTCCCGACTCTTCGCAGACATTGAACCTGGAATATTGAGAGGTCCAGCTCGTCATAGAAACATGACGCTGCGGGATGGTATCATCCTGTACTAGGTTGGTGCGTTTTTATGAAACATTCTAAAAACAATCTGGAAAAAAATTGGTAACCATCGCGCAAAGAGCCATTGCTTCTTCCGTTGTTGTTTCTAATTTTTAACGCGTTATATGCTAGTAGATTAATGAAAATCGTCAGATAAGATTCTATTTGTATTGAGGTTCGACATGTCCGCAAGCGTATATTTTGCGATTGTCATGGCGATATCGGCTTTTACTATGGCCGTCTTTCTTGTACGCGAGTGCGGTCGCAGAAGACGTGTTGATTGGGAACGAGCTCTCTTAAGAGAAATCATTGAGGCACTCCCCGGCGGCTTCGTGGCGTGGGACGCCGACGACCGCCTCGTCATGCACGACGCCGAGTTCGTCCGCGCCTACAATCTGAGCACAGACGCCATCCGTCCCGGTGCACGGTTCGAGGACGTCATCCGGGCGGGAGTACGCGCAGGACAGTACGTCGACGCGGTCGACCATGAAGATTTCGTCCGTAAGACGATCGAGGATCATCGCCTAGGCGGCCAAGTCTTCGAGAGACGAATGCCCGACGGATCGTGGCTTCTCGTGTCTGAGAAACGCATGGCGGGCGGCGGCATCGTTGGTGTGCGAACTGATATTACCGCACTTAAGCGTGTTGAGGCTGCCCTCGCTGCCGCAATTGCTCGCGCCGAGCACTTGGCGCGTCACGATCCACTCACGGGTCTACCAAATCGAGCCGCTTTCGACGTCGCCCTTGCTTCCGCGTGCGCTGCGCCCGGCACGTCCGCGCTCCTTTGCATCGATCTCGACGGGTTTAAGGCCGTCAACGATAGGCTCGGGCACGCTGCCGGAGACGCCGTCCTCCGCCAGGCGGCGGATCGATTGCGAGATGTAGCCGCGAGTGCCATGGTCGCCAGACTAGGCGGTGATGAATTCGCTGTCGTTGTCTCCGAAGCCAGTGATCCGACTCAGTCCGAGTTCATGGCGGAGTGTCTCGTCCGTACGCTGCAACGCCCCTACCGCTTCGGTGAGAGTTGTATCACCGATGTCGGGGCGAGCATTGGGCTAGCGTTCGACGTTGGGCAGGGTCCGGAAGCGCTGGCGCGGGCCGCCGACGACGCTCTGTACGTGGCCAAGCAGGCGGGACGGCGGACGTGGCGGAAGAGCGAGCAGCGAAATTGGCTCGCTGCTTGAGTTGATCCGAGCCACCGGATTTCTGACGAAATTAAGCGCTCGGTCCGCTCCTGAGGCGATCTAGCCACTCGGCGTTCATCCGGCGAACCGCCGCTTTCCACCCATTACAGACATTCGGGGAGTCTGCTTGCCAGCAGTCTAGTTAGCGCACGCGACCGTTTTGTCCTCAAGCGGAAAGGCTGCTTCTGCGGCTATGATAACGTCAAGCAGGCACCAAGTGAATGCAGCCATGCGCGATGCTACCCCACCGGTTCGCATGCGATCTTTCGAAAGTTTTGCATTCGAGAGTAATCCGTATAGCGCAGCAAACTAATTTACGGGCTCGGGGTGGATCGTAGGCCGGGCATCGCACGGAGTGAACAGCGAACATCCACTCCGCGCCGTACGGCAGCTCTCACCCCTTCACAAAAGCGAGGATCTCCGCATTGAGAACAGCAGCGTGCACTGTGAGCATCCCGTGGCTGTAACCCGGATACGTCTTGAGCGTGCCTTTCCGAAGCAACTTGACTGACTTCGGTGCTGCCGCGACGATGGGAACGATTTGGTCATCCTCGCCGTGGAGCACGAGCGTCGGCACGCCAATCGCCTTCAGGTCCTCGGTTTGGTCCGTCTCTGAGAACGCCTTGATGCCCTCGTAGTGAGCCTTGGCCGACCCCATCATGCCCTGCCGCCACCAGTTCCGAACAGTTCCTTCCGAGATCGTCGCTCCTGGGCGGTTGAACCCGTAGAATGGGCCGGATGCCACATCGAGGTAGAACTGGGCCCGGTTCTCGGCGAGAGCCTTGCGAAGTCCGTCGAAGATCGCGATCGGCAGTCCCTCGGGGTTTGCGTCGGTCTTGAGCATCAATGGTGGCACGGCACTGACCAGCACCGCCTTGGCGACTCGACCACTAGGTTCGCCGTGCCGAGCGACATAGCGTGTGGCTTCGCCACCGCCGGTGGAGTGACCGATGTGGATGGCGTTGCGAAGGTCGAGGTGCTCCGTCACTGCCGCGGCATCGGCCGCGTAGTGGTCCATGTCGTGGCCGTCGGAAACTTGGGCCGATCGGCCGTGGCCGCGGCGGTCATGCGCGACGACGCGGTAGCCCTGCTGCACGAAGAATAGCATCTGCGCGTCCCAGTCGTCGGACGAGAGGGGCCAACCGTGGTGGAACATGATCGGCTGCGCATGCTTCGGACCCCAGTCCTTGTAGTAAATCTCGGTGCCGTCTCTGGTTGTAACCGTAGCCATGACATCATTCCTCGTGAGAAGATGAGTGACTTGTATGAAGCCTCTCGAAGCTTCGGGTTGTGTTCGGCGCTTCAGGTTCTCAATCATCTAGCTCCCGCAGTACGCAGGCGGCCCAGCGCACTTCCGGTAATTGAGGGTGGCCTGCGTCTGGATCAGAGATCACACGCCCTCGTAGACCAGACGGGTGAACAGCGCGGGTGTGATGACGGACCGATACCACTTCGCGTCGTGTGCTGTAGTCGGCTGCGCCGCGATCGTCGCCTCAAGCGACAAGCCTCGCCGCTTCAGGGCGGCGACTGTCGTGCGAACGTCCACCAGCATATCCCGGAAGTCTTGCAGTTGCGCGCGGGTGGCGACCGGTGCTCCATGGCCCGGGATGACGATCGTCTGATCGGTCGTCGCGGCGATGTTCGCCTCCGTCGCGGCAATCATTCCGTCGATATGGCCGCCAGTCGAGTAGTCAATGAAAGGGTAGATCCCGTTCCAGAACGTGTCACCCGTGTGCAGGATGTCGGCCTCGACGATGCGGACGGAGATGTCGCTGTCGGTGTGCGCGGCGCCGTAGTGCTTCAGCATCAGCGTGTGGCCCTTCAGTTTGATCTCCTGCTCGGACGAGAATACCTGTCTCGGCAAGGCGCTGGGCGCCGCCGGGGGGAAGTTGTGATCCCAGTCCTCGACGCGCTGTGCGCTCGCGAGGTGCTTGCGCGTGTTCGCGTGGGCGAGGATCTCCGCCCCTTCCGCGTTCAGCCACGCGTTGCCGTCCGTGTGGTCGAAGTGCCAGTGCGTATTGATCAGGTGGGTGATCGGCGCATCGCCGAGGTCGTTCAGCGCCGTCAGCATCTGTGCGCGCGACAGGTCGATCCCTGCGTCTATCAGCACCTTCCCGTCCGCCCCGGTCAGCACCGCGACGTTGCCACCAGAGCCTTCCAGAATGGCGACGCCGTCGCGCAACCTGTGGACCTTGATCGGCGAACGCGCGGCCTCCGACCGCATCGTCTCGACGATGCCCTGAGCTTGAGCGAAGGAGACGCGGGGTGAGAGCCACCCACTCCCGGTCGCCAACGCGGGGGCGGAGAGACAGCAGAGGCAGAAGCCGCGGCGCGAGAGGGACATCGATCGTCTCGCGGACTTGGGGGCGGGCTCGTGACTGTTCATGCTCATGGTTCCTGAGATCGATATGGGCGGCGGTTAGGCATTGCTCCTCGCGGCCCGGATCGAGCACGATCACTTCGGCCTGCCGCGAAGGTGCGCTGCACGGCCGATGCCCGCGATGCCGACGCGGCGCAGGATCATGACCGCGCGGATCAATCGCGCCGCGGAGAACGCCGATGTCGGAGACGACGGTGGACGGTGCCGAAGACGATGCCCTGAGCGGTCTGGCGCCGCTCCTACGTGTCCGACCCGTGCTGGAGGACGTGTGCCGACTGGGCGGGGCCTGGGCATCCCCGCACGACCATGAGCCGAGCGGTCACGCGTATTTTCACATTGTCACCCAAGGCTGCTCGCTGCTCGACCATCCGGGCAATGGCCTCCTACGGCTCGATGCGGGCGACATACTGCTCCTGCCGCACGGCGACGCCCATACCATGCGCGCGGTGGACGGCGTCGGGGTCACCCAGTCGCGAACCGCAATCCAGCGGGTGGGCTCACTGCGGCTGAAAGCGAGCGTCGGGGTCGAGCCGGACGTGGAGCTGATCTGCGGCCGGTTACTCTTCGAGGGGGCGCCGCAGAGTTTAGTCCTCGCGGCGCTTCCCGACACGATCGTGCTGAACGTCGGTCAGAAGGCACTCGCTGCACGCTTCAGTCCCCTCGTTGACGGCATCCGCGAGGAGCTGACCGATCTCCGTCCCGGGGCGATCGCCGTCGCCCGGGACCTCGCCAGCGCATTGTTCGTGATGATGCTGCGTGTTCACCTTGATACTTCGACCCCGACCGAGGGGCTGCTGCAACTGCTGAGGCAGCGGGTGACGGCGCAGGTGGTCCGCGCGATGGTACGTGATCCCGTGCGTGCCTGGACGCTCGAGGAACTGGCCACACTCGCGGTCACCTCGCGTGCAAGCTTGGTGCGCGCCTTCCGCAAGGCAGCAGGCGTGGCACCGCTGGAGTTCCTGGGCGATCTGAGGCTCGGGCTGGCTCGCCACCAGCTTCGCACTGGGTCAGCCTCGCTCGACCAGATCGCGGTCGAGGTGGGCTACCAGTCGCAGGGCGCGCTTAGCCGCGCGTTCTTGCGCAAGTACGGCGTCCGTCCCGGCAGCTTGCGTCGGGATGCGGGGAGGCGGGCCCCCGAGAGGGATCAGCCACATCTCAATTGATCCGGTTGGGCATCGGAATGCGCCGTGCCGAGATCAACGCGGGGCATCGCTCTGCCTACCTTCCGTGCATCGAAGGAGGCAGCCATGTCCGCGATCCATCATGAAGGCAGGTTCGAGAACAAGGTGGTTGTGGTCACCGGCGGCACGAGCGGGATCGGCCTTGCCACAGCCAGGGCGTTCGCTGCTGAGGGTGCTTCGGTGTTCATCACCGGGCGCCGTCAGGACGCGCTTGATGCCGCCGTGCAGGCGATCGGCGGTAAGGTGACAGGCGTGCGCGCCGACATGAGCCACCTCGCCGACATCGACCGACTCTATGAGGCGGTTCAGAAGCGTCACGCCCACATCGATGTTGTGGTCGCCAACGCCGGGGGCGGTAGCTTCGCCCCGCTCGGGGCGATCGACGAGGCCCACTTCGACCAGACCTTCGCGACTAACGTGAAAGGGGTGCTGTTCACGGTCCAGAAAGCGCTGCCTTTGCTACGCGACGGCGCGTCCATTGTGCTGATGGCCTCGAGCACCGCCTCGACCGGCACCCCGGCGTTCAGCGTCTACAGCGCGACGAAGGCAGCGGTCCGCAACTTCGCGCGGAGCTGGATCCTAGACCTGAAGGACCGGCGCATCCGGGTGAACGTCGTGAGCCCGGGCGTGACCGATACTGCAGGCCTCAACGACCTGTTCGGCGGAGGTGCGCAGTCCGAAGACGTCAAGGCCGGACTGTTGACGAACATCCCGTCAGGCCGTGTCGGCCGACCGGAGGACATCGCGGAGGCCGTCCTTTTCCTCGCTTCGGACGCGGCCGGCTTTATCAACGGCGCCGAGATCGCGGTCGACGGTGGCATGGCTCAGATCTGATCGTCCACGGGGGTTAGTAAACCTCGCAGGGAGGCATCCATGGTCCCGATTGAGCGCTACGAGATCTTGATCCTGGGCGGCGGCAAAGCTGGCAAGACCCTGGCCATGGACCAGGCCAGCGGCGGCAGGCGCGTGGCCGTCGTGGAAGCCGGGATGATTGGCGGCTCGTGCATTAACGTTGCCTGCATCCCAACCAAGACCCTGGTGCGTAGCGCAGCCGTAGCGGCGCTCGTTCGTCGGTCCGGCGCGTTCGGGGTTTCGTCGGAAGCCCCCTCCATCGACATGGGTCGAGTCTCCGGCCGCACAGCCGAGGTCGTCGCCGGCATGGTCGCGGCCAATGCGAAAGCCTTTGCCGAGAGCGGCTTCGACCTCGTGCTCGGGTGGGGGCGGTTCGTCGAGCCGCGCGTCATCGAAGTTGCCGGCGAGGGCGGCACGCGCCGGCTCACGGGCGAGCGCATCTTCCTCAACCTTGGCACACGCGCCGCCATTCCACCGATCCCTGGCCTGCGCGAAGCCGTACCGCTCACGCACGTCGAGGCGCTCGCGCTCGACGTGCTGCCCTCTCACCTCGTCGTCATCGGCGGCGGCTACATCGGCCTGGAAATGGCGCAGGCCTTCCGGCACCTCGGTGCCGAGGTCACAATCATCGAGCGCGGGCCGCAACTTGCCGCGCGCGAGGACGCCGACGTCGCCTCGGCCATCCAGGGACTATTCCAAGCAGACAACGTCGCGCTCGCCCTTGATGCGCGCGTTGCGCGGGTTTCAGGCCGGTCGGGGGAAAGCGTCACGGTCGAGCTGGAGGATGGGCGCTGCGTCAACGGCTCTCACCTCTTGGTCGCCGCAGGACGCGAGCCGATGACGCGCGAAATCGGCCTCGAACTTGCGGGGGTGACGCTCGACGCGCACGGCTTCATCGAGGTCGACGAGCATCTCGCCACGCGTGCACCGGGCATCTGGGCCCTCGGTGAGGCCGCCGGCAGCCCGATGTTCACCCACGTGTCGCTCGACGACTACCGCATCGCAAAGAGCGGCATCGAGGGTGGGAGCCGCACGACGCGAAGCCGGATAGTACCCTACTGTGTGTTCATCGAGCCCGAGTTCGCGCGAGTAGGCTTGAGCGAGCGCGACGCACAGCGCGCTGGGATTGCTTACAGACTTGCCAGGCTCCCAATGGACGCGGTGCCGCGCGCGCGCACGCTTTCCGAGCGTGAGGGCTTCATGAAGGCCTGGGATTGCCCCGTTTCTGTGGACGGCTACGGGGCTTGACTGAGCAGGATCTCGGTTGCGGGTTTTGGGCGGTGCTCCTGTTCGTAGACGAGGGGTGAGCGGTAGCC
>NZ_JACWCT010000076.1:51260-66268 GCF_016613415.1 Methylobacterium ajmalii | reverse complement strand
CTGCGCCACCCCGACCCGCTTCGCCGGGCTGAGCAGGGGCGTCGCGCATGCTCAACAAGGGGGCCCGATTGGACGCCGATCAGGGGTCCCGTTCCGATGCCGTTTGACAACCCGCGGTGGGGATCACCGCCAGGGCCCGCGGGTCGCACGCCGGGTCGGCGAGGTGGGCCGCCAACGCCGCCAGGGTCTCGGCCTGGTGGTCCCAGAGCGGTCGGCCGCGGGAGCCGGCGTGCCCGAGCCCGGCGACGAGGTTGTTGCGCACCGCCTGCAGGGGGAGCGCGCGCAGCAGGTCGTGGACCTTGAGGTGCGTGCCCCCAAGACCGGCGGCGCTCCCGCGCATCGCGTCCGCGAACCAGGACCCCGACCCGCTCAATTCCTTCACTCCGACGCGACGCGCGCGGCCGCCTCGTGCCCAGTTTGGGAAGGACCGGGCAATCCACAACCCGGGCGCCATCGCTGACGACGCGACGCCCCGACGGACGGTCGGCTCCGTCGGCGGACACCGAGCGCACGAACGCGCCGACGACAGGTTCCGGGGCCGGGCCGGCCGGCGTGCGCCCCTCCGGCTCGACCCGGTACGGGCGCGCCCTTGCCATTCCTGCGAAAGCGGCGATCGTCTCCCCTGTCAGGCGCTCCCGCCGCGTCATCCCGGAGGCTGACATGAAGGCCGGAAACCAGAACCGCGTCGTCCTGCTCGGGGAAGGCGGCAGCCCATGGGGCGTGGCCCTGGGACACGACTGCAAGGCAGAGCACGAGCACGGCTGCGCCGGGCTCCGCGCGTGGCTCGGCGTGGCGGAGGACGCCATCACGGTCGAGGATGCCCTGTGCCGGCCGAAACCGGCCGGACCCGACTGGGCGTTCGTGCAGCACGACGACCCGAAGCTGGCCACGCTGCTCGTCCTCAACGACGCCTACGCCCGGGACTGGGCCGCCAAGCGGCAGGGGGTGCGCCGGAAGCACCTGCGCGACGGCGAGGGTTTTCACGACGCCTGGCAGGAGGACGACGCCCTCGCGACCGCCTACGACGAGGCGAGCGCGGCGCTCGCCGCGTTCCGGCCCGACGACAGGCGCCTGCTCGCCGACCTGGCGGGAGCCCTCGCCGCAGGCCGGCTCGCTCTCGCCCACGGCGGCGGCGTCGGGCCGATACTGCTCCTCGCCAACCGGTTGCCCGGGAACGCCTTCCTGCAATCCATTCACTATGCCGCCTTCGCCGCCGCGGAGGACGAGCAGGGAACGGGCATCGACTATGCGAGGCACCCGACCCGCCTGCTGGAGAGGTGCGTTGGGTGGAGTCCCGTTCGGTAGGCGCGGTCCGGGTCGCGAAGGAACGCTTGCCCCGACGCCTCCGCGGCGTCCGGCCCGGGTGAAAGACGCCGCCCGGGCCGGGCGGTCAGGGCGCGAAGCCGGCGGAGCGGCGCCCGCGTGCCGATGGTGCCGTTTGTGGCTTTCCGGGCGGCCCCCGAAACTGGGCCCGCGTCCGATTCCCCGGCGCCGTCCAAGGGTGGGAGCGCCCTGCGGGGGCCTCCCTCCACGCGTGGGAGGGGCCGCATCGGGCTTCGGCCGGACCCCAGCCCATCCGGGTCACCGTCCGGCCATGCGTCCTGCCCCGCCGCCACCGGTCGGCCCCGCCGGCATCCGTTCGAGGCATCGCGAACGAACGCTCGTCCCGACGATGGAGGTCGCCGATGCATCCTGAGAGGATGGTGCACGTCAGTCACCGTACGCGTTCGGCGACGGCCGCGGCGAGCATCATTGCGCGCTCGCGAGGTCAGGCGGCACTCTGGGATTGCTGGGGCGGTGTCCAGTTCCAGGGGAGGAGTTCGTCGATCCGGCGCGCGGGATGGGCCGGCAGTCGGGCCAGCACGTCGGCCAGCCAGGCCCGGGGATCGACCGCGTTGAGCTTGGCGGTCTCGGTCAGCGTGTACAGCGCCGCCGCGCGCCGCCCGTCCGCCCGCGTCCGAGCCAGCGAACGTCCAGTTGCGGCGGCCCACCGCGATCCCGCGCAGCGCCCGCTCGGCGGCGGCGGCGTTGCTCAGGTAGACCCGCCCGTCCTCAAGGAAGCGCGTGAACGCCGCCCAGCGCTTGAACAGGAAGTCCATCACCCCGGCCATCGGCGTCTTGGCCGACAGCCGGGCCCGGTTCTCCCGCAGCCACCCCCAGCGCGACGACCAGGCTGGCCGCTCCGGCCAACATGGGTCGCTGGACGCTCAAGCGCGTCGAGTACGGCTTCACCGGGTTCTTCGGACGGATCAAGCGCGGGCTCAAGCCTGGATTCCCACGCTTCAAGCCAGTCTCGCGCTGGAACACCTTCGGCCTGCTTGAGACCGCAGGCCTGCGGCACGAGGGCGACCGCATCCGGCTCAAGGGTTTTGACCGCCCGATCCGTCTTAACCACGACCGGGCGCTTCCGTCCGACGCCAAGATCCTGGGCGTGACGTTCACCCGCAAGGGCCGGCACCGGTACGTCGGCTTCACCGTCGAGACCAATGAGGTGGTGGCGGCTACGCCACCCGCCGGCGAGGCGGTGGGCGGCGACCTTGGCGTCGAGGCGCTGCCGCATCCCGAACGTCCGACCAGCCTCGCGTCGCGAGCGCGAGATCCGGGTGTCCCGCCGGGCGCTCGCACGATGCCGCAAGGGCTCGAACCGCCGGCGCAAGGTCAAGGCACGGCTGGCGCGCCAACTCCGGGCGGTGGCGAACACGCGGGACCAGCATCTCCACCGCGTCTCGGCGCGGCTGGCGCGCGAGCATGCGCTCGTCGTGCTGGAGGATCTGCGCATCCGGAACATGACCCGCTCGATTGCGGGGACTGTCGAGGAGCCGGGCACGAACGTCGCCCAGAAGAGGGGGTTGAACAGGTCCATCCTCGATGCGGGATGGGGCAAGCTCGTGCAGTTCGTCCGCTACAAGGCTGCCAGGGCCGGTGGCGAGTTGATCTGCGTCGACGCCAGGGGGACGTCGCAGGAGTGCCGGCGATGCGGGGCGGTTGTGCCAAAGCCGCTATCGCTGCGCCAGCACGTCTGCCCGTGCGGGTTGGACGAGCATCGTGACGTGAACTCGGCCGGGGTGATCCGGGACCGAGGTCTTGCGGCCAAGGCCGCGAGCGAGGGGGGCAGCCCCTCGGGGGCGCCAACGCGGGCCGTCGGGCCGTGCGTCGTCCCGGGACGCTCCTCGCCGTCTGAGGGCGGCGCTGGAGAACGTCACGCGGGGCCATCAACCCCAAATGACGAATGACCGAAATGTCGGTCCGCCCTCGTCCGGGAATGGTCCTGCAGACATTCGGCTCGGCCTCGGCCTAGCCTGACGCCCGAGCACGTCCGCCTGGATCCGATCCGAACCGAGCATCGCTTCGGGGCAGTCGCGGCCCACTTGCCCTCGCTTCGCCTTCCGGGCCGGCGTGCCGGCAGGCACGATCCACCTCGCGGCAACGCCCCTTTCGGTTGGTCCCGCGTTGCAGGCACGCGACGATCCGTCGCGGCACCCCCGGCATGCCGTTGGCTGCGATTTAACACTCAGGCCTGAACCTTCTGGGAGCGCCCAATCCCGGCAGGGGACAAGCGAGGAAGACCGCCGTGACACATGACGATGAGGCGCTGTGGTACGATTCCGAGACGGAGGAAACGGCGAAGAACCGATTTCCATTCTGGGGATGTGCCCTGACCCTCGTTGCCACTGTTGTGGCGGTGTACCTGATCTTCTGATCCCGCCCCCTGTGACAAGCTCAAAGCCGCTTGAGAAGCCGTTTAGCCCCCACAGGGGCGCGATGACCGAAGCGCGCCATAAGCGCCCTTCGAGCGACTAAGCGCCCTTCGAGCGACGGCACGCGGCGACCCCGTGGCGCGCTCGGACGCGTGGCTGCCGCGCCCGGGATGTCCACGTCGCGACACGCGTAGGCGGAGCAACGCCGCGACGCCGAACGGAACCCACGCCGACGTGAACGTCATCCGCGCGCCTCCGGGGCGAGTTCCTCCATGTCGGCGGCGACCATGGCGGCAAAAGCCTCGACCTCCCCGGCCTGGAGTACCGCAGCGGAACCCGCGCCGTCCCGTCGGACGGCTAAGGCCCGGTCGAGGACCGACGCCCAGCACGGCGAGAACGTAACCAGCCCGTACAGGCCGGCGTCGGTCTTCGTCGTCACCCGCCCGGTGAGCAGGGTGTAGTGCAAGCGCGCGGTGCCGAGGACGAGGGAGGACGCCTCCCAGGCGCTCGGCGCCGCGCGACGGGCGGCCGTGACCGCCTTCCCCGCCAGCAGCACGAGGTCGCGGTTGATGTCCCGCGACGAGATGCGATGCTCCAGCCCCGTCGGCGTCGTCCCTCGGGCGGCGACGGCGCCGGTCGCGAACGCGTACCGATCCAGTGCCCGGCGCCCGTGCGGTCCGGTGGGGATGAACCGCCCGCGTCGAACTTGCGGTCCGGTCACCTCCCACGTCCCGAGGCGCAACTCGTCTTCCGTGACGTAGATCCCGTCGAGTCGCGAGAGCGGATGCCCGGGCGCGATGTCCTGGTGAACGGCTTCGAGCGCCTGAGTCGGGGCCGGACCGTGCGTCCCGGCAACGAAGTTCACGTCGCTCGACCCGGACCGGAAGTCGCCCAGCACGGCGGAGCCCACGAGGTGGAGGGACCGGACGAGGCCGGGCAGGGCGGCGTCGGCGAGGGCGAGGTAGGCCTGCGCGGCCTCGGCCGCCCCTGGATCCACTGGCGTCAGGGCGGACCAGGACGAGCGCAGCAGCGGAATTCCTTTCGGACAGCGCTTTACGGGGCGTGTCATGGTCGCGGCCTCCTTCCATTCGCCGCTCGTGAGGAGCGGGCGGAACGTCGCCACGTCGCGCCGTTGGGCGCGGCAACGTTCCTTCCGTCGAGGCCGGTGGGGCCGGGCGTGCCGCTGCCTTTGGCGGGGGAAGGCGCTGTGCCGGATGACGGAGTGGCTTTCACGGCACGCTCCCGGGGTCGGCGACAATGGAGGGGGAGGCAGACGGGATGCCGCGCCCGCCTTTCTCCGCCGGCCGCTCGGTTGCGCCGAGGCGGAGTGCGAAGAGGCGCGGCAGGGGTGGCTCCCCCGACTGTGGCAAAGGCCGGGGACCCAGCCGTTCGGGCGCGTCGGCGCCGAATCGGCGCAGGACGTCGGCGCTGGCGACCACGTCCAGGTCTTCCTCCTTGGCGCGCCGCTCGATCCGAGAAAGGTCGTTCATTACCGTCCCGAGCACCGTGAACTCGGCGCGCCGGCCATCGTCGAAGACGCCGGCCAGGACCGGGCCGCAGTGCAGTGCTGCTATGACCCGCAGCGTCGGGCACCCCGCCCTGGACCGCTCGCGGTTCAGCGCGGTCAGGGTGTCGAGCATTGCCTCCGCTGCGGCCAAGGCCTGTCCGGCTTGCTCACCGGCATCGCCGTCGAGGAACAGCGCCAGCACCCCGTCGCCGACGTACTTGTCGACCACGCCGCCGTGGGTCGCCACCGCGTCATGGACGAGCCGCCGGAAGTCCAGCAGCCAAGCGACGGAGAGCGCAGGCGGGTACGCCCTGGCGAGAGCCGAGGAACCCCGCAGGTCCACGCTAAGCAGGGTCGCGTGGCGCTCGGCCACGGAAGCCGTGCCGCCCGTGCGGACGACCTCGGTGGCCACGCCGTCCGGCAGGAACCTGGACAGCATCAGCCGCTCCTCCCCGGCGCGCAACGCCGCGGCTGCCGCAGAACGCATCCACGCCGTCGTCGACACGACGAAGCCCGACGCGACAGCGAATGCAGCGAGGCCCATCCCCTGGCGGACCAGGACGTGCGCGCCGTCCGGACCGAGGCGCGCGGGGTGGAGAAGAAAGGCCAGCGCCGTTGCCCACCCGACGGACACGAGCGCCGCGAAGAGCGCGGCGAGCCGGGGCCTGAGACGCATGCCGGTCTGCAGCAGGAACAGGTACGCCGGCAATAGGCTGACCGCGTCGGTCGCGAGGTGGGCCTCGCCGCTGTAACGAGGCACGTGGTCGGCGACCACGTAGACCGCGATGGCCGCGTCGGCGCACGTCGCCGCGAGCGGGAGCCAAGAGCGGACGCGTTTGGACCGCGCCCGGGCGCCGGCCGCTGCCAGCAGCGTGACGAGGCCGTAGGCCCCTAGCACGACCCAATGGCCCGTGCGTTCGCCGTGGCCGTAGTCGGCGAGGGCACCCAGCAGGAGGATGAGGACGACCCCGATCCGGGGGGCCAGCGCCCGCCGCTCGAAGCCCTGCTCGATCCGGGCGGGCAGCTCCGCCGAGAAAAGCCCGACAGGGTCGGCCAGCGATATCGGAGGTGGTGGCATGCCGCTCACCTGGATGCCCGGGCCGCGGATGCGCCGGCCGCACGCATGCCGCCCACATGCAACGTGATCGGAACGTCGAAGCTGTCGAACCGGATGACGGCCGGGACCGTCGCGCCGTCCGGCAGCTCGTTCCGAAGGGGACCGATGTCGATCCAGGCCGTGCGGTCGCCGAGCCCGTAGACGTCACCCGCCCCGACGCGCACGCCGGCCATCGCGGCGCTGTGGTCCCCACCCAGGAACCCGCGCACCTGCGACGGCTCGCCGGTGGGCAGGAGCAGTCCCACCAGCACGGCCCGGTCCGGCCCGTCGTTCTCGATGGTGAACGTGACCCGGCTCGTCTCGCCTGGTCTCGCCGGGGTGGCGGCGATCCCCTCGATGTGGATCCCGCCCGCCGTGGCGCCCTCGTCATGCGACAGGGCGGGCCCGGCCACGAGGGCAAGCGCCCCGGCCGCGGCGAATGCCCGGAACAAGTTCGTTGTCACTAGTCGATCCTGGTACGATGGCCTGGTCGGTCCCTCGGCACGACCGGCCTGCGCGAGCCTCGCCATAGGCCAGGCAGGACGCGGCGCGGGTGGTGCCGTTCGGGACACGCGAATGGACGACCGGTCGGTGGTCACGCCGCCTCGCCCTCCGCCTCGACGAGGCCGCGGTTCCCGGCCCGCCGCCGGGTGGCGTCAGGCAAGCGGCCGAAGGGGGCAGGCACGGGACATGGCCTTGCCCGCGGGCAAGGACGCGAACCGGTCAGTCGAGCGACGCGATGAGTTCCGCTGACGGAA
The DNA here is from genome assembly GCF_016613415.1 of Methylobacterium ajmalii. GTDB lineage: Bacteria > Pseudomonadota > Alphaproteobacteria > Rhizobiales > Beijerinckiaceae > Methylobacterium > Methylobacterium ajmalii. Next base: position 59,209 of record NZ_JACWCT010000076.1, on the reverse strand, counting down.
GCCTCGCGCGAGGCGGACGCGGGTCCGCCCCGGTTCAGGCTGCCCTGGGTGGGCGCTCGATGCGGAAAGGCGTGCCGCCCTCGACTTGCTCGTCGTTCGTCACATGGCAATCGGAGGTGCGGCTGGGCGGGTCCGTCAGCCCGGGCGCGAGCGAGGGCTCGAAGGCATGGCAGGCGAAGCCGCAGCAGGTTGGGGCACAGCGCTTGCCGCCGGACGCGTGATGCATGCAGCCGTCGTCATCGGGCTCGGCCGTGAACGAAACCGGGGCGTCCTCGTGCGGCCCGGTCACGCCATGGTGGTGGCGCGCCCCGCCATGCGCGTACCGCAAGCCGTCCGCGGCGCGGGACGCAGTCACGCCGATGGGTGCGGATGCGCGCCAGATGCCGGCCGGGATGGCCGCTAGGCACGCCGCGACCATCGCGACGAGGAGGGTCCTCAACGAAAGCAAGGTTCGTCCGCTTCGAAACACGCCCGCCTGAACTGTCTCACGGCTGTGCCGGACAATGCAAGCCAGGGGCCGCGGGATCCCGGCACTCGCTGCCGGTGGATCCCGCGGGCGCGTGATTCAGGCGCCCAGCGCCCGGGCTTCGTACCCGGCTTGCTTGAGGGCCGCCACCACTCGCGACGGGTCGACGCCGCCGCGGACGGTGATCTCCCGGCTGGACAGGTCGACGTCGACCCTCATGTCGCCGTCAAGACCCTGGACGGCACGGGTGACGCCCTTGGCGCAGCCGCCGCAGTTCATGTTCGACACGTGGAAACGCAGCATGACCATCTCCTCTGTAGCGCGTTCCCCACCCACATGGTCCTTCCAACGATGGGAAGGTCAAGGGCCGGCGGCCTTTTCGTGCGGAAGGCGCGATCCCGTTCCTCCCGGTTCCGTGGTCCAGGTCGGTGGGATCGCCGGGATCCCGTTGACCTTCCCATCGTTGGAAGCCTTATCTGTCCGTGGAAGTCGAGACAGAGGAGGGCACCGACCATGGGCCAGGACGTCGTCCAAGCTTCCACTGACCATGCCGCCCCGGGACGGCAGCTCAGCCTACCGGTGGAGGGCATGAGCTGCGCATCCTGCGTCGGTCGGGTCGAGGCCGCGCTCGGTCGGCTTCCCGGCGTCGCCGAAGCGGCGGTGAACCTGGCGACGGCCCGCGCGCGTGTGCGGTTCTCCGGCGCCGCGGACCCGGCGGCCGCCGTCCGCGCCATCGAGGAGGCGGGCTACGCCGTGCCGGAGGCCCGGACCGAGATCGCGGTCGACGGCATGACCTGTGCGTCCTGCGTCTCGCGCGTCGAGCAGGCCCTTGCCCGCATACCAGGGGTGACAGGCGCCGCCGTGAACTTGGCAACGGGACGCGCGACGGTGCGTCACCCGGCGGGCGCCGTGAGGGAGGCGGACCTCCTGGAGGCCGTGGAAGGGACGGGATACGAGGCGCGCACGGTCGGGGAGGACCGGGGCACCGACCAGGCGCGCGAGGCACGCGAGGCCGAGGCGGCCGGCCTGCGCCGCGACCTCCTGCTCGCGCTCGCCCTCGCGCTCCCGCTGTTCGCCGTCGAGATGGGGTCGCACCTCGTCCCCGCGCTGCACGCGTGGGTGACGCACACCGTCGGCATGCGTGCGACCTGGACGGCCGAGGCGGCGCTCGCTGGCCTCGTCCTGTTCGGCCCGGGCTTGCGCTTCCTCAGGAAGGGCGTCCCGGCGCTGCTGCGAGGGCACCCGGACATGAACTCCCTCGTGGCGCTCGGCACGAGCGCGGCCTACGGCTACTCGCTTGTGGCGACCTTCCTTCCCGGGCTGCTGCCGGCGGGCACGAGGAACGTCTACTACGAGGCGGCAGCCGTCATCGTCTTCCTCGTCCTGCTCGGGCGCTACCTCGAAGCGCGTGCGAAGGGACGCACGGGCGCCGCCATCGAGCGGCTGGTGTCGCTCGCTCCGACGACGGCGCGCGTGGTCCGGGACGGTGGCGAGGCCGAGGTGGAGGTCGCGGCCCTGCGCGTCGGCGACATCGTCCGGGTGCGTCCCGGCGAGAGGGTCGCGGTCGACGGTGAGGTCGTCGCCGGATCCAGCCACGTGGACGAGGCGATGATCACCGGCGAACCCGTCCCGGTCGCCAAAAACACGGGCGACATGGTCGTCGGAGGCACCGTGAACGCGACCGGCGGTTTCGACTTCCGGGTCACGGGCGTGGGCGGCGACACGGTTCTCGCGCGCATCGTGCGCATGGTCGAGGAGGCGCAGGGCTCGAAGCTCCCGATCCAGGCCGCCGTCGACCGGGTGACCGGCTGGTTCGTTCCCGCCGTCATGGCGACGGCCGCCGCGACGTTCGTCGCCTGGGTCGCGTTCGGCCCGGCGCCCGCCCTCGGCCTCGCCCTGGTGAACGCCGTCGCGGTGCTGATCATCGCCTGCCCCTGCGCGATGGGCCTCGCCACGCCGACCTCGATCATGGTGGGCACGGGCCGCGCCGCCGAACTCGGCGTCCTCTTCCGCCACGGCGATGCGCTCCAGGCCCTCCGCGACGTGGGCACGGTGGCGTTCGACAAGACCGGGACGCTGACGGAGGGGCGCCCGGAGCTGACCGACCTCGCGCCGGCTGCAGGGGCAGACGGTAACGAGGTGCTGGCCCTGGTCGCCGCGGTCGAGGCCCGCTCGGAGCACCCGGTCGGCACCGCCGTGGTGGAGGCGGCGAAGCGCCGCGGGCTGGCCGTCAGCCCCGTCCAGGAGTTCGAGGCGGTGCCGGGCTTCGGCGTCTCCGGCCGCGTGGCGGGCCGAAAGTTGGAAGTGGGGGCCGACCGGTTCATGGCCCGCCTCGGCTACGACGTCTCCGGCTTCGCGCCCGAGGCGGCCCGGCTCGGCAGGGAGGGCAAGAGCCCTCTCTACGCCGCGGTCGACGGCCGGCCGGTCGCCATCCTCGCCGTCGCCGACCCGGTGCGGGAGAATTCGCCGGCCGCGGTCAGGGCCCTCCGGGCGCTCGGGCTTAGGGTGGCGATGGTCACGGGCGACAATCGCCGGACCGCCGAGGCCATTGCCCGCAAGGTCGGGATTGACGAGGTCGTGGCGGAGGTGCTGCCCGACGGCAAGGTCGCGGCCGTGAAGGGGCTTCGCTCGGCCGCGGGCGGCAAGGTCGCCTTCGTCGGGGACGGCATCAACGATGCTCCCGCCCTCGCCGAGGCGGACGTCGGCCTTGCGGTGGGGACCGGGACGGACGTTGCCGTCGAGAGCGCCGGCGTCGTCCTGATGTCGGGTGACCTGCGCGGGGTGGTGAACGCGGTCGCAGTGTCGCGGGCGGTGATGCGCAACATCCGACAGAACCTGTTCTGGGCCTTCGCCTACAACGTCGCCCTCGTCCCGGTCGCGGCGGGCGTGCTGTATCCCCTGAACGGGATGATGCTGTCACCCGTCCTGGCCGCCGGCGCGATGGCTTTGTCCAGCGTGTTCGTGGTCACGAACGCCCTGCGCCTGAGGCGCTTCTCGCCCCCAGCCATCCCGGGCCCGGCCGCCGGCGGGAGGGCCGGGCACGCCCCCGTGCCGGGACGGGTGGCCCCTGCGGAGTGAGCGGAGCGTTGCCATGCTGAACATCGGGCAGGCCGCCGAGGCGTCGGGCGTCTCGGCCAAGATGATCCGGTACTACGAGAGCATAGGCCTGATCGCTAAGGCCGGGCGCTCGGATTCCGGCTATCGCCACTACGGCGAGGCGGACGTCCACGCGCTTCGCTTCATCCGCCGCGCCCGCGATCTCGGCTTCTCCGTGGAGCAGATCTCCGGGCTGCTGGCCCTCTGGCGCGACCGGGACCGGGCGAGCGCGCAGGTCAAGGCCGTGGCGCTGGAACACGTGGCGGCGCTGAACAGGAAGGTCGGGGAACTGCAGGCTATGGTGCGCACGCTGTCGGACCTTGCCGAGCACTGCGGCGGCGACCACCGCCCAGACTGCCCGATACTCGACGATCTCGCGGGCGCGGGCGGCGACTTGGCCGTGGCATCGCCCGCGCCGGGGCTCCGCTTCGGTGCCCGGGCGCTTCGGGAGGGCAAGCGGACCAGGAAGGTCGTGTCGGCTCCGCCGGGGTGAGGTGCCACCCGAGGAACCCGTAGGACCTCGGGTGAGGGGAAGCTCATGTTCTGGGAGAGGGAGGACACGCTTGCCCCCTGGACATGATCGTCGGACGACTCTGCCCCTACCTCACCCAGAAACAGGCAGCGGCAGGTCTGCTGACCAACGATTGTGTCGTGCGCTCGCCGCCCCGTCCAGGCTCGATCACTGCCAACGGGCCCGGTTCGGCGACTTTCCGTGAGAGCGACATCGAAGACTTCGGGGACGAGTACATGCTGAGCAGCATGGCGGCCGAGGCGCTCGGGGTAAGGACCGCGCCGGTGCGGGACCGTATGACCGAGAGGGGTTCTGTCCGGCGTTGGTCTTGGCGTCGGGCGCCGCCGTGGTCTGGCACCGCCGCGACATTGACCGGGCGTCCGAGGAGGCATGTGCCCTCAGGAGACCGTTTGCTGCCGCATGGATCACTCCATGGGTGGCGCCATCATCCGAGGGGTGGCCGCGGACACCGGCTCCGCCAGCCCAAGGGGCGCTTCGGGGGTCGAGGCCGACCGGGGCGTGGCAATGGGATGTGACGACGTGGATGCGTGACCCAGTAGGCCGCTTCCCAACGAGCGAACGAAATTTTGTGGACAAGTCGGGGGCGGGAACGCGCCCTCAGTCCAGGACCGTTTCATTGATCGTCCTGAACCCAACCCATTGCTGCGACACCTGCCCTGGCGTCCGGCGAGAAGATCTGGAGGCGCCAAGAAGTGCAGTTGGCCGAAGCCGTTGCCGGCCGTGCAAGTCGAGGAATTCGGTCTGTCTCCGCCTGGCTATCGTCCTGGCCGCAGGCCAGGTCGACGCGCTTCTGATCCGTCACGTTCAGGACGTTGTCAGATCGGAGTTCTGGCTGGCGGCTGCGTTCCCTTCTGCGCGGCGATGTGGCCATCGTCGACGGGTGCATGAAGAGACAGTGATTCTGCGGGAGGCCCGGACCGATGACTTGGATGCGCTGATTGAGGCGGAGTACGTCGTCCTGCGCAAGCACTTCGAGGATCGGCTGGCGCCCCTCCTGGTAAGGCGAGCCCTGCGCGATGCAGACGACAGGCTGCCTTCCTCTGCGGTCGCCGTCCACGTCACCATGCCTGCGCCTGCGGAAGGCCCCGAGGCCCCGCGCGCCCGGTCTCTGGTCGCAAGGCTGAGCATCAAGGCGCTTATAGAGGCTCCCGGGCACCGCATGTACGGCCGGGCCCTGAACCGCATCGTGCTGGACGCCGTGTTTACCAGCAATGCGCGGAAGGCCCCGCCGTTGAGGGCGGGGATGGATAGCGCCGGCGGCGAGAGCCGCCATCCCGGCATCCAGGCTGTCAACGCCGATTGAAGTCTGACCCACCTTTGGGCTCTCCCGCATTTGTGATCCTGCTGGCGAAGTCAGGCTGGTGAGGTCTGATGGAAGAGGTGGGCAAACAGGCTGCCGCGAGTTCTGGCGATGGGTAGGCCGACGATCCACCGGGTCAATCGCATCATGTTGAGGGCCGCCGCGATGGCGAGGTGCTGGAGGTGGACCTTCGCGCGTCCGATATAGCGGGCACGGCGCAGCCCGAAGCCGCGTACCGCCCAGGACATCGTCGCCTCCACACCAGCCCGCCATGCATAAAGCGCGGCGAAGGCCGGGGTCTCTTGCCGACAGCGCGCCGTTTTCAGCGCTTCGTACTCGCCTTGCGTGCGCAGGGTCATCAGGCGGCGGTCGGCACGGGGACCCGCACACACTGCGCGATCGGCGCAGGTCTTGCAGTCGCGCCGCGAGAACTTCACGTTGACCACGGCCGTGGCGCGGTTGTCGACCGCCGGCGTCCAGCTTGCGCTCACGGCGCCGCGCGGACAGGTCACTTGTCGCTGCCCCCAGTCGACGTGGAACGCCTCGGCTGAGAAGCCCGCCCCGCTCTTGGCCTGCCAGCGTAGGTCGCGTCGCACCGGGCCGATCAGGTCGACGGAGAAGCGCTGGCGCGTCTCGACCAGGATGCCGGCATCGACGTAACCGGTATCCACGAGGTGCTGGGCCGGGAGCAGATCCTTCGCCGCGAGTGCCTCGTGCGTCGACGTCGTCACCGCGCCGTCGGCAAGGGACGCCGCACTGGTCTGCACGTGAGTGATCACGCGCGGCCGATCCGCATCGCAACTCTCGGTCAGGTGGACCTTGTAGCCGACCCAAGAAGCCGTGCCCTTGCGTGCGAAGTGCGCGTCGAGATCGTAGGGCGAGCTGATGAACAGGGCCGCAGGCGGCACATTCCCTGCCTCGCGCCAGCCGACTGCGCCGCCCTCGCGACAGAACTGCTGGACCCAGATCCGGCGCAAGGTCTCGACCGCTGGAACTTGTCGTAGCCAGACGGGTGCATCTGCGGAGTGGACGGCTGAGAGGAGATCGTGCCCATCCGCGCCCACACCGATGGCCAGCGCCCGACGTTCGGGCGCGGCGCGCGGCTGGCGCTCGGCCAGACCGCGGGGCTCATAGCGCTCCGCCCAGTGCCTCTGGGCATGTGCCGCGAGCCAGGCCGGAGCGGCGGCGGCCAGCGCGCTGAGGGCGTGGCGCATCACCTCGATCACGCAGGCGAGACGATTGAGGCTGCTGACCGCGGCCAGCACGTGCGTCGCGTCAGTCCGTTGCCGCCCTCCCGAACGAACGAGGTTGCGGGCGCAGGCGATCTCGATGACGGCGTCGAAGAGCAGGTGCTCGGCCCGGCCCGCGACGAGGCGCGTCCGGAACTCACATAGGACGGAGGCGTCGAAGCCAGCGTCGGCGAGCGGCAGGGCGAGCACGTACTTCCAGTCGATCCGACTGCGCACGGCATCGGCCGCCTGCCGGTCGGACAGGCGCTCGGCGAACTGGAGCAGGGTAACAAGGGCCAGGCGCCAGGGTGCCGCGGCGGGCTGACCGAGGCGCGGGAACAGGGCGGCGAAGCGCTCGTCGTCGAAGATGGGGCCGAGCTCGTCGCGTAGGCTGAGCAGCAGCGAGCCGTGTGGGAATGCGGCGCGGGCGACGCGGGCGGTCTCGACGGGAACATCGTTCGGGATGGTCGGGCGAAGCGACATGGTGTTGGCCTCGCGAACCGAAGGATCGGCACCAACACCGCGGCAGACCACCCTGATCCGGCCCTGCCCGACTTCGCCCGCAGGATCATTTGTGGTGCAGGCGTAGCGGTCACGCCGCCAGCACCCGGGCGCGCAGCAGGTCGAGCTTGGCACGGCCGTACATCGTCCGCTTCAGCGTCTTCACGCGGTTGATCTGCCTCTCCACCGGGCTCGTGCTCCAGGGCAGCGCGAGCGCGGCTTCCACGGCGGCCCGATCCCGCCTCAACCCCTCCGCCAGGCCGCTTAACGGGCCATCCCGATAGCGATCCAGCCACGCACCGAACCCGGCCTGATCCGGCTCCCACACGATCACCCTGAAGGCCTTTACCTCCGCGATCGCACGCTCGATCTCGGGGACGGCGGCCACCAGGGCATCGAGGAAGCGCCCGTCCATCTCGCCACGCTCGCCGCTGGTCAGGAGAAGCCGCGCCGTCCGCCGTGGCGACGGACGCCGCCAGACTGGACCAGGGGCAGGTCGCATCCGAGGCTGGCCGCCTCTGAGAGCAGCAACGCAGAGCCGGACGCTCATCACGCCACCCCGGAAGCCCGAGGCCTGCAGCTCGCGCCACAGCCGCGTCGCGTTGCGCTCGCCTTCGTCGAGCCGCCGCACGAGGTAGGGCACGAAGGGATCGGTGATCCGCGCCCGTTCGCCCTTGTGCCAGGTCGGCGCCGTGCCGGCCTGCAGCCAGTGCCGCACCGTGTTCCGCGACAGCCCGGTCTCGCGCACGATGGCGCGGATGCCCTGGCCGTCCCGAGCCAGGGCTGCAACGTGCCGGAAGCGGGCCTCCCGGTCCGCCTGACCCT
>NZ_JACWCT010000076.1:29435-51222 GCF_016613415.1 Methylobacterium ajmalii | reverse complement strand
CGGGGTTCGACCGGTGGCGCTTCCGCTGCGGCTTGGCTCACGACAGTTCGCGCGACACGGGAGAACTCGCCGCGGTGCCGATCGAGCACCTGCACCAGCGCTTGCGAGCCGTTGCAGAGCAGATGCCATCGATCCGCGACCTGGACCGCCCCGGGAGCGCCGCGACGCACGCCATCGGCATAGGCACCGGCACGGTCACGAGCCACGACCTCGACGCCGGGATGCCGCTGCAACCAGTCTGCTACGGTGGTGGCCTCGCGGTCGGGCAGCAGGTCGATGACCTGGCCTCGTTCCAGATCGCACAGGATCGTGCCGTAGCGCTGACCGCGCCGCCAGGCCCAATCATCGATGCCGAGCACTCGCGGTGCGCGCTCTGCCTGCGCGGGAGCGCGACCTCGCACGAGGCGCAGCAGCGTGTCGGGGCTGACCGGCAGGCCGAGGCGCCCCGCCAGGCGTGCGCCGGCTTCACCGCCGAGCGCGAGACCGAGGTGGTGCTGGAGGTCGCCGAGGCGGTGAGTGCGGCGTGCGCCGGCCTGGGCAACGCCGGCGAGGCGCTCGGCGAAGACACCGCGAGGGCAATGTGGCTGCGGGCAACGCCATCGCCGGGTCTGGACCGCGATGACGACGCGCCGGCCTTGCCAGGGAAGGTCGGCCAGGGCGCGGGTGTAGCGTGAGTGAGGCTGAGCCGAGATCTCCCCACACCCCGGGCAGCCGGCGGTCGTCGCGCGGGGATGGGTACGGATGATGATCTGATCAGGCTCGAGGTCGACCTGATCGACCACGAGACCGGCGGGGATGAGGGGCAGCAGGCGTTTGGACACCAGCTAAGATGTGCAGGCCGGTCCTGATGTTCACGATCCGTGCGGCTCCGTGACTCGCCATCCGGCTGCACCACAAATGCGGGAGAGCCCACCTTTGGCTTTGTCGCCGATCGTAACCTGACCCACCCTTCACGCAGGAACCGTTGGTTCCCGCACTGGCCGCGCCACCAGCCCGGCGCGCCGCTTGTCCTTCAGCCGGTAGCTTTCGCCTGTGATCGTCACCACGCTGGCGTGGTGCAGCACCCGGTCCAGCATCGCCGCCGTCAGCACCGCGTCGCCGGCCTGCTCGCCGCGACCGCCGTGTGCGCCCACGAGACCGCCGGCCAGCATGGCGGCCGGGTGGCGGACGCCGGCAAGTTCCACGTCGAGCTCGTCGCCAAGGGCGAGACGGTCGACGTGTTCCTGTCCGACGAGGGCCAGAAGCCGGTCCCGGCCGCCGGCTACAAGGGCACCGTCATCCTCGTCGTCGGCGGCAAGCCGGCCCGCGTGACGCTGGAGCCCGCCGACGGCAACCGCCTCACCGGCAAGGCCGCGGTCGCGCTCGGGGACAGCCCGAAGGGAGCCGTGCAGCTCACCGGCCCCGACGGCGCGACCGCCAGCGGCAAGTTCAACTGACCCCCACCGAGAGAGGAAGACCCATGGCCCGCCTCCGCACCCTCGCCGTCCTCGCCCTGCTGTCGGCTGGCCTCGCCGGCCCCGCCGCCGCCCAGGGCACGCACGACCACGGCTCCGTGTCCGGCAAGGACATGGGCTCGATGAGTTCGATGAAGCCGGACCCGAAGGACAACGCCTCGACCAAGGACTTCAAGGCCGCCGGCAGGGCGATGATGAAGGACATGGACGTCCCATACACCGGCAACGCCGACGTCGACTTCCGCACGCACATGATCCCGCACCACAAGGGCGCGGTCGAGATGGCCAAGATCGCCCTGAGGCACGCCAAGGGCCCGGCTACCAAGGCGATGGCCCAGAAGATCATCGATGACCAGACCACGGAGATTTCCGACATGGAGGCGTGGCTGAAGAAGAACGCCAAGTAGGCCCCGAGCCGACGTCCCGGAACGCCGTGCCGCAATCGGACCACCCAAGGAGAACGAACATGAAGCGTCTCGTGACCGCCACCGCCGCCCTTATAGCCCTCTCGCTAAGCCCGGCCATGGCGGCTGGGTGCTGCGGCAAGTCCGGAAAGGGGATGTGCGCCAAGCCCATGGCGTCGATGTCCATGAAGGGCGGCAGGAAGGGCTGCTGCTGCGAGGGAATGGGCAAGTCGATGAGAATGTGACGCGACAGGGCGTTCGAGGGCGGAGGCCGTCCCGCCCTCAACGCTTGGTGCGGGCTTTCCCGCGCGGCGCCGGGGGTTCGGGCGTCGCCGGGGCGGGATTAGGGTGGCAGGCCGGGGCGTCGGCCCCGGTCACCAGGCTGGCGATGATCGGGCAGTCCGGTCGCCCGTCGCCGTCGCAGGCGTCGGCCAGGGAGCGCAGGGCGTCGGCCATCTCGTTGAGTTGCCGGGCGCGCTCCTCCAGCTCCCGGAGGTGCGCCTCGGCGATGGCCTTCACGTCGGCGTTGCTCCGGCCGGGATCGACCCAAAGACCGAGCAGCACCTTGATGCGCTCCAGGGAGAAGCCGAGGTCCCGGGCGTGCCGGATGAAGCCGAGCCGGTGCAGGTCGGCGGCGCCGTAATCCCGGTAGCCGCTGTCCCGCCGTCCGGCGGGAGGCACGAGGCCGATACTCTCGTAGTGGCGGATCATCTTGGCCGAAACCCCGGAGGCCCGGGCGGCCTCACCGATGTTCATGACGGTACCACCCCTGTGTTGACCTTGCCATGATGGGAACGTTCACAACCGTTCGCAACTTTCACGACCCACCCGTCCGCCGCTTCGAACCGGGAGCGCGTAGGGCGGAACCGGTCCAGCCCCTGATCTGGAGATTCCGATGCAAGCCACCGCCGGCCGCAAGGCAATCCTTTATCGGATGGTCACCCCCGAACACACTTGTCCCTACGGCCTGAAGGCCAAGGACCTCCTCGAACGCCAGGGCTTCGAGGTCGAGGACCACCTCCTGACCGACCGGGCGCAGACCGACCGCTTCAAGGCGGAGCACCAGGTCAAGTCGACGCCGCAGACCTTCATCAACGGCGAGCGCGTCGGCGGCTTCGACGACCTGCAGCGCCACTTCGGCAAGGCCGCCAACGATCCGAACGCCACGACCTACACGCCCGTCATCGCGGTGTTCTCGATGACGGCGTTGATGGCCCTGGCGGCGAGCTACGCCGTGTTCGGCACGCCGTTGACGGTTCGTGCGGCCGAGTGGTTCATCGCCTTCAGCATGTGCGTGCTCGCCCTCCTGAAGCTCCAGGACGTCGAGAGCTTCTCGTCGATGTTCCTGGGCTACGACCTGCTGGGGCAACGCTGGGTCCGCTACGCCTACGCCTATCCGTTCCTGGAGGGCATCGCCGGCGTGCTGATGGTCGCGGGCGCCCTGAACTGGGTCTCGATCCCGGTGGCCCTGTTCATCGGCACGGTCGGGGCGGTGTCGGTGTTCAAGGCGGTCTACGTCGACAAGCGGGACATCAAGTGCGCCTGCGTCGGCGGGTCGAGCAAGGTGCCGCTCGGGTTCGTCTCGCTGACCGAGAACGTGATGATGGTCGCCATGGCCCTCTGGATGCTGGGGATGCACCAGTGAGCGCCGCCTTCGCCGCCCCGGGCTGGCTCCATGCCCTCTCCGTGGCGTCCCTCCTACTGGGGGGCGCCTGCTCGCTGCTGCTGTCGGTGCAGGTGATCCGGCACCCGCAGCACATGACGGTGATGAACGTCGTCTGGCCGGTCTGCGCCCTGTTCGGAACGCTCGCCGTGGTCTGGGCCTACTTCCGCTACGGGCGGCTCGCCACGATGGAGGCGCACCACCACGCAATGGAGCGGGACGAGAAGCCCCCGAACATGACGCGGACGCCGTTCCCGGCCATGGTGGGCAAGGGCGCGCTCCACTGCGGCAGCGGCTGCATGCTCGGCGACGTCGCCGCCGAGTGGCTGGCCTTCCTGATGCCGGCGGTGGCGGTCTGGTTCGGCTGGCACTCGCTGTTCGAGGAGAAGATGTACGCGGTCTGGGTGCTCGACTTCGTCTTCGCCTACGCGCTCGGGATCGTGTTCCAGTATTACGCCATCGTGCCGATGCGGGGCCTCTCGCCCGGCAAGGGCCTGGTCGCGGCGGTGAAGGCGGACACCCTGTCGCTGATCTCGTGGCAGGTCGGCATGTACGGCCTCATGGCGCTCGTGCAGTTCCGGATCTACCCAGCGCTGACGGGGCAGTCGGCGCCGGTTAACACAGTCGAGTTCTGGTTTGCCATGCAGATCGCCATGGTGGCGGGGTTCCTCACCAGCTACCCGGTCAACTGGTGGCTCATCGGTTCCGGCATCAAGGAACGGATGTGAGGTGCATTACGCAAAGTGCGTGAGCCCTGCCCATCGGCGGATCCTCTCGGGAGGACGACAAGCACCTGCGCCTTTGGCGCGAGAAGCGCGGCTACGACCCCAAGATCAAACTCACCGACAAGTCGAACGCCATAAGGGAGGCAGGTCAGTCCCTTGTCACGGACCTCCAGAAGGGGGCCAAGCGCGAGCCCGCCGTAACAATGGCGACCAACAACAAATAGGACTGCGAGCTCTTGCTTGGGATGGTCGAGACCATCCAGGCCTAGAACGCCGCGCTCGCAGCCCGGGCCTGTGCCGCTGATGACGAGGCCGCGTCCGTCCTCGCGCACATCCAGAAGGTCGAGTACCAGCTCGACCGCTTCCGGGCCGAGGAGTTCTGGGGCCGCGTCATGCAAGAGATAGCCAAGTTCCTCGTCGAGCGGGGCCCCTTCACACCGTCGAAACTCCTGCCGAGGCTCAGAGCCATGACACTCCGCGGTGCAATCTTGCACAAGGAGCCGCTTATCCGCGGGACCCTCAAGAATAAGATGGACGCGCGGGTGTCGTTCAGTCGCTCATTTGTTGCTTGCGACGATGGACGCTACGCCCACCGGACCGCATGACGCTCACAGATGTCCACCCATTGCGTTCAGGATTTCGTGTCGGTCGTCGCCCTGGCCGATGGGTACCAAGCCGTACTGGCAGTAAGTGGCGAGCCATGTAGTATGCCGGAGCCGTCCCGCAGGAAGGCAGCAACACCCCAGCGATTCGCCCATGTCGTGTCGCCACCAGTCCGATAGCCCGCCCACGCCGAGCTTCCGGGAAGCGCCGTGCTCGACCCGCAAGTGGCGGCGTCGACCCTGCACGCTGCCGACAGCTTGCAACGACAACGAGGGTGGTGCCTGGGTCCGGGCTCGCGCGATCTTCGCAGCCGTGCTCTGCGGCCTTCTCTCCATCGCAGCGACGCTAGGCGCCCTCGACCTCTGACGGGAACCCGGAGCCCTCCGATGCCCAGGTCGCGGATCGAACGCGCCTGCCGTATTGCGCCGCAGCGAACTCTCGGGTTATGGTCCCGCCACAAGACCGGACCCGGTGAAAGCCCGGGTGGCTCTTCCGGCCGCCGATCCGCCGGATAACGCAAATCGTGGTGCCTGAGTCGCGGACCTCCGAGGAGGCCGACCGGCCCTGTTGCGCGCCCCATGCGACGTACCGAACGCGCCTGGGACAAGGAAAGCCTGTCACAACAATGGATCTCGTCCACCTACGGAGCGAGTGGGCTTCGAACGTCACGCGCGAGTTGCTGGCGGGCGCCGTCGTGGCCCTCGCCCTCATCCCCGAGGCCATCGCCTTCTCCATCATCGCCGGCGTCGACCCGAAGGTTGGCCTCTACGCCTCCTTCTGCATCGCCGTCGTCACCGCCGTCGCGGGCGGGCGGCCCGCCATGATCTCCGCCGCGACCGGCGCCATGGCGCTCCTGATGGTGGGCCTCGTGAAGGACCATGGCGTCGGCTACCTGTTCGCCGCCACCATCCTCACCGGCCTCTTGCAGATCGCCGCCGGCGCGCTCAGGCTCGGCAACCTGATGCGGTTCGTCTCGCGCTCGGTCGTGACCGGGTTCGTCAACGCCCTGGCCATCCTGATCTTCCTGGCGCAGATGCCGGAGCTGATCGGGCAGGGCACGGCCGTCTACCTGATGACGGCGGTCGGCCTCGGCATCATCTACGGCCTGCCGTACCTCACTAAGGCGGTGCCCTCGCCGCTGGTCACCATCGTCCTGCTGACCGGGGTCTCGATGTACCTCGGCTTCGGTATCCACAAGGTTGGTGACATGGGCGCGCTCGCGAGCGAGCTGCCCTGGGTGGCCCTGCCGCAGGTGCCGTTCACCTGGGAGACCCTGCGGATCATCCTTCCGGTTTCGCTGACCCTGACCATGGTCGGCCTGCTGGAGAGCCTGATGACGGCGGCCATCGTCGACGAGATGACCGACACGACCTCGAACAAGAACCGCGAGTGCGCCGGCCAGGGCGTCGCCAACATCGCCTCCGGGTTCCTCGGCGGCATGGCCGGCTGCGCCATGATCGGCCAGTCGGTGATCAACGTCTCCTCCGGCGGCCGGGGGCGGCTCTCGACCCTGTTCTCCGGCGTATTCCTGCTGTTCCTGATCGTCGTGCTCGGCCCCTACGTGGCGCAGATTCCGATGGCGGCGCTGGTCGCGGTCATGATCATGGTCTCGATCAACACTTTCCAGTGGAAGTCCTTCCGCACGCTGGTGACCCATCCGAAGTCGTCGAGCTTCGTCATGCTCGGCACCGTCGCGGTCGTCGTGGCCACCCACGACCTCGCCAAGGGCGTGCTCTTCGGGGTGATCCTCAGCGGCCTGTTCTTCGCCCACAAGGTCACCAAGTTCTTCGGCGTCGCGTCCTCGCGCGACGAGGCCCGGGCGGTGCGCACCTACAAGGTGACCGGCCAGATCTTCTTTGCCACCGCCGAGGCGTTCCACTCCGCCTTCGACTTCCGCGAGGAGGACCTCCGGGGCGTCGTGCTCGACCTCACGGCCGCGCACTTCTGGGACATCACCAGCGTCAACGCGCTCGACCGGGTCGTGCTCAAGTTCCGGCACCACGGCATCCCGGTCGACGTCATCGGCATGAACGAGGCCACGGCCACGATGGTCGAACGGCTCGGCACCCATGACAAGCCGGGGGCCGCGCTGGCCGCACCCGGTCACTGACCGAGGAATAGGCATGGGCGCCGGCGTAGACCCGCGCCCGTGCCGCCCGACCCAAGGGTCTTAGGCGTGGCCTGCCGCCGGTTAAACGGCACGCCGGCGGGTTTCGGCGCCTCCCCTGAGGATCCGGTGCGGGACGGGTTGTCCCTGCCCGGCTTCGATGCGATAGCCCGCGCAGGGTGCGCGGTCCGTCGGTCGGACCGGCAGGACGAGCGCTGGTCGGGCCGCCAGCGCCGGAGACCCGTGCCCGTGTCGTCGCCTTCGCACATCGTTCCGCGGCCTCGCCGCCGTCCCCTGTCGGCCCTGCGCAATGTCCTGACCAGCGACGCCGGCGGCGGCCTCGTCCTGATGGCGAGCGCCGCGCTCGCCCTGGTGATCGCCAACTCGCCGCTGGCGGACACCTACTTCGCCGCGCTGAAGGCCTACCTCGGTCCCCTATCGGTCCTGCACTGGATCAACGACGCCCTGATGGCGGTGTTCTTCCTGCTCGTCGGGCTGGAGATCAAGCGCGAGGTGCTGGACGGTCGCCTGCGCACGTGGCCCGACCGGGTCCTCCCGGGGCTCGCGGCCCTCGGCGGGATGGCGGTCCCGGCCATCGTCTACGCCGCCGTGAACTGGAACTCGCCCGAGACCCTGCGCGGCTGGGCGATCCCGGCCGCCACCGACATCGCCTTCGCGCTCGGCGTGCTGGCGCTTCTCGGCTCGCGCGTACCGGTCTCGCTCAAGGTCTTCCTGACGGCCCTGGCCATCATCGACGACCTGGGCGCGGTCCTCATCATCGCGGCGTTCTACACCGCCGACCTATCGCTGCCGATGCTCGGTGGGGCGGCGGTCACGCTCGCGGTCCTCTACGGGATGAACAAGGCCGGCGTCGCCCGCCTCTGGCCCTACCTGCTGCTCGGCGCGGTGCTGTGGGTGTTCGTGCTCAAGTCGGGCGTCCATGCGACCATCGCCGGCGTGCTGCTGGCGCTGACGGTCCCGCTCCGTCTCAGCGTCGGCAAGCCGGACGATCCGACCTCGCCGCTCCACATCCTGGAGCACGCGGTCCATCCCTGGTCGGCCTATCTCATCCTGCCCATCTTCGGCTTCGCCAACGCGGGCGTGTCGCTCGCCGGGATCACGCCGCCCATGCTGCTGGACCCGGTCACGCTCGGCGTGGCGCTCGGTCTGTTCGTCGGCAAGCAGGTCGGCGTGTTCGGCCTCGTCGTCGCCGCGGTAAGGCTCGGGCTGGCGCAGCGCCCGGCGCACGCGACCTGGGCGCAAGTCTACGGCGTCTCGCTCCTGTGCGGCGTCGGCTTCACCATGAGCCTGTTCATCGGCCTGCTCGCCTTCGCGAACGCCCCGGAGCTTGAGGCCGAGACCAAGGTCGGCGTGCTGATCGGCTCGCTGGCGTGCATGGCCGCCGGAGCGCTGGTGCTGTGGCTCATCCCGGTCCATCCGTCCCGGCGCTGAGCCGGCCGAAGCAGGACTCCCACCTTCACCGCTCGCGCCTCGACCCCGATGACACCACCCAAAGCGACGCTGCGCGAACTTTACGAGGGCGACACGCCCGGCGCGCACCGCTTCCGCTACGCCCTGCTGGTGTTCGACGTGGCGACCATCGCCTTCGTCGTCGTCACCTCCTTCCTGCCGCTGTCGCCGTGGATCGTCGCCTGCGACCTCGTGGTGGGCGCCTGCGTCCTGGCCGACTTCGCCGCCCGCCTGCTCGTCAGCCGCTCGCCGCTGCGCGAGTTCCGGCACCTGAGCACCTGGACGGACCTCGTGGCAGTGGCCTCGTTCGTCGCGCGGGTGGTCGTCGAGGGCGTCGGCTTCCTTCGCATCCTGCGGACGCTGCGCCTACTGCGCACCTACCACCTCCTGGAGCGGCTGCGGCAGGACAGCGACCTGTTCTGCCGCAACGAGGACGCGATCCTGGCGGCCACGAACCTGGTTGTGTTCGTGTTCGTCATGACAGGCATCGTCTACGCCACCCAACACGGCGGCAACCCGGCGATCCAGACACCGGTCGACGCCCTCTATTTCACGGTGACGTCGCTTACGACGACCGGCTACGGCGACATCACCCTGCCCGGACCGACGGGCCGGCTGCTGTCCGTCTTCGTGATGATCTGCGGCGTGACGCTGTTCTTCCGCCTCGCGCAGGTGGTGTTCCGCCCCTACAAGGTGCGCTTTCCCTGCACCGCGTGCGGGCTGCAGCGCTACGAGCCGGACGCCGTCCACTGCAAGGCTTGCGGCCACCTCCTCAACATCCCCGACGAGGGAGCGAACTGAGGCGGAGCCCGGCGTCAGCGCTTCGCAAACCCGATGTCGGCGGCCAAGGCTTTGAGGCGCTCCGGCTCGCGCTGCTTGCGCTCGGAGTAGCGGTCGACGAGGTAATCGGCACGCCCGCGGGTTAGCAGCGTAAACTTCATCAGCTCCTCGCAGACGTCCACGACCCGGTCGTAGAGCGGCCCCGGCTTCATGCGGCCGGCATCGTCGAACTCCTTGTAGGCCATTGGCACCGAGGACTGGTTCGGGATCGTCACCATCCGCATCCAGCGCCCGAGCACCCGCAGGCTGTTCACCGCATTGAAGCTCTGCGAGCCACCCGAGACCTGCATCACCGCCAGCGTCCGCCCCTGCGTCGGTCGCACGGAGCCCTCGCTGAGCGGCAGCCAGTCGACTTGGGCCTTCATCACCCCTGTCATGTTGCCGTGCCGCTCCGGGCTGACCCAGACCTGCCCCTCCGACCAAATCGAGAGTTGGCGAAGCTCCTGCACCTTCGGGTGATCGGCGGTCGCGTCGTCAGGTAGCGGCAGCCCGTCCGCGTGGAAGATGCGGACCTCGCCGCCCATCGCCTCCAGCAACCGCGCCGCCTCGTAGGCCAGGAACCGGCTGAAGGACCGCTCCCGGAGCGACCCGTAGAGGATTAGGAAGCGGGGCGCGTGCGCCAACGGCGCCGACGCCTCCACCCGCTCGGGGGTCGGCACCTCGAAGTAAACCTCGGAGAGGTTCGGCATTCCGTCGGAGAACGGCTGCTGGGGCTTGTCCAAGGCGCTTCATTCCTCTACATTTCAACGATAGTTGATATATAGGTCATTCGATGGACGAACGACAAGCCCTCGCGGCCTTCGCGGCCCTCGGCCAGGAGCATCGGCTCCGGGTCGTGCGCGCCCTGGTCACCGCCGGCCCGGACGGGCTCGCCGCCGGCGTCCTCGCCGAGACGGTGAACGTGGCCGGCAACAACCTGTCCTTCCACCTGAAGGAACTTTCGCACGCCGGGCTGATCACCTCCCGGCGCGAGGGCAAGTCGGTCATTTACAGCGCCGCCTACGCCGGCCTGTCCGACCTCGTCCAGTTCCTCATGCGCGACTGCTGCCAGGGCCACCCCGAGGTGTGCGCTCCGGCCGTCGCCGCGCTCGCCGCCTGCGACTGCACCACCGGGGACACCCTCCATGCCTGAGCCCGCCTATAACGTCCTGTTCCTCTGCACCGGCAACTCGGCCCGCTCGATCCTGGCCGAGGCCATGCTCAACAAGGAGGGCGGCGGCCGCTTCCGCGCCTTCTCGGCCGGCAGCCAGCCGAAGGGCGAGCCGCACCCGCTGGCGCTGCAGGTCCTGCGGGAGAGCGACCACCCGACCGAGGGCCTGCGCTCGAAGTCGTGGGACGAGTTCGCCGGTCCAGACGCCCCCGTCATGGATTTCGTCTTCACCGTCTGTGACAACGCCGCCGGCGAGGCGTGTCCGTACTGGCCGGGCCAGCCGGTGACGGCCCACTGGGGCATCGAGAACCCCGCCGCAGCGGAGGGCTCGGAGATGGAGCGCAAGCGCGCCTTCGTCACCGCCCAGCGATACCTCAAGAATCGGATCGCGGCCTTCGTCGCCCTGCCGCTCGGAAGCCTCGACCAGGTCGCCCTGTCGTCGAAGGTCCGCGAGATCGGCCAGATGGCCGGCGCGACCTCGGCCCGCCCGGAGGTCGCGTGATGGACGTGGTCATCTACCACAACCCCGCCTGTGGCACGTCCCGCAACACCCTGGCGATGATCCGCAACGCCGGCGTCGAGCCACACGTGGTCGAGTATCTCAAGACACCGCCGAGCCGGGCGCTCATCAAGCAGTTGCTCTCCCGGGCCGGCCTCTCGGTCCGTGACGCGCTGCGCGAGAAGGGCACGCCCTACGCCGAGCTCGGCCTCGCCAACCCCGCGCTGACCGACGACCAGCTCCTCGACGCCATCGATGCCCACCCGGTCCTGCTCAACCGCCCGCTGGTGGTGAGCCCGAAGGGCGTGCGCCTGTGCCGGCCGTCCGAGGCCGTGCTGGACCTGCTGCCCGAGCAGCGGGGCGAGTTCGTTAAGGAGGACGGCGAGCGCGTCGTCGACGAGCGCGGGCGCCGCGTCGGCACCGCCTGATCCTCCTCCCGCTCCATCAAGAACAAGAAACGGTGCCGATGCTCGCGCTCGCCATTTTCGTGGTCACCCTCGTCCTCGTCATCTGGCAACCCAAGGGCTTCGGCATCGGATGGAGCGCGCTGATCGGGGCCGCCGTCGCGCTCGCCACTGGGGTCATCCATCCCGGTGACATCCCGGTGGTCTGGCACATCGTCTGGGACGCCACCTTCACCTTCGTGGCGCTGATCATCATCTCGCTGCTGCTCGATGAGGCCGGCTTCTTCCACTGGGCGGCCCTGCACATCGCCCGTTGGGGCAGGGGCCGGGGTCGCATGCTCTTCCCGCTGGTGATCCTCCTCGGCGCGGCCATCGCGGCGGTCTTCGCCAACGACGGCGCCGCCCTGCTGCTCACCCCCTTCGTGCTCGCCATCCTGCTGCGCCTCGACTTCAAGCCGGCGGCCGCCCTGGCGTTCATCATCGCCTGCGGGTTCGTGGCGGACTCGACCAGCCTACCCCTGGTCATCTCGAACCTCGTCAACATCGTCTCGGCCAACTTCTTCGACGTCTCCTTCAGCCGCTACGCCGCCGTGATGGTGCCGGTGAACCTCGTCTCGCTGGCCGCGACCCTGATCGTGCTCTGGCTGTTCTACCGCCGCGACCTGCCGGCCACGTATCCGGTCGGGGAGCTGGAGGCCCCACGGCACGCCATCCGCGATCCGCTCGTGTTCCGGGCGGCGTTCCCGCTCCTGGGCCTGCTGCTGATCGCCTACTTCGTCACCGCGCCGTTCGGCGTGCCGGTGTCGGTCGTGACCTGCGCCGGGGCTGGGGTCATGCTGGCGCTCGCCAACCGCAGCCGCGTCATCCCCATCCGCAAGGTTCTGGCGGGCGCACCCTGGCAGATCGTGCTTTTCAGCCTCGGCATGTACCTCGTGGTCTACGGCCTCAGGAACGCCGAGCTGACCGACTACCTGGCGCAGGGGCTCGTTTGGCTTTCGGGCTTTGGTCCATTCGTCTCCACCATCGGCACGGGGTTCGCCGCTGCGATCCTTTCCTCGGTCATGAACAACATGCCGAGCGTCCTGGTGGGCGCGCTCTCCATCCAACAGGCGCCAGACCTCTCGCCTCTGATGCGCGAGCTCATGGTCTACGCCAACGTCATCGGCTGCGACCTGGGCCCGAAATTCACGCCGATCGGCAGCCTGGCGACCCTGCTCTGGCTGCACGTTCTCGACACCAAGGGCCAGCACATCACCTGGGGGCAGTACATGCGGGTCGGTCTCGTCATCACGCCGCCGGTGCTCCTCGCCACCCTAGCCGCGTTGGCGCTTTGGCTTCCGGCACTTGGGGTCTGGTAGCATGCCGATGGCTGCGCGGCCCCGATGGCAGGTCATCCCGGCGCTCGGCATCGTCCAGATCTTCGCCTGGGGCTCCTCGTTCTACCTGCCGGCGGTGCTCGCCGGTCCCATCGCGGCGGACACCGGCTGGCCGCTGGCTTGGGTGGTCGGCGGCCTGTCCATCGGGCTCCTGGTAGCGGCCATCGCCTCGCCCCGGGTCGGAATCGCCATCCACCGGCACGGGGGCCGTCCGGTCCTAGCGCTGGCCGCGCTGCTGCTGGCGGCGGGGCACGTCGTGCTCGGCCTCGCACCGAACTTGCCCGTGTTCCTCGCCGGCTGGCTTCTCCTCGGCCTCGGCATGGGTTGCGGGCTCTACGACCCCGCCTTCGCAACCCTTGGCAGGCTCTACGGCGCAGAGGCGCGGCCGGCCATCACGACGCTGACCCTATGGGGAGGGTTCGCCAGCACCGTCTGCTGGCCGCTCTCGGCCTTCCTCGTGGAGCAGGTCGGCTGGCGTGGCGCATGCCTCGCCTATGCCGGGTTGCACCTCGTCGTGACCCTGCCGCTCGTTCTCGGCCTGATCCCGAAGGCGCCTGAGCCAGAGACCGTGAAAGGCGAAGCGCAACACGCGGACGGGCCGCTGACGCCCCGCGAGCGCCGGGCCTACCGGCTGATGGCCGGCGTGCTGGTGCTCGGCGGCACCGTGATGACGCTGGTTTCGGTGCACCTGATCGCGCTCCTGCAGGCCCGTGGCGTCGCGCTGGCCGCGGCCGTCTCCTATGGCGCGCTGATCGGGCCGGCCCAGGTCGGAGCCCGCATCG
Organism: Methylobacterium ajmalii; assembly: GCF_016613415.1. GTDB lineage: Bacteria > Pseudomonadota > Alphaproteobacteria > Rhizobiales > Beijerinckiaceae > Methylobacterium > Methylobacterium ajmalii. Next base: position 37,745 of record NZ_JACWCT010000076.1, on the reverse strand, counting down.
TCGAGATGGCGAACAGGGGCCGGCACCACCCGCTCTGGACCCTGACCATTGCCATGGCGCTGGTTGTCATAGGGCTGGCCATCCTGGCGGCGGGCGTGCCGGCGGTCGGCCTCGCCTTGGTCCTCTATGGCGCGGGCAACGGGGTCTACTCAATTGCCCGGGGCACGGTGCCGCTCGCACTGTTCGGCCCGGTCCGCTACCCGGTGCTCGTGGGCAGTCTGGCGCGCCCGGGTCTGATCGCGCAGGCCGCGGCACCCTCCCTTGGAGCGGTGGCGCTCACCTACGGCGGCGCCAACGCCGCCTATAGCCTGCTGGCGGCGCTCGCGCTGGCGAACTTCGGATTGGCCATGGCCTTGTGGGGGCACGGCCGAACGTTGACGATGAAGCCGGCGCCGCCGGCCGGGTTCACTCCCTGGAGACGTCGGGTCAAGCGACAGATCGCCAAGCCCGGCCCCTGGGAAGGACCGCCCCTAGGCCGGCTCGACCATTGCCCCAGCCTTCGCAAGTGCCGGGAAGCCTCCGGCGACATGGGCGACCGGTCCGAGGCCCATGTCGTTGAGCGCCTTCGCGGCCAGGGCCGACCGGTTGCCGGAGGCGCAGTAGAGAACCAGGCGCCTGCCGCCGCCGAGCTCGGCCTTGTGGGTCGGGCTCTCCGGGTCGGCCTGGAATTCCAGGAAGCCGCGCGGCACGTGGACCGCGCCGGCGATCCTGCCGGTCTTGGCCAACTCCTCGCCCTCCCGGACGTCGACGAGCATCGTGTCGGGCTGGCCGAGGCGGGCGAGCGCTTCCTCGGGCGACACGGTCTCCACCTCGCGGTTGGCTTGCGCCACCAAGTCTTTCGCGCTTCTCATGGTCATGGCTTCCTCCGTCACTCGCCCCAGGCCGCGCCTTCGAGGGCGTCCAGCGGGATTTTCAGGTAACGCCTGCCGTCCGCCTCGGGCTCGGGCAGGCGGCCGCCTCGGATGTTCACCTGCAGGGAATGCAGGATGAGCTTGGGCATCGGCAGTTCGCGGTCGCGTGCCTCGCGCATGCGGACGAACGCCTCCTCGGTCGGGGTATCGACCAAGTGCGGGTTCTCGGCCCGCTGCCGGGCGACCGTGCTCTCCCAGGCCGCCGCGCGCCCGTCCGGGCGGTAATCGTGCCCGGTGAACAGCCGCGTCTCGTCCGGCAACGCCATGATGCGCTGGATGCTGCGCCAGAGCGCGAGCGCGCTGCCGCCCGGAAAATCGGCTCGCGCCGAGCCGCTGTCGGGCATGAACAGCGTGTCATGGATGAAGGCGGCGTCGCCGACCCGGTAGGCGATGGAGGCCATGGTGTGGCCCGGCGTGAACAGCACCTCGACGTCGAGGTCGCCGATCCGGAAGCGCTCGCCGTCGGCGAAGAGCCGCGACCACTGCGACCCGTCCGTCCGGAACGCGTCGGGCAGGTTGTAGAGCACCTTCCAGAGCCGCTGCACGTCGACGACCTTCTCGCCGATGGCGGTCGGGACGCCCGTCCGGTCGTGGAGGTAGCCGGCTGCCGAGAAGTGGTCGGCGTGCGGGTGGGTGTCGAGGATCCACTCCAGCTCATAGCCCTCGCGCTCGATATGGGCGAGCAAGGCGTCGGCGGAGCGGGTCGCGGTCGCGCCGGACTTCGGGTCGAAGTCGAGCACCGGGTCGATGATGGCGCAGCGCCTCGTCCCGGGATCGGCGACGACGTACTGAATGCTGCCGGTCGGCTCGTCATGGAAGCCGGTGACGATGGGGTGCCCGCGCAGGGCTTCGATGGTCTGGTCCGACATGAAACGCCTCCTTTTTCGGGTTCAGGTGTTGGCGCCGAGGAGCGGTAGGGCCCCGCGGGCGACGACGTAGAGGCCGACCAGGATGACGAGGCCGGCGAAGGTGATGGTGAGGGCGCGCTTGCGCCCGGCGAGCCGCTGTCCGAGCCTCGATCCGACGAGGCCCCCGAGCACGCCGCCCAGGATGAACAGGCCGGCCAACGGCCAGTCGATCAGGCCGGAGGCGGCGTAGCTCGCCGCGGTCGCCGCCCCGAAGGCGCTGACCGCGACCAGCGAGGTGCCGATGGCCATCTGCAGCGGCATCGACGTCGCCAGCATCAGGCCCGGCACGATGAGGAATCCCCCGCCGATGCCGAAGAAGCCGGAGAACAGGCCGACCGCGAACCCGATGCCGAGCAGCCAGGGCAGGAGTACCGGGGCGTTGGCCTTGGTCAGGCGCACCTCCGGGTCGCCGTCGCCGCGCCGCGTGCGCAGCATCAGGCTCCCGACCACCAGCATCACGACCCCGAACAGGGCCAGGAGGCTCTGCCCGTCGACCGCCTTCGCAGCGACCGAGCCGGCCAGCGCGCCGAGGACGCCGGCGACCGAGAACGCCGCCGCGCATCGCCACTTCACGTTCCCGGCCCGCCATTACGGGACGAGGTTGCCGGCCGCGCTGACCAACACCGCCAAGGCGCTGGTGCCGATCGCCACATGTGGCGAGGACACGCCGACGATGGTGGTCAGGAGCGGGACGGCCAGGATCGAGCCACCCCCGCCGACGAGACCGAGGATCACGCCGACGACCCCGCCCGAGCCGGCGGCTAGGCCGGATGTCAGCAGGCCGGGCGTCATGCGTCGGCTCCCTGGACCGCCGGCTTCGGGGCTGCCGCCGGGAGAAGGCGAAACGCCCGCATCCCGACGACCATGGCGACGACGAAGGTCACCGCTTGCGCCGGTGCGACCGTCAGCAGGGTGAGCGCGGGCCCCGGGCACAGGCCGCCGAGGCCCCAGCCGATACCGAACACCGCGGCGCCGGCGATCAGGCGCGGGTCGAGGTCGCGCCGGTTCGGGATCTCAAGCCGGGAGGCGAGCAACGGCCGCCCACGGCGCCGCGCCACGAGATAGCCCGTCGCCGAGACCGCGACGGCGCCAGCCATCACGAAGGCGAGGCTTGGGTCCCAGCGCCCGGTCACGTCGAGGAAGGCGAGGACCTTGGCCGGATCGGCCATGCCGGAGACGAGGAGGCCGAGGCCGAACAGGAGGCCGACGGCGAAGGCGGAAACGGTCTTAGCCATGGCTTAGGCTCCGACGAGATGGCGCACGACGAGGACGGTCAGGATGGCGACGGCCATGAAGGTGCCGGTGGCGACCACGGAGCGGGGCGAGCCACGGCCGATGCCGCAGACCCCGTGGCCGCTCGTGCAGCCGGCACCGAGGCGCGATCCGAACCCGACCAGCAGGCCGGCGACGGCGAGCAGCGGGAACGAGGCATCCACCGCCACCGGCGGCAGGCTGCCACCCAGGCCGGCATAGGCGAACGGCGCCAGGACGAGTCCTGCCACGAAGGCGGCGCGCCAGCCGGTCTCGCGAGACGGCGGGGTTGGGAGGCCGCCGAGAATGCCGCTGATGCCGGCGATCCGTCCGTTGAGGAGCAGGAACAGGGCCGCGGAGGTGCCGATCAAGGCACCGCCGGCGAGGGCGCTGACAGGCGTGAAGCCATCCATGGTGGTCGCTCCCAGGCGGTGGTCCGGGGGATGCCCGGCTGACTGCAAGGGACGTCCTGCCCTGCCGAGCCGGCACATTAGATAACTCTTATTTAGCATCAACTAATGTAATAGCAAGCGTGAAACCGACGGCCTGGATTGGGATGCGCTGAGGGGGTGCGATGGCGCACGGACGCCTTCGCCTTTGGGCAGACGCCATCGATGGCGTGGCGTCGATGCCGACGAGAAGATCGTCTTCCCCCGTTCGACCAACTCACGGATGGATGTAGGCGAACCCCATGCCCTGCAGCCGCGCCAGTTCGGCGACACCGCTCGGCACGACGTCGTCCTCGGTGACGCCGTAGAGCGTGCCACGGTCGATCTTCCGTTCGCGCAAAGTGTTGGCGCAGATGAGGAACCGGACTCCTATCCCCTTGAGGGCATCGATACGGGCGGCGACCTCCTTGTCGTTCACGGCCGACTGGAAGAGCGCGACCCCGTCGCCGTGGCTCACCACGCGGATCTCGACATGGGCCTTGCCCACAGCCTCGACGTGGTTGCGCAGGTTGCCGAGAAGGCGCTTGAAGTAGGCGGCTCCGTCGAGGCCGCCGTCATTGTGGTAGACCACCTTCTGGTCAGCGTAGTACCCGGCCGGCGCCTCCGAGCCGGCATGGGCCGCCCCTAAGCTCAGGGTCGCAAGAACGACCGCGATCATCAGGCTCCTAAAGACCGTCATCGTCCGACTCCCTGTCGTAGGCCGGAGGCTCGGGTGCTTCCGACGCGTTGCGCGAAAGGTCGTCGAGCCCCGCATGATCGAGGCCGTCGTCCGGCGTCAGTCCGGCGGATGCGCCGTTCCCGAGGCTGCCCGTCGTCTCCGGCGCTTTTGGCCGTGCGGCGTGGACGGTGCCCCGGGACCCGAGCACCACCACCTTCGTGCCGGTAGGGACGCGCCGGTGCAGGTCGATCACGTCCTGGTTCAGCATGCGGATGCATCCCGAGGACACCGCTTCGCCGATGCTCCAGGGCTCCGTCGTGCCGTGGATGCGGTACAGCGTGTCCTTGCCGTCCTTGAACAGGTAGAGCGCCCGGGCCCCGAGCGGGTTCCTGTCGCCGCCTGGCATGCCGCCGGCCCAGCGCCCGTTCCGCTCCGGATCACGCCGGAGCATGTCGGGGGTCGGCGCCCATCGCGGCCAGGAAGCCTTGCGGGCGACGGTCGCCTCGCCGGTGAACTCGAATCCGGCCTTGCCGACGCCGACCGCGTAGCGCATCGCCTTGCCGCCCTCCATGACGGGGTAGAGAGAGCGCTTGTATGGATCGACGACGAGGGTGCCGGGCGGCTCCTTCGACGGGAAGTCGACCAACTGGCGGACGTTGCGCGCCTTGAGGTCACGCGGGTCGACCGCCTCGACCGGGAAGGGTTCGTCCGTGACGGCGGCGTACCGGCGCAAGACCTCCGGAGCGATCTGCGGCCGGGCCACCGCGATGGGGGCTGGCGCCCCCTGTGAGGTCGAGCAGGCGCCGAGCGCCGTGGCGAGGGCGATCACCGTCGGAAGGCGGAGGGGCCGCGGCATCACGAGCGTCCTCGCGCGCGGGCCTGGACGACCGCCTGCCTGAAACCGTCGAAATCGAGCGCCGCCGCGACCTTTAGCTGGCCGATTAGGAAGACCGGGGTTCCCTGCAGGCCGAGGGCGTCGGCTTGGTCGAGATTGCGCTGGAGCAAGCCCGCGATCTCGCCGGCAAGTGCCATGCGGTCCCGCTCCAGCCGGGTCATGTCGACGCCGGAGGCCTCGACCGCCTCCCGCATCCGTTCCTTGGTGATGCCGCGGCCCGGAATGCCCATCAGGGCCGCGTGGACGGTCTCGTAGCGCCCCTGGTAGCGCGCCGCGAGGGCGAACTGGGCGCCGTAGACGGAGGCGTCCCCGAGGATCGGCCAGTCCTTGTGGACGAGGCGGATGCGCCCGTCCGTCTTCACCAGGCGGAGAAGGTCGGGCTCGGCCTTCTTGCAGAACGGGCAGTTGTAATCGAGGAACGCGACGATGGTCAGGTCGCCCTTCGGGTTACCGGAGACCGGCGCCTGCGGGTCGTTGAGGATCGCGTTGGGGTCGACGCCCTGGGCGAAGGCTTCCTCGGTCGGCGGCGCCAGCGAGAGCAGGGCGGGCGCAAGCGCGGCGGCGGGCAGAAGGGCGAGCAGGGTCCTGCGGTCCATCGTGGTCTCCGTGAAACTTAATTTGTCGAAAGGGGGTGGCTCAGGCGCCGACGAGGGCGAGACGACGCTTCAGGTCATCGACCGTGAATTCGCCCTCGGTGCGGGCCTCGCGGACCTCGGCGCCGTTGGGTCGCATCAGGATGAGGGTTGGCGGTCCGACGACCTCGAAGCGCCGCATCAGGGCGCGTGTGGCGTCGTCGTCGCGGGTGACGTCGGCGCGGATCACCGAGACGGCCCTCAGCCTCGCTCGGACGTCGGCATCGGCCAGGACCGTCCGTTCGTTCGTCTTGCAGACGGTGCACCAGTCGGCGGCGAACTCGACGAGCACCGGCTTGCCCGCGGCACGGGCCGCCGCGAGGGCGGCCTCGAAAGCCGGGACGGAGGAGACAGTCCGGCCTTCCTCGACGTGGGCTGCCTGCGTCCGGCCGAGTCCGGCGAGCGGCCGGAGCGGGTCGGTCCCGCCGCTCGCGGCGCCGACGACGAGGGCGCAGCCGTAGGTTACGGCAACGATACCAGCGCCCTTGCCCAGCCGGCCCGCGGCGCCCGCCGTGACGACGTCGAACGCCCCGACGAACACGCCGATGTCGATCGCCAGCGCGCCCCAAAGCACGAGGGAGACCTCGGACGGCACGAGGCGCGAGACCATGGTGATGGCCAACGCGAGGAAGACCACCCCGAAGGCCTGCTTGGCGACGACGAGCCATGGGCCTGACTTCGGCAGGATCCCTGCCCCGAACGTCCCGAACGCGATCAGGGCAGGCCCATGCCGAGGCCGAGCGCGAACAGGGCGGCGGCACCCCGCACCACGTCTCCGGTCTGGGCGACATAGAGGAGTGCCGCGGCGAGCGGCGGCGTCACGCAGGGCCCGACGATCAGGGCGGAGGTGAACCCCATGACGGAGGCGCCACCAAGCGCGCCAAGCCTGCCTCCGCTCAGGCGCGACAGGCGGCCGGCGGCACCGGACGGCAGCGCCAGGTCGAACACGCCGAACATCGACAAGGCCAGGGAGGCGAAGGCCGCGGCGAGCAGTCCGAGCGCAGTGGGAGTCTGGAGCGCGACCTGGAGGTTGCGCCCGGACCATGCCGCCGCCACGCCAAGCGTCCCGTAGGCCAGCGCCATCGCGAACACGTAGGTGCCGGACAGGACGAAGCCGCGCCCGGCCGAGAGCCGCTCCCCGGACCTGGCCAGCATGCCGGCCAGCACCGGGACCATCGGGAGCACGCACGGGGTGAAGGCCAGGAGCAGGCCGAGCCCGAGGAAGGTCGCCAGGACGCCCGCGAGTTGGCCCGAGAGCAGGCCGCTCTCGGGCTCGGTCTGCGCGCCAGTGGCCGGCGTCTCGGCGGTCGCCTGTGGACCTCCCGCGGGGACCTCGATGACCTTGCTGATCGGCGGGTAGCAGATGCCCTTCTCGGCACAGCCCTGATAGGTGACGCGCACCTCGCGCAGCCCCGCGAGAGCCGCACCTGGCACGATGGCCTCCGTCGCGCCGTGATAGACTTCCGTCGGCCCGAAGTTGGGGTCGTCCTTGGTCTCGCCGGGCTGGGTGCCGACGGGCAGCTCCCTGCCGCTTCCGTCGGAGGCGGCGATCTTGTCACGGTAGAGGTAGGTGCCGGGGGCGATGGTCCATCGCAGGCGCAGCGAGAGGTCGGGGTCACGGGTGACATCGACGGTGAAGGGCGTTGGCCTCGCACCGGGCTCGCGGCACTGCCCCGGCGACCACAGCGAGGAGCCGGTCCAGAGCAGGGCAGCGAGGACAAGGTGGGTGAACACGTTCGGCATAGGTGGGGTCCGGGCTCGGATCGGCCCGACGCGGATCGGAAACGCAGCTTAAGCCAGGCTTAAGCGGGGCCCGGAGGATGGAGGCGGTGAAGGGAGACGCGCATGCGCATCCTCGTCGTCGAGGACGACACCATCCTGTCGGACGGGCTCCGGGCTGGTTTGGGCTTGGCCGGGGCGACGGTCGATTGCGTCGCGACCTGCGCCGACGCCGAGGCGGCGCTCGCCACGAGCGCGTTCTCGGCCATCGTGCTCGACCTGATGCTGCCCGATGGCTCTGGCCTCGACGTGTTGCGGGGGCTTCGCCGCCGGAACGACCGGACGCCGGTCGTCCTGCTGACGGCCCGGGACGCCGTGGCCGACCGGATCGCCGGGCTCGACGGGGGCGCCGACGACTATCTCGGCAAGCCTTTCGACCTCGACGAGCTCTCCGCCCGCATCCGCGCCGTCGTCCGGCGGGCTTCGGGGCGGGCCGCGGCGATCCTGGAACACGGCGCCATCCGGCTCGATCCCGGCAGCCTCGCCGTCACCGTCGACGGTGTGCCGGTCGCCGTCTCCCGGCGCGAGGTTATGGTTCTGGCGGCCCTCATGGAACGACCTGACGTGCTTCGCTCGAAAGCGGAGTTGGAGGAGCGCCTCTACGGCTGGCAGGAAGAGGTCGAGAGCAATGCCGTCGAGGTTCACATGCACAACCTGCGCGCCAAGATCGGCCGACACGCCATCGAAACGGTGCGCGGCCTCGGCTACCGCATGAGGGCCCTGACATGAGGTCGCTCCGCGCCAGGCTGTTCGCCATCCTGCTGCTCGCCACCGGCCTGATCTGGCTCAGCGCGGTCGCCTGGATCTACTTTGGCTCAAAGCGCGAG
>NZ_JACWCT010000076.1:0-29338 GCF_016613415.1 Methylobacterium ajmalii | reverse complement strand
CCATCCCGGCGCAGACCGCCTACGAGCGGCAGCTCTCATGTCAGATCTGGTCGCTCGACGGGCGCATGGTCGCGCGGTCGACCGGGGCCCCGGAGCAGCGCCTGACGGATGCGCCCGCCGGCTTCTCGCAGCGCGAGGTCGACGGCGAGACTTGGCGTGTCTTCACGGTGGAGGACGCCGGCAAAGGCGTTCGCGTGATGGTCGGCGACCGCCTCGGCCTGCGCGAGCGCCTCGTCAACGACCTCATCATGGGCTTGGTCACGCCCGTGCTGCTCGTGGTGCCGCTGTTGGGGATGCTGATCTGGGCGAGCCTCGGGCGCGGCCTGCGACCGTTGCGGCTGATGGCGCGCGACCTCGCAGGTCGCGACGCGGACGACATGAGCGCCATCGACGCGAGCCGCGCGCTCGCCGAGGTCCGCCCCCTGGCCGACGCCCTCGACGGGCTGTTCCTCAAGGTCGAATCGGCCCGTCGGCACGAACAGGAGGTGACGGCGTTCGCCGCGCACGAGCTGCGCACCCCGCTCGCTGGCCTCAAGGTTCAGGCGCAGGTCGCCATGGCCGCCACCGACCCGGACGTGGCGAAGGCAGCCTTGCGCCAGATCGTGGCGGCCGTCGACCGGACCACGCGCCTCGTCCGCCAGTTGCTCGACGCCGCCCGGCTCGACGCCGCGGGGGAGGCGCCTTCCCTGGCTGAGGTCGACGTCGGCGCGCTGGTAACGGAAACCGTTGAAGGCATGCGGATGCCACCCGGGGTCCGGACCCAGATCGATCCGGGGCTACGGGGCTATACGCTGCTGGCCGACCCGGAAGGCCTGCGCCTCGCCGTCCGGAACCTGCACGAGAACGCCGTGCAGCACATGGAGACAGGCACGGTGGCGTGGGTCGCCCGGCCGGATGGCGGGGGCATCGTCGTCCGCGACGAGGGGCCGGGCATTCCGGAGGACGAACTGCCCCACGTCACGACACGGTTCTTCCGAGGGTGCCACAAGAGCGCGACGGGTAGCGGCCTCGGCCTCGCCATCGCCGAGATGGCGTCCCGCCGGAGTGGCCTCAGCCTGCGGCTGCGCAACCGGACGGATCGCCCGGGGCTAAAGGCCGAGATCCTCCCGAGCTGAGACCGATCAGCCGAGTTCCGGGCAGAAAATATCCTTGAGGGTCGCCAGCACCCGCGCGGCCCTAGGGTCCTCCAGCCGATAGTGGATCGTCTGGCTCTCGCGTCGGAAGGCGACCAACCCGTCCTCGCGCAGCTTGGCGAGGTGCTGCGACAGGGCCGACTGGCTGAGCTCGACCTCTCGCGCGAGGCTGGTCACGTCCATCTCGCCGCGGGCGACCAGTAGGCACAGGATCAGCAACCGCTTCTCGTTGGCGAGGAGGCGGAGCAGGCGGGCCGCGTCGGTGACCTTGTCCTGAAGCCGCATTAGGTCGGTCGACGTGACGGCGTACATCGGTTCGTGTCCCTAAATGGCAGATCCAGCTTATTTAGGTTCTCCTAGTATAATGTCACTGCATGCAGCTGTCTTCTCCCGAGCCGCAGACCATCGGGGGATGCATCGCATCGGCGCCTAGGCGCGTTTTCCGACCTGACCCCATCGGCGGATGGCCACCGCCTATCCGCCGTAAGCCGGAGACGACCCATGAGTGACGGCTACCCTTCGATGACGGCGCTGCTCGGCCTCCTGGCCCTGGCCGGCTACCAGAACCGGGACAAGATCGCCGAGATGCTGGGCGGTGCCGGGCAAGCCGCGCCCGCGCCCGCCGGCCCCGGCCAGACGACCGGCGGTACGGGCAGTGGCCTTGGAGGGCTTCTCGGCGGCCTGTTGGGCGACCGGCGCGGCGAGGCGCCCGGCGGCTTCCTGAACAGCGGCTTGGGCGAGATGCTCCAGCGCTTTCAGCAGGCCGGACACGGGGCGGCCGCGCAGTCCTGGGTCGCCCAGGGGCCTAATCAGGAGCTTCCGCCTCAGCAACTCGAGCAGGCCATCGGGCCGGAAGTCCTCACAACCCTGACCCAGCGCACCGGCCTGTCCCGCGAGGAGCTTCTCTCCCGCCTGTCGCGGGAGCTGCCCCAAGCCGTCGACCGCTACACTCCAGACGGTCGGATGCCTGCCTAGGCTAGCGGTCCCCCGAACCTCGACGGTCCATGGCTGCAGCGCCCCGTTACCGAGGCGTTCGAGGTCTCCAGCCGGCGTTGTGACATCCCGCGGGCGGATGCGTTCCTTGGCTGCCGCGGACGGCCTGCTGCCTCTTCATGGCGTGGAAAGGTTCAGGTACCGGAACCGTTTCCAGGAGGCCTGGTCGTACGGACCGCCACGTGGCGGTTAAGGTCCTGACGTTTGAAGGCTGCATTCGCGCAATTCGGAGCATGCCCGTCGTCCATGCCGGAGATGGACCCGACTGCCAGCTTTTCGCCTCGCGTTGGTTGGAAACGGAGCGTCCCTTTTCAGGATCGCCCGATGAGTGACAGCCGAACGCTGATGCCTGGGCGCGACCTGAACGTAGTGTCCATAGCGCTGCGGCGCTGCCGGCGTCTGGTCCCGGGAGCCTGCTGCATCGGCTTCGATGCGGTCGCTTCCGACCTTGTTACGCTGGCGCTGTCCTTCCGTCAGGACGGGCAGCTCACGCTGGCGATCGACGCTGACGCCGGGGTCGAGGCTCACCCTGCGGCGGCCCTACCGCTCATTTCCAGGCCGTCCGGTGGGACGCCGGCGCGACCGAGACCGTTGCTCCGGGCGATGTCCGCGCGCAGCGCCGAATAGGACGGGCACACCATCGGGTAGTCCGGCGGCAGGCCCCACTTCAGCCGGTAGGCGTCAGGGCTGAGGCCGAGACTGCACAGGTGCCGCCGGAGCGAGGCGTAGCGCTTGCCGGTCTCGAAGCTCAGGATGCCGCCGGGGCCGAGGGAGGCCCGGACCTGGGCCGACGACAGCAACCGTGGCGCGGTCGGCTCGGGAGCGGCTTGGCGTCGACCGTGGAGGGCCGCGTATACGTCCGCGATCACGGCAGGCACCTGTGCCGGCGGCACGGCGTTGCCCGCGACGTAGGCCGACACGATACGGCACGACAACGCGACCGCGTCCGCTGGGACGCGACGTTCGGCTTTGCGCATTGGGGGTGACCTCGGTTGGGGGAAGCGGGATATTAGGGCTCGGCCTCGCCGAGCGCGTCGGCCGTGGCCAGCGCCGAGGCGATAGCTACTCGCAGGCTTCGCAGGTCTTGCGGCGGGACGGCGCCACGGGCGCCGGCGGTGTCGACCGCCTCGCAGGCCTGAGCGAGCCGGTCGAAGCCCATGAGGCCGGATTCCGACTTGAGGCGGTGGACCAGGGCCAGGCCGGATGGCCCGGCGAACTCCTGCTCGGGCATGTCACCGAGCCGGACCAGTGTCTCCCTGAGCAGGGCCATCATCTCGGCCGCCTGCGCCGGTCCCAACAGCTTGGCCACCTGCCTGTGGGTCTGTGGATTGAGGTCGGCTGGCGTGTCCGGCATTGGGTCCTCGCGTCGGTACGGTTTCGCGTTCAACGCCCGGCGAAAGGCGATGCAAGAACTACTCGCACCGCCCGCGTCGAGCCTGCCGCGGGCATGGCGGGATGGGCGATGGTGCGCCCCGGGATGGCTTCCACGCCGAAGGGCGGACATGACAACCAGCGTTGGCAAGTTACCTGGAAGCGGGGCCTGGATGGGGCGTAAGCCGAGGCCGACGCCGAAGGCAGCCGCCGCGAGGGCTGGAGGGATCAGGAGGTGCGTCATGTCGGTCGTGCCTGAATGGGATGTCCCGTTAGGCCACGGCCCGTCATGGGCGTCATCTCGGCCTGCCGGACTGCCCCGGCAGCCCCGATAGACCGGGTGGCCTAGGGGGTGGCGCGGGGGCGGGCGAGGTTCGCCCCGCCCCAGGCCGCGGCCGCCGACCGGTTCGGGACGCCGAGCGCCTTTAGCAGGGCGGCGACGTGGATCTTGACCGTGCCCTCGCCGAGCGACAGCGACCGCGCGATCTCCTTGTTCGACTGCCCGGCCACGATCAGGTCGAGCACCTGGCGCTGGCGGGGTGTCAGGGCCGCGGTTGGGTCCGCCGCGGCCTCGCGCCATGCCGTCGGGGTCGGCGCCCCGGACGCGCCACCGGGCACCCGCGTGACGAAGGCCGGCACGTAGACGAAGCCGTCGACTACCATGCGCAGAGCTCGGATCAGCGACTCGACGTCGGAGCCCTTTGGAACGAAGCCATGCACGCCAGCCTTGAGAGCGAGGAAGACGTCCTCCCGCTCGGTCGAGCCCGACACAACGACGGTAAGGACCTCCGGGAAGCACTCCCGCACGGCGGACAGGCTGGCCGGGCTCTCCATGCCGGGCATGGCGAGGTCGAACAGGGCGAAGCGGACGTCCTGCTTCTCGGCCAAGGCCTCTAGCGCCTCGTCCAGGGAGCCGACCTGCTGCACCTCCGAGATACCGAGCTGGTCCCGCAGGATGCTGGTGAGCGCGATGCGGAAGAACGGGTAGTCGTCGGCGACGACGGCCTTACCGGTGATGCTGGTCATGGGCGTCCAGTCCGAATTCCGCGGGCCTCGCGACGGCGACGATAGTCCAGGTGGACTATTCTGGCTTCGGATCATGCCCGTGAAGCCTAGTGGTTCCCAAACCCTGTCGCGGCGTAGCGTTTTCGTGTGGATCGGGCGCGTCGTCGCGCCATCGGACGGGGAGCGCTCCATGCACGAACCAGTCAGGCGCCCCGTGGTGGTAGTTGCCGAGGATGACCCCATCGCGATGCGGGTCGTGGCCGCCGAGCTGGAGGCTGCGGGCTACCAGGCCGTGACCTGCTCGAACGGCATCACCGCGCTGGAATACGTGGCCTTCGGCGAGCGGCTCGACGCACTGGTCACCGACGTGCACATGCCTGGCTCCGTCGATGGGCTGTTCCTTGCAACCGAGGCGCGGTCGATGCGCCCCCGCCTGCCGGTAGTCTATCTTTCGGGGCGGGCCATCGAGGCTCGGCACATGGTTCCGGGGTCGTGCTTCCTTGAGAAGCCTTACGAGGTCGGACGTCTCGCGGTCCTGATGCGGGCGGTGACGCGCGGCGGCGTGGTGAGCCTCATCGCGGGGACGCGGTCGCCGCGCCCGGAGACTGACTGAAGACCAGTCTTGCCCGGATGGCGACAAGCGCGGGCCTACCGCGCGTCCGTACCGGCGCAGACTTTGGAAGGGGGAACGAGACCATGGCGAAGGGCGTGATGAACACAGGCGGCACGGGGAAAACCTCGGGAGGCCGGGGCTCGACGTTCGGCGGCCGGTCGGGGTGCCCTGCGCCATGCGTGGCCGCGCTGGCGGTCGTCGTCCTTGGCTTCGTCGCCGCGCTCGCGGCCGCCCAGTGGACGCAGGCCCGGAACGCTCACTCGGCCGCTGAACGCTTCCAGGCCGTGGCGACCCGCGTCGCGTCGCTCGTCGAGGGACGCATGGCCCGCTACGAGTATGGCGTTCGGGGCGCGCGCGGCGCAGTAGTGGCGGCTGGCGACACCGGCATCACGCGCGACGGCTTCCGACGTTATGCCGACAGTCGGAATCCGGAAAGAGAGTTCCCGGGCGCCCGCGGCTTCGGCTTCATCCGTCGCGTGCCCGCCATGGACGAAGCGGCGTTCTCGGCGGCGGCGCGCCGCGATGGCGCCCCGGACTTCCGCATCCGCCAACTCACGCCGCACGACGGCGAGCGCTGGGTGATCCAGTACGTCGAGCCGATGACGGCCAACCGAGAGGCCGTCGGCCTCGACGTCGCCTCCGAGGCGCATCGGCGCGGTGCGGCGCTCCAGGCGATGGAGACGGGCGCTGCGACGCTGACCGCTCCGGTGACCCTGGTGCAAGCGACCGGCCTGAGAGAGCGGGGATTCCTCCTGTTCCTGCCGGTGCTGCGCCCCTTCATGCCTGCGGACACCCCGGATGCGCGCCGCGCCGCGACGCTGGGATGGACCTACGCGCCGCTGATCATCGACGAGATCCTGACCGGTCTCGACCTCGATGCGGGGGATCTTGACGTCGCCATCCGGGACGTCACCCCCGACACCGTCACGCCGTTCTATGCCGGCCGGGACGCGGCCGAACCGCCGGCCGGCGGCCTGACGTCGACCCGGCGGCTGTCTGTCTTCGGCCGGACCTGGGACGTTGACGTCGCAGCGCGGTCCGCCTTCGTCGAGGGGCTTAACCTCGTCCGGCCGACGACCGTGGCCATCGTCGTCCTCGTCGGTTCGCTGCTTCTCGCCGGGCTGGTCTACCTACGCCTGCTCGGCCGACGCCGCGAGGTGCTCGCCGCCGTCGAGAAAGCGCGACTGGCGGCTATCGTCGAGAACGCCGACGACGCCATTGTCGGCAAGTCCCTCGACGGCGTCGTCGCCGACTGGAACCCCGGGGCGGAGCGGCTCTTCGGTCATACGGCTGCCGAGGCCACGGGGCGTAGAGCGGAGGACTTCATCGTCCCCGGGAGCCTCTGGGCGCAGGAACGCGACGTCCTGCTGCGCATTCGCCGCGGCGAGGCGGTGCCGCCATTCTCGACCCTTAGGATGCGCAAGGACGGCACGATCTTCCCGGTGCAGGTGACCGCCTCCCCGATCCGCGCGCCGAACGGTTCGGTCGCAGGCATCGCCACGGTCATCCGCGACATCTCCGAGCAAGCGGCCGCGGAGGAGCGCATCCGCGCGGCCAACGCCTCCCTCGAACGGCAAGTCGCGGAACGGACGGAGGCGCTAAGGGCCGGCTCCGCGTTGCAGAAGGCGATCCTGGACCATGCCGGCTACGCGGTCATCGCCACCGACCTGCAGGGGACCATCACCCTGTTCAACCCGGCCGCCGAGCGGATGCTGGGCTACGCCGCCGACGAGCTGGTGGGCAAGGCGACGCCGGCGGTGTTCCACGATCCGGTGGAAGTCGGGCGACGGGCCGGCGTCCTGTCGCGCGAATTGGGGTGGGCCGTCGAGCCGGGCTTCGAGGTGTTCGTCGCCAAGGCCCGCCGCGGGCAGCCCGATCCCGGGGAGTGGACCTACGTGACGAAGGGCGGCGAGCGCCTGCCGGTGCTGCTAAACGTCACCCTCCTTCGCACCGGGGACGGGGCCGACCTGGGCTTCCTCGGCATCGCCCTCGACCTGAGCGAACGCTACCGGCACGAGGCCGAGATGAAGGCCGCCCAGGCCGGTACCTGGAACTACGAGGTCGCCACCGGTCGGGTGCGCTTCTCGGCGGAGTGCGCCCGCCAGCACGGGCTGCCGGAACGGGAGATCGAGCTCGACGTCGAGCGGGAGTGGAAGCCGATGGCCCATCCCGACGACGTCCCGCGGGTCCTCGCCGACCTCGCAGGCGCCATCGAGACCGGTGGCGGCTACACCACCGAGTTCCGGGTGCCGCTGGCGGACGGAGGCATGCGCTGGATCACCGCCATCGGCCGCGTCGAGGCGGACGCCTCCGGCCGGACGGCCCGGGTGATCGGCCTGACGCTGGACACCACCGCCCGCAAGGTAGCCGAGATCGCCCTGTCGGACGCGAAGGCGGTGGCGGAGGCGGCGCGCGCCGAGGCCGAGCGGGCGAACCGGGCCAAGACCGACTTCCTGGCCTCGATGAGCCACGAGATCCGTACCCCGCTCAACGCGGTCATCGGCTTCACCGACCTGATGCTGGCCTCGGGCCGGCTTGACCCGGGCAACCGCCGCCAGGCCGAACTCGTGCGTTCGTCCGGCAACGCCCTGTTGACGGTCGTCAACGACATCCTCGACTTCTCCAAGGTCGAGGCCGGCGCGGTCGACCTGGTCGAGGCGCCGTTCCCGCTGCTCGCCATGGTCGACAACTGCGTCTCCATCGTCCGGGGCCCCGCCGACGCCAAGGGGCTGGAGTTCAGGCTGCGGATGGATCCGGCCCTGCCGCGTTGGGTCAAGGGGGACGAGAATCGCTTGCGGCAGGTGCTGTTCAACCTGCTCAACAACGCGGTGAAGTTCACGGCGGCCGGCTCGATCACGCTCGACGTCGCGCCCGAAGGCGGCTTCTCGGGCGGGGAGCGCCTGCGCTTCCGCGTCGTCGACACTGGCATCGGTATCCCGAAGGACAAGCAGAACCGGCTGTTCCAGCGCTTCAGCCAGGTCGACGGCTCGATCCAGCGCGACTTCGGCGGCACCGGGCTCGGACTGGCCATCTGCCGACACCTCGTGGAACTCATGGGCGGCGAGATCGGCGTCTCCTCGATCGACGGGGGCGGCTCCACCTTCTGGTTCACCGTGCGCATGCCGCGGACTTGCGCTCCGGCCGAGGCCGAGCCTTCCGTCGTCGCGGCCACGCCGCGCCGGACGGGCCGCCTGCTGCTGGTCGACGATTCCGCCATCAACCAGGAACTCGCTCGCGCGGTTCTCAGGGCGGCCGGGCACGTCGTCGAGACGGTCGGGGACGGACAGGCGGCGGTCGAAGCGGTTCGGGAGCGGGTCTTCGACCTGGTGCTGATGGACGTGCAGATGCCGGGCATGGACGGGATGACGGCGACCCGTCGCATCCGGGCGCTCCCCGGGCCCGTGTCGCGGCTTCCCGTGATCGCCATGACGGCGAACGTGCTGCCGGAACAGGTTTCCGCCTTCCGCGACGCCGGCATGGACGATCATGTCGGCAAGCCGTTCGACCCGGAGAAGCTCTACGCGACGGTCGAGCGGTGGCTGCCGCAGGAAACGGTGCCCGCCGAGGTGCCCCACCGGCCGTCGTCTCCCGTCGAGTTCGACGAGAACGCCTACCGCGAGGTGTGCCGCTTCCTCTCGCCGACCCGCCTTCGCGAGGTGCTAGTGTTGCTGGCGGAGGAACTGGACACCAGCTTCGAAGGTGATGGCGGTAAGGAGGACGACCGGTCACGCCTTCGGCTCCGAGCCCATTCGCTGGCGTCCGCCGCGGGCATGGTCGGCTTCTCCGAACTGGCCAAGGCTTGCCATGGGCTGGAAACGTTCGGAGAGGCGCGGGTGGTGTCCGAGGGGCTCCCGTCGTTCGTGGCTCAGCTCGCGAGCGTGCGTCGCCTCGCCGAACGAGCCGCGAGGGCGGCCGAACGCATGGCGGCAGACCTGGATGTCCCGACGGGCCCGCGGCTGGTCTGCGGGCGGGCATGAGCCCCGGCCGTCAGGGAGCGCTTCCCGCCTGTTCCCGATTGCGCAGCGGCGCCGGCTTGCGTCCGTCCGGCAAGATGTCCCGGAGGTGGTCGTGAACCATGTCGGAGGTGAAGGGCTTCCCGATGAAGCGGGCGACCTCCGGCATCTCTCCCGGCTCCGGCCGCACGTGGCCGGACGCGACAACGATGGCGATGTGCGGCCACCGGCTGGCGGTCTCGCGTGCGACGGCGAAGCCGTTGCGCGTTCCCGGCATCTGCACGTCGGTGAAGAGCAGGACGATGACGGCATGCTCCCGGGCGAGGAGCGTCATGGCCTTGTCGCCGTCGCTCGCCTCGAAGGTCCGGAAGCCGGCATCCTGCAGGATGTCCATAGCATCCATGCGGATGAGGCCGTCATCGTCGACGACCAGGGCGCAGGGCTCGGGATGGGAAACGGACTCGCACATGCGGCGATAAGTCGTGATCGGGGAAGAAGGCTCCATTGCCTGGGACCGCTCGGGCGGGACTGCGTAGTGCGAGCGAAGCTTGACCTGTGATAGGGTCGTGCCGGGTCGGTGGTGAGGACGTACCGCCAGGCAATTGCGGGAGAGGGTTGGACCGGTGACGGACGTGATGGAGCGCAGGCGGTTCGAGGCGGAGTTCGCTCGGACAGGCGCGAGCACGGACCCGTTCGTGTCCGCGGTGCGCGCGACGCGCATGCCGATGGTGATCACTGACCCCGGCCAGCCCGACAACCCCATCGTCTTCGTCAACGACGCCTTCTGCCGGCTGACCGGTTACGCCTACGACGAGATCGTCGGCCGGAACTGCCGCTTCCTGCAGGGCCCGGCGACGGATATGGCGGACGTCGCCAAGGTCGGTGCGGCCATCGCGAGGCGGGAGTCCATCGAGATCGACCTCTTGAACTACAAGAAGGACGGGGAGACGTTCTGGAACCGGTTGCTTGTCTCGCCGGTGTTCGACCGGGACGGCGACCTGACGTTCTTCTTCGCTTCGCAGTTCGACGTGACCTTGGAGCGCGAACGCCTGGTGCGACTGCAGCAGGACCGCGACGCGTTGGAGGCCGCCTTCGAGCGCCGGACCGCCGCATTGAGCGACAGTGAGCAACGCCTGAGGTTCGTCCTCAAGGCTGGCCGGATGGGCACCTGCACCGTTGACCTGCAGAGCGGCTACACCGTCGCATCGGACGGCTGCAAGGCCATCTTCGGCCGACGGGCCGACGAGACGTTCCAGTACGCCGACCTGCTCGCGATGATCCACCCGGACGACATCGAGCGCATGCAGACGACCCTGGCGGCGTCCGTGGCGGACAAGGCGGACTACGAGGTCGAGTACCGGGTGAACATGCCCTCCGGCGAGGTGCGCTGGGTCGAGCTGCGCGGCCAGCCCTTCTACGCTCCGGACGGCACGCCGCTCAGCATGGTTTGCGTGTCCCTCGACATCACCGACCGCAAGCGGTCTGAGGAGCATCGGGCGCTCCTAGCAGACGAGCTCACCCACCGGGTCAAGAACTCGATGGCGACGGTGCAGTCAGTGGCGCTCCAGACCCTGCGCAACGCCTCCTCGCTGGAGGATGCGCAGGAGACCCTGGTCGCTCGGATCAAGTCCCTGGCGGCGGCCCACGACGTCCTGACCCGCGAGAGTTGGGCCGGAACGACCCTGAGCGAGGTCGTCGCGGAGGCCCTGCATGCCTTCCGCGACGACGCGAGGCAGCGCTTCCTGGTCAACGGCCCACTGGTCTGGCTGGACCCGCGCCTGACGCTCGCCTTCACGATGGCGTTCCACGAACTGGCGACCAACGCCGTCAAGTACGGAGCCCTCTCCAACGAAGGTGGCCGCGTCGTGGTGGACTGGGAGGTCCGGGACGCATCGACCTCGCCGCGGCTGCAGCTGCGCTGGGAGGAGGTCGGAGGCCCCTCGGTGGTCGCGCCATCGCGCACCGGGTTCGGGACGCGCCTGATCGAACGGGCGCTCGCGACGGAGATGGGAGGCACCGCCAGGATCGAGTATCACCCGCGCGGCATCGCGTTCCTGTTGGAGGCGCCCCTGCCAGACTGTGTCCCTCCCACCAACGTGACGGGTTCTCTCGTCTGAGCCGTCCTGCCTGGTAAAGGCACTCGACAACTGCTTGGCGGAGGTCGTCGGGTTCGTTGATGGCATGCCGGGGGACGCGGTCACGTCCGTGCCCGGCTGGCCGTCACCGGTGCCACAAACATCCGGCCCCGGACCAGCAGCGCCAAGGTCATGGCTGCGAGGCCGAGGACGAGGCCGTTCGCGGCCTGGAACAGCGCCGGGGCGAGGACGGCGAGCGCTCCGGCATCGCCTTGGGCGACCAGGCAAGTCGGGGCCGTGGCCAAAGCGTTCGCGCCGAAGCTGAAGGCCCACAGGCCCGGCACGGCGCCGGCCCTCGCGATCCACGGCGAGAGCCGGGCCAGGACCAGCATCTGGAGCAGGCCGTAGCCGATCAGGGCATGCGCGAGAAGGTCCAGAGCCCCGCCGCCGACCGAGAGGTAGGCCAAGCCGATCCGGCGCGCGCCGCGCGCTTCAGGAGAGACGTGCCATGGGCCACGGTCGCCGGGGCGCACGCAACGGCCCCCCCCCGCACGTCACGTCGCTCCTGGTCCCATGCGTGACGTGCGGGCACCATGCCGGCATGCAGACCGAAACTGAACGCGCCCGCTGGGCCGCTGCCTTCGCCGACCAGTTGGCCGGATTCGCGCCCGGCCCCTATCCGGAAGCGCCCGAGGAGGCGCCGGCCCGGCTCGCCTCTCCGGCGACGCGCCTCAAGCGGTCCCAGGAGAACGCCAAGGCGCGCGCCCAGCGCGCCCGCGACAAGGCAAAGCGGGCCGCGGAGCTTGACGCCGCCATCGCGCAGGGCCTGAGGTCGATCCTCCGCCAACGCCGGGTCTACGAACGGATGCGGGACGGCGAGGAGCTTTCGGGCATCGCCGTCCGCGTCGAACCCATTTTTGCCGAGGGGATGCGGTACCTCGTCGAGCACTGCGAGTGGGAGCGTCCGCTAGCCTCCCGCGCCCTAACGGCCCGTCTGCTGCGCCCGGCCAAGCCGCCGCCCGCGTAGCCGCCCTTGCCGCCCCACCACCGAGGCCGCCCCAAACCGGACAGCCTTTTTCATGCCGGGCGTGACGTTCGCGGCTGGCCCGATACGTGCGCCCCGGGGTGCTGGGCGTGCCGTACGCCGAAGTAACGGAGACGTCGCTGCAGGGGGGAATCCCAGCCTTAAGGGCACGTTTACCATCGCGCCCAGGGATTCCGTTACCGCAATCACAGGCTTCCCGCCGGCGACTCTTGGCAGGGGAATCGCGAGCTGCGATCTCCAATGCACACGCTGCTCCACGGAGGCCCGTCATGAGCTATCACCGCACCGCCCACGACGTCGCCGGCGCCTTCGACCGCGGCGTGCAGGGCCTCGCGATGAGCCTCGGCACGGTCCTGATCGAGCAGCGCATGGCGCGCCAGGCCGACTGCCAGGCCGCGAACGCGATCCGCGCCCAGACGGCGCGCCTCGTCTACGACCGAGTCTTCGCCGAGGAGATGGCCGCCCACCGCGCCGAGGCCGCCCGCCAGGAGCAGGCTGAGCGCGCCGAGCGGTTCCGGCTGCAGCGCCAGATGGCGGCGTTGGCGGCCAAGCGCGCCCGGGGCTAACACGTACCGCGCTGCGCACGATTCGTGCGCACGCAGCAAGAATCCAGGTCCCGGAGGACTGTAAACGCAAATAAAGAAGGCCGCCCCTCATTAGGGCGGCTTTCGTCATTCCGGCGGGGATGCGGGCGTCAGGCGGCCCGGGGGCGCGGCGCCGTGACGGGCTCGTAGCCGTGCTCGCGCATCACCGCCGCGACCTCGTCGACCTTCGCCTGGATCAAGGCGCGCCTTTCGCGGACGGGGCCGGCCAGGGCGGCGAGGCGCGCCTTCTCGGCGGCGGTCCACTCGGCAAGCGTCGGCACCTTCGGCAGCCCCTTGAGCATCCGCTCGCCCATGAGGTGCTGCCCGATGTGGCGGGCCTCGTACGCCAGAAGGGCCGCGCGCTCCTCGATGTCGAGGGCA
This sequence comes from Methylobacterium ajmalii, assembly GCF_016613415.1. Lineage (GTDB taxonomy): Bacteria > Pseudomonadota > Alphaproteobacteria > Rhizobiales > Beijerinckiaceae > Methylobacterium > Methylobacterium ajmalii. The sequence continues at coordinate 16,185 of NZ_JACWCT010000076.1, read as the reverse complement.
TCCAGGTAGGCGATGGCGCGCTCGTCGAGGACGCCCTTCGTGGGCTCGCCGCACGACACGAGATGGTTCCCGGCCGCGTAACCCCATTCCTCGCGGACGTCCGGCTCGACCACGTCGGCCTTGAGGATCTCGCGCGGGCGGTTGAGCTCGGCCATGAGCTCCTCCTCGGCGACCGCCTCCTCCTGCGGGGGCGTAGGGATGAGGGAAGCCGCGGCGCGCAGGACGAAGCGCGTGCCGTCCCAGACGAGCCTGGGGGCGCAGGCCATCGCGGCGAAGGCGGCGCGCATGACTGAAGCGAAGAACGAACGAAACGACATCGTGTGTCTCCTGACGTGTTGGGGATGCTGCGGGGGGCGGTTGAAATCGACTAGCGGCCCATCCTCGGGCCTCCGCCGCTTCGCCCCGAGCGCTCGACGGCTTCACGCAGGCTGAGCATCGGCTGGACGGGCGGGACGTGGGGCACGCCGCGGATCGTGGCGCGGCGGGCCAGATGGCGGTCGATCCGCGCTGGTAGGGACGCCGCGAGGGCGGCGACAGCCTCGTCCGGCAGGCCGCGCGCCCACTCCCTGACGTAGGCGGGCAGGTACCGGATGTCGTGGACCCGACCGCGGCGGGCGTAGACGAAAACGTCCCAGCCGGCGGTCCACGTGGCGGGGGGCTCGATGAGCGCGGCCGCGGCGCCTGCGCGGACGTCGGAGAGCTCCGCCGGCTCCGGCTCCGGCTCGACGACGGCGGCCGGCGCAGGGACCGGACGGACGGTCCGGAGGATGACGCGGCCGGCCTCTCAGGTGGTGACGGCGGCGATGGCGACGGCGATGTAGTCGAGCACGCGGGCCTACTCAGGCAGTGACGCCGAGCGCGCGGGCCTCGGCGTATGTCGCGCGGCGGACCCAGGCGTGCCGCCCCTGGACCTTGGCGCAGTAGACGAGCGCCCCGTCGCCGGTCGGGTAGGCCGTGTCTTCCTCCCATTCGTCACCGGGCGCGGTCACGATTCGCTTGAGGCGGTCGGTCCAGCGGGCCGCGAGGCAGGCGGCGCTCCGCGGCGCCCGCCGGGTCGACGAGGTCCTCGGCCGCCTGCTCCGACACCGCGACGAGAACGCTGCCCTGGACGGCGGCGTGGCCGCCGCGCGTGTCGACGACGGTCCCCTCGGGCGGAAGGCATCCGAGGCGCTCGACGCGGCGGAGGCGGCCGCCAGGGCGGGCCTCCAGCATCACGCTCCACATGGGGTCTCTCTCACGGGCAGGCTCCTGAAATACGGCGATGGACGTATCGTGCCACCCGTCGATGAAAGACGAAAGAGGCTATTTGAACTCCGCTTCTCCGTATTTTCTGGTGTCTATATGATACCGGAAATTCGCTCGGCAAGACGGCGTAGCGTCAACTTTGAAATAGGTCTTGTATTTTGCGAGGCGGGGCGTAATTTTATCGTCGTACCCCGGTTTCGTGGAGGCGCCTGTGGCGCGGGCACTGAGAGAGACTGACGTCGTCAGACGGTTGTTGGCTGCCTGCAAGGCCGCAGGCGGGCAGGCCCGCTGGGCGGAAATGGCGGGCGTGACCCCGCAATACGTCTGCGATGTCGCGAAAGGTCGTGCCCGTCCCGGAGAGGCAGTCCTCCGAGCCCTGGGGCTGCAGAAGGTGGTCCGTTACGTGCCGCGCGAGCCGGAGCCGGTCGAGCTCTGCGACGACGCCAGCGAGGTCCTCGTCCGCGCTCAGAGGATCTTCGCCTGATGCTCGGCTCCAGGGACTACGTCATGGCCCCGACGGGCCTCATCCTCCCCGGCAAGGTCGCCGCCGACCGTGCCCGCGCCGCCCGCAGGCCGAAGGCGATGGACTTCTTCGCCGGTGCCGGGGGCATGTCCCTCGGCCTGATCCAGGCCGGCTACGAGGTGGTGGCCGCCGCCGAATACGACTGCGGCGCGGTCGTCACGTACGGCCTGAACCTGTGCCGCTACAGGCAGTTCACGATGCACTTCGTGACGCCGGAGGACGGCGTCTGGATGGAGCGATTCCTCACCAAGCAGTTCAATCAGGCGGGCGTCACCGTCACCGACGGCGCCGTCAAGGTCGACGGCAAGCGCCTTGGCCTCGCCGGGACCGGGCTCATCTCGGGCGACCCGGCCATGTCGGGCGTGAGCCACGTGTTCGTTGGCAACGTCCGTAAGCTCACGTCCGAGCGCATCCTCGAAACGCTCGGCATGAACGCCGGGGAGCTCGACGTCGTCTGCGGAGGACCGCCCTGCCAGGGCTTCTCGAAGGGCGGCAAGCAGAACGTCTACGACCCCCGGAACGGCCTGGTCTACGAGTTCGCGCGCTTCATCGTTGAGCTCCAGCCCAAGGCCATGATCATGGAGGAAGTGCCAGAGGTCGCGACGATGATGGACCCGGACGGCGTGCCGGTGCTCGACAAGCTGCGCCGCATCCTGGAGGACGGGGATTTCCGAGGCTACGAAGCCTTCCGGAAGATGGCCCATGGCGGCCCGGACCGCGTCGAGGTCATGAGGGGCGCCACGCCCAAGCGCCTCGCCGCTGAGGCCAAGCGCGAACGCAAGGCAGCGGCCCGCGCCGCCAAAGCGAAGGCGGCCCGTCCCCACGGGCTGCCCGGCCAGATCGATCTCTTCGGGGAGGCTGCGTGATGCCCCGCGGTCTCGCTCATCCCGACGAGGATCTCTACGTCCGCCCGCCTCGTCGCCCAGGTCTGGGACCACTGCGGCGAGCACGCTATCCTGGAGCGCTGGTCCTGGCTCGGCAAATGGACCCTCGCGCGGTTAGCGGTCGAGGGGCGCGCCGAGGCTCGGCTGGCAGCCGGTGCCGCGCCGATTCGCGGTTACCACCGGTCGACGACGCCGGAGATGGAGGCCGAGGCGGTCGCCGCCGTGCTGCGCCTCGGGACGATAGACGCCGCCTGCGCCGCGACCGAGCTGCACTACACGACCGTGCGCCGCGCCCGTACCGAGGCCGGCGTCGAGCCGCCCCGTGTCGACCGTCGCGCCGTAGCGCTCCGGGCCGCCACCAGGCGGGCGAGGAGGGCGGCATGACCCGGCGCTGCGCCTTCGATTCCTACGACTTCGACGCCCGCCAGCGCGCCGTCGAGGAAGCCCACGAGGACGCGATGCACGCGGCCACGGTCTTCGCCTGCCAGGGCTGCGGCGAGGAGCATGACGTCGAGGACCGGGTGGTCCTGAGGGCGCACCCGGAGATGCCGGTGTTCTGCCACCACTGCGCGTTCTCCGATTTCCCCGGCAGGAGGGCGTGATGCCCAGGCCTATCGGGTGCCCCCTCTTCGTCGACGACCTCTACAGCCTGGACGCCGCCGACACCCGCAAGCGGCTCGCCCTCGTCATGGCGGCGTGCCGCGCCGCCTCCATCGAGGCCGGGAGCGACCGCATGCTCGACGGCATCCTGCGGCGCGTCGAGGGGGATTTCTTGTTCTCCGCCCGCATGGCCGTCGGCGAGCTCGCCGAGGCGCTGGCCGAGCACGAGGCCAAACGCGCTCCGGCACCTCCGGAGCCTCCCCCCGACCCGCCGCCGGTTCGCTACGCCCGTCTTCCCCGCATGCCTAGGACCTTGCCATGAGCAGCCCCGTTCACGTCCGCACTGTCGTCGAGTTCCCCGAGGTACCGGTCCGCGTCATCCCCGCCGATGGCATCCCCATCGGAGAAGGGCCGCTCATGTGGGCCATGGTCAACGTCGCGCGGCCGCAGGGCACCGTCATCGGAGTGCGTGTCTTCGCCTACGCCGGCGAGATCGACTTTCTAGACCTGTCGACGCTCCGGCACCGCGGTCGGGAGACGACTGTGACGGCGTGGGCGCCTGTCATCGCCGGAAGGCCCCGCATCGGGCCCACGCTCCGCGCAGCCTTGCAGGGCGGACTGGAGACCGTCGAGGTCACGGAGCACGGGCCGATCTACCGCACAGCCGCCTGACCCCAACACCAGGAGCCAACGCATGTCCCATCTCCGCCTCGTCCCCCCGTCACCAACGCCTGAGCCCGCCATGCCGCGCCTGTACGCGCCCCCGCCGGCGCCGGTCCGCGGCTTTCCGTACCCGTCGAGCGCGTTCGCCTCGCACGCCGGGCGCCTAGCTCCGTCGCGGCTCTACCCGGACCGCATCCCGGCGCCGCCCGGCGGCCGCGCGCATCTGACGGAGAACCCGTCCGACCTGGACTTCGAGCAGGCGGTTCTGGCGGGGATGGAGCGCCTTGCCGCCGGGCGCGAGCTCCGGGACCCCCTCGGCAAGCCGGTCGCCCCCCACGAGGTTCAGCGCTACGCGGGCCTGCGCGCCTCGGGGCTTGCCGGTCTGCAGGCGAGGATTCGCCCGCACCTCCGCCGGGACCATCCCTGGGCCGCGCAGGCCGCCGAGATGATGGAGCGCCTCGCGTCCGAGGAGAGGTACTGGTGGGGCGTATCCGGCCGGCGCCAAGCCTGACGCTCCCCCGTCGACGCGCCCGGCGGCAGGGGCGCCGATTCCCCCGCAACCCCCGGTTTCCGTGAGCGGACCGACCCATGCACTACTATGACGAGTTACGCGACAGCGCTGACCGCCACTTCAAAGACTGGCTCGCCCGGCTTGAGGCCGGCGACGCCTCCGCCCGCACGACGGCGTAGGGCCTTGGCGTCGATCTCGCCGGCCTGACGCCCGAGGCGGCCCTTGAGGCCGTGGCCGCCGCGTTCGTGTCCCAGGGCGCCTTCGAGCAGCTTCTCTATGCCTCCGCCATCTTCGGCGGCCCGGCCGACGATGACGCGACGGATTCCGCCGTCCACGTGATCTACGACCTCAACGAGGAGCGCGGCCTGTCCGAGGGCGAGCGCGAGACCCGCCTGCGCGACCGCATCGTCAAACGCATCCGTCTCGGGTCCTATGACACCGCCGACATCGAGTGGCTGGAGATCCGCGCCGCCGCCATGGAGGACGCCGAGGTGCTGAGGATGCAGCCCTTCGGCGAGGAGCGCATCCTGGAGTTCGCCCGCTGCGTCGTCAACGCCAGCACCCCGGAGACCGACTTCTGGACGCGCCGCGAGATTGCGCCGGACGAGCTGCACCTCATGCTGCGCGAGAGCGTGGGCGGCCGGGAGAGGGAGACGCGGCACAGCCTCCTGAGCGCCTAACTCCACGTGGTCTGCCAGGATGGGGGCGCGACGGAGTTCCTGTCGGCCTACGACGAGCACGTGGCCCTGGCGAGTTAACCAGTTGTTAACCGTGTTCAAGCACCGGATGGTCGTCGGATGGTCGCCGGCCCGCTCAAGTCTTGCAGATGGCACCGTCTCGTGGCATCTCGTGAGCGTCAGGCAAGGTCCGTTTCGACGGTAACCATGCCGCTCGATTCGATTCGACTATGCGTCCGCAATGGCCCTTCTTCCTGCGCATGGGGCGACCCGCCCCGCGTGGGAGTTTTGGCATGGGAGATCATGATACCGGTGGGCCGGTTTGGCCTGACCGCAGTCTGGAGGCAATGAAGACGCAGTGGTCGAAGGGGGAGTTCGCCTTCGGCATGCGTCCTCTGGCCGTCGGGCGCTACGTGCTCCGCGAGATGGCCGAGCGGGAAATCAAGAGGCTCCGTCGCGCGATGAAGCACGCGGACGGGCGCTTCCCTCTCGACGACTGGTACTGCGCCCTCGGCAACGTCGGGTTCGGCGTGCCGCAGCGCGAGGGGGAGCCGGTCACGTCGGAGCACATGGCGTTGATGTGCGAGTACTTAGGCATCGCTCGGGTCGATCGGCGGACCAACAAGTGGTCGTGGGAGCGCCTCCTCGCCGGGGCATTCGGCCTCGGGAGTATAGGCATCGTGTCGCGCATCTACGCCCGCGCGATGGGCCTGGAGGATGCTATCATCTTCCATGACGTCATCGGGGACGAGATGCGCGAGCGGCTCCGGGCGCAGCGCCAGGTGCTCATCGACTCCGGGTTCCTTGCCCCGGTGGCGTATGTTCGTCCGGCTCTCAACCGGTACTCGCCTGTCGCGTCCGAACACCGCGAGCACGAGCAGATGCCCCTGTTTGGGGGTATCGAGAGCGCAGCTCGGAAGGACGGGGAAGGCGAGGGCTAAGCTTACAGCCAGCGAGGGAGCCGGATTTCTTCCGGTTCCCTCGCTGGCCGTGGTCAGGTGCTCGCGAACCCGCAGCTCGAAGCCGTGCAATTCACGCGTAGCATTCGCCCGGCCCCTTTCATTCCATGGATTTCCAGCCTCTCCTGAGCTTGGCCGTTTTCACCTCGTCTTAGGGCGCCCAAACTGGCTCATCTACGTCCCTCTGCGGCTCCGTCACCATCTCTCCCGGGCGGGGTTTCACGCTGGCTAATGTGTGCCGTCGGGAAGCCCTCGGCCCGCGCGGCGGTTTGGGGGCCTCGGCCTAGCCCCGGGCGGCTTCGATCCAGCCGACGGTTTCGAGCGTGTGGCCGAGGCCGTGGACAAGCACGCCTCCCGCCACCGCGTGCTCTATGCCGCGGCGACGTGCGGCGGCTCCTACGATGACGAGGACGCCATCGAGATCGCCCCCGCCATCATGGCCGTCGTCGTCGCCGAGCGCGGATGCCCGAGGCCGAGCGCGAGACCCGGCGGCGCGACCGCATCGTCGCGCGGATTCGTGAGGGCTCGTACGACGAGGGCGGCGTCGAGCACTTGAAGATCCTCGCCGCGGGCATGACGGACGCTGAGATCCTGCGGATGGACCCCTTCGACGGCGAGGGGGTGAAAGAGCTTGGTCGCCGCGTCTTCACTTACGGCACGCCGGTGTGGGACCACTGGACGAGGCGCGCTATCCCTGCAGGCTACGGCCTTAACGGATTTGATTCGTGCGTACCAAAGGTTGAAATTAAGCCTCAAAACCACGCCTCTGCGGGTACTGATTTCAACCTGAGATTCGGCTTGGCCGCGCACTGCACGGCGTTTTCCGGCGAACGAATCAAATCCGTTAAGGCCGTAGCCCTGCAGGGGAGAGGTACCTCGTTCTCAAGGAGAGTCTGATGGGCCGCGAGCACGAGACGCGGCACATCCTCCTGAGCGCCTACCTCCACGTCGTCTGCGGGGACGGCAGCGCGACCGAGTACCTCGACGCCTACGACGAGCACATCGCCCTGGCGAGTTAACCACTCGTTAACCTTGTTCAAGCATCGGACGGTCGCCGGTCCGCTCAAGTCTTGCGGGCCGGCGCGGTTTTAAGGCATGTAGTGGAATGGCGTCGACGGTAACCACGACGCGAAGATCGACTCGACTGTCCAGGCCTCTTAGCCTTTCTTCCTGCGCATGGGGCGACCCGCCCCGCGTGGGAGATTTGCCGTGTCGGAGTATGGACTACGCCGGGAGCGCTACCCGGTCGGCGACTACGTCTGGGAGCACGTGACGGAGGCGGAGCGCGAGTGTCTCCGCGAGTTCACGGCTCTCACTGCCGAAGAGCACCGCTACGACCCGGTCTACTGCGCGCTGGGAAATGCGGGCATCGGTTCCCCGATGGAGGAGGACGAGCCGGTCGAGGACTGGCACGTTAAGAACATCCTGGAGAGGATGGCCTACGCCCGCCTCCTCGACGTGCCGACGGACGAGGGGGAGTGGCGCCACATCCTCTCGCTCGCGACGGACTCGGACGAGGGGGCGGCCCGCCTCGCGCGCCTCTTCGAGGAGGCCAGCGGGATCGACGACGAGGAGGCCTTCGACGAGGACGAGCGGTCGGACTTCATCGCCGAGTGGGCGCGGCAATGCGGGCGGCTCCGCGCGCTCGAACGGCTGGGCTCCTTCGAGGAGCCGCCCGCGCCCGCGCGTCCGTCCCTGGTCCGGTGGGCCGCGGAAGGGGGAGAGATTCCCGCTGTGGACAACGGGGGCGAGCAACTCGACCTGGGCGTCGACGGCAAGTAATTATTCACGACCAATCTTCGGCTCGGATGAACCTCTGTGAACGCGTTCGTCTGACTGTGTCACTACACCGCGCCCAAGGCACGGATGAACCACCGTTCGAAGTCGATCTACTTCGCTCGAATATACCGCGCTCCGTGCGCGGATGAACCTGACCACGGTACTGGCAACACGGTCACCTTTTCCCCGTGCCTCGGGCACGGATATCGTAAAGGGCTCTGCAGGGCCCACCTCCGTGGCGGCCACACACGGGTCAAAGTGGCCATGAACGCGCTGCCCGCCGGGAGGCCCTGCGGCGCGGTCGAAACCGAACCGCATTCCGAGAGGCGGGGCTAGTCGTCCCCGCCTTCGGCCTCCATCGCGCGCCCGAGCCGGATCTCCTCCGGCTCCTCGGGCGTCGCCGCCATCCGCTCCCGGATCTCCTCAAGCGCCGCCGGCCGGTATCCCCATCGGTCGACGCCGACGTCGCAGCTTTGCGCCGTGTCCGGCAGGAGCCCGTGCGTGTGCCCGAAACAGTGGCGCGCGCCGCGGAAGGCTCCCGGCCAGGCCCTCATCGGATAGTGCGAAAACACCCAGCGCTCCCCCGCCAACTTGTGCGTCGCCAGGTCGTGGACGGAGTGCCACGGCAGGCCGGTCGTCTTGGTCCGGTCGTGGTTCCCCCGGCACAGAATCTTGCGGCCGCGCAGGCGCCGGAAGATTGCGGCGAGATCGTCGGCGGTCCCCCCGAGCGCGAAGTCGCCGAGATGCCAGACCTCGTCGCGCGGGCCGACGACGGAGTTCCAGGCCGCGATCAGCGCCTCGTTGTGCTCCGCGACGTCGGCGAACGGGCGGCCGCACATTGCGAGCACGCCGGCGTGGTTGAAGTGCGTATCGGCGGTTACGAAAACGGTCATCGGGGCAGCCTCCTGCAGGGGCTGCCGCCGCGCGGTCACGCCCCGGAAATGGGTCTCGTCGGGATGGGGCGTATCGGGCGTTTCACCTGGGATCTCCGTCGACCGGCGTTCGTCGATTGCGTGGATCGCAGCTCGGGATTCGGGGGGCAAGCCGGCGCGGCGGGCTCCGACGAGTTATCCCTGGGCTCAAGTGGTTTCCGCTTCTGGGGCGGCTTGCGCTTCTTGCGGGGAGGGGGCTCGGGCAGGGGGATCAGCGCCAGTGCGGCGCGCTCCCGCTCGTAGGCCTCGACGACCGCGGCGACCCAAAGCTCCATCCCCTCTGCCTTGAGGGCCATGCGCTGGCCGCGGTCGTAGTGGAGCCGGGTGACCGCGGCGACGCGCTCCTTCTCGCTCTCGCCCTTGGCCTCCTTATGGGAAAGGATGGCGCTCGCCGCGCCGCCGAGCCGGCGGTCGCCGAGGAACGACCCCAGCGTGCGCCGGGCGTCGTGCGGCGTCCACGGTTCGATTCCGTGCAGCGCGAGAAGGTTCGCGCGCCCTGGCTTCGGGTCGCCGTATTGGTCGAGTCCCTCCAGGCGCCAGAGGAGCTTATTGACGGCGCTCTGGTGGGCATGACCGTCGCCGCGGACGGACGGGCACGCCCACGGCGACGGCTCGTCGAGCTCACCCCAGAGGCGCTTCAGCATCGCCAACGCCTGCGGGGGAAGCGGCAGGGCGTGGGGGCGGCTGCCGCTCTTGCCGCCCTTCATCTCGACGCCAGACCAATTCGCGCTGAGCCACCCCGGCATGCCGTCGATGGGGTAGAGGCGGTCGTGCCGCAGGATCGAGGTCTGGAAGGTCCGCTGCCCTGTCAGGACGGTCAGCCACAGCATCGCCAGCGTGCCGGGGCCGGTCGCGTGCTCCGTCTGTCCGAGGGACTTGTGTCGCTCGGCGAGCGCCAGTGTGCGGGCGAGCTCCTCGATCAGGGGCACGTGATCCCGGGCGCCCGAGCTGTACTCGATGCTCCACCGCAGCCACCATTCAAACTCGTAGACGTCGAGCCCGCTGACACCGGCGTTGTAGCGCCAGGCCCAGGACAGCGCCTCCTTGCCCTGCTGGACGACGCGATGGGCAGCGGAGGCGGTGTTCGACTTCACGACGGCGTTCCGGACGCCCTCCAGGTCCTTGATGCGGATGTCGGAGATAAGGCAGTCGCGGATGCGGTCGAACGCCTGGTGGCGCAGGTAGCTCTCGTATTGCGACCGGTAGTTCGCCTTCAGCTTCGGGAGCTTGACCGTGAGGAATTCATCGATGAGGTCGCGCCAGAGCCAAGGCCCGTGTGCGCGCCGGTCCGCCTCGGTTTGCGCCGGGGTGTCGTCGACGGCGGCCGAGATCTCCGACGCGGCGCCCTCGTCCCCGGTATGGCCCAGAGAGGCCTCGAACGCCGCGACCTGACGCCGTGGGTCCCGGCCGCGCTTGAGCGAGATCTTCGCCAGGGCGGCTTGGTCGCGCGCCTGCTGGACCGTGATGCGGTTGGCCTCGCCTAGCCGGACCGTGGCGTGCTCCGTCTTGAGCATGAACGTGCTGGCCGTCGGGGTCACCCTCAAGATGAGCCCAGGCGTCTGCGTGTCGGCGAACTCGATTCCGCGCCCCGGGACGCGCCCCTCCTCGATGAGCGTCTCGCCGCGGACGACGTGGTCGAGCCCGAGGACCACGCGCTTGCGGGTGTACGCCTTCGGCTTCTCCTTGGCCTTCGCAGCCGCCTTCGCCATGCCTCGCCGGCCCCCCGTTCCGCGTGATACCAGCCTGATACCAGCCGCAGGGATAAACGCCGCGCAATGGGGCTGGCTACGCAGGGATGGGGATTTCCGCTGTAATCTCAATGCGGTGGTTAATGGAATGGGCCGGCAATCTAGGGCGAAATTTAGTCGAGGGATCAGCCTTCCAAGCTGAATACGAGGGTTCGATTCCCTTCACCCGCTCCAGCTTTTCTACCTTGCAACGCAAGGCCTTAGACTGCCCTACCGTTGGGCTCGCGTTCCCCACGTTCCTCGCCGCGTTCCCTATGCCTGTTCAGGCCCCGTTCTGGCTCGCCCGGTGCTTGAGCCCGAGGTTTGCCACAGCGCGCGACTTGCCGAGTCTGCCCCGCACGTAGCGGGCCGTGGTCGACATCGTTGCGTGGGCCGCCACGGTCTTCAGCGAATCGAGATCCGCACCGGCCTCGTCACCCTCGGTGATCGCGCCGGCCCGAGCGTCCATGTTGCGAACCTCGTCGGGGACGCCCGCCGCCTTCGCGACCTTGCGCCACTCCCGGGTGAAGACCCATTCGGCGTAGGGCTTGCCCGTCGCCTCGTTGATGATGAGCGGCCCGACGCGGCGGTCAGTTGGAACGTGCTTCAGCAGGTCCAGCACGATCGGACAGAGCTTCAGGTCGTGGGCGGCGAATGCCCCCGTCTTCGTCTTGGCCTTGCGAATCACCAGATCCGCGGCGAGGTCGGACCATGTCAGGCCGTTCTGCCAGCGCCGGCCATTGATCACGATGCCAGCAGCTTCGCTGCCGTCGGTGATCGGCATCCACTCGCCGATCACGTCCCGCTGGCGCAACGCCGTCTCGAACTGGATCGCGGTCGCGAGCGCGAGGGACAGCCGCCCCATCTCCTGCGCCTTGGTGGCGAATGCCTCGACGTGCGCCAGCTGCATCGCGATTCGCCGCCGGGCCGGCTGAGAGTACCGCGCTTGCGATAGCACGGTGTGGAGGCGCTGGCAGTCCGGCAACTCGTCCATGATCCCTGTAGGCGAACAGCTCGCGCAGCTTCTTGATCATGCCATAGGCGCGGCGGATCCGCTCCGGCCCGCCTGGGTCCTTCGGCTTCTTCGCCTCGTTGTACCAGCGGCGGAAGTCCTCGTTCTTGAGGTAAGCGAGCACCCGCTGCCCGAAGGCCTTTTCGATCAGCCGCAGCGTGCTCAGATCCGTCCGCCGGGTGTTGTGCTTCATGTTCGTGTTGAACGGGCTCGCCTCGTCGCTCTGGTACCGGCGCGAGAGGCTGGTCAGCGTGCCGTCGAATCGGTTCGGGTCGCGCTTGTGCCCGGACGACCACTCCAGCATCTCGGCCTGCAGCCGCAGGCAGGCCGCCGAGAGCGGGGCCGCGTCGTCTGGCTCGTCGAGGCGGTAGGGGAGGCGAACCGTTTTCGGTTCGTATCCCTGCTTCACAAGGTCGGCGCGTGCCACCCAAACCGGCACGTCCGGTCCGCCCTTCCGCGTTCGGCGTTTCAGACCGGGTGTTGGAAAATCAGAAGGCATCGAGGTTCTCCACTCCGTCGGGCGCCATTGGCTCGACGGTGGAGAGACCGTAGCGCCTCAGGAAGTAGGCCTGAACCGCAGGCCACGGCCGGCCGCCCATCAACGGATCGACTTTCCGTAGGCCGTCGCGCTCCAGGATCTTCGCCTTCGTCGCCCACTCGGTCGGGCTCTGGCTAAGGCGCCGGGCCACCTCGGCCTCGCATGGAAAGAGGCCCTGGTTTCGGGGGGATGGGCGCGGCATGGTCAGGATCGCTCACATCTTTCGGAAGCCCGCTGGAACGTATCGGGCGTTAAATCGTAGTTCGGGCAGATGAGGCGCGCGTGAGCAGCGCCCAACACCTCACACCCGAAAGCTGTACGGTCATGTTGCTCTTCGAAGTGACGGACGCCCTTGGCGTGGGCGGCCTCTTCCGCGATGTCATGAAGCCGCTCGATACCTATCTTTCCAACGGTGAGGTCGAGACAGGTCGGTCGATCGTGCATAGCGATGCCGATCCGTCGGCGACTGCGCTGCGTGACGGTGGCATCCGGCGCAACGCCATTCGCCGCGCGCCGGAGACCGTCTCGGCTTACGGTTGAAAGTCGCGACCTCACTGCGCGGCCGCCCGCGGAATCAGGCAGCCAAGCCATTGATCTCATGCAGATATTTTCGGAATGGCGTCCGAAATCTGGGCAGCAGAATCACTGCCGCGCAAGGCGGCCGCGAGTTGCTGCAGGTACTGTCCGCCCGCGCACATCGGCTCGAATTCCTCGCTCTCTCGGGCGTAGAACTCGGCCAGGGCGAACAGTCCGGCTCGCGTGGTCGGCAGGATAGTGGTCAGCGTCTGGAAGGCCGCCGAACTCGCATCGGCCGCGGCGTTGGCGCGACGCACCTGCTGCCCATCGTCGTTCTCGTCGAGGCCTGACAGCGCCGCGGTAGGGGCCGCCTCCGCGGTCTCGGCCGTGGCGATGGCTTGGTGGGATCGGATCAGGGCCCACCGCCGGCCAGCACGCGCAAGCGAGTACCGTGAGATCTGCGACGCGGATCTGCGCGGCCCCGTAGGTCGGCTGGTGGGCCTGCGCGAACTCGGCCTCGTCCGCGAGCCACCAGCGCAAGTGCTTGAGGAGCTTCACCGCACCAGCCGACGTAGTGCAGGCCGTCGTGACCAGGACGTCGCCGGCCTCGCGGTAGGCCTCCTCGGCGAGGATGGATGCCTTGCCGTCGGGCGCCACCTGGAACGCGTCGTAGGCGGCGCGGTGGGTGGCGATGCCTACGAGGACGGGATCGGGCTCGGTCATGCCGATCCTCCCGACGCCATGCCGTCCACGAACAGGTCGGGCTTCATCTCGGCCGCGCGTGCCCAGACTTCCGTCACGACCTCGTGGCTGAGGAGTTCCTGGGCGGCGAGGATGAAGGCGCGGCGCCGGCCGTCCTTGGCGGAAGAGGCGGCCAGGGTGTCGGCGGTATGTGCTTGGTCCCGCTCGGCTCGCCGAAGGGTGCCGATCCGTTCCTGCAGCCGTGGGCGGATCCGGCGCTTGCGCTTGCGCTTGTGCGCGGTGGTGGCGCGTCGTCGCCACTCCGGGTCCGCGCCACGCAGGTCGGCGGCGGACAGCTGGTCCTCGATCCGGGCGATCTCGCCGTCGAGGACCGCCGAAGCTGGCGCCCCTCCTCGGCGGTCGGGATGTCGTCGAGGTGGATGGCGCGTCCATCAATCAGCAGAACGTCGATCCCGACGAGGCCGCGGGTGGGAGGAATGCGACCGATCGCGTTCATGCCTGCGCCTCCGCCAGGAAGTCGGCGTCATCGGGCGCGGCCTTGCCGGACTGAGCCCAGGCGGGCAGCGATCCGCTGCCGGTCCAGGCCGCCCGATCGCGGTCATCGTGATCCGGCTCGTCGCCGAAGCCGGTGAACCCCGGCGGCAGGCTCTCTCCGGTGGCGCCCAGGATCGCGCGGGCCGCAAGGGTCAGGTACAGGCCCGCGTCGCTGTCGGCGGCGCGCCCCTCGGCCGCTATCGCCATCGCCAGGCCGGTGACGCGCAGGCCGTCCGGGGTGACCGGGGCCGGCAAGGCGAGGATGCGCAGGATGATCCTCCCTCGGTTTCGCGGACACCTCTGATACGCTCGTTACGGGCGGGGAAGGTGTTTGATGGCGAAGACACGACGCGAGTTCACCCCCGAGTTCAAACGCGAGGCGGTCGCCCTTCTCGAGAGCAGCGGCCGGTCGCAGATGCAGATCGCCGCCGAGCTCGGGATCCAGCCCTCCATGCTGCGCCAGTGGCGAACCGTGCTGATGGACGGCTCCGTGCAACAGCGACCCGCCGGCGCGCCGGGCTCCGCTCCTACGAGCCCGGTTGCCTCGCCGTCCGATCAGGCAGCCGAGATCGCCCGCCTGCGCCGTGAGCTCGACCGGACGCGCATGGAGCGCGACGTGCTAAAAAAAGCGATCGGCATCTTTGCGCAGATGCCCAGATGACGTTCGCCTTCATCGAGCCGCATGCGACCACCTGGCCGGTGCGTCTCATGTGCCGCGTGCTCGGAGTGTCCCCCAGCGGGGACTACGGCTGGCGATCACGTCCCGAGAGCGCCCGGTCGGCCTCCAATCCAACCGGCAACTCCTCGACGACGTGCAGCGGATCCATGCCGAGCATCAGAGGCGATACGGTTCGCCTCGGGTGCATGCCGCCTTGCGCGCGGAGGGCCGCGCAGCCAGCCGTGGGCGGGTGGAGCGCCTGATGCGCCGCCATGGCATCCGGGCGCTGGCGGGACGTCGGTTCCGGCCCTGCACGACCGACAGTCGACACGACCTGCCGATCGCCTCCAACCTGCTCAAGCAGCTTTTCTCGGCCGCGTTGCCCAACCAGTCTGGCTGGCAGACATCACCTATCTGCCCACGGCAGAAGGATGGCTCTACCTGGCCGCCGTCCTCGATCTGGCCACCGGCAAGATCGTCGGCTGGTCGATGCGCGACCACATGCGGACTGAACCGACGTCGACCGCTCTGATGATGGCCACCCAACGGCAGCGACCTCCTGCAGGGCTCATCTGTCACTCGGATCGCGGCAGCCAGTACGCAGCGGAGGCTTACCGCAGGCAACTCGCCGACATCCACGCGATCCCCTCCATGAGCCGCGCCGGCTGCTGCTACGACAATGCCCCGATGGAGAGCTTCTTCCACACCCTCAAGGTCGAACTCGTCCACCAGCGACGATGGGCGACCCGCGATGAGGCCCGCCGCGACCTGTTCGCCTACATCGAGGGCTACTACAATCGACAGCGCCTCCACTCGGCTCTCGGCTACATAACCCTCGAGCAGGCCGAGCGGAACGCAGGCTAATCCCGTGTCCGCGAAAACGGGGGAGGATCACAACCGAGATCCTGCTCAGCCAAGCCCCGTAGCCGTCCACAGAAACGGTTCTTGCTCACTTTGCGTGGATGGCGGTGGATCGCCTCGGGCCGATGATGGCCTGATCCGCCCTCCCCATCGTGGGAGGCATGAACATTCCCTTCGCCATCCCCGAGTGCCGCGTTGCGCATCTCGTCGAACGACACGACGATCACCTCGTCGTCCCGGTGCGACTGGACACAGCCGGCGGCCGGTGCCCCGAGTGCGGGCAGGCGAGCCGGTCCGTCCATGGCCGCTACCACCGCCATCCCGCCGATCTGCCGCTGTCAACATCGCAGACCAAGCTCCGCATCGAGGTGCGGCGGTTCTACTGCCTCAACCCGACCTGCCGACGCCGCACCTTCGCCGAGATGCCTACGGACCTCCTCGCACCGCACGCCCGGCGCACGCGGCGGCTTGGCGAGGCGCAGGCCAGGGTCGGCCTCGCCTGCGGCGGTGCAGGCGGCGCGCGTCTTCTCGCGCACCTCCACATGCCGGCAAGCCGCGCGACCGTGCTGCGGCTCGTCACCCGCATGCCGATGCCCGATACGCCGGCTCCCATCCGGGTCGGCATCGACGACTGGGCGATCAGGAAGGGCAGCCGTTACGGCACGATCGTCGTCGACCTCGACCGTCACCGCGTCGTCGATCTCCTGCCGGATCGCACGGCACCCACGGTGGCCGGCTGGCTCGAACGGCACTCTGGCGTCGAACTCGTCGCCCGGGATCGCTCGACCGAGTACGCGCGAGGCGCAAGCCTCGGCGCTCCCCAGGCGCAACAGGTCGCCGATCGCTGGCACCTGCTCAGCAATA
>NZ_JACWCT010000075.1 GCF_016613415.1 Methylobacterium ajmalii | reverse complement strand
CGTGCGGACGACGCCCCGTGCCCCGCGCCCGGCCCGGTCCGCGCCGCGCCCGGCCGGCGCTCTCGACCGGATCCGCGGACGGGCGGACCGGATCCTGCGGCATCCGGCCGGCATCGTCGGCGGCCTCCTCGCCCTCGGAGCGGTGGCGGCGGTGGCGGCGAACGCCCTCAGCTTCCAGACCGGGCGCCACCCCGCGCCGCTCTTCGCCAAGGCGTCGCCCGACAAGGCGCCCTCGGACGGCAAGGGCTCGGCTGGCAAGGACCCCGGCGGCAAGGACACCGCGGGCAAGATTCCGGCCGACCGGCTGGCGCCGGACACCCGCGCGGCGCAGGCGGCTGGCGAGTTGCCGCCGCGCGCCGCCAAGCCCGATGTCTCGAAGCCGGACGGCATCGGCGCCCTGTTGCGCGACGATCGCACCACCGCCTCCCTCGGCCCGAAGGCCGAACCGGCCAGGGCCGCGAAGGCGGCGCCCGGACGGGAGACCGCCGGGCGCGAGATACAGGGCCGCGAGGCCCCCGCCAAGGCCGCCTCCCACGCGCCGGTCCGGGAGGCGCGGGCATCGGAGCCGAAGGCATCGGCCCTGCACGCGGCGGCGCCCGCGACGGGGCTCGTCAAGCCCGACCGGTCGGTCGCCTATGCCCAGCGCGCCCTGATCAAGCTCGGCTACGGCCCGCTCACCGTCGACGGCATCGCCGGCCCGACCACCCGGGCGGCGCTCGCCCGCTTCGAGCGCGAACGCCGCCTGCCCGGCGCCAGCGTGGCGCGCCGGACCCTGCAGGAGCTCGAGGCACGTTCGGGCCTCAAGCCGGAGTGAGGCAATCGGGCCGCTTCGGGCGGCCCGGTCTGCGACGGTGCCTTCGGCGGCATCCCCTTAAGCTGAGGGGTCGGTCCCGCCGAGGCTTCAGGGAGCCTGCGCGATCCGTGCGATCGTGGTCGCGCGGGAGGCCGGCATTCCAGCCTCGCCCTCGTCCCGTCGGGGCGCCGATCGATTGGTGCCCCGGGACGAGGTCGACCGCGTCGCCGGGAACGACCGGGAAGAGCCCGGCCGGACGGGTCCGCCTACTTCCCGAAATCCACCTTCGCGCCCCGCTCGACGTGCTTGGCCAGATCCCGCGCGTCCCAGTTGGTCAGCCGGACGCAGCCATGCGACTCGGTCTTGCCGACCTTCTCCGGCTCGGGCGTGCCGTGGATGCCGTAGCCGTCGTTGCCCGAGAGGTCGATCCAGACCACGCCGACCGGGTTGTTCGGGCCCGGCTTGATGGTGAACTTGCGCTTCGTCTCGACGCCCTTGAACTCGTATTTCGGGTTGTAGGTGTAGGTCGGGTCGAACGCGACGCCCTCGACCTTCAGGACGCCGCTCGGCGCCGGCTTCTCCTCGCTGCCGATCGAGGCCGGGTAGGTGTGCACCAGGGCGCCGTCCTCGGCATAGGCGCGGACCTGGAGCGCGTCCTTGTCGACCTCGATCCGGCTGACCTTCGGCATCTCGGGCAGCTCCTTGGCGGGAATGCGTCCGGTCTCGAGCGCCGGCACCGCCGCCACCGTGATCACCGTGCCGGCCTTGGTCAGC
The DNA here is from genome assembly GCF_016613415.1 of Methylobacterium ajmalii. Lineage (GTDB taxonomy): Bacteria > Pseudomonadota > Alphaproteobacteria > Rhizobiales > Beijerinckiaceae > Methylobacterium > Methylobacterium ajmalii. The sequence continues at coordinate 5,435 of NZ_JACWCT010000075.1, read as the reverse complement.
GCCGCGTCGGGGTTGAGGTCCGTCAGCAGCCCCCGGCTCATGTGGAAGCGCTCGGCCAGCATCTCGGCCGGCGAGCTGTACGAGAGCGCCTTGAGGTCGGCCTGCTCCTCCATCTTGGGCGGTATCTCCTCCGCGAAGGGGCCGTCGACGTCCTTCTCGGTCAGGGTGTACTGCGTCACCGCCGGGTCGGGGCTGGTGCCGGAGAGGGCCTGCCACAGCGGCGCGTCGAGGCGGCCGGCGAAGGCCTGTCCCTTCGCCTTGGCGAAGGCCGCCAGCGCGCCGCGCAGGTTGTCGCCGTCGCGCCCGTCGATGGCGCCGGGGGAGAACCCGGCCCGGCCGAGGAGCACCTGCGTCCGGATCGTCAGCGGATCGGGGCGTTTCTCGGCGGCGGCCTTCTCCCTGCCCTTCTCCTTCGCGGTCTCGCGGCCGGTCTCCGCCTTGTCGGAGGCAGGTTTGTCGGGTGCGGATTTGCCGGGCTCCGCGGCGCCCTCCGCCGGCCCGGCTCCGAATTGCGCCTGGTTGATCGCCTCCGCGGTCAGAGGGGTCTCCGCGGCGCCGGCCGCACCCGCGCATCCCATCACCAGCAGAACCGCACCGAGCCTCGCCGCCGACCGCATCCGACCCTCTCCCGACTTACGAAGAACCGCAGAGCCTTAGAAGCGCCGGACGCGGGCGGACGTTCCCGCGCGGCATGGTCGACGGCCTGTCCCTATTGGCACAGGCGATGGCCGGCGGGCCGCTCGCGCTCGTCGAGATGGAGGTGGTTGGCGTGGGCCGGGTCCGAGCCCGGCCCGAGCACGGTGCGGAAGAAGCCGCAGGCGCGCGCCCGGACCGCCGCCTCGAACGCCGCTTCCGGCGTCCCCTCGCGGCTCGCGCCGACGGCGATCGGGGCCCGTCCCTCGACGACGAAGCCCATCACGTCGACCCCGTTGGCGTAGGCGTGCTCGCTGAGCTTGGCGCTCGGGTCGTGGTTCTGGCCGCGGCACTCGTATGACCCGCCGATCTGGAGCTTCTGCGGGGCCTTGCCGAGGAGGCGCTCGCCAGTCACCCGCACCTCGGTGCTCCAGCGGGCGAGCGCCTCGGCGGCGGTGCAGGTGAGGGTGGCGGCGGGCGCGAGCGCGACGCCGTCCGGCAGCACCGTCACCCGCAAGGGTCTGGCGGCCCCGCACATCCCGTCGAGGAGGGGCGCGACGGGCTCGGCCTTGACGCCGAGGCGCTCCAGCCGGCCCAGGCAGGCGTTGTCGTCGGGCACGATCGTGGCGGGCCCCGGCGCCGGGCCGGACGGCAGGTCGGCCGGCCGCTCGGGCGGCAGGGGGGCGGTCTCGGCGCCGGGGGCGGCCGGCGCATCCTTGCCGGGCTCCTTGCCCGTATCCTTGGCGGCGTCCTTCGCTGCATCCTTGGCGGCGGGTTCGGCGGGCCCGGATTCCTTGACCTCGGGGTGCCGGGCCGTCGGCTCCTTGATGTCCTCGGGCCGGGGCGGCGGCAGGGGAACCTGCTCGGCCGGGGTCCGGATCAGCGGCGTCCCGGTCGGTGCCTGGGCGACCGCCGGCCCCGCCAGCAGGGCGCACCCCATCAGTACGGCGAGGCTCCGCCCCATCATCGTCCCCGGCATCGCGCGTCCCCCCGTTCGCGCTCTCCAACGGCTGGCCAAGCGTGACCGTTCCGGCGGGTGGGCGTCCTCGGACAATCGGCGCGTCCCGCCGCGCTTGCGCCCCGCGCCCGAGGGTCTATCGTCGCCCGCCACACGAGCGAGAGGACCAGCATGCGCGGCGTCACGGCGGAGCACGAGCCCAACCCCTTCTCCGAGCCGGTCTGGACCACGCCCCACGGGCTGCCGCCCTTCGAGCGCATCGCTCCCGCGCATTACGAGCCGGCCTTCGAGCGGGCGCTCGCCCAGCACGTCGCCGAGATCGAGGCGATCGCCGGCAATCCCGAGCCGGCGGCCTTCGCCAACACCATCGGGGCGCTGGAGCGCTCCGGCGAGGCCCTGCGGCGGGTCTCCGCGACCTTCTTCAACCTGGCCGGCAGCCACACCAACCCGGACCTCCAGGCGGTCGAGCGGGCGGTGGCGCCGCGGCTGGCGCGCCACGGCAGCGCGATCTACCTCAACCCGGACCTGTGGGCGCGGGTCTCGGCGGTGTGCGAGGACGGCCTGACCGACGAGGAGAAGCGGGTGCGCGAGCGCTACCGCCTGCGCTTCCGCCGCGCCGGCGCCGAGCTCGGCGCCGAGGCCAAGGAGCGGATGGCCGCCATCGCCTCGCGGCTCGCCGAGCTCGGCACGCAGTTCAGCCAGAACCTGCTCGCCGACGAGAGCGGCTTCATGCTCGAACTGTCGGGCGAGGACGACCTCGCCGGCTTGCCGCCCTTCCTGCGCGCCGCGGCCAGCCGGGCCGCCGAGGAGCGCGGGCTTCCCGGCTCGCACGCCGTCACCCTGTCGCGCTCGCTGATCGAGCCGTTCCTGGTCTTCTCGACCCGGCGCGACCTGCGCGAGCGCGCCTACGGCGCCTGGATCCGCCGCGGCGAGAACGGCGGCGAGACCGACAACCGGGCGATCATCACCGAGACCCTGCGGCTACGGGCCGAGCGGGCGCGCCTGCTGGGCTACCCGAGCTACGCCGCCTTCCGCCTCGACGACACCATGGCGGGCAGCGCCGAGGCGGCGGTCGGGCTCCTGGAGGAGGTCTGGGCCCCGGCCCGCCGCCGGGCCGAGGCCGAGCGCGACCGCCTCCAGGCCCTCGCGCACGAGGACGGCCAGACCGCCGACTTGGCGCCCTGGGACTGGCGCCACTACGCCGAGCGCCTGCGCCGGCGCGAGCACGCCCTGGACGAGGGCGAGATCAAGCCGTACCTGCCCCTCGAGGGCATGATCCAGGCCGCCTTCGACACCGCGCAGCGCCTGTTCGGTCTCTCCTTCACCGAACTCGCGGAGGCGCCGCGCTATCACCCGGAGGTGCGGGCCTGGGAGGTCGCCGACCGGGACGGCACGGTGATCGGCCTCTTCCTCGGCGACTACTTCGCGAGGCCCAGCAAGCGCTCGGGCGCCTGGATGAGCGGCTTCCGCTCGCAGGAGCGGCTCTCGGGTCCGGTCACGCCGATCATCGTCAACGTGATGAACTTCGCCAAGGGCGGTGAGGACGAGCCGGCGCTCCTGTCCTTCGACGACGCCCGCACGCTCTTCCACGAATTCGGCCACGCCCTGCACGGGCTCCTGTCGAACGTGACCTATCCGATCCTCGCCGGCACCGCGGTGGCGGGCGATTTCGTCGAGCTGCCCTCGCAGCTCTACGAGCACTGGCTGGAACAGCCCGAGGTGCTGCGGACCCATGCCCGCCACTACCGCACGGGCGAGCCGATGCCCGAGGACCTGCTGGCCCGGCTGCTGGCCGCCCGCACCTTCAACCAGGGCTTCGCCACGGTGGAGTACACGGCGTCCGCCATCGTCGACCTCGACCTGCACCTGTCTCCGGAGGCCGAGGGCGGCATCGACCCGCTCGCCTTCGAGGCGCAGTCGCTGCGCCGCATCGGCATGCCGGCCGAGATCGCGATGCGCCACCGCACGCCGCACTTCCAGCACGTCTTCGCGGGCGAGGGCTACGCGTCCGGCTACTACAGCTACCTGTGGTCCGAGGTGCTGGACGCCGACGCCTTCGACGCCTTCCGGGAGGCCGGCGACATCTTCGACCCCGCCACCGCCGAGCGCCTGCGCACCTACGTGTACGGCGCCGGCAACCTGCGCGACGCCCGCAGCGCCTACACGGCCTTCCGCGGCCGGCTGCCGAGCACCGGGCCGCTGCTGCGCAAGCGCGGGCTGGCGGCCTAGGGGCTTAACCGCCGGCCGAGCGCCGACGCGGCCATGAGCCAGGCCGCGTCGGCCAGGAAGGCGAGCGAGGCCGCCGCCGCCGCGCCCTGGACCAGCGCCAGGGTGTTCTGGGTCTGGAGGCCGACGACGATCGGGGTGCCGAGGGTCTGGGCGCCGGCGAGCGCGCCCACCGCCGCTGTGGCGACCGCCAGCACCAGCACCACCCGCAGGGCCTCGAGGATCGGCCCCGCGGCGAGGGGCAGCTCGACCCGCAGGAGCGTCTGCGCCGGGGTGAGCCCCATCGCGGTCGCGGCGGCGCGCACCTCCTCCGGCACGGTGGCGAGCGCCCCGGCGGTGCCGCGCATCACCGGCATCAGCCCGTAGGCGGCGAGCGCCAGCAGGATCGGCGGCGCGCCGAAGCCGAGGACGGGAAGCGCGAGCGCCACCACCACCACCGGCGGCGCGGCCTGGGCCGCGGCCGCGAGGGTATCGAGCGAGGTGCGCAACGAGGCGCCCGCCGCCCGGGTCGCCAGGATGCCGAGGGCGAGGCCGGCTCCGCCCGCCAGGAGAAAGCCGCCGAGCGCCAGGACGAGATGATGGCGGGCGAGCCAGGCGAGGCGCCCGGCCGGCACCGGCGCGCCGGCCTGCAGCCCGAGCGCGCGCACGAGGGCACCGGCGACCTCGGGCAGGCTCAACCCGGCCAGGACGAGGCCGAGCGCCAGCGGTGCGGCGAAGCGGGGCAGGGCGCGGGTCATCGGGCGTGTCATCGGGCCTGTCATGCGGCTTCCCGTGCCGTCAGGAGCGCGAGCCCGGCATCGAGCGCGAGCGCCAGCCCGATCACCGGCAGCGCGCCGAGCAGGATCAGGTCCTGGGCGAACTGCGCCATGCCCTCGAACACCACCGCCCCGAGCCCGCCGGCCCCGACGAGGCCGCCGAGGGTGGCGAGCCCGACGCTCTGCACCGCCGCGACCCGCAGCGCCCCGGCGATCACCGGAGCGCCGAGGGGCAGGCGCACCCGCACCAGCGTCGCCCCGGGGGTGAGGCCCATCGCCCGGGCGGCGTGGAGCACCGCCGGGTCCGCCGCGGCGAGGCCGGCGGCGAGCCCCCGCACCAGCGGCAGGCACAGATAGGCGGCGGTGCCGATCACCGCCGGCACCGGCCCGATGGCCGACAGGCCGAGCCCCCGCAGGGCCGGCACGAGGGCGAGCAGGCCCGACAGGCCCGCCACCAGGCCGGCGAAGAGCGCCAGCGCGGGGACGACCTGCACGCCGTTGAGGAGCCCGTCGACGAGGCGCGAGGCCGGTCCGTCGCGCAGGCGCAGGAGCGCGAGCGGCCCCGAGATCGCGAGCGCGAGCGCGAGCGCGGCCCCGGCGAGCCCGAGATGCTGGAGGAACGCCGCGTTCACCGCGCCCGCCCGCGCCCGGTACTCGACCATGAGCGAGAGCGAATCGAGGAGCCCGCCCCCCGCGGCGAGCGCCAGGAACCCGAGGAGGAGCGCCGCGGCGACGAGGCCGCCCCATCGCGAAAAGACCGCCCGGGCCGCCTGCCCGGCGAGCCACGCCAGGGCGAGGCCCGCGAGCCAGGCGCCCGGGCCGAGGGCGGCGCGGGCCGCCGCCGGCTTGCCGACGAGAAGCCC
>NZ_JACWCT010000074.1 GCF_016613415.1 Methylobacterium ajmalii | reverse complement strand
GCCGCCTCACGCTGTTTCCTGCCTGTGGCCTGGGCGTCTATCAACCCCAAACGACGAAGCGGGCTTCGAGCCCGCCTCTCGTCCATCAACCCCGAATGACGAATGACCCACCTTCGGCATCAACGGCGGCCTCAACCTCGACCGCACCGACGTGCTGTCGCGCAGCCTGCGCTACTCCTACGCGACCCCGCTGTTCCAGCAGAACAGCGGCATCCTGTCGATCAACTACACGTACTCGAACGGGCCGTGGACGATCACGCCCTACTTCCAGTACACGAACGTCGCGCGCGACTTCAAGATCGGCATCGCCGAGGGCGCCTCGACCTACGGCGGCGCGGTTCTCGCGAGCTACGCCTTCAACGATAACTTCGCGCTCGCCGGCCGCGTCGAGTACATCGCCCAGACCGGCGACCGCTTCGCCGGCGGCACCAGCCTGCTCTACGGCGCGGGCAGCTCGGCCCTGTCCTTCACCGTCACCCCGACCTTCACCTTCGACCGCTACTTCGTGCGCGGCGAGTACTCGCGGGTGCAGCTCTACGACATCAGCCGCGGCGACCTCGCCTTCGGCACGCTCGGCACCGGCTTCGGCCGCACCGGCAACCGCACCTCGCAGGACCGCTACATGATCGAGGGCGGCATCACCTTCTGATCGCCGGCTGACGTCGGGCCCGATTCGTCCGCGCCCGCCCGGGACCTCCCGGGCGGGCGCTCTCGCGTTCGGGAGTTGCGCCGGGCGCGCGGACCGCTACAGACCGGGCATCTCCCGCGGAGCCGCCCGATGAGCGTCCTGCCCGACACCCCGACCCTGGTCGCCTACCTCGCCGCCTGCCTGGTGCTGTTCGTCACCCCCGGGCCCGACATGAGCCTGACGCTCGCCCGCACCATCGGCTCGGGGCGCCGGGCCGGCATCGTGACGGTCCTGGGCACGAGCCTCGGCACCCTGATCCACACGCTCGCCGCCGTTCTCGGCATCTCGGCGCTGATCGCCGCCTCGGCCACCGCCTTCACGGTGCTGAAGGTGGTCGGCGCGCTCTACCTCGCCTGGCTCGCCATCGACGCGCTGCGCCACGGCTCGGCGCTCACCGTGCGGGCCGAGACGGTGCGGGGCGGCCTGTGGCGGACCTTCTGCCTCGGGCTCGGGGTGAACCTCACCAACCCCAAGGTGGTGCTGTTCTTCCTGACCTTCCTGCCGCAATTCGTGCGCGCCGATTCGCCGAACCCGACCGGCCAGCTCGCCTTCCTGGGCCTCGCCTTCGTCGGCCTGGCCCTGCCGCTCGGAATCCTGATGGTGCTCGGCGCCGCCCGGGTCACCGGGGCGCTCCAGGCCCGGCCGCGGCTGATGCGGGGGATCGACTGGCTGTTCGCCGGACTGTTCGGGACCTTCGCGGCCCGCATCCTCCTGACGGTGCGCTGACCGCTCACGCGGAGGAGGCGACGAGGCGCAGATGCGTCGGCACCGGGCGGCCGGAGGCCCGGCAGACGCGGTCGCGGCCGGCCGCCTTGGCCTCGTAGAGCGCCGCGTCCGCCGCCCGGTACAGGTCGGCCGGCGTGTCGGCGCACGCGGACGGGGCGAGGCCGACGCTCACCGTCACCGCCCCGGCCGGGATGCCCGCCTGCTCGACCGCGAGCGTCGCCACCCCGGCGCGCAGGCGCTCCGCGACCCGGGCCGCTCCCTCCTCGTCGGTGTCCGGCAGGAGGAGGGCGAATTCCTCGCCGCCGATCCGGCATACGAGGTCGTGCGGCCGGTGGATGGCCGCCGACAGGCAGCGCGCCAGCCCGCGCAGGACCTCGTCGCCGACGGCGTGGCCGTGGCGGTCGTTGATCCGCTTGAAGTGGTCGGCGTCGACGATCAGCAGCGACAGCGGCCGGCCGGAGCGGGCGGCCTCCCGCCAGGCAGCGTCGAGGGCCCCGTCGAAGCGGCGGCGGTTCGGTAGCCCGGTCAGGCCGTCGGTGAGGGAGAGGCGGGCGAGCTCGGCCTCGACGGCGCCGCGGCGGCGCAGCTCGCGGCCGCACAGCAGGGCGAGCAGCAGCGCGACACAGAAGAGGGCGAGCAGCGTGCCGCCGATGACCAGGGCCTTGGCGCGCCAGCCGGCCTCGATCTCCTGGGTGCTGACCCCGAGGGCGAGCAGAAGCGGCAGGCTGCCGACCGGCTTGAAGGTGAAGAGCCGGTGCACGCGGTCGCGCGCGGCCCAGTCGGCGAAGCTGCCGGTGCGCTCGCGCAGGGCGCGCTGGAAGTTCGGCATCGCCGAGAGGTCGCTGCCGACGTCCCGCACGTCGTAGGGGAAGCGCACGATGCGGATGCCGTCCTCGCGCACCAGGTTTATGCTGCTGTCGCGGCCGAGATCGAGCTTCTCGAGGATCTGCGTGAAGTGGGACAGCTTCAGCGTCGCGACCGCGACGCCGCCGAACGAGCCGTCCGGCTTCGCGATGCGCCGGCTGAACGCCACCGTGTAGGCCCCGGACAGCCGCGACAGGTAGGGCTTGCTGACGTAGAGCCCGGCATCCGGATCGCGCCGGTGGACCTGGAAGTAGTCGCGGTCCTCGAAGGTGCCGCCGGCCCCCGAGGGATAGCGCGAGTTCAGGATCCCGGTGCCGTGCTCGTCGAACAGCACCAGGATGCCGAAGCCGTCGGCGGTCACGACACGGTCGAACAGCACCAGCCGCCGCAAGTCCTCCGGCGCCCCGGCGACGGCGGGGTTCTCGACCTTGGCGATGAGGCCCTGCAGCGCCAGGTCGGTGATCTCGATGTTGCGGGCGATGTCGCGCTCGACCACCTCCAAAAGGCTGCGGGACGTCTCCTCGGCCCGCTGCCACATGTCCCGCCGCATCTCGTAGAGCATGAAGCCGGACACGACGAGCATCCCGAGGGGCGCCAGCAGGCCGAGCACGATGCTGACCCGGACGGCCTGCGGGCCGGCGAGGAGGCGACGCGGCAGCGACATGGATGACGGTCTCTCGGGTAGGCGTCCTGCGAGATGCGACCTCGCGCCCGCAACTCTAAACAGGACTTTCACGCCCGTCACGGGCGCCCCGATTGGTTGCATGGACCGCGAGCGTCTTTCGCGCACACGGTTACCATTTCGACAAGAGCGACCGAACGATCGGCGCGATCGGGGGTCAGCGCCGCGGGGCGGCCCACATCGTGGGGGGGCCGCGCCCGGCGAAGCGCCCGGCGGCGAGCCAGTAGACGAGGCCGGCCACCCCGCCGGCGCAGAACAGGATCGCCGTCACCCGCCCCTCCCCGGCCCCGGCGGGTCCGGCCCCGCCCCGCATCAGCCAGGGCAGGAGCGCGGTGAGGAGGCCGGTGGCGCCGCCGTACCAGGCGAGCGAGCGGAACCGCAGCACCTCGCCGACGACGGCGTTGAGGGCGGGGGGCACCGCGACGAGGAGCAGGATCGCCCGGCCGAGGTTGAGCGCACCCTCGATCATGCCGGGATCGGGAGCGTAGCCCTCGGCGAGGTCGGAGAGCACCGCCTCGAGCCCCGACAGGCCGAGGGTGCCGAGGAGGTCGCGCAGGACCGGGTCGAGAACGACGCCGATCCCGAGGGCGAGGCCGCCGCAGGCGATCGCCATCAGGAGCGCGGTCGCGACCGCGAGGAGGCGCCCGAGGGACATGCCTTGGGCCCGCTCAGTCGTCGTCGTGGGCGCCGGCATAGACGCCCTCGGCGCCGATGCCCTCTTCCAGCATCATCCGGGCGCGGGCGCGCAGCTTCTCGGTCTCGCTCTTGAGCTGGCCGCAGGCCGCCAGGATGTCACGGCCCCGCGGCGTGCGCACCGGCGAGGCGTAGCCGGCGTTGAACACGATCTCGGAGAAGCGCTCGATCCGCTCCCAGTCCGAGCACTCGTACTTCGAGCCGGGCCAGGGGTTGAACGGGATCAGGTTGATCTTGGCCGGGATGCCCTTGAGCAGCCGCACCAGCTCGCGTGCATCGCCGTCGGAATCGTTGACGCCCTTCAGCATCACGTACTCGAAGGTGATGCGGCGGGCGTTCGATACGCCCGGATAGTCGCGGCAGGCCTGGAGCAGCTCGCGGATCGGGTACTTGCGGTTGAGCGGCACCAGCTCGTTTCGCAGGTCGTCGCGCACGGCGTGGAGCGAGATCGCCAGCATGGCGTTGGCCTCGATGCCGAGGCGCTCGAATTGCGGCACCACGCCGGAGGTCGAGACGGTGATGCGCCGGCGCGAGAGGCCTAAGCCCTCGTGGTCGCTCATCACGCCGACCGCGTCGATGACGTTGTCGACGTTGTAGAGCGGCTCGCCCATGCCCATGAAGACGATGTTCGAGACGAAGCGCGAGCCGTCGACCGGCACGAAGGCGCCCTTCGGCGGCGTCCTGCCCGGCCAGTCGCCGAGGCGGTCGCGGGCGACGACGAGCTGCGAGACGATCTCCTGGCACGACAGGTTGCGCACCAGGCGCTGCGTGCCGGTGTGGCAGAACGAGCAGGTCAGCGTGCAGCCGACCTGCGACGAGACGCAGAGCGTGCCGCGGTCGTTGGCCGGGATGTAGACGCACTCGATCTCGGCGCCGCGGTTGTGGTCGTGCTTGCCGGTCGGCGGCATGCGGATCAGCCACTTGCGGGTGCCGTCGCGCGACACCTGCTCGCTCACCACCTCGGGCCGGTCGAGGGTGTGGATGCCGGCGAGCTGGCCTTTCAGCACCTTGCTGACGTTGGTCATCTCGTCGAACGACGCCGCGCCCCGCACGTTGATCCAGTGCCAGAGCTGGCCGGCGCGCATGCGCTGCTCGCGCTCGGGCACGCCGATGGCGGCGAGCCGGCCCTTCAGCGCCTCGCGGGTGAGGCCGACCAGCGAGGTCGGGCCGGTGGCCTCCAGCGCCTCGGGGCGGATCTCGGGGGTCTTCTCGATCGCGGGAGCCGGACCGGGATGGGCCTCGGTGGGACCAGCGCCATTCCCGCGCCGGGCGGAGTCGAACGACGCCGTCGCCATGATACTTCTGACCTTCGGATGAAACGGATTGAACCGGGCATATAAGGGCAATCGGGCCGAAACGCGATGGCCCGCGGGCAATCACGCCGCCCGCCCCGCGCCGAGCCGGGCGATCTCCCAGGGCGGCGCGATCTCCTCCCGGGTGGCGCAGAGGCCCGCCCGCACCATGGCGCGCCCCGCCTCCGGCGCCGCCGTGAGGACGCAGAACGGCACCGCCAGGAGGCTGCCCAGCGTCAGCGGGAGGCTCCAGACGAGCAGCGCCGGCGAGACGAGGGCGAGCGCGCCGCAGACGAGGAGCCCGAACAGCGTGACGCCCGGCAGGGCGGCCAATCCCTCGCTCCAGCGCAGGCCCCGCGCGTCCCGGTCCTGGGCGCTCCAGCTCCCGGCCCGGCCGAGCGCCAGCCCGATCATCGCGCCGGTGAGCCGCACCGACGAGGCGCCGAGCAGCAGGAACGAGGCCGCGACCTCGGCCAGCATCCCGGCGAGGAAGCGGGCGCCGCCGCCATGGGCCGCACGCGCCTCCCGGTCGGCCAGCACGGCGGCATAGCCGGCGAGCTTGGGGGCGAGCGAGAGCAGGAGCCAGACGAGGTAGAGCGCGGCCGCGCCCGCGGCCGGGCCGTCATGGGTCGCGGCGCGCCACGGCAGGAGCAGGAGCGCCAGGGTCAGGGCCGGCGGGTTGAGGAACATCAGCACCGCCCACACGAGCTGGAACCGGCTCATCGGCAGGAGGCCCGGCATCGGCGGCAGGCGCAGGTACTGCAGGTTGCCCCGGCACCAGCGGGCGTCGCGGGCGAGGTGGTCGAGGAGCGTCGGCGGGTTGTCCTCGAAGCTGCCCTCCTCGATCGGCAGCACCCGGACCTCGTAGCCGGCCCGCCGCATCAGCACCGCCTCGACCTGGTCGTGCGACAGCACCGCGCCGCCGCCGCGCAAGGCGGGCAGCCGGCAATGCGCCGCGAAGGGGGCGATGCGCACCACCGCGTTGTGACCCCAGAACGGGCCGCTTTCCGCCCCCCACCAGGCGGCGCCGAGCGTGTAGGGCAGCATGCCGTGGCGCATGCCGAACTGGAACAGCCGCGCGAAGGCGCTGGCGGCCGGCGCGCCGACCGCGAGGCTCTGGAGGATGCCGAGGCGCGGATGGGCCTGCATGATCCGCACGAGGCGCAGGATCGCCGGGCCGGTCATCAGGCTGTCGGCGTCGAGCGGCAGCATCAGGTCGGCGTCGCTGCGGGCGCAGAACTCCTGCAGGTTGCCGGCCTTGTAGCCCGCGTTCTCCGAGCGGCGCCGGTAGCGGATGCGGGCGGCCTCCGCCTCGGGCAGGCCGGCGCGCCAGGCCGCGACCCAGTCCTCCTCCGCTTGCGCCACCTCGGGCCGGTCGCTGTCGCTCAGCACGTGGTAGCGGAACGCCGCCCCCTCCCCGGTACGCACCAGGCTCTCGCGCACCAGGGCGAGGCGCGACAGCGCCCGGGCCGGGTCCTCGTTGCGCAGGGTCATCACCACGGCGGTCGTCAGGTGGAGCGGCGTCTCCGCTTCACCGGCCGCGGCGTGGGGCGCGGCGGCGAGGAGGCCGGCCCGGCCGGCCCGCAGCAAGAGGAAGCCGATCGCGGCGTTCCAGACGCCGAGCACCGTCCAGGGCAGGGTGGCGATCCCGCAGGCCAGCAGCGCGAGGTCGAGCCCGTCGAACCCGTCCTGGGCCAGCACCGCGGCCAGCGCGGCCGCGAAGGCGAGGCCGGTGACGAGGGTCAGCCCGAGCACCGCGAGACGGCGGCGACGCAGGGTGATGCAGGCTTGCAGGCCCGTCGGCGTCGTGAGAGGAGCGCGGGCGGAACTCTCCGCGCGGGCGATCACCGAGGAGTCGGTTTGCGGCATCGTCAGGCATCCGAGGGCGGCACGGCGGAGACCGTGCGGGCGCTCTGGTATAGCGCGGCCGGGCAAGCGGAGCTGCGACACGAGCGCCTGCCCGCGCCCGATCCCGACGAGGTGCGCGTGCGCACCCTGTGGACGGCGCTCAGCCGCGGCACCGAGCGGCTGGTCTTCGAGGGCCGCGTACCCGACGCGGTGGCCGGGCGGATGCGTGCCCCGGCGCAAGGCGGCGAGTTCCCGTTTCCGGTCAAGTACGGCTATTGCGCGGTCGGCGAGACGCAGGAGGGCGGGCACGTCTTCGCGCTCCAGCCGCACCAGGAGGGGTTCGTCGCTCCCCGGGCGACGCTCTGCCCGCTGCCCCCGGATCTGCCGCCGCGCCGCGCGGTGCTCGCCGCCAACATGGAGACGGCGCTGAACGCCGCGTGGGATTCGGGCGCCGGACCGGGCGACCGGATCGCGGTGGTCGGCGGCGGCGTGGTCGGGCTCCTCGTCGCCCATCTCTGCGCCGGCCTGCCGGGGGCTGAGGTCGAGCTGATCGACCGCGATCCCGCCCGCGAGGCGACGGCCCGGGTGCTGGGTCTCGCCTTCGCCCTGCCCGGGGCGGCCCGGCCGGAGGCCGACCTCGTGGTCCATGCCAGCGCCAGCGCGGCCGGCCTCGACCTCGCCCTCTCGCTCGCCGGCGACGAGGCGGCCGTGATCGAGCTGAGCTGGTACGGCTCCGAGCCGGTCGCGGCCCCTCTCGGCCTCGCCTTCCATGCCCGGCGCCTGCGCCTCGTCGGCAGCCAGGTCGGGGCGGTGGCGGCCTCGCGCCGTCCGCGCTGGAGCCATCGGCGGCGCCTGCTCAAGGCCCTCGACCTGCTGCGCGACGAACGTCTCGACGCCCTCCTCACCGAGGAGGTCGCCTTCGCCGACCTGCCCGCCGCCCTCCCCCGCCTGCTGGGGCCCGGTGCGCCGGGCCTGTGCACGGTGATCCGCTACCCGTGATCCGCTCCTGAGGAAACAGCCCATGTACGCCGTCGAGGTCCGCGACCACGTGATGATCGCCCACAGCTTCCGAGGCGAATTGTTCGGGCCGGCGCAAGCCCTGCACGGGGCGACCTTCGTGGTCGACGTGGCGTTCTTCCGCGAGAGCCTGACCCCGGACGGGGTAGTGGTCGATATCGGCCGGGCGAGCGAGGCGCTGAAGACGGTGCTGGCGCCGCTCAACTACCGCAACCTCGACGAGATGCCGGAATTCGCCGGGGAGAACACCACCACCGAGTTCCTGAGCGGGCACATCCACCGGACGATGGCCGCCGCCGCCCGGGCCGGCGACCTCGGCCCCGGCGGCGAGGGGGTGAGCCGCATCCGCGTGACCCTGCACGAATCCCACCTCGCGCGGGCCTGGTTCGAGGCGCCGCTCGGCTGATGCGCCTCGTCCTCGCCTTCCCGGGCGACCTTGCGGCCCCGACCGGGGGCTACGCCTATGCGCGCCGGATCCTCCGGCACCTGCCGGCCCTCGGCGTCGCGGCCGAGCCGTTGCGGCTGCCGGACGGCTTCCCGGATCCGGACGCCGACGACCTCGCCCGCACGCGGGCCGCGCTGGCGGGGGTGCCGGCTGAGGCCGCGCTCCTCGTCGATGGGCTCGCCTACGGCGCGCTGCCGCCGGACCTGATCCGCGCCGTCGGGCGGCCGATGGCGGCGCTGGTCCACCACCCCCTCGGCTACGAGACCGGGCTGTCGTCCGAGCGCGCCGCCGCCCTGGTGGCGGGCGAGCGGGCGGCGCTGGCGCTGGCGAGCCGCGTCGTCGCGACGAGCCGCTACACCGCCCGGCTGCTCACCGCCGAGTTCGGCGTGGCGCCAGGGCGGATCACCGTGGCGGAGCCCGGCACCGCTCCAGCCGCCCGGGTGCCGCCGCGCACCGGCGCGTCCGTCCGGTTGCTCGCCGTCGGGACCGTGAGCCCGCGCAAGGGCTACGACGTCCTGGTGCGGGCGCTCGCGACGCTCGCCGACCTCGACTGGTCGCTCACCGTCGCGGGCAGCCTCGACCGGGTGCCGGAGAGCGCCGCGGCCCTGCGCGCGCAGATCGCCGCGGCGGGCCTCGCCGGACGTATCACGCTCGCCGGCGCGGTGGCGCCGGAGACCCTCGACGCCCTCCATGCCGGGGCCGACCTCGCGGTCTCGGCCTCGCTGTTCGAGGGCTACGGCATGGCGCTGACGGAGGCGCTGGCCCGGGGCCTGCCCCTCGTCGCCACCACCGGGGGGGCCGCCGCCGAGACGGTGCCGGCGGGTGCCGGCCGCGCGGTGCCGCCCGGCGACGCCTCCGCCCTCGCGGCGGCGCTGC
>NZ_JACWCT010000073.1 GCF_016613415.1 Methylobacterium ajmalii | reverse complement strand
GTCGCCCTTCTGGTAACCGGGCAGCATCACCGCGCCGGCGGCAGCCGCACCGGGCGCCGACATCCACGTGCCGGACCCGATCTTGCGGTGCCGCACCTCGAACGAGGCACTGGTCAGGGTCTCGAGCGGAAAGGCTCGGACGAGAACGACGACCGGCACCGGGTTGGTCGGGGTGATGGCGTCCGACGCGAGCACGCCCGAGACCACGTTGTCGATGATCGGCGCCAGAGGCGTGCCGGTCTGTTGCTGCGCCGGCCCGCCGGCGCGGCCGCTCCACGGCGGCGGCACCTCGGCATCCACCAGGGCCTCGATTTCGGCGGCGTGGTCGATCAGGGTCAGGCGGGCCGCGAAGTCCTCCATTGCCTCGAACCCCTTCACCGTCACCGGGAAGCTCTCCCGAGCGGCGGGGCCGAACATCGCGAGCTCACCCGATGGATCGTCGTCGGTCGGCCCGGCCGGCACATCACCGGTGCCGGTCAGACGAACTGCGTGCGTCGTCCCGGGCAACGTGGCGACAGTCCGGAGCAGGCTGGCGCCGTCGGCGCGTCGGAACCGGAGCGCGTAGGACTGGCCCGCCACCATGGTCACGGCCTCGTCGAGGTAGACCATGACGCTGCCGCCCACCGACGTGACCGCCGTCACCCGGCCCGAGACCATCGTGCTCTCCAGCACGTCGTGGCTCAGCTGGGCGCGGTCGCCGCGGCGGATGGTCAGCGCCTCCCAATCCAGGTTGACCGTGTGGGTGTCGGGCCGGTGGATCAGCTCGTACTGGCGCTTCCGGGCCTCGCGCCACACCATGTCGGGGTTCGTGACCCCCGGCATCTCCAGCTTCTCGGTGATCCGGATGTCGCCGCTGTGGCCCGGCCAGGGCACCAGCCGCTCGGCTTTGGCGAACCCGTTGGTCTCGTCGAGGAAGCTGACCCGGAAGGCATCGGGGAAGACAGCATAGGGCCTCTTGCCCTGGTAGCTCCAGCTGTTCCGCGGGCTGATGTGGGCCGAGACCACCGACAGTGCCCGATCGATCACCACTTGCCAGACCTCGCCGGTATCGTGCGGGCTTGCCCTGCCGGCGGCGGCGATATCGCCCAGCACCTCAAGGACGCTGGCTTCGTAGTCGTGCACGCGGTTGTAGGTCAGTCCCTTGGCGGAGCAGAACCGGTGCCAGTCCTCGAGCGCGCCGATCTCGGCCAGCGTCAGCGGATAGGCGATGGCGGGGCCGGCCAGCACGTAGCGGAACAGCGAGGCCGGGTTGTTGGTCTCGCGAGGGATCCACGTGCCGCTGGCCTCGTCCCAGTCCGGGCAGATGGAGGTCACGTCGGCGTTCAGGGCGTCGAGCGTGCCGTTGAGTTGCCCCGTCGCCCGGATCCGGCAGGCGGCCAGCGCCAGCGGCTGCGGGAAGTCGATCGGGTATTCGGGGCGGAACGAGCGCAGCACCGACCATACCGTGGCGCCGTGGCGCTGGATCGTCTTGTTCGACTGGTCAGCCTCGTCCCAATCGGTGGTGGAGCGGGTCAACTCGATGTCGTATCGGCCGCGCTCCAGGAAGATGATCGGCGTCGTGCGGGTAAGCGCCTTCGCCTTGTTCGATGTGATACTGATCGCGGGGCCGTTCACCCAATTGTTTGTGCCGGATTTGCAGTAGCGTACACCGATATTGACTGTGAAATTCTGGTAGGCGCCGTCCTTGTTGACTTGGTAGATGCCGGTACTTGTGATGTCGATCTCGCAGCCGGTGCAGTCCGAGGCCGTTGTGCGGATCTGCGGGCCGCCCGTCGGCACCACGCTCGTCTTGAGCGCGACCGACAACGCCTCCTCGAGCACCTGTTGCGGGTAGAGAGTCAGCCGCTCATCGTCCACGCCGCCGAGGCGCGTTTCGAGGGTGATGTCGGTGAAGCGCTCGACCGGCGTCTCACCGATGCGCCAGTTCCGCACCGCGAGGGGACCGTAGCCGAGGAGGAAAGCCGCCACGACGTAGCGCTCATCACCGACGGCCTGGGTGTAGGGCGTGGCGGCGTAGGGCGGCGCGAACCGCACCTTGCCCAGGACCAGCGGCACCGGCGCATCCGGCGTCAGCTGGTTCTGCAGGCCCTGGATGGAATAGCTCGGCTTGTCCTTCGCATCGGCCCGCGGCGGGATCAACGCGTTGATGAGCAGCGTGCCGGCCAGCAACGTCGTGCCGGTGATGCCTGCCGATAGCAGCGTGGCGAGCGAGCCGCTGGCGGCGCCCGGCAGGCCGAGCAAGCTGCCGGCGAGGAGCGGCCCGTAGAACTGCCCGAGGGCGAGGGCGCCCACCGTCACCGCGATGGTGAGCACGTTGCGCGCCGCGTCGCCGGCCGGGATCGGCTGGATCAGCAGGTGCGTCCCGGCCCGCGGGCGGGTGCTGCGCCACATCCCGATAGGCACCACCCGGCCGTCGATCGTCACCCGGAGGCGGTCGCGCAATTCTTCGGCGAGGCCCGGGAAGGCAAGCGCGACGATCTCCGCGATGCTGCAGCCGGGCGGCGAGACCATCTCGCGCCGACGGCTGGCGTCGAACAGGCTATCGAGGGCGAGGACCGAGACGTCACGCTGCACAGGAGCGGTCCATCATCTCGGCGTGCCGGTAGAGGCCGGAGAAGCGCGAGGCCCACCGGCGCGCGCGCAGGTCGAGCACCGCGCTGTCGTGGCCTTGGGTGATGTGCAGCGCCTGGGTGGGGGTGCAGACGAGGCCAACGTGCGAGTCGAGCTCGCCGACGCGGAACACCGCCACGTCGAACTCACGCGCAGCCGTGACCGGCACGGGGCGCCAGAGAGCGCCGGCAGCCTCGCCGCTGATGGTCGCCGCGATCTGCTGGCGCTCGGCCGGGCAGGCGCAGAGACCGGCGTAGGACGGCAGGGTAATCCCCAGCACCTCGCGGTAGACGAGGACGCAGAGGCCCCAGCAGGACACGCCGTCGGGCGTGTCGCCGGTCTCGGCCCAGGGAAGGCCGACGTAGGGGGTAGACCAGTGCATCATCGAAACAGCCCCGGGAACCGGGCCTTGCTCATCCGCCCGGACGGCATCGGCTCGTTGGCGAACGATTCGCGCGACACGTCCAGCGAGATCCGCCCGGCATCCCAGGTGCCGAGCGTGCCCTTGAGGTTGAGGTATCGGGCCTCGATCACGTCAGGAGTCGCCGCCATCACGATGGTGAGGTCGGCCGACGGCGGCGAGAGGATGGACCGCAGCGGCTCGATCATGCCGGAGGTGACGTTCTCGAACACCAGCGTGGTCTTCGGCGCCGAGCCGCGCTGATCGTCCGGCCAGACCGCGCCCATCAGCACGAACAGGTAGTCCTCGCCCTGGTGCCTGGTGCCGTAGACCAGCGGGTCGGTGGTGATCCGCACCGTGGGGTCGCTTGAGAGCAGGATCGGCTCCGGTAATTCGGGATGCCGGATCGTCGTCAGCATGACGGGGATCTGGTCCGTCTGCGCCGCGTTCGCGGCCGTGCGGGCGTTGAGGGAGATCAGCCGAGGCATCAGGGCATGATCACCAGCGGGAAAGCGGCCGTGTAGGCTATGCCGCGCTGAAGCGGAGTGAAGGAGGGCGGAGCGTCCCCGGCCATCACCAACCACCAGGCGGTGTTGATCAGCGGCCGGCCCTGATCGTCCAGCAGCTGCAGCCCATCGTCAGCCAGCAAAGCCAGCGCATCATGCGTCTGGTCGGGCATCAGGAACGGCAGGCTGCCGCCCCCGATTTCCTCCCACCAGAACCGTTCAATCCGCGCCTTGCCATCGGGCGAGACGCGGAACGAAGCCGCGATCGGGCGCGCCACCGCGGAGAAGCGCCGGCGCACCTTCATCGGGCCGGTTTCCATCTGCGTGCGCAGCCGGCCATCGCCCAGGCTCTCGCTGTAGCCTGAGGCGAGGACGCGCTGCGGCAGCTCGGCAGGCCAGACGATCAACGCTGGATCCTCCGCCCGCTCTGCGCCAGCGCCTCGCGACCCTGAGGAGTGCCGGCGCCGGCCACGAAGGTGTCGCCGATCGTCATCTCGATGCGGCGACGGCCTTGCTCATCGGTGCCCCAGCGCGCGGGCGCTTTCTGCTCCTGGGGCGTGCCGGTGTTGATGAAGGCGATGCCGGGGATCGCGTCGTTGCTGGGTCCCATCATCGCCCGGCTCGGCATCGTAAAGGTACCGCGGCCGACAACGCCGCCATCAGCATAGCCTCGCAGACCGCCCCGGCGGATGGCATCAACGACCGCAACGCCACCATGCCGCGCAACGTCGTCTTGCGAGTAGACCACCTCACCGCGGTGCACGAAGCCAGCAACGTCGTACCGGTCGCCAGGGCCGGTGTAGCCGCCGACGTCGAACTTCCCGCCCCCGATCACCGAGGCGATCGTGCCCAGGAAGCCGTTGCTGTTGGCTGCTCCGCCCTTGGTGAAGGCGTCGAAGAACGCCGAGATCGTGCGATCCGATGCGGTCTGCAGGAGCTTGTCGGCGAAGCGCCCGGTCACGTTTGTGAGCGCTGAAGTGAGCGATACGCCCTGGCGCAGATCGCCAAGCATTCCCGAGAAAGCGGAACTGGCAAGATCCTTGGTCTGCTTCAGATTGTCGTTGAGGCGCAGCCCGTCTGCCTCCTGCGAGTCGAGGCCGAGCCCGGTCCCCCGCAGCCGAGAGGCAACCGCCTGCTCGGACTGGGTGCGGCCTATCTGAGCGCGATCGAACAGGATGTCCTTGCCAATTTGACTGCGCTGCAGGTTCGCCTGCGCCTTGGCGTAGGCGTCGGCGGTTTCCAGGATGACCTTGCGCTGCGCTTCCATCTCGGGGGTCATCTGGCTGGCCGAAGCCTTGACCAGGTCCTGCGCCGTCGCGAAGGTGCGCCCGATGGCGGTGCCACGCTGGATCTCATCGTTCAGGAGTTCCTGAACCTTCTGCCGGCGCGCCTCCGCCTCCGTCGTCTGCTCCGTCAGCGTGGTCCGACTGCGCACGTCCGCGGTCTCACGGTCCGAGGCCCGGATGTTCGGCGCGCTCTTGTTGATGACCCTCTCGGCATAGTCGAGGACGTTGCCGACCGTCCGACCGCCGCCGACGATGGTCGGGTTGGCACGCGCCGCGTCGCTGCCGAGGATCGATGCCGCCGAGGCGCCGCGATCCGCCCGCAGGAGATCGACTGCCCCTTGAGCGCCGGCGAAGTGCGCGAGGTAGAGGTTGCGGTCGGTGGTGGCGAGGCCGGCCTTTTCCAGGGCTCGTGAGTTCTGCTCGGTCAGGGCCCGGATCAGCTCGATGCTGTCGCTGCGGTCGGTCCGGCGCGCCAGGATCTCGTCCCGGGACATGCCGGCGGCCCGCTCGGGGAACCGCTCCTTGAACAGGGCGAGCCAAGTCCTTTCGATGAACTGGCCGAGGCCGGTCGCCGTCGAGCGGCTGTTGCGCACATTCGGATCGCCGCCGCTCTCGGCACCGATGACGCGGTCCATGTAGGAGCTGACGTTCTGCGAGCGCTCGGCCCGGACGGCAGTCTCCTTCTGGATCGTGTCGGTGTCGAGGTTGAGGGAGCGCTGCAATCCCTCTCTCGCCAAGGCGTTCTTCAAGGCAGCGTCCCGCGCGGCTGTCATGCCGACAAGATCTCGGGCGTCGGCGTTGCCGATGCGGGCCTCGTAATCGGCGCGCACCTGCGCCGAGGATGGCCCGGTCACGTCAATGCCGAGCTTGCGCACCTCGTTGTTGTACTGCTCCTGACGATCGGCCAGTGCGCGATCGACAGGGTTCAGGCGCTGGGTCGCGGCCCGGTTGGCAAATTCCGACGCACGCACCTGTGCCGCGATGGTGGCACTGCCGAAGCGCTCCATATCCTCGGTCATCGTGCGCAGCTGCGCCGACACGCGCCCGAAGGCGCCCTCGGTCTCCGCCAGGGCCCGCGGGCCGAGACCGAAGGTGATCGGGTCGGAGAGGGCGCGGCGCAGGCGCTCCGCCGTGCCTTGGAGCTTGTCGAGTTGCGTCTGCTCGGGATCGAGCGAGCGGACAAGGTCACCGATCTCTCGCGACCGCTGTGCCGTCTGCGCCCGCTCGGTTTGCTGCGCTTGCCGGGCCTGGATCCCGCGCAGGCGTGCGATCTCCTCCCGCAGCTCATTGGCCGGGGCGTCTACCCTGTAGTCGAGGAGCCCGCCAAACCGGCCGCGCAGGCTCTCGGTCTGCTCAAGCTGCGCCTGGAGATCCTTGATCCGCTCGTCCAGCGAGCCGCCGGTCAGCACCTTGTCCAGCTTCTCGCCGACCATGTCCCAGACGTTGCCGAACACGCGGCCGAACGCCGAGGTCTTGTCGCCGAAGGCCCCGGTCAGCTCGCTCGCCTTGGTCAGGGCCGCAGCGTAGGCGTCGAACCCCACACGCTGGGCGGCGAGCCGGTCACCCTGCTCGGAAAGCCGACGGACGGTTTCCCGGGTGCGATCGTCCAGGAAACCCAGCTTCTCGTTCAGGGTGTCGAGCCCGCGGACCAGATCCGGATTGCCGAACGCCTTGGCGAGGTCGGTGTTGGCGTCGCCCACGTCCTGACCGGTTGAGGCCGCATAGTCGCGTGCCGTCCGGGCGAGGCCGGCATACATCTCGACGCCGATGCGGCCGGTCGAGGCGTACTCGGCCGAGAACTGCCGTGCCTGCCGAACCGAGACCTCGCCGGAGGCCGCTGCGGCCTGGGCCGCAGCGTTGATCAGCGTCGCGCTCGCACCGGAGGCCCGGCCAACACCGGACAGCGCGCGCTCGGTCTCGCGCATCGAGTTCTGATAGGACAGGACCGCGGCCGTGCCGGCGACCGCCGCGGTGGTCACGACACCAAGCGCGCCGCCGACGAAGCCGATGCGGGAGACGAAGCCGGTCACCGCCTCGCTCGCCTGCCCGAGCGCACCCTTGATGCTGGCTGAGCCGGGCCCGGCAAACACGGGCGCGATCTGCCCGCCCTGCTGCAGCAGGATGGTGAGCGGGGACATGCCGCTCGCCGCCGAGGCGACGATGTCCGTACCCTGATAGAGCAGGTTCTGCGCCTGGAAGCCGGTCAGCCGGCCATCGCCGCGGGCGCGCTGGTCGGTCACCTGCCGGGCGAAGGCATCCTTGGTGGACTGGATCGCCGCCGCGCCCTCGGCTTGCGTTAGGGCACCGGTCCGCACCGCCTGCCGGATCTCGGCGAGCTGCCCCAGATATTCGCGCTGAGCGGCGAACAGCGGGCTGTACTTGGCCCGCAGCCGGTCGAGCTCGTCGCCGTAGGCCACGACGTCGGCGCCGCGGTTCGGCACGATCATCTGGCCGGCGATCGCTGCCTGCGCGCTGGCCTTCTGGGCGAGGCCGGCACGCTCCAGGCGCTGAGTGCTGTCCTCGAACGTGCGCACCGCCGCGAGCCGCGCCGCGGCCGCCTTGTTGGC
Organism: Methylobacterium ajmalii; assembly: GCF_016613415.1. GTDB lineage: Bacteria > Pseudomonadota > Alphaproteobacteria > Rhizobiales > Beijerinckiaceae > Methylobacterium > Methylobacterium ajmalii. The sequence continues at coordinate 46,554 of NZ_JACWCT010000073.1, read as the reverse complement.
CGAGAGGGCGCCGATCTCCTCCGCCCGGGCGATATCCGCCAGCGCGGCCGAGTAGCGGGCGCCTGCCGCCGCCATCGGATCGAAGCGGCTCTGGAGCGTCGCGACCTCGCGCGACAGCACCTCCGCCCGGCGCGCCGCCTCGTCGGCGGCCCGGGCCTGCAGCTCGAACACGGAAGCCGAATCGCGCGCGGCCCCGACCGAGCCCTGCCCGATGCCGAGCACGGCGTTGATGTTCGCCTGCGCCCGGGCCTGCGTCTCCGCCTCGCGCGCAGCCGCCGCCAGTCGCTGGAACTTCGCGGTCTGCCGGTCGACGGCAGCGCCGGCCGCGTCGCTCGCGGCTGCGATCTTCTGGAAGGCGGCCTGGCCGTCCTGACCGGTTTCGGTAAGGACGCGCTTGACCTCGGCTCCACCCTCGATGCCGAGGCGGATGGCGACGCTAGTCGGCATTCTCGCTCTGCTCCTGGTAGGCCTTCACGATGAAGGGCTCGACATGCGGCAGGACGTCGGCGAGGAGCGCGGAAGTCGCGCCCATGGCGTCGGCCAGCGCCAGCACGGCGCCGAAGTCGAGGGCGTAAGGAGCGCCCATGCCGGCCCGGACCTGCCCGCCGCAGCGACGAATCACGGCCCAGGCCGTCAGGCCCTCATCCGTGGCGGGTGCGTGCTCGCGGTACGGGCAGGCCTCACACTCTACGCCGCAGGCGTCGCAGTATCCGGCGCCGCCACCGAAGTGCCACCGGACGAGCTCGACGATGCGTTTTTTTCCGCGTCCCTCGCGAGGGCCGGCGCGACGTAGAGGTTGTCGATCTGGTCGTAAGCCGGCCAGTTCTCCATCAAGAGATCGACCGCCTCACGAGTGACTGGAATCGGCTGACCGTCGGCATCACCGACGCCCTCCCACTCCATGATGCCGCGGTGGGCGAGTTCGCGCACGAGAGCGATGTTGGCGCGGGGGCCGACGTCGTCCTGATCCTCGTCGCGGAACACCTTGCCGACCGCCTCGCGGGCGACCAGCATCGAGGCGACGGTGATCGGCCGGAAGCGGATCCGGACGCCCGGCAAGATGTCGAGCCAGAACGGCTCGACCGACTGGGAGAGCTTGAGCATTTTTTCTCGCGGAGAAAGAAGCGATCGGACGCTGATGTACGATCATCTTGCCGGTCGGCAGGTTCGCAACGATCCCCAGGCCCGCGGGGAACTTCGCTCAGAGTGGCGAGCAAAGCTAACGCACGGCAGGTGCGAAGCCACTGCCGTGCGATCCATCCCCGCACGAGCGGGGTCATGCCGTTGTACCGAGGGCCGCGCCCGGAGGGCAAGGGATTTGCCGGCCGGAACGCGGTCCGTACCAGGCTCAGTATGTCGCGACGTTGTTGATGAGCGTGGCGGTGACGGTCTTGCCGAGCGTCATATCTTTCGCCGCCTGCCACGCGAAGGTGGCCTGCACCCCATTCGGGCCGGTCACCGGCGTCTTGGCGCGCGGCAGGTAGACGGCGTGCGCCGTGAACACGAGCGAGCGCGCCGCGTCGGTGACCCAGCCGAAGGTGAGCTCCACAGGCGCGCCCGAGGTCGCCTGATCGAGTAGCGTGGTGTCCCGGAACCGCACCGCGATGTTGCCAGACATGCCGACCATGCCGGGGTCGGCGTCCTCGATCCGGCCATCACCGCGGATGACCTCCACCTTGTCGAGGTTGTTGGTGTAGGTGAAGTCGGCCGACACGACGGATCCGAGCGGCTGGCCGCCCCGGGTGATGGCACCCTGGAACGGGCTGAACCGCTCCACGCTGGCCTCGGCGAGCGTGCCGGCGGCCGACGCCACCAGCTTGTTCTCGCCCTGCGCGATCAGGCCGAGCGTCGCGGTGAGCAGGCCGGAGCGCTGCATCTGCACCCGCATGGTGTTGCCGCGCACGCCGAAGTTCTGGCCGTAGCTCGGCACCTCCGGCAGGCCGACCTCCACCGTCATCGAAGGGAGGGCGACGGCGCCGGACGTGAACACGTGGGTGCGCACGCCGGTGGCATCGGTGCTCGACGGCGCGCCCATGAACAGCTTCAGCCAGTTGCCGAAGTTGCGCAGGTCGATCGGCACGACCACGTCGCCGTCGTTGTTCACGACGTCGCGGGTCGGCGGCAGCGGCTCGCGGCCGTAGCCGAGAAGGTCGCTGGCGATCAGGCCCTGCTCCTCGCCGAGGTTGGACGAGACGAAGGGCAGCTTGCGAAATCCGCTGGTGGGCGGGACGCCGTAGGTGGTCTCGAAGGCAGCCGCCATGATGGCGTTCGCTCCGCGGGCGCGAGCCATGGTTTTCTCCTCGGGTTTCAGTTCAGGGGATCGGTGGTGCCGTAGACGGCGACGATCTCGACCAGCGCCAGGCGCGAGACGGCTGCGCCTTCCGCAGTCAGGGGCTCGGTGGTGGCTGCCTGCACCATCAGGTAGTCGCAGAGGCCGCGGAGGGTCCGATCCGCCGCCACGGCCGCGCCGATGGCCTGCAGCATGGCGTCCAGCCGCAGCTCGGCGCTGACGGTCCGGCTCTTGAGCGCAGCGACGTCGACCGGGATGGCGTGCTCGTAGATCCAGGTGGTGGGATTCAGCGTGACCTCGGGCTCGCCCGGGTCGCCGTCGTCCATGTTGACGAAGCCGTTCGCCGGAATGGCCTCGGGCTTCACCTCGTTGCGGAAGTGGGAGGCCTTCGGCAGGGCGGCCTTCAGCAGGTCTGAGACGCCCTGCAGGACCTGTTCACGCTTGCTCGGCATGGGCGTCCGGTCAGTTGCAGATCACGCGCACGGTCGAGGCCGTGCCGGTGTCGGCCTGCCGGAACGGCGTGCCGGAGAGGGCAATCGTGCCCTGCGAAATCTTCACCGCGACCGTCGCACCCGATGCGGTCTGCGAGGTGACACCGCCGGTCACCATCTGCTGCACGCCGCCGATCGTGATCCACCCCGGGATCACGTCCACGTCGGGCGTCGCGGTACAGGCGGGCCAGGTGAAGGTGGCGACGCCGCTCGCGTTAGCGGGCTGGGTGTAGCGCTCGACGCGCCGCGGCTTGCCGTCGGCGCCCGTGGGGCCAGCCGGACCGGCGGGGCCAGTGTCGCCCGCCCGACCTGCGGCCCCGGCCGGACCAGGCACGCCCTGAGGTCCAGGGTTGCCCTGTGGACCAGCAAGTCCTGCGGGGCCGCGCTCGCCATTCGGTCCAGGCGCTCCCGGAAGTCCTCGCTCACCAGGATCTCCTTTCGGGCCAGGTACCCCGGGCTCGCCCTTTTCGCCGTGCAACCCCGGCGGGCCGGCGGTGCCGGGCACCCGGGCCGCGGCGGGCGTCGCCAGGAACGCGGCACAGAGCGCGATGTGGAGCGCACGCATCAGCCACCGTTCCCGTACATGAGCTCGAATTCGCAAGTCATGCCGGTCAGGTCAGCCGGGTAACCCGGGATCGGCACGATCATGATGGAGACGATTCGGTTCGGGCCGCCCATCGGGTTAGCGGCGCTGCCCAGGGTCTCTGCGCCGCGGCCGAATCGCGTTCCGCTGAACCGGTCGATCGTCCCCGTGCGGGAGGTGACCCGCGCCACGCCCGGGTACTCGGTCGCGACCGCGACCAGCGGTTCGATCGCCGACACGCTGGTGATCCGGACGTCCGCCGCGGCGCACGGGTTGTAGGCCCGATAGGTGGTGGTGCCGGCCGGCTGGGTGACCAGGAACTGCTGCGGCGACGAGGTCGCCGGGAAGATGAAGCCGCTGCCGGTCGCCCGAACGAACGGCATGACCATCGTCCGGTTCGGATCGGGGAACGAGACCACGCGGCCGTCGGCGCCGTAGATCGCGACCGGCTGCAGTTGCACGCTCTGCGCCGCGCCGGGCGCCACGGTCGGCGGCGGCTCGGCCAAGGCAGGCGCGATGAGCAGCAGGAGCAGGGCGACGAACGGAGAGAAGCGCGCCATGGCGACGTCCTCGGATCAGGCCTGCCAGTTGGCGGCGATGGCGGCGGGCACGCGCTCGGCCCAGGCCCTGGCCGTCGTGTCGATGTCGAGCCGCTTGCGGAGCTTGGCCTGGCGCACCAGGACGAAGATCACCACGAAGGTGCGCCCCTTCGCCGGGCCGGCCTCGCGGATCGGGCGGAACCCCTTGCGGCGCTGGAAGCGCGCGGCCTGCCGGCGGTAGAAGGCATCCGCGACCAGCACGCCGCCGCTACGGGTCGGGATGAACCGCAGCTTCGTGCCGGTCTCCCGCTCCCACGCTGCGGGGGACAGGGTGTTGTCGGTCGAGCCCTTCGTGCGCCGCTTCGACAGCTGCCGGACGCCGGCATTGGGCGTCGGAATCGCGAGGTACTTGCCGCCCTTCGCGGTGATCGTCACGCCGCGATCGAAGGCGTCGATCAGCTTCGGGGCGTTCGAGGAGACGTAGGACGCGGCGTCCGCGCTCTCGCCGGTCTTCGGGAAGGTCTGCCCGCGCCAGGTGTTGGCGAGGCGCGGGCCAAGCCCTGCGTCGCGCACCTCGGCGCGCAGGTCCTCCTTCAGCCCGTCGGTGACCTGGCGCATGCCGGCGGTGACCGAGCGGGCGATCTGCACCTCGGCGCCAGACAGCGCGCCGCGGATGTCCGGCGCTCCGGCGGTGAGCCTCACGGCCCCTCGTCCTCCGGATCGTCCTCGGCGATGGGCGCCACCTCGCAGGTCCGCACCAGCCGGTGGCTGTCGATCGTGGCGAGCCCGATGACCTCGAACAGGCCCCCGGGCTCGCCGTCTTCCGCTTCCACTTGGAAGGTGTCGCCCTTGGCCGGGGCCGGCACCTCGGACAGGCGGACGTCGATCAGCATGGCGTCGAGGTCGAAGCGGTTGTCGCCCACCCCGATAACCGCCTCCGGCGAGCGCCGGCGGATGCGGACGAGCCGGCCATTGCCGGCACCGCCCGCGCGCCACACGGCGTCACGACTGAGGTTCGGATCGTCGAAGAGGGCGTCCACCGCCATCGACAGAACGCTCATCGTGCGGCGCGCTGCCCCTTGCCGGCGTCGGCCTCGGTCTTCGCCTTCGAGTTATCGCCGACCTGCTTACCCTGGTCGGCGCCCGGGCCGCCCTCGCTATCGGCCACCGGGGCATCGACACCGGCGCCGGCGTCCGAGCCTTCGGCGACCTCGTGGGTGCCGGCGGCGAGCGCCGCCTGCGCCTCGTCCCAGCCCATGGTGACGGGCTCGGCGTCGGTCTTGCCCTTCTCGCGCAGCTTCATGGCGCATCCTCTCGATGAAGGCCTGCTGTGCAGGCGTCAGGACGATGGAGCCGCCCAGGATGCCGGGCGGCCAGTGGTCGACCTCGTCGGTGACGAACATGCGGGCGGGCCGCACGCTGTGCCGGTCAGTTCGAGGTGGTGCCGCGCACCAGCAGCGCCGGGCGCTTCACGAGCGGGAGCGGGTTGGACTCGGTGTGGATGTCCATGCCCTTGCCGAACTTCTTCGGCTCGAGCGGCGCCACGAACACCTCGGCGTCGCCGATCGCCGGCGCCTGGTTCACCGCCGACCAGAAGTCGGGCGGCGCCCAGTAGTTCGTGAAGGTGTCGGTGGTGCCGAGCGGGAAGAACCGCACGTCGCCGGCCGGCACGAACCGCTCGGGCACGCTGGTGGTCCCGTCCTCCTGCACGTAGGAGGCCGAGCCGCGGTATTCCTCGAAGGTGATGCCGCCGAAGGTGAAGCCCTTGCGGACGTCCTCGCGCAGGATCTGCGGCCCCGACTGGTAGTACTTGAAAGCCTCCTTCACGCTCGCGTGCGAGGTGAACTTGCGGAACCACTCGGGCGAGGCGAGCGCATGCACGCCGGTCATGGTCTCGCCGAGGAGGTTGTCCTCCATGTAGCCGGTGACGTCCTGGCACTTGCCGAGCACGTCGGTCGAGGAGGTGCCCAGGGCGAAGTCCACCACCTGCTGCGTCACGCCGAACGCGGCGAACAGGTCGAGGATGACCGAGCCGTCGTAGTCGCGGATCACGCCCTTCAGCGCGTCCATCCGCAGCTTCTCCAGCGTGATCGCGTGCTTGTTGCGCATCACGATCAGCTTCCGGTTCAGGAAGCCCAGCACGGTCTCCAGGCCGGCGATGCCGTTCGGCGTGAGCGCCAGCATGTTCTGGACGTCGGTCGCCAGGACGCTGTCCTCGTGCGGGATGTGCGGCACCGGGAACGCCTTCGGCTTCTGCCGGCCGCGGGTGCCGAGCGACGCCGGGGCGCCGCGCGGCCGGGTGGGCAGCAGGTTCAGCACGCCGTTCTCGAGGATCACCGTCACCGTGGTGGTGGCGATCGGCTCGGGCCGGAACAGTCCGAGCGCGTTGATGCGCCCGTAGGCGTTCGGCACCAGCGTGATGTTGCCGGTGAGGGCGGACGCCGAGAAGGCGTCCTGGTTGAAGATGTCGAGGATCTCGGGCATCGCGGATCAGGCCCCCTGGCGGACGATGATGCCGACCGCGCCGAGCTGGGCGTTCGCCGCTGCGCGCTTCGTAGCATCGTTGATGGTGGCCCCGTAGGTGAGGCCGTTATGGCTCGCGATGGCGTGCCGGGACACGATCACCGCCTTGGCGTCGGCGCTCGTCGCGTCGACCGGGAACAGCAGCACCGCCACGGCGGTCTGCGAGCCGTCGGAACCGGCGGCAGCGGCCGGCACATACTTGCCGGTCGCGGCGACCTTGGCGAGCACGGTGCCGGAAACGAGCTTGCCGGCGCCGGAGGCGATGATCGCCGTGTCGCGGCTGCGGTAGGAGCCGTCCTCCGCCTTCAGCCAGTCGGAAGCGACGATCGCGGTCTCGAGGAGGGCCATGGGTCAGGCGTCCTTCTTCAGGCCGGCGCGGCGGAGCTCGCGCTCCATGCTGCTGGCGGAGGCGGTGAGGCCGGCGTTGCCCTGGGCCGTCGGGATGTGGGAGCGGATCGAGGTCTTCTCCTCGGCCGCGACGAAGCGCTCGAAGAAGCTCGCCCGGGCCTGCTCGACCGTCTTGCCCTCGGCGAGGAGCTTGTCGGCGGCGTCGGCCGGGATCGTCGGATCGACGCGGCGGGCGTGCTCCACCACCGTCTTCATCTCGCCGGCGGCGTTGATGCGCGTCCGCGCCTCGTCGACCGAGACGCCCTCGGCGATCAGGGCGGAGGCCATCGACGGCACGCCGCCGTTCACGCAGAGCTTGGCGATCTCCGCCGCGTCGGCGCGGGTGCTGGCGCTCGACGTCGAGCGATCCGCCTCGGCCTCGGCGGCGGCGATGTCGCGATCGAGGTCTGTCACCTTGCCGGCGGCGGTGTCGAACTCGCGCTGTTCGTCGTCGGTCATCGAGCGGCCGCGGGCGGCGGCGGCAAGCTCGGTCATGCGGGAGGAGGCCTTCGCGCGATCATGGCGAAGGCCCGCGAGATCACGCGGCATTCGGTACTCCTGGGGTGGGCGGATGGGCGGGCGATGTGCCCTGGCCCGGCTCGGCCGGGATGGGAGGCGCGGCTACCGCCGCGTGGCGCGGACGGCGCGCTCGTTGGCGGCGGTCCGGCTCAGATCCTTGAGGGTGGCGTCCTGGGTCCGGACGCGATCGGCCATGCCGGCGGCGACGGCATCGGCGCCGACCTTCATGCCGCCGGCGCCGAAGTCGGTGCGGACTCGCGCCGGGGTGGTCTTCCGACCGCGCGCCACGTCGGCGATGAACTGCGCCTCGATGCCGTCGAGGAGCGCCCGCACCTGGCCGGCACCGTCCTCCGACTGCGGGTCGGGCCGCTTGTTCGGCGCGTTCGAGGACACGATCTCGATGGACAGGCTGCCGGTGGCGTCCGGTTCGACCTGCTTCGAAAGCGCCGCCACCACGCCGATCGAGCCGAGCATGCCGGTCTTGTCGGTCACGAGCTCGCCCGCGGACGAGGCGATCCAGTAGGCCGCCGAGGCCGCCGAGCCCGAGACGTGAGCGACCACGCGCTTGACGCCCCGCAGGGCGTAGAGCTGATCGGCCAGGGCATTGATCCCGGTCGGCGAGCCACCGGGCGAATCCACTAGGAGCATGATGGCGCCGACGTCCGCGCTGTCGCGGGCGAGCGACAAGTCCCGGGCCAGCATCGCCGTGGAGGCGCCGGTGCCGGACATCTCGGTCATCAAGTTGGCGCGCGGGAAGATCGGGCCGACGATCGGGATCACGGCCACACCCTCGCGGGTGAGCATGGCATAGCGGGCGCCGTCGAGGCGCTGCGCGGTCGGGCCGGCGGCGGCCTGCAGGTCGAGGCGGAACCAGTCCTCGCCCTCGGCGGCACGGCGATCGGCACGGCCGGCCCGGTCCAGGCTCGCGAGGCTCGCCATGAAGTGCAGGTAGTCGGGACGGATCGCCCACGGCTCGGCCGTCAGGGCGTGGAGCGCGCTGATCATGGTCACTCTTCCGGCTGGGTCGGCGCGGGGGACGGCTTCGGCGGCGGCTCGCTGCCGCCAGGCGCGGCGTCGGCCGGCGACGCCGGCTTGACCGCGTTCCGCCCGTCGCTGGTGTAGGCGAGGCCCATGTCGTCGGCCCGCTCGTTGTCCGCCTGGTTCTCGGCGTCGATCGTCTCGGCGTCGAAGCCGCCCTCGGCGACCTTGCGAGCGCGCGAGGAGAGACCCGCCTGGATCTCCTTCGTCTTGCCCTCGACGTCCTGCACCGGGTGGATGTACGGCCAGGCCTGCGGCACCCAGTTCGCGGCGTAGACCGCAGCACGCGGCATCCCGGCCGGCGGCTTGAGGGCGCCCGACATGATCGCGAGGTCGATCCACCGGCGCCAGACCGGGCGGCAGAACTGGAACACGACCTGGTGGTGCTGCAGCGCCTCGACGCCGCGGCGGAAGTCGTTGAGCGCGGCGCGCAGCGTGCGATCGTCCAGCGTGCTGTAGTCGCCGCTCAGGATCTCGTAGAGCAGGCCGCAGGCCGCCGCGATCTGCCGCTTGGCCTCCCGGACGAACATGTCGAAGTTCGGCCCGACGTCCTTCGGGTCGGAGAACTGCACCTCCTCGCCGTCGGCCAGGACTTGCAGGGTGCCGGGCTCGAATTCCAGCGACACGGCACCATCGTCGTCCGCGCCGTCGGTGCCGAGCGGGCCGGAGCCGGCCGGGCTGTCCGCGCCCTCTTCCATGGACCGCTTGATGAAGCCGACGAGGCGCGTCGTGTTCTTCTTGCGGACAAGTTCGGCGTCGAGGTAGCCGTCGAGGTCGTAGAGCGTGCGTAGCGCTCGGGCGAGCCAGGGTTCGCCGCGGTCCTGCCCGGGGCGCATCGCCCTGTAGAGGTGCGCCACGTCGTCCGCCGGCACCTCGGCGAGTTCGAGGCCGGCCGGCACCATCACGCCGTCGCCCGGGTGCTCCCGGTAGAGGAAGTAGCTCTGGCGCCGCCCGATCGCGTTGTAGCGGATGCCCTGGCGGATGTTGCTGCCGGGCTCGGTCTTGAGGTGCGGGCAGTGGTCACCCTCGAGCACCTGCAGCTGGAGCGGCACCGACAGGCCGTCCGAGAGCAGACGGGTGCGCAGGCGGGTGAAGGTCTCGCCGCCCTCGACCATGCCGCGCACCGCGATGGCCTGCAGGCCGTAGAAGTCGTGCGCGCCGATGCTGTCGGCCTCGTCGGTCCAGGCCAGGAATAGTGCCTGCAACCCAGCCCGGAACGCGGCATCCTCCTTCTTGATCCGGCGGGCCTCGGCCTTCGACAGGCCCTCGGTCGCGCGCGCCGCGGTGGAGCGCGGCACGATGCCGGTGCCGACGATGTTCGACACCAGGCGTTCGACCGCGGCGCCGGCATAGGGGTTGCGCCGGGTCTGGTCGCGGCTCTTTCGCCGCAGTTCGTCGAGCGCGTAGGTGATCGCGCTGTTCGGGCCGTAGCTACCGACGCGCCAGGAGCGCGAGCGGCGACCGCGCCCGCCCGCGACATCGTAGGCCGGGGCCTCGAGCATGCCGGCCGGCTCGCCGTCGAGGTCCATGGCGACCGGCGCGACGTACTGGCCGGTGCCCTTGACCCGGAATCGGACCGGCGGGGCGACGCTCACCACCCGCTGCGCCCCGTCATCACGACCTGGGTGGTGCGCCGCACGACCGTGCCGCCGGTCGCGGCCACCAGCGCGGCGATGTCCCGGTCCAGGTCGCGCAGCGCCTTCTTCATCTCGTCGTAGCTGCGGTAGGTCACGCGACCCGTATTGTCGGCGCCCTCGACGGTGAGCACGCCGCTCGCCATCGCCGCGCGCAGCTTCACCCGCTGGGCGCGCAGCTTCGCGAGTTCCTGTTCCGGCGTGTCGGCCATGCTCACCTCGTGGGCCTGTTGTTGACCCGGCTGCGCCGGACGGCGCGTCGCTGCAGGTTCCGCGCGGCCAGCGTGCCGGCGGAGACCGCGGGCGGCAGCGGCGCCTCGTCGATCGTCGGGCGGGCCCGCTCGATGCCCAGCGCCGCCTCGAGATCGCGCCAGTGCAGTTCCCGCCACCGGTCCCAGCCGCGCATCGCCGCGAGGCCGCGGGCGTAGTTCGCGCAGTCCAGCACCTCGTTGCGCCGGCCGCCGATCGGCACCCATTCCCGGCGGGTGCGGCCGCGCGTGACGTGGGTAACCAGTTCCTCGGCGGTCAGCTGCTTGACCTGATCCTCGGGCACGTCGCGCGGCAGGTGCACGAAGCCGGCCGGGAAGGGATTGCCCTCGGCCGGGCGCTGCAGGGCGAGGCAGCCCATCAGCTCCTGCTTGGCGAACGAGGCGCCCACCCGGATCGTCTTCAGCCCGCGCCGCAGTTTCTTGCCGGCGGGGGTGGTGTCCTTCGCCCCCACGCCGAGGAAGGCCGACGCGTAGCTGTCCTGACCGTCGACCGCGTGCACGTTGCCGCGCCCGCCCTGCGAGCGGACGAAGGCGTAGACCTCGGCGGTGAAGCCGCTCGAATCGATGCCCCAGTCTCGCACCGCCATCTCGGCGCCGGCCTCGTGCTGCCACGTCTCCCCGAACATGGCTTCGAGGTCGGCCCAGACCTCCGGCCGGTTCGTCGGTCCGGGCAGCACCCGATGCTCGACCAGCCACCGCTCCCGGTTCCGGCCGAAGCCCCAGACCCCGACCTCGAGGCGGTCCTTCTGGACGTCGACCCCGGCAAACAGGATCAGCGCTGCCCGGCAGACCGTTCCCGACAGGAAGGTGTCCCGCCGGGCGTAGACGTCGTGCCAGTCCGGCGCGTCGGCGCCCTCCTTCCACGTGCGGGCGAGCTGGGTGTTGAAGAAGGTCCGCAACGTCTCCGGCCCGCGTCGCAGCGCCCTCGCGAACTTCGTCACCGTCTCCCGGATCGTCTGCTTCGGCGCGTAGAGCTTCGAGGCGACGCCGCCGGCATGGTCGTTCGGCACGGCCTGCCCGCCGCAGTGCCGGCAGAGCGCCCGCCGCACCCCGTGCGCCAGGGGCGCCCACCGTTCCGGCGTCTGCGGCTCACCGCAGCAGGTGAACGACCGGGTCTGCCGCCACTCGATGCGCTTCAGCGCGACGAGGCGCTGGGCCTCGGTCCATGGCCGCTCGCAGGCCTCGCACTCATACCGCGCCGTGTGGGTATCGATCTTGCCGGCCTCGTCCTTCTCGAACCGGACCCGCTCCCATTCCAGCGACTGCCATGCACCGCAGCCCGGGTGCGGGCAGCGGACGAAGGCCTTGCGCTGGTCGCTCTCCTCGTAGCTCGCCTCGATGGCCGAGCGCCCGGCGATCGTCGGCGAGCAGGCCACCACCGTCAGGCTGTTCGCCTTGAACTCGGCCTGCCGCTCCTCGGCGAGGTCGATCGGTGGCCCCTCTCCACCAGCGGAGAGGGGGTACTTGTCGATCTCGTCGCAGACCAGGAGCCGGATCGGCCGCATCGCGAGGTTGGTCGGGCTGTTCGCGCCCACCAGGGTGATGTGCCCGCCCGGGAACTGCTTGTGCGACAGGGTCGCGCCGGCGTCCCGGGACTTGGCCTCGCCGAACAGGTCGGTCAGCACCTTGGTGTCCCGGATCATCGGCGCCAGCCGGTCCTTCGAGAAGGTCTCGGCCGCGTCGTCCTTCGGGAACACCCCGAGCATCGGGCAGGGATCGACGTGGGCGAAGCGGCCGATGACGTTCTCGATGAGCGTCGTCTTGAGCAGCTGCGTGCACGCCATCAGCGTGATCTTGCTGACCCCGGGCTCGGTCGCCCAGAGCATCGGGCCGCGGGCCACCTCGACCCGCGACACGAAGAACTTGCCGCCGTTCGAACTCTCCTTGCTCAGCTTCCGGTACCGCTCCGCCCACTGCACCACGTCGAGGTTCGGCGGCGGGGTCATGCCGCGCCGCCAGGACCGGCGCAGGCTGCCGACGTCAGCCGGTCTCAGGGGAGCCGAGATCGGGGCTGCTGGGCTCGCCAAGCTCGGCGAGGTGCTGTTGGACATAGCTGGCGAGGACCTGGGTCAGCGTCCGGGCATCGACCTTCAGCGCGTCCGCCATCTCGATGCCGACCCGGGCCGGCCACGCGAGCCAGGCGTCGCGCATCGCCCGGGCCTCGTCGAAGAAGGCGGCCTCGGCTTCGGCGCGGTCCACTAGCTTGCCCTGCTTGGTCAGGTACTCCTGCCGGCGGAGCAGGCCGAGGTGGTTCTCCTTCCGCTGCGCCGCCGCGGCGAGCGAGAGGTTCGGGTTCTCCGGGTCGAACTCCGGAGGATCCCCCGGTTCATCGTCAGGCTCGGGCGGGGGCGCCTGCCGGGGCGGTGCGCCCTGGCTCGCCTTGCTCGGTTGCGGCGCCGGGCGCTCGCGGGGATCGGGCTCGGCCCTCGGGATGGCGCGGATCGGGCGGTGTGTCGTGCCGCCCCGGTTCGTGGCCGGCCTCTGGTCGAGGTTCCATTCGGTAGCCTCGACCTCGACCCGGCCATCGGCGGTGACCGCCAGCAGGCCCTGACCCTTCCACTTGGTGACGATCGCCTTCGAGACGCCGCGGTGCCGGGCGAACTCGGCCTGGGTCATCGTCGAAGAGCGTTCACTCGGGGCGTTCACCGTTCACCGTTCACGGGTTTTGGCACCCTGGCGCTAGGAAACTCGGGGGCCCCGACCACCCGTATAGGTCCGGAGGCCCCAGGGGCCCTGACACTTCGGGGCGGGGCAGGTCAGTCCCCACCACCGCCGCTCGACCCGCCGCTGTCCGACGCCGAGGAGCACGACCCACTGTCGCTCGACCCACCCCAGGACGATCCGCTGTCGTGGTGGCTGTGACAGGACGAGGTGTCGGGGGCGGCATGCCCACCGTAGAGCGGCGACAGGGGGCTGAGCGGGCTGAGGATCATGCCCGAGGGCGAGGCGGGGTTCATCGGGCTGTCGTCCCATGAGGAGCGGGAGGTGCGAGACTCGGGCGCGTCCGGCAGCCTTGCGCGGCGGAGCCTGTCTTCCTGCTCCCGGCGCCTCTGCTCTTCCTCACGTCGCCGTTTGCTGAACCAGCCGAACATGACGACCTCGCCTGTGCTTCGACAAATTTCACCTCATCTGCGCTTTTACTTTTGACGCCACAAGTAATGAGAAGTACAACATAAGCACAGACAGAGGAGAGACGCAGATGACCAAGACCAACCCGGCCCGCACCCACCTCGTCATCAACACCCTGACCAACCAGAAGCAGAGCCAGCCCACTTCCCGCACCCTGGCCGACACGATGGCCGCTCAGCTGAACGACCTGCTCAAGGTCTCGGTCTTCGTGGTGGTGCCGGCGGGCTGGCAGGGGGTGGGGCTCAACTGAGCCCCCTCACCAGGGCGGTATGGCTCATCACCCCGCCTTGAGGCATCAGAAAACAATCCTAAGATGATGCGGATATCCACAGGCCCGTTAGGGTTTGCCATCCACTCTGGAATTCAGCCTCCCCGAGTGGCTGGCGGGTTGGGCTCCGACATCCTGCGGACGTCCTTTCCAGAGTCCAACCCGCCTTTTTTTAATGCTGCTGAAAGGCGCCGAGATCCCAAGTCCCGGGCTGCGCCTGAGACCGACCTGCTGCGAGCTGCCAAAGCTAACGCACGGCAGGTGCAGAGCAACCTACCGTACGGACGTCTTCGAATATCATGCCACGTCCTTGAATTTCAAGCCTAAGTTCCGCGCGGCCTTGTGGGTGCAGGTCGCCGAGTACGGTAGCGCCCCGATCGCGACCAAGTGCCGGATCAGGGGCGGCACCTCCATCTGCGGGTCGGTCTGCCTGAGCGTGGCGTCGAACTCGCCCCGCAGGATGCGCAGGCGCAGGTCTTCCACCTCGCTTTGGGCCAGTACCGCCCACCGGTCCGACGCACCCCTCACGATGCGCTCCAGGCCGTAGATGCCGGCGATGTGCTGCGTGGAGCGGTCGAGGCCGAACACCACGATGCGGGCCATCAGGGGGCGCTCGGCGATGATCCGCTTGCGGTTCCGCACCCGCCAGAACCTGAGCATCGGCAGCACCGTGTCCACGCCCCTGCGGGCCATGGCGTCGCGCACCATGACCTCGCAGCCCGGATTGGTCACGCCAGCATGCCAGCGGACCGGGTTCGGCTCACCGGCGGCTTGAGCCATCGCTGTTTCCCGGCGGCTATCCCGGGGCCAGCGGCAGCGGTCACCCAGCCGCAGAGCAGGTGTGGCGGGCAGCACCGGCGCGTCCGTCGCTTCACCGGCGGCCTGGGCAAGAGCGATTGAGCGGCGGGACATCAGGAAGACCTCTGGGTTGTACGAAGGGAGAGCGGCAGCCCGTCAGCTCCACCAGCGGTCCTTGTCGTCGCCAATGCCGTCCCAGGCTTTGTCCATGATGGTCGCGCGGTAGCCGTAGTGGCGGGGATCCATCTCGGCGACGCGCTCAAGCGCATCGCGCATCGCGTCAGTGCTGCCGCTCAAGCGGAAGATCTGCCGGCCAAGATGAATCACCGTCTCTCGCAGGCCGTAGCGGATTGGGTCGGCGAGCATCTCGCCCAAGTCCGCCTGCCGAGGGGGAAAGCTCGCCAAATCATCGAAGCTGACAAAATTCGCGCGCAGCGGGGTTTCACTCGGCTGCGCATCTCGCTTGGCATCATGTGCGATGATCGCGCTCAGCAGCGTGTCGAGCGCCTTGTCGATGGCAGGCAGTTGGTCGATGGCAACGGATTTCGTGGTCACGCTCATGGCATAACTCCTCTCTGATTTAATCGAATTACCGGACGACCGGACGACCCGGACGACTTTCAATAGAAGGTGTATGCGCGCACACACGCGCGCGTGCGCATTACCGCTCGTTGGAAAGTCGTCCGGGTCGTCCGGTCGTCCGGTGGCTAAGCTTGCTCGCGGACCCATGGGATGTTTCCTTTGGTGTCCTTGCGGTCGGCCCGCTTCCAGCCCAACCGCTGAAGTGTCGCGGTGATGCGGTTCTGATCTGCGCGACCGATCCTTGGGGTTTCGATCATCAACCCCCAACGGGCCACATCACCCACAAGAACACTCGACAATTCGGCGACGTAATTGCGAATTGGAGACTCCCATACGTCTGCCTCGAAGCGGCTTTCCTGCTCCGGCCGAATGTACTCGGCTTCGAAGGCCTCGTCAGGCCACCACCGATTACCAGCGCAGTAACGGCGCACCGCCTCGGCGAAGAGCTGATCCCGGTCCCGCGCCAGCGCATCCGTATCGACGCGGCCGACCTTGACCGGCCAGTACCGGCGCCCGCCGGTCTCGTCGCGCAGGTATGCGCTCTTGTTGGTCGTCCCGACGAACACGCACTGGCGCGGCTGGATCACCTCCTTGCGACCGTAGCTCGGGCGGTATCGCTCGACGGGTCGGCTGATGAAGGCCTTGAGCGCCGCGTTCTCGGCCTTCGACATGGCCGACATCTCGGCGATCTCGATCAGCCACTTGCCCGGGAGATGCTGCGATACATCCTTGCCGGCCGTGACGTCGGGCAGGCTGTCGGAGAACCACTCTCCACCCAGGATGGCGCACGCCGTCGATTTCCTGGCACCCTGCGGGCCTTCGAGCACCATCATGTAGTCGGCTTTGCAGCCAGGCTCGAATATCCGCGCCACCATGGCGATCAGGAACATCGCCCCGATCCCGGCGGTGTACGGCGTCTGCTCGGCGCCGAGATAGGTCGACAGCCACTCTGACAGGCGCTCCCGTCCGTCCCAGGCCAGCCCTTCGAGGTGTTGGCGGACCGGATGAAAGGCGCGCTCGACGGCGCGGTAATCGACGGCCTGGTGGGTGATCTCCTTGCCGAGCCGGGGCAGGCCGGCCTTCTGCAGCCACTCCTGCACCTGGCTGATGTCCGTGTCGGTCGCGAGCCGCATCGGCATCGCCTCACCCGGCGGCGAGCCCCATGCCAGCACGACACGACTGATCATCGTGGCGCACTGCATCTCGTCGTAACTGAAGACGTCGGCGAGTTCGGGCGCCGAGCGCAACGCCGCCATGGCGTTTGCCAGGACGGGCAGCGCCTCGCCCTTATCGTTCCGCAGGCAGTCCTTCCGCCAATCCGTGTCGCTCGTCTGCGCCGCCTGCGCCCCTGGTGCTTCCGCGTCGAACCAGCGCTCAGCCGTGGTATCCTGCGAAGCCGGCGCGCCGCAGCGGCCCCAGTCCCGTGACAGCACCCGCAGGGTAAGCCCGTCGAGCCCGCTGTGCTGCGGATACCCGAGCGGCCAGGCACAGACGACGTTGGCATAATCCTGCGCAGAGAAGCCATGCCGAGCCAGAGCTGCGGCAAGCACCGCCCGCCAAGCCGACCCGGACCCATCGTCGGGCGGGTCGATCGTGCCGTCCAGGATGCCGCGTAAGCGCCCATCCCGAGCCCCGGCGGTCACCAGCCGCGCCCTGAGCGCATCGGGCAGGACGTCGAAGTCGCCGTAGGAATGGGCCTCGTCAACGTCGATGTCGTCCATTGCGGCGCGGACCGCCGCAGCGGCCTCCTTGCGCTCCAGCGGGCCGGTCGGGGCGCAATAGGCGGCCAGCCGCTCGGGCGTGTAGGTGACGCCGCTACTGTGCGTGACCCGCACCACGCCGCCCATCAGCCCCTTGGCGAGCTTCTTCGGCGTCGGTAGGTTGACGGTGCCCGGCAGCCGCATGATGCGGTCGATGTTCTGGACCGCATCGCCCTTGAACAGCCGACCCAGCGTCCGGCTCTGATCCTCGGCCCACTGCCCGCCGGTCAGCGCCCCGATCTTCTCGTCGAGCTTCCAGAACCATTGCTGGCCGTTGCCGCTGTCGATCGATACCGTGGCGGGTAGGGGGCCGCTCTCGACTTCCTCGGCGCGCTGCGCCAGCTCGTGCCGGGCAGTCTCCCGATCGCCGTGCGGGTCGGCGTCGACGAACACGCAACGGATCGCCGCGATGTCGGCCTTCGTCAGTTTCTTGTGCGGCGCCCCGAGCTTCGGCTCGTTGACGCTGAAATAGAGATTTCGCTGGCCGATCCGCGGGCGGATCCAATCCGCCATCTCGTCCCAGGCCCCGGGTTCGAAGGTCCGGCCCTCGGTCGATCCGGTTTCGGGATGAAAGGCGTCGAGGTGGTGCCGGCCGATCGGGTCGATCAGCTTCAGGAACGCGATCGCTTCCTGCACACCGGAAGGGCGGTGCATGTTCATGGCAGCACCAACCAGTCGACAGCGGCCGTAGAAATCCACAAAATCGCTGAGGTTGACGGTTGTTGCTGGGGCAGATTTGCGCTATACATATGCCAGTCCTGCCAAGGGATTTCGCTCAACCCGTTCGCTGCGGGTGGGCATCAGAAAAGCCGGCTCCGCGCACAGCAGGGCCGGCTTTTTCATCTCTTCAACTGGGGCGGGGATTGTGGGGCTTCACGACACAGCTCCGCGTCGAAAGGGCCTGCACCGTAGCATGGCGTAGGCCGACAACACCAGACAAAACCTACAAAATGGACACGGGCGTGCGGCCGCTCGGCGTCGTTCAGTCTACCGCGCCATGCGGATCAGCTGGGTGAGATAGATATGATTGTACTGACGGCGCGGTCGATCACGAGGATGACCGCTGCCGATCCTGTTCCGCCAGGAACGCGCGATCGTTGGCCAAGATCTCCTGGATGCGGGTCGACGCCTCACGTGAAACGAGCTGGTTGACGCGCAGCCATGCTCGCGTCGGGTCGTCCGGGCTGATGCGCACCGACACTTCTGACCCATCCGGGTCACTCGCATTTCTGATGCGACTCGGGAGCAGATCGCTTTCTGGCACGCTGAGCGCCCGCGCGAGCCTTGTCAGATTCTGTCGGGTGGGCAAGGCCCGGCCACGAACGTAGCTCGATATGCCGTCCCGAGGGATGTCTGCCTGCCTACCCATCTCCGATTGGGTCCAGCCCTTCTCAAGCATGAGCTCGTAGAGGCGGCGACCGAACTGCTCCTTGACGATGTCAAGGGGAGTTGCGGAAGCCGCTTCTTTGCTCTTCGAGGTCATGAGGTTTGGGTCTCGGCCGGGCGCCGATCGCACCGCAAGACGCGTTCGGCTCTGTATGGCGTTTGTAGGTCATACAGCCGTACACAACAAGACGCGGGCTTGGCGTGATCGCCCGCCGTGCAGCTAGGGTGGGTGACGTCCGGCGGGGTCGGCCGCCGGTGCTATATCCGCCCAACACTCGCAGCCTATGATCGGCTCTCACCGCCCCTATCCGCGGTGAAATTGTCATGGTGGTGCTGCCGGACAGCTTCCGCCGGCTGGTTCTCGACGTCCATTGCATCAGGATTGTCGTCCGCCTCGTCGAGCAAGAGAACGATCTGATCGACGACATCGAGGGCGAGCCCAGCCAGACGCTCGAATTGCTCGCGGAGAATGGGCGCGGCCGGGATCCCGGCCGCTGTGCGGGGAAAGTGGATCACGTTGCTCACGCGGCCGCCTCCATAGACAGCCGGTGAAGCCACGCCTTTGTCTCGGCGGCGATCTCCGCGACCTCGTCCCATTCGCAGCAGTCAGCAGCGAAGCGGGCGAGACATGTTCCCCGCTGCTCCGCCTCGTAGACATCTGCAGGGTTGCGGCGTTTAAGCTCATCGTAGATCGCTTCACGCACCGATCCCAGGCGCTCGCCTTCGTCGGCCACCATGATCTCGCACGACCGGCCGAACCCGCGACTGGTGCTCATCGCAAGCCCTTTTCGGGCATGCTCGTAGACGTCATAAAGGGCGATCAGGTCCAGGAGCGTCTTAGCCGCCAGATCCATCCGCATCCGCCTTTTCTCCGGCGATGAAGAAGCTGCGTCGGCTTTGTCGACCGACAAAACGCCACCTTGCCTCACCCTAGACGCAAAGTTCGCTCGCGAGACTGCGTGCACTGACATGACATCCCCCTTGCGAGGCACCCCTTTAGCGTCAGCAGTATTGCTGCGCCTGCCCGGATTTGCCCGCAGGGGGGCATGATGTGCTTCATATTTCTCTTCACAAGGTCCAGACGCTGATACTTTGTCGCCCGTGGTTTCGCTGGCCTTACGCGAATTGCAGACTCGTTCGGTCGCCTCGCGGGTTCTCGCAGCACGTTCGCGGAGAGGGACGCCGGACGCATTGCCCTGGGGCGCCACGGGAGAGGCTTTACGGTGGCTCGCCATCGTCGATCTTCCCTCGGTTCAGAACGGGTGTAGGACGCCGTAACCGGCGATGGTGCCGGCCACGAGGATGACGGCCGACAGCAGTTCGCCGGTGCTATTCAGGAAGCGCAGGGCGCGGACATGCGGTGTATCCGGCCGCGTCGCAGAGGCGCCGAAGATAGTATCCCACGGGTCGATCTGATCGGACACGTCGAGCCCTTGCAGCGGCTGGCGGTCGGCGCGCTTGTAGCCGTGCGAAGAGAAATAGCTGCGGGCCTTGGGTGGCTGAGAGGTGACGGGCAGCGAACAACGCGCGGGGCCGCGTTCACCGGCGCGGGCCGGTGCTGTAGAATGACGGGTAGCCATGATCGTCCTCACGAGACGGTTGGGGTCAGGCTCGGCGGGAGGGGTAGGATCCTCCGGCCGAGCCGTTGCCTTGTAACGCCACTTACGTTACGCTTGGCCGCATCGATGTCAAGCCACTGGCGTTACATTTTAGATGGCAGAGCAACGCAGAAAGACCGCGACTCTCAATCTCCGGATCGATCCGGCGATCAAAGCGGCTGCCGACAAGGCTGCGGCCGAGGACCAGCGCTCGCTTACCTCGCTTGTCGAGAAGCTGTTGACGGATCACCTAAAGGCGAAGGGCTACCTGAAGTGAGCACGCGGACACCGGTATGCGGTCAGCCGGATCCCAAGCCTTCGCAGCCGGAAGCCGTCCGAGCCCTTGTGACCTTCGCTTTGGAGGTGGAGCGGACGAACGAGCAACACCTGGCGCCACTCAGTCCGGAATGATCTTTTCGCGGCCAGAGGTGATTGATAGACTCCGGTAAAGCAATTAAAGGCGACCGCGATGTCAATTTGCGTGTTTATCGATACAAGTATATTTTTAAGCTTTTACGCGACGACGCACGATGATACAGCTCAGCTTGAAGGAATTTATAAGCTTGTCGCAGACAAACAAATCAAGCTCATAGTTACTTCGCAGGTTGAGAGAGAGTGGTTTAGAAACAGAGATAACAAAATCGCTTCCGCCCTCACTGATTTTGAGAAGTTTTCCCTCAAGGAACCATCAATTCCGAGGTTCATGATGGGCTATCAAGAAACTAAAGATTTTAAAAAATATCTAACCGCCGCAAGGATAGCTCGAACAGCCGCTCTGAAAAAAGCAAAATCAGAAGCTGCTAATATTGCAACAAATGCAGATATCTTTATCGGAAAAATTATGCAATTAGCAGGCGTTTATGCCGAGACCGACGAAATTATCCGTAAGACTGATTTGCGACTGAAGCTTGGAGAGCCTCCTGGTAAATCAGATTCGTTTGGCGATAGATTAAATTGGGAAATAATTTTATCGCATGCGACATCTGGATGCGATTTGCATTTGATAACCAAAGATGGAGATTTTAGTTCTGTGTTAGAGCCTGGCAAGCCTCATGTTGTGCTTTCTCATGAGTGGAAAAGCAGAACAGGCTTCGGGGTCTATCTGCATTCAGAAATACGCAGCTTTTTAAGTCTTTATGTTTCTTTAGTGGTGGAAAGAGGAAAATTTGCTATCGAAAATGAAATTGCTACCTACTCACATCAAGTCGATATAGATAATCTAAGACTAATCTTTGATTACTCGAGGAAAAAGTATGAAGCTTTTGAAGAATTTCAAAATGCAAAAGATTTTGACGATGTTTGCCATGCTATAGAGATGCTTGACGCTCTAGATGGCGGACTTTTATCTGATGATTGGGCAAAAATCTGCCGGGGCGCAATAGATAACGAGGTCATATATGATAACGGATTAGATAATTACATACAAACATTCATTTTAAAGGCTATTTCTCGCGCTGGCCATCTATTGCTTGATGATGAGTATAAACTATGTATATTATATTTTGATGCTCCTGATATATTAGAAGAATATGCACCTGATGATGAGAACGCCGTGCCAGATTATTCTCAGATGGACATAGATAGACTTGAAGAAATTTACAACAAATATTAAATTTATAAAAATTTTCTTGGCGACTCATCGCTGCCATAACCAACGCTGTATCAAGGCGGCGCCGTACCAGCTGAGGTACCCTTTCCGCTAGTGCACTGACGCCCTCAAAAGGTGCACCTCACGCGAAAATTTCTGCAGCTGCCACAGTATGTTGGCTAGCGAGAGCCTGTTGCGAATGTCGGTGTCAGTGCACTAGCATGTTCAAGCGTAGTTTCGACGGCGCTATCGCTGTTACCGAGATTGCTGAGCATTAAGGCGCGTTCCATGCCGGCGAGACCCCCTCGCTCTTCCCCGGGCCTACCCCGACCGCTCTCTCGCGATGATGCATGCGAGCGGTGCGCAACGTCGCCTGATTTTTGGCGCCCGGCGGATAACTGGCTCGCTTTCAAGAACTAATCTTGATCTGCTGCCCTTACGTCGTACAGCATAATACCTGACAGAGAAGCGAGTGCGTCCGTTAAAACCTCAAACGCTGCGGTGCGCTCGTCAGCATTTAAGGGTAACAGAACGCGGTCCCCAGCCTCGACATCTAGAACAATCCCTTCGGACCCTTCACCCGTAACTTTCATCATACGCCCTTTCCCGAGCACCTCGGCTAGCCACTTGGCCCTAGCCTTCGCCCGATCTCAACTGGCCGTCGGCGCACGACTTGCGCTCCGATCATATCGCGACTGACCATCGTTAGCTGCGCGACGCCGCCGACGATATGATGCGGCTCCTCGCGCCCGCTCTGAGGCGCAGACACGCCCGATCTCACATGTCGTTTTTGTCTGTTTTTAACTCGACATATCCCTACAATCGCCCTACAATAGGTGCATCACTCGGGAGATTGGTATGACGCGTCCAGTGGATAAGGGTAAGACGTTCAAGTCATCGCTATGGTTGTCTCGTGACGTCGTGCTCGCAGCCGATGAGAAGGCAACACGCATCGGCTTCTCACGATCCAAGTATATCGAGCTTTTGCTGCGCAGGGACCTCGGCTTCGAGACATTCGATCAGCGTTCAACTGTCACGACTGACCGAGGAGAAGCCGCATGACCCTTGTCGATCGGCGGGCTACTACTGACACACCCCAATCATCGCGTTCGAACGTCCCGCCGCTCCACCCGGCCACGGCTTGGGCCGGCCTTCCCTGCGAGACGCGGGACGCCCTCGGCACCACGCTCGTCGACCTCGTGTTCCAGGACTTCCTCTCGGGGGCCGCCTACGCCGAGGAGGACCGGGTGCTCATCGACGACGATCAGCGCAGCGCCGCCATTGAGCGGGCCGAGGGCCTGCTGAACCGGATCTACGACGACGTCGCCGCCGCCCTGCCGGCGCTGTTCGGCCCGGCCGGCGAGAACCCGGCCTGGGTCGAGGACTACCGCGCCGGACGCCTGACCATCTCGAACGAAGGGGTGCTGTCGTGATCACCACCCACATCACCGACCCGCACGTCGCCTGCCGGCATCGCCTCCTGACCGCCTATGCCTGGTTCGTGGCTGCCCGGCCGATCGAAGGGGGTTCGAATCCCACCTCTTCCGCCCACAAATCCGCGCTGGCGGTGAACGAGGCGCGGCGCGAAGAAGTCCTGCGCATCCTCGCCCTGCCGGCCCCGGTCACCCCGGACGGTCTGCGCGTCACCGGCCTGGCGATGGCGATAGCGGCCGAGGGGCGCGCCGCCGACAGCGACGCGGGCCTGTACCTGACCCTTGCGGCCCGCGCGATCCTGGGCGCCACCGGGGAGAGCCTGCCGCCGGGGTTCACCGGCTTCGGCGACGAGCCGGGTCACGATGACCGTGACCGTGCGGCCTGGACCGGCAGCGGATCGCTGCCCGCCTGGGCCCAGGCCGGCAAGGTCGCGCCGGACGATGCCGACTTCATGGTGGAGGCGCGGGCATGAACGCGATCGGTCGCATTCCTCCCACCCGCGGCCTCGTCGGGATCGACGTTTTGCTGATCGATGGACGCGCCATCCACCTCGATGACATCCCGACCGCCGAGGAGGGGCGCCAGCTGCTGGCGGTCCTCGACGGCGAGATCGCCCAGATCGAGGACCAGCTGTCCGCCGCCGACCTGCGCGGCGCGGACCCGGAGTGGCGCCGACGCGCCACCACCGCGCACAAGCGCAAGCGTCGCATCCGCCCGCGGCTGCAGGAACGGATCGGCACCCTTCGGCGAGCCGAGCGGGACCAGGCGCATGCCGCCGACACCCTGGCCGCCTCTTCCGCCAAGGACGGCCGGCGACGCGCCTTCATCCTCGCCGCCCAGGAACTCCTCAGCCACGAGGTCGTGACGGAGGTCTGGGCACGCGCGGCCGAGATGAAGCCCGACCTGTTCGTGGACGGCATGGCGTCGGGAGGATCGGCATGACCGGAGCCGATCCCATCCTCGCGGCCATCGCCACCCACCGCGCGGCCTACGACGCGTTCCAGGTGGCGCCCGACGGCGAGGCATCCATCCTCGCCGAGGAGGCCTACCGCGAGGCCGGCGACGCCCTGGTCACGACGGCCTGCACTACGTCGGCTGGCGCGATGGCGCTCCTCGAGCACTTGCGCTGGTGGCTCGCCGAGGAGGTTGCGTTCGCTGACAGCTACGGCTCGACCTATAGGGCCGCGCAGGTCCGCGTCGCAGATCTCACGGTACTCGCTTGCGCGTGGTGGCCGGCGGTGGGCCATGATCCGATCCACCGGGCCATCGCCACGGCCGAGACCGCGGAGGCGGCCCATACCGCGGCGCTGTCTGGCCTCGACGAGAACGACGATGGGCAGGTGCGCCGCGCCAACGCCGCGGCCGATGCGAGTTCGGCGGCCTTCCAGACGCTGACCACTATCCTGCCGACCACGCGAGCCGGACTGTTCGCCCTGGCCGAGTTCTACGCCCGGGAGAGCGAGGAATTCGAGCCGATGTGTGCGGGCGGTCAGTACCTGCAGCACCTCGCGGCCGCCCTGCGCGGCAGTGATTCCACTGCCCTGATTTCGGGTCGCTTGCCGACAAAAGCTGCGTCAGATCAGCAGCTTGTATCCCTGATTCCGCAAGCGTCCGCACACGTCTTTTCATCGGCGAGGGCGCAGTGACGAACCGCCGCCCGATCGCCGCGCTGATCCTCGCCGAGGTCCACCCAGGCCAACCAGCTACCCCGAAGCCCGAGATTGCATGGCTCGGGCCGACTGACGTGCGGATCGTCGCCTGGGGCAACCTGCTCGCGCTCGGGCTCCACGCCGGAGTGATCGCGGCGTTGTCGCTCAACCGCACCCACCCGCTGCACGCCTTCGCTCTGACCGGCGATGGCGCACCGATCCACCCGTTGGCCCGCGGCCGCAGCCGCGTGCCGCTCGAAATGCCGCTCATTGAGTGGCGAGGCCCCCGCCCCACCGCCCCGGCCA
The DNA here is from genome assembly GCF_016613415.1 of Methylobacterium ajmalii. Taxonomy (GTDB): domain Bacteria; phylum Pseudomonadota; class Alphaproteobacteria; order Rhizobiales; family Beijerinckiaceae; genus Methylobacterium; species Methylobacterium ajmalii. The sequence continues at coordinate 21,783 of NZ_JACWCT010000073.1, read as the reverse complement.
CAGAACAAGAGGAGGGGTAGATGCCGCGTGCTCCCAACCCCCGGATCGTCCAACCCACCGCGAGGACCGAGCCTATGAACACGTCGTTCCTCCTGCTGGCGCAGTACGGCGGCGCGGCCGTGATCCCGATCAGCCTCGTGTGCCGGGACTACTTCTCACACCTCACGCCCGAGAAGCTGATCCGGAAAATCTCGGCCGGCGAGATCGCGCTGCCGCTGGTCCGCATTGAGGAGAGTCAGAAATCGGCTAAGGGCGTGCACCTCAACGACCTAGCGCGCTGGGTCGATGACCGGGCTGAAGCTGCGCGCAAGGAGTGTCGTCAACTCTGTGGCTAATTACTATCTCATGAATCGAAAAAACTGAGGTGGTGGTACGTTAAGAGGCATGCCGCGCACTTCACTAAGTCTGGGGCTTGATAGGCCCCTCAGCAGAAGTCCAATATCATTCATGACTGATCTCGTTGAAGCAAAAGTATTATGATTCAGTCCTAAAAATTCTTCCCCTATAGCGGTCACATCGATTGACTCTAGGCCTGGAAGTATAATTGGTTTGTCGTCTATTATATCTCCTGCTCTTGCGATCCCTCTAGTGAGCATTTTAGACAAGGTAAGTGCCCTATCGGAAGAGGAGGCGTATAGAGTCATCTTCGAGACAATGCTTTTTGCCTTCGGAACGAGCGATATGAATTGGTCTTTATCGATATCTGGCGCGGCCATAATGAGATTATCGATGTGCAGCGACTCGTGCGATAGTGAATAATTTGCTAATGCATCAAGAACAACAACATTTCCCAAAGAATGTGCAATTACATTGATATTATCGATTTTAAGATCGTTACGCAGGTGTCTCAGAAATTGGATAAAAGCATCGCGCGCACCATAAGCGCTGTCCTTATCATAGAGATAGTCAGTCGTTTGCCCATTTGACGGCCAAGAAAACAGAAACACGAGTCCATCGGGGTGAACGTCCCATGCAATTTGTGCAGTCCTATATATAGCAGACCGAAAATCTGTATTGAATCCATGCACAAATACAAGTGCGTTTCCGCCCGGTTTTTCGAATAATTTATTGTTAACATATTTATCGAATTCGCTTATTGGAACGTCGTAGACTGATTTCAATGAGAAGTGCTTACGTTCATCTAATTCTTCGTTACGGAGATTTATGCCAAATATGGAAAAGTATGACGGAAGTTCAACCTTGCCGATTTTATGATCTTCTGGAATGCGTACTCGTGCTAAGCCATATATATTATCTTTACCTCTACTGCCGCTAAAATAGGCATCTGATTTGGTAGGAGCGCGTTCGCGCGTCGTGACAAAGGGTATTTCTATAATGCGCTGAGATTGCCCTGTAGATTTATCTATTGTCTCATCAGGAGCATACGCTAAGGCTTGAGGAGGAAGCGGTGCGGAACCGACTTTTATATCTATTTTGGGCTTCTGAGCACCGGCTAAAAAATCGGCATACTCTTTTTGCCGCTTTTCTTCCTTTGTTGATGCGCTATCATCGATTTTCGTTCCGATACTAGCGCTTTCTTTCCCGCGTTTGGATGGCGCACCTATGTGCTTGATAGAGTCTGATGGCGGGGCATACTGATAGTTTCTGCTTGTATAGCCGTTTTTATGCCGAATGGTTTTGTCATAGTCGATGACATCAGGGCTATCCATTGCCTCTTTGTAATCGGATTTAGTTTTACGGCTGACTTGACGAACCTTTACACGAATCTGCTCTGGCAGCTTTTTCAGAGTAAATTCTAATAATTCAGCGCGCAGAATTATACCATTTTCTTTATTCTGATAAAATTTCCAATCGGATTGACCATTATCGTGCTTTGCTATGGCACTGACGATGTTCCAATTTCTACCTGGAGATAGGCGTACATAAACTTCTTTTACATCTCGAGCTGCAGTAATTGAAGTCTTCGTCCGACTATCAATTTTAGCTTTGATTTTCCTTAGCGCTTTCTGCGTCGGTCTATCAATCATAGTATTTGATATCGTACCATCTTCGGACGAGACGCTTGCGATGATGGATTGGATTAGATCTGGAATATTATCTTGTGACGCAGATAGGCATGTCCCTGTCGAGATCAGCATGCTCGCGCAGACAGCGACCAACATTGGAAATATGCGCATGGATTTCACGCTAGTATGATCGTGGCGGCAGCATACCTTGGGCGAGACGGACATGTCTACACATCTGAATCCCTCGGCGCGACCGAAGCTAGCCAGCGCCAGCCATCATATTTATCCCCGCCCTGCCGGATGTGTGTGTATCGCTGAAGTGATGACCAGCTTTTATGGCCTGAAACCGATGCCGCCAGTGGTACCGTCCGTCCTAACTCGAACAACCGTGAGACACCCTCGTGGCGTAGATCGTGGAATGTGAGGTCGTCGATCCCCAGAAAGGCGCAGGCCCGGGTGAAAGCGGCCGAGATCGCGTCCGTGGTGTAGGGGAAAATCGCTTCGGCGGCGCGCGGCTGCGCCTGGATGATCCGAAGCGCCTCCGGCGGTAATTCGCACCAGACGTCGTTCCCGATCTTCTGCCCGGGGTTCTTCATGTCCCGGACGAGTACGCGCGATCCCTCCTCGTCGAGGTCGACCCACGCGATGCGGGTGATCTCCTCCTGGCGTCGAGTCGAGAAGAGGGCAAAGGCTACGATCGCCTGCATAGGCACACTGCCAGGCCGCCGGTGTCGGACTCCGCCAAAGTGCTCCATCAGCGTGTCGAGTTCGCCGAGCGTTGGCCGGCGGCTGCGCATCCTCGACTTGGCAACAAGACCCAGCTTGGACGTGACCTTCCGGGCGTCCTGCATGCTCGCGGGGTCGAGCTGATAGCCCCAAGCCGCCTGTGCGATCGAGAACACGCTCCCGAGGTGGGCGAGGTAGTTCGCGACGGTCTGCGGCTGCCGTCCGGCGGAGAGTTCGGTGGCGAAGGCGACGACGTCGGCGCTGGTGATGGTCGAGCAGGGCTTGTCCGCGATGTCGAACGTCTTGATCGTCTTCAGCACCTGGGCTTTGGTGCGGCCCAGCGCCCGGCGGCTCTCGGCCACGTACCGGTCGATCGCCGCGCCCAGCGTCGGGTCCTCGGCCTTCTTGCCCGACACCGCTCCGGGCGCGGAAAGTTCGCGTTCTCGCTTCGCGATCCACGAGTTGGCCGCCGCTTTGCGATCGAACGTCTTCGTCTCGCGATGGGTGGCGCCATCCTGCCTGATCACCACCTGAGCGTGGTACCCGACAGACCCGTCCTTGCGCTTGCGTTCGACGATGGTTCCCACGATGCCCCCATGCGCGGTACAGCATGGGTCCCGAACGTACAGCATTGCTGTACTTTCGACAACAAAACGGCTCAAAACGCCGGAAACGGCCTCAAATCGTACAGCATGAGGAGTTCAGCAGGTGCCTGCCATGGTTGAAAAAACGAGCAATTTCAGCGCTTGGCGATTTTCTATAGCACCCATGATGGACTGGACCGACCGCCACTGCCGGGCGTTCCACCGCACCCTCTCGGCCCGCGCGCTCCTCTACACCGAGATGGTGACGACCGGAGCGGTGCTGCACGGGCCGCGGGACCGGCTGATCGGGTTCGACGCCGCCGAGCATCCGGTGGCGATCCAGCTCGGCGGGTCCGATCCCGCTGACCTCGCGGCGGCGGCCCGCATCGCGCAAGATTTCGGCTACCGCGAGGTGAACCTCAATGTCGGCTGCCCCTCCGATCGGGTGCAGGACGGGCGCTTCGGCGCCTGCCTGATGCGCGAGCCGGCCCTCGTCGGCGAGTGCGTGGCGGCCATGAAGGCGGCGGTCTCGGTGCCGGTCACGGTGAAGTGCCGCATCGGGGTCGACGACCAGGATCCGGAAGCCGCGCTCGACGCGCTGACCGCGTCGGTGCGGGCGGCCGGCGTCGACGCGCTGGTCGTGCATGCCCGCAAAGCCTGGCTCAAGGGCCTGTCGCCCAAGGAGAACCGGGACATCCCGCCCCTCGATTACGGCCGCGTCCACCGGCTCAAGGCCGCCAATCCCGACCTCCCGGTCGCCCTCAACGGCGGCCTGCAGGACCTGGCGACCGCGACGGCCGAACTCGCGCCGCGGGACGGGATCGCCCTCGACGGGGTGATGCTCGGTCGCGCGGCCTATGCCGAGCCGGCCCTGCTCCTCGGCGTCGATCCCGTGCTGTTCGGCGAGCCGGCACCGGTGGCCGACCCGTTCGCGGCGATCGAGGCCTACGAGCCCTACATCGCGGCGCAGCTCCAGGAGGGCCTGCGCCTGCACGCCATGACCCGCCACATGCTCGGCCTGTTCAACGGCCGGCCCGGCGCGCGGCCCTATCGCCGCCACCTCTCGGTCGCCGGCACCCGGCCGGATGCCGGCCTTCACACCCTGCGCGAGGCGGTGGCCCTGGTCTCCCGCGAGCCGGCGAGCGCGGCGGCCTGAGGGCGCCGAGGCAGAGCGGGGCCCGGCGTCAGCTTGGCAGCCGGCCGCTCCACGGGCATGGTCGGGGCGAGACAGGCTCGCGCCCGAGGAAAAGACGGACCGGATGATCGCACTCGATGACGGCGCACCGGCGCCGCTCGGCGCCCATTTCGACGGGCGCGGGGTCAATTTCGCGCTGTTCTCCGCCCTCGCCACGGCGGTGGATCTGTGCCTGTTCGACCCGACGGGCCGGGTGCAGACCGACGTGGTCCGCCTGCCGCGCCGCACCGACGACGTCTGGCACGGCCATCTCTCGGGCGTGCTGCCGGGCCAGCTCTACGGCTACCGGGTCCACGGTCCCTGGGAGCCGGCACGCGGCCATCGCTTCAACCCGCACAAGCTCCTCCTCGACCCCTACGCCCGCGAGATCCACGGGCGGGTGCGCTGGCACGACGCGCTCTACCCGTTTCGCCGCGGCAGCCACCGCGAGGACGTGCTCGACCGGCGCGACAGCGCCCCGATGATGCCGAAGGGGATCGTCACCGCGCCCGAGGCGCCGGTCCACGACGACCCGCCGCTGCGCCATCCGCTGGTCGACAGCGTGATCTACGAGGCGCATGTCCGGGCCCTGACCCAGACCCATCCGGGCGTGCCGCTGCCCTGGCGCGGCTCCTACGCGGCGCTCGGCCACCCCGCGATCGTCGACCATCTCGTGCGGCTCGGCGTCACCGCGGTCGAGCTCCTGCCGATCCAGGCCTTCGTCGACGACCGCTTCCTGGTCGAGAAGGACCTGACCAACTTCTGGGGCTACTCGCCGCTCAACTACTTCGCGCCCGAGCCGCGCTTCTACGGCGCCACCGGGGCCGCCGGCCTGAAGGCCGCGATCCGCCAGCTCCATGCCGCCGGCATCGAGGTGCTGATGGACGTGGTCTACAACCACACCTGCGAGGGCGACCATACCGGGCCGAGCCTGTCGTTCCGCGGCATCGACAATGCGAGCTACTACAAGCTGAACCCCGACGACCCGCGCCGCGACATCGACTGCACCGGCTGCGGCAACACCCTCGACGTCGCGGTGCCGCGGGTGATGCAGATGGTGCTCGATTCCCTGCGCCACTGGGTCGAGGCCTACCGGATCGACGGGTTCCGCTTCGACCTCGCCTCGAGCCTCGCCCGCTCGCCGCACGACTTCACCCCCCGGGCCGCGGTGCTGCAGGCGATGGCCCAGGACCCGCTCCTGTCGCGGGTCAAGCTCATCGCCGAGCCGTGGGACGTCGGCATGGGCGGCTACCAGCTCGGCGGCTTCCCGGTCGGCTGGAGCGACTGGAACGACCAGTTCCGCGACGCCGCCCGGGGCTTCTGGCGGGGCGATGCCGGCCAGCTGCCGAAGCTGACGCAGGGGCTGACGGGCTCCAAGGAGATCTTTTCCGCCTCCGGGCGCGGGCCGTCGGCCAGCATCAACTTCATCACCTCGCACGACGGCTACACGCTGGCGGACGTCGTCGCCTACGAGGAGAAGCACAACGAGGCCAACGGCGAGGGCAACCGCGACGGCCACGGCCACAACGTCTCGCGCAACTACGGGGTCGAGGGGCCGACCGACGATCCCGACATCCTGGCCCTGCGCGCGCGCCAGAAGCGCAACCTGCTCGCCACGATCCTGATCGCGCAGGGTGTGCCGATGCTGCTGATGGGCGACGAGCGCTCGCGCAGCCAGGGCGGCAACAACAACGCCTATTGCCAGGACAACGCCACGTCCTGGGTCGACTGGGAGAACGACGGCGGCGACCCGGCGCTGACCGCCTTCGTGCGCAACCTGCTGGGCTTGCGCCGCGACCACCGGGCCCTGCGGCGGCGCAAGTTCCTCACCGGCGAGACCGTGGCGCCGGGGGGGCTGAAGGACGTGCACTGGCTCTCGCCCTGCGGCGCCGAGATGGACGAGGCCGCCTGGGGCGACGCCGAGCGCCGGACCTTCGGGATGCAGATCGGCAACGACGCGCCCGACGGGCGCCGCCTCCTCGTTCTGGCCAATGCGGGGGAGGCGGCGATCGACTTCCAGCTCGCCCGGGTCGTCGGCGGGCCGTGGACGCCGCTCTTCGACACCACGGCGATGGACGGACGGCCCGTCGCCCGGGAGGCGCTGAAGGCCGGGGGCACGCTCCACCTGCCCGGGCGGGCGCTCGTAGTGCTGGCCCGCAGCGCGGCGCCGAGAAAGGCCGTCGCGGGGTGAGGGGGCGCCGCGGCGCAGGGCGGCCGCGGCACCGGTCAGGCCGCTGCCAGCCGCTTGCGCTGCACCTTGCCGTTGGGGGTGCGCGGCAGCGTCTCGACGAAGACCACCTCCCGCGGGCACTTGTAGGCGGCGAGCCGCTCGCCGCACCAGGCGATCAGTGCGTCGCGCGCCGGCTCCGCCCCGGCCTTCGGCACCACGAAGGCGGCGATCACCCGGACGTCGTCGCGGACGGGCAACTCGGTCACCGCGACCTCCTGCACGTCGGGATGGCCGATGAGCACGCTCTCGACCTCGTTCGGCGACACCCGGTAGCCAAAGGCGTTCATGATGTCGTCGTTGCGGCCTTCGAACCACACGTAGCCGTCGGAATCGAGCGAGGCGAGGTCGCCGCCGGTGAACCACTCGCCGCGCATCACCGCCGCCTCTTCCTCGGGGCGGTTCCAGTAGCCGAGCATCAGGGCCGGGTCGGAGCGGTGGATGGCGAGAAGCCCGACCTCGCCCGCCGGCAGCGGCTCGGGCGCGCCTTCGACGGGCAGGATCGCGACGCGGCGCCCCGGCTGCGGCTTGCCCGGCGAGCCGGGCTTGATCGGGGTCAGCGGGCTCGTCGAGACGTAGGTCGAGATCTCGCTCATGCCCAGCGCCTCGTAGAGCGGCGTGCCGGTCGCCGCCCGCCACTCGGCGAGGAGCTGGGGCGAGAGCGCCTCGCCCGCCGTGATGCCGTGGCGCAGCGAGGAGAGGTCGTGGGCGGAGAGATCGGCGTATTTGAGGATCTGGCGGTAGAGGCTCGGCACCGCGGCGAACAGGGTGGCGCGGTGGCGCGCGATCAGCGCCGGCCACAGGGCGGGATTGCGCCGGCCGTTGTAGAGCACCGTGGTGGCGCCCCGCGCCCAGGGATCCTGGATGCCGACGCCCAGCGTGTAGGTCCAGTTCATGGTGCCGGCATGCAGCACCACGTCGTCCTCGCGCAGGCCGAGCCAGAAATCGTGCATCGGCCGCCGGCCCCACAGGGTGCGGTGGGCGTGCAGCACGCCCTTCGGCCGGCTGGTGGTGCCGGAGGTGTAGACCAGCGTCGCCGGGTCGTCGGCGGCGGTGTCGGCGTACGATTCGAGGGGCGGGCCGGCCCGCAGGCGGGCGATGTCGTCGCGCCGCAGCACGATCCGGCCGCGGCTGGCCTCCGGGTCGAGGGGGCAGTCGTCGGCCGCCGCGATCACCGCGGCGCCGGAATCCTGCATCAGGAACGCCGCCTCGCCGGCCGTGAGCTGGGGCGAGGAGGGTTGCGCCACCAGTCCGGCGGCGAGCGCCGCGAAGTAGACGATGACGTAATCCGCGTCGTTGCCCATGCGGATCATCACCCGGGCGCCCGCGGGCAGGCCGAGACCGCGCAGGCCCGCCGCGACGCCCCGCACCGCGCGGTCGACCTCCGCGAAGGTCATGACGTCGGTGTGCCCTTCGTCGCCCACCATGATCAGCGCCGGCTTGTCGCCGCGCTCCCGGGCATTGGCCTCCAGGCAGTAGCGGGCGCCGTTGAAGCGGGGCGGCGGCTGGCGGGTCTCGGGCAAGGCGCAGGCTCCGGCTGAGGGGAGGGATCCCGTGCTAGCGCGGACGCGCGGTGGGGGCCAGTGGCAGCCTCGCGGCGGCCCGGCGCTCGCCATTCGCCCCCGACGGGGCAAAGCCGCACGGTCCCGTTCCTGCGCCTTCAGGCTCGCGCCGGGCGGCCGGCACCATCCGGGACGGGCCCGCGCAGCCTCAATCCAGCCCCAGCCCGCGCCGCAGCCACTGCGCGTAATGACCGGCGATGTAGGCGACGCGGCGACGCTCCGAGACCGGATCGTACCAGGCGCCGCCGGAGCTGGCATTGGTGGCCGAGAGCTGGGGGTGGCGCAGCAGCACGGTGCCGGCGCGATCGACTACCAGGGCCTCGCCTTCGAGGTAGTCGGTGTTGGTGGCGTTGCCGCCCCGGCCGCCGCGGTTCTCGCTTCCGGCATAGGGGTTGAGCGAGAGGCCGGTCACCCGCACCACCAGCGTCGGACCGGGGCCGCCGACCCGGCCGGCGAAGGCCTGCGCGAGCGCCGCCTGCAGCTCGCCGCGCACCCCCTCGGCATAGACGCTCAAGCCGGTGGCGAGCAGGGGGCGGACGTCGACCTGGATGGACGAGAAGCGGGTCGCCGGCGGAAGGGTGGCGTCCTGCGCGGCCGCGGGGAGGGCGGCCGCCACCAGGGCGGCCGCGAGCAGGGATTTGCACCAGCGCAGCATCGGCCTCGTCTCCACGGCGCCCGGCGGGGCCGCCTCGTCACGGTCGAGATAGCCCCCGGCTGCCGCTCCGGCAACGCTTCGCCGGTCGGCCGGGGCGGCTCGGCCCGTCGGCCCCCTTCCGGGCGTCCGCCTTCGGGGCCTCAGGCGCCGAACTGGATGCCGACGACCTCGTAGGACTTGCCGCCGCCCGGGGTGACGACCTCGACGGTGTCGCCGACGCCCTTGCCGATCAGCGCGCGGGCGATCGGCGAGGTGATCGAGACCCGCCCGGCATGCACGTCGGCCTCGGGCTCGCCGACGATCTGGTAGGTCTTCTCCTCCTCGGTGTCCTCGTCGATCAGCTTGACGGTGGCACCGAACTTGACCTTCGTGCCCGAGAGCTTCGACACGTCGATGACCTCGGCGCGGGAGATCAGGCTCTCCAGCTCCAGCACCCGGCCCTCGTTGTGGGACTGCGCTTCCTTGGCGGCGTGGTACTCGGCATTCTCCGACAGGTCGCCGAGCGCGCGGGCCTCCGCGATCGCCTGGATGATCCGCGGACGCTCCTCCTGCTGACGGCGCTTCAGCTCCGCCTCGAGCGCCGCGAATCCCCGTACCGTGATCGGAACCTTGTCCATCGTCGTCGTCTCGCGTCACAAATAATCGGCCCGGCGGGAGGGTGAGCCTCCCGACCGGGCCTGTTTCCGAATGTCTCGCGCGGGCGCGAGGGGATGAGATAGGGCTCGTCCGCGGCGTTACGACTTAAGCCGCGAAATATTCCTGCAGAGCCCGGACCTCGAGATCACCCTCGAGATAGGCCTTGATCCCCTCTGCGGCCGCCATCGCTCCGGCGAGAGTGGTGTAGTACGGCACTTTATGCAAGAGGGCGGCCCGGCGCAGCGACCGCGAGTCGGACAGCGCGCCCGCGCCCTCGGTGGTGTTGAACACCAAGTGGATGTCGCCGTTCTTGATCGCGTCGACCACGTGCGGGCGGCCCTCCAGCACCTTGTTGATGCGGGTGCAGGCGACGCCGTTGTCGACGAGGTAGCGCTGGGTGCCGGCGGTGGCGAGCACCGTGAAGCCGAGCTCGGCGAGCAGCTTCATCGCCGGCAGGATGCGCGCCTTGTCGTCGTCGCGCACCGAGACGAAGACCGTGCCGCTCTTCGGCACCTGGGTGCCGGAGCCGAGCTGGCTCTTGGCGAAGGCGACGCCGAAGCCGCGGTCGAGGCCGATCACCTCGCCGGTCGAGCGCATCTCCGGTCCGAGCAGCACGTCGACCCCGGGGAAGCGGGCGAAGGGAAAGACCGCTTCCTTGACGGCGATGTGCGGCAGCGTCTTGGGCTTGAGGCCGAAGGAGGCCAGGGGCTCGCCGGCCATCACCCGGGCGGCGATCTTGGCGATCGGCTCGCCGATCACCTTGGCGACGAACGGCACGGTGCGCGAGGCGCGCGGGTTGACCTCGAGGACGTAGATCACCCCGTCCTTGATCGCGTACTGCACGTTCATCAGGCCGCCGACCTCCAGCGCCAGCGCCAGCCCGCGGGTCTGGCGCTCCAATTCGGCGATGGTCTCCGGCGACAGCGAGCGCGGCGGCAGCGAGCAGGCGGAATCGCCCGAATGGATGCCCGCCTCCTCGATGTGCTCCATGATGCCGGCGATGTAGACGTCCTTGCCGTCCGAGACCGCGTCGACGTCGACCTCGATCGCGTCCGACAGGTAGCGGTCGAACAGGAGCGGGTTCTTGCCCAGCACCGTGTTGATCTGGCCGGTCTTGTCGTTGGGGTAGCGCGCCTTGACGTCCGACGGGATCAGGCTCGGCAGGGTGTCGAGCAGGTAGTCGGCAAACTGGGTCTCGTCGCGGATGATCGCCATCGCGCGCCCGCCGAGCACGTAGGACGGCCGCACCACGAAGGGCAGGCCGAGATCGGCGGCGATCAGCCGGCTCTGCTCCACCGAGTAGGCGATGCCGTTCTTGGGCTGCTTCATGTGCAGCTTGTCGAGCAGGCGCTTGAAGCGGTCGCGGTCCTCGGCGAGGTCGATCGCGTCCGGCGAGGTGCCGAGAATCGGCACGCCGGCCTCCTCGAGCGCGCGCGCCAGCTTCAGCGGGGTCTGGCCGCCGAACTGCACGATCACGCCGTGCAGCGTGCCGGCCTGGCGCTCGGTCTCGATGATCTCCAGCACGTCCTCGGCGGTCAGCGGCTCGAAGTAGAGCCGGTCCGAGGTGTCGTAGTCGGTCGACACCGTCTCCGGGTTGCAGTTGACCATGATGGTCTCGTAGCCCGCGTCGGTCAGCGCGAAGCAGGCGTGGCAGCAGCAATAGTCGAACTCGATGCCCTGGCCGATCCGGTTCGGGCCGCCGCCGAGGATGATGACCTTCTTGGCGTCCGTGGGCTGGGCCTCGTCGGCGACAGTGCCCGCGAAGGGCGCGACGTAGGTCGAGTACATGTAGGCGGTCGGCGACTTGAACTCGGCCGCGCAGGTGTCGATCCGCTTGAAGACCGGGCGCACCGACAGCGCCCGGCGGGCGGCGCGCACCGCCCCCTCGTCCATGCCGGCGAGCACCGCGAGGCGCGAGTCCGAGAAGCCCGCCGCCTTGAGCTGGCGGAAGGCGCCCTCGGTCTTCGGCAGGCCGAAGCGCTTCACCTTGGTCTCGAGGTCGATGATGCCCTGGAGCTGCTCCAGGAACCACGGGTCGATCTTGCAGGAGGCGTGGACCTCCTCGTGGCTGACGCCGAGGCGCAACGCCTGCGCCACCTTGAGCAGGCGATCCGGGGTCGGGGTGCCGATCGCCGCCTTGATGGCGTTGCGGTCGTCGCCCTTGCCTAAGCCCTCGATCTCGATGTCGTCGAGGCCGGTGAGCCCCGTCTCGAGCGAGCGCAGGGCCTTCTGGAGCGACTCCGCGAAGGTCCGGCCGATCGCCATCGCCTCGCCGACCGACTTCATGGCGGTGGTCAGCGTCGGCTCGGCGCCCGGGAACTTTTCGAAGGCGAAGCGCGGGATCTTGGTGACGACGTAGTCGATCGTCGGCTCGAACGAGGCGGGCGTCGCCCCACCCGTGATGTCGTTGGCGATCTCGTCGAGGGTGTAGCCGACGGCGAGCTTCGCCGCGACCTTGGCGATCGGGAAGCCGGTCGCCTTCGAGGCCAGCGCCGAGGAGCGCGAGACCCGCGGGTTCATCTCGATCACGATCATCCGGCCGGTGGCCGGGTCGACGGCGAACTGCACGTTCGAGCCGCCGGTCTCGACGCCGATCTCGCGGAGCACCGCGAGCGAGGCATCGCGCATGCGCTGGTATTCCTTGTCGGTCAGCGTCAGCGCAGGCGCCACGGTGATCGAGTCGCCGGTGTGGACGCCCATCGGGTCCACGTTCTCGATCGAGCAGACGATGATGCAGTTATCCGCACGATCGCGGACGACCTCCATCTCGTATTCCTTCCAGCCGAGGACGGATTCCTCGATCAGGACCTCGTTGGTCGGCGAGGCGTCGATGCCGCGCTCGACGATGTCGAGGAATTCTTCCCGGTTGTAGGCGATGCCGCCGCCGGTGCCGCCCATGGTGAAGGACGGCCGGATGATCGCCGGCAGGCCGACCTCGGCCAGCGCGACGAGCGCCTGGCCGAGCGCATGCTCGCCGTAGCGCTTGCGCCGGTCGTTCTCTCCGCTCGCCCACTTCTTCTCGAAGGCGGCGAGCGCCGTCTTGCGGGCGTCCGGATCGGACTCCGCGGCCTCGATACGGGCCACCTCGGCAAGGTACTTCTCCCGGTCCGCCTTCTTGGCGGCCGAGGCGTTGGCGAGCGCCGATTTCGGGGTCTCGAGCCCGATCTTCGTCATCGCGTCGCGGAAGAGGCTGCGATCCTCCGCCTTGTCGATCGCCTCGGCGGTGGCGCCGATCATCTGGACGCCGAACTTCTCCAGCACGCCCATCCGCTTGAGCGAGAGGGCGCAGTTCAGCGCGGTCTGGCCGCCCATGGTCGGCAGGAGCGCGTCGGGCCGCTCCTTCTCGATGATGCGGGCGACGATCTCCGGGGTGATCGGCTCGACGTAGGTCGCGTCGGCGAGATCCGGATCGGTCATGATCGTGGCCGGATTCGAGTTGACCAGGATGATCCGGTACCCTTCCTCGCGCAGGGCCTTGCAGGCCTGCGTGCCGGAATAGTCGAACTCGCATGCCTGGCCGATGACGATCGGGCCCGCGCCGATGATGAGGATGGAGGAGAGATCGGTGCGCTTGGGCATCGGACGCTTCAGACTCGTGCGGCGCGCTGCCTCGTTCCTGAGGCCCGTCCTCGGGGCGCGTGGCGTCGAGGCGGGAGCGGAACGTCCGGAAGCGGCGGGGATTGCGTTGGGCGCCCTTAGCATAGGCGTGCAGATCAGGGGAAGGGCGTGACCGGGAACCGGGACATGACGGCAGGGCAGACGGGGCCAGATGCGCGCTGGACGCTGGTCACCGGCGCGTCGAGCGGGATCGGCGCCGAGCTCGCCCGCGCCTTCGCGGGGGAGGGGCGCCCGCTGGTGCTGACTGCCCGACGCTCCGAGTGCCTGGAGGCGCTGGCGGGCGAGCTTCCCGTCCCGACCGTCGTGGTACCGGCCGACCTCGCGGCCCCGGGCGGGGCGGAGGGGCTGGTCGCGGCGATCGAGGCCCGCGGCGTCGTTCTCCACACCCTCGTCAACAATGCGGGCTTCGGCCTGCGCGGCCGGTTCGCCGACCTGCCGGCGCGCGACCAGGCCGAGATGGTGGCGGTCAACGTCGCCGCCCCCACGATCCTGGCGCGCCTCGTGCTGCCCGGCCTAATCGCGCGGGGCGGGGGCGGCATCCTCAACGTCGCCTCGGTGGTGGGCTACCTGCCGGGTCCCAACATGGCGGCCTACTACGCCACCAAGGCCTACCTGCTGAACCTGTCGGAGGCGCTCTACGAGGAGGCACGGCCCCACGGCGTCGTGGTGACGGCGGTCTGCCCCGGCGCCACCGCGACGGAATTCTCGCAGCGGGCGGATGTCGGCGGGGCGAAGCGCTTCACCGGCAATGTGATGAGCCCCGAGGCGGTGGCCCGCGCGGCGGTCGCCGGCCATCTCGCCGGCCGGGCCGTGGTGATCCCGGGCGCGGCCAACCGGGCGGCGGTGATCGCCGCCCGCCTGATGCCGCGCTGGCTCAGCCGGAAGGTCGCGGCACGGCTGCAGGGGTGAGCGGGACTTGCCGGGCCGGACTTGCCGGCCGGGACCTGCCGAATGACCCGGATTTCGCCCGGTTCGGGTCATCTTCGGTTCAGTGCCGGGCGCTAGACAGGGATCGGGCGCAGTCCTGTCGCCCGGTGGTGTCGAGTGGCGTCGTGGCGAGCGAACCGGAATCGAACCTGCGGACCGTCGAGGCGCTGGCCGCGCTGGGACGCCAGTTCGCGTCGTATCTCGGGGTCAGCCTCGCGGCGCTCGCGGTCCACTATGCCGTGCTGGCCACCCTGGTCGAGACCGGTCGCGCCGACCCGGTGCCGGCGGCGCTCGCCGGCTACCTCGTCGGCGCCGTGGTCTCCTACGGGCTCAACCGCCGCCTGACCTACGCCAGCGACCGGCCCCACGCCGAGGCGACCTGGCGGTTCGGGGTCGTGGCGGCGGTCGGCTTCGGCCTGACCTGGCTGATCATGGCCGGTCTCGCCCGCGGCCTCGGCCTACCCTACCTCGCGGCCCAGGTGGTCGCGACCGGGGTTGTGGTGTTCTGGAACTTCCTCGGCCACCGGCTCTGGACCTTCGCCGACCGGTCGTCCTCGGTCCTGCCGGACGGGGCGTCGCGCGCCGGCTAGGGCCGGCTCGTATGCCCATGATCGGGGTCGTCCCAGGGGTGCAGGGCGGTCGAGCGTATCTCGGGCGTGATCGGTCGCCGGGGGCGCCACGCGCATCGACCGGCGGCCTCTTCTTCGTTGTCGCCACGGTGAGACTCGCCCAGCCTGACCGGCAGCAGGTTGCCACGGCGACTCTCGACTTTCCATACTTTGTGATCGAAATCGATGTGAGAATTATAATTGGAAATTTTACCTGACGACGTATCTTGTGTCTGGAAATTTTTCGGTCTTCGCGTCTTCCCGGTGACATTCAGCGGAGCCCGGGGACCCGCAGCGTCGGTGCCCGGTCGAGCGAGCCTTCACCCTCCCGCATGCGGCCTCAGGCCCCGCACGCGCGCCACCGCTGCCTCCAGCTCGCTCCAGGCCGGCGCGTCGGGCGCGTAGCGGGCGCGGGTGTAGGCGACGACGTCCGCCACCTGCCGGTCGGTGAGGGTGTCGCGGAAGGCCGGCATCGCGGCGGGCGGGGCGGCCGGATCGGGGGCCGGAAAACGCTCGGCCGCCGCCGCGACCCCGTTGAGGACCGCCTGGATCAGGTTGTCGGGGTGCGCGCTGTGGATTGAGGTGACGAGGCCGAGCGGCACGAGGTCGCCGCCGGCCCCGCCCTCGTGGCAGGCCGCGCAGGCGCCCCGGAACAGGGCGGCGGAGCCGGCCGGGGGCGCGGTCGCCGCAGCGGCGACCGGCCGGGGCGCCGGGGCCGCGCCGGCGAGGCTCGCCAGGTAGACCGCCATGGCGCGGATGTCGGCATCCGGCAGGGGGCTCAGGGACGCGACCACGTCGGCCATCGGGCCGGCGGCGCTGCCGTGGCGGGTCGAGCGGCCGGTGCGCAGGTAGGCGAACAGGTCGTCCTCGGTCCAGGGCAGGGGGGAGCGGGACAGGGCGGTCAGGGCCGGCGCCTCCCACCCGTCGGCGAAGCCGCCGGCGAGGTGGGCCGCGCCCCGGCGCTCGGCGCCGAGCGCGTTGCGCGGGCTGTGGCAGGCGCCGCAATGGCCGAGCGCCTCGACCAGGTAGGCGCCGCGGTTCCAGTCCGGCCCGCGGGCCGGGTCGGCGGTGGCGACCGGGCGGAGGAACAGGGCGTTCCAGTCCGCCATCAGCGGCCGGAGGTTGAAGGGGAAGCGCAGCACCGTCTCGGGCGCCGATGCCGCCACCGGGCTCTGCGCCATCAGGTAGGCGTAGAGCGCCTGGAGGTCGCGCTCCGCGATCCCGGCGAAGCTCGGATAGGGGTGGGCCGGGTAGAGGTGGTGCCCGTCGCGCGATACGCCCTCGCGCATCGCCCGGGCGAAGGCCGGGTAGGACCATCCACCGATGCCGGTGCCGACGTCCGGCGTGATGTTCGAGGCGTAGACCGTGCCGAACGGCGTCTCGAGCCCGCGCCCGCCCGCAAAGCTCCGGCCGTCCGGCCCGGCATGGCAGACGAGGCAGGCGCCGGCCGCCGCGACGAGCCGCCCCTGCGCGATCGTGGCGGCGGAGTACGCCGAAGGATCCGGCCGCTCGATCGACGGATAGGTCGGGCGCCAGGGCAGGAGGGTGGTGGCGAGCGCCAGCGCCCCGGCCCCGGCGCCGAACAGCCCGGCGAGGAAGCCGCGGCGGCGCCGGCGCGGTCGGTCGTCCGGGCCGGCGATCCGCGGCGGGTTGAGGGCGGCGCGCACGGCGTCTGCCGTCAGCGGCAGCTCGCGAAAGCGGATGCCGGTGGCGTCGAACAGGGCGTTGGTGATCGCCGCGGCGCTCGGCACCGAGGCCGATTCGCCCGCGCCCAGCGGCGGATCGTGCGGGCGGGGCACCATCAGCACGTCGATCTCGGGCACCTGCGGGAAGGCGAGGATCGGGTAGCTTCCCCATTCCCGGCTGGTGACGCCGGTGGCGTCGAACCCGACCGCTTCCTTCAGGACCCGGCTCGTCGACTGGATGACGTTGCCGTGGATCTGGTGGCGCACCCCGTCCGGGTTGATCATCAGGCCGGAATCCTGGCCGACCACCACCCGGGTCACGGCGACCTCGCCGGTGACCCGGTTGACCGCGACGTCCGCCACCCAGGCCGCCCAGGCGGCGGCCTTTCCGGGAAACGGCCCGTGGACGTAGACCGCGTAGGCGAACCCGCGCCCGTACAGCACGTCGCCGGAGCCGCCATGGGTGCCGGGCCGGGTGTGCGGCACCCAGGCGGCGCGCTCGGCGACCGCGCGCACGAGGTCGGCGGCGCGGGGATCGGGCAGGTAGCGCAGGCGGTACTCGATCGGGTCGATGCCGGCGGCTGTCGCGAGCTCGTCGATGTAGGATTCGTGCGCGAAGGTGTTCGGCAGGGCCGAGACGCCGCGCATCCAGGAGGCGCGGGCGATCGGCGGCATGTCGTGCACCGTCACCCGGGCGTTGCCGAAGGCGTAGGGCGGCACCGCCGTCCGGTCGCCCATCGGGTAGGTGGCGGGGGCCGCCGCCGCCTTGCCGGTGAGGATCAGCGCCAGCGTCGGCGCGCCGTTCGAGGGATAGCGGGTCTCGAAGTCGTAGGCCGCCGGCCCGCCCTCGGCGTCGAGGCCGCCGCGCACGTCCATCACCTGCGCCGCGCCCTTGGGCTCCCAGGCATGCTCCTGCTCGCGGGTGAGCTGCACCCGCACCGGCCGCCCCACCGCCCGGGCGAGCAGCGCGGCATCGGCCGCGACGTCGTCGGCGCAGTTGCGGCCGTAGCAGCCCGCCGCCTCGTGGCGCTCGATCGCGATCCTGTCCTCGGGCAGATCGAGCAGGGTGGCGAGATCGCTCCGCAGCACGTGCGGGTTCTGGGTGCCCGACCACACCACGAGGTCCCCGTCGCGAAACTCCGCCACGGCGCAGGATGGGCCGATCGAGCCGTGCATCTGGTAGGGCCAGACATAGGTGCGGTCGAGCCGCGCCTCGGCGTGGCCGAGCGCCCGCTCGACGTCGCCGCGGTCGAGAAGCGTCCTCGCCGTGGCGGGGTTGTCGCGCAGCGCCGCCTCGGGCCGGTTGAGGTCGGGCAGCGTCGTTCCGGGCCGCCAGGTCACCCGCAGCGCCCGCGCCGCCTCGGCGGCGTTCTCCTCGCGCTCGGCGACCACGCCGACGAAATCGCCGCGCGTCACCACGGCGACGAGCCCCGGGACGTGGGCGACGGAGGCCTCGTCCACCCCGAGCAGGAGGGTGCCCAACGCCGTCTCGACGCCGGGAACCGGCGGCCGGACCACGCGGCCATGGACCATGCCGGGCACCCGCACGTCGTGGACGTAGGTGAAGGCGCCGACGGCCTTGGCCGGGATGTCGACCCGGGGCACCGGCTGCCCGACGAGCGTGTAATCCGCGACCGGCTTGACCGGTGCCTCGGGATCGAGGGTCAGCTCGGTGCGCTCGCCCCGCACGAGGTCGCCGTAGGCCACGGCGCGATCCGGCTCCCCCGCGACCCGGACTATGCCGGCCGCGACGGCGAGTTCCCCGGTGCCGCGGTTGAGCCGGCGCGAGGCCGCCTCGATCAGGTGCCGGCGGGCGGTGGCCGCGGCCTGGCGCAGCGGCACGGCGGCGATCTGGATCGTCTCGCTGGCGATCGTGCCGCCCTGGTCGGGGGCGGTGGCGGTGCTGCCGAGCTCCATCGCCACCCGGGCGAGAGGCACGTCGAGCTCCTCGGCGACGATCTGGGCCAGCGCCGTGCGGATACCGGTGCCGAGATCGACGTGGCCGTTGAAGGCGGTGACCCGGCCCTCGGCATCGACCGCGAGGTAGAGCGCGCGCTGCGGCCCCGCGGCCAGCGCGGCGCCCGGCGCGTCGCCGAGCCGGGGCGGGCGGCCCATCGTCTCGCGGTAGACGAGGAGGAGGTCCCCCGCCTCCTGCCAGTGGCGCCGGCGCGCGGCGGGCGAGTCGGTCATGCGGCGCTCCCCCGTACCGTGGCGCTCCCCCGTGCCGCGGCGCTCGCGTGGGCCGTCCCGCGCATCCCCGCGGCGGCGGCGCGCACCGCGCGCAGGATCTCGACATGGGTGCCGCAGCGGCACAGATTGGCCTGCAGGCCCTCGCGGATCTCAGCCTCGCTCGGGTCGGGATTGGCGGCGAGCAGCGCCACGGTCGTCATGATCATGCCGTTGAGGCAGTAGCCGCATTGCGCGGCGTTCTCGGCGATGAAGGCCTCCTGCACCGGGTGTAGCCGCCCGCCCTCGGCCAGCCCCTCCAGGGTGGTGATCCGGCGCCCGACCGCGGCCCGCAGCGGAATCGCGCAGGAGCGCAGCGCCCGCCCGTCGACCAGCACCGTGCAGCTGCCGCACTGGCCGAGGCCGCAGCCGTATTTCGGGCCGTTCAGCGCGAGGTCGTTGCGCAGCACGTAGAGCAGGCGGGTGCCGGGCGCCGCCTCCACGCTCACGCCGCGTCCGTTGACGTGGAGCCGGTGGCGCGCGGGCGCGAGCCGCGCGTCGTGGACTGTAGGCCCACCCTCGTCCTGCATCGTCGTCCTGCCCCGAGACCCGGCTTGTCGCCGGTTGCCTTGTTCTCACAGATTTCCGGACGGACCGGAACCCGGTCGCTGGACCGTGCCGCTTGCAAGAGGCTGCTTGCAAGAGGCTGGCCACCCGAGGGGTCGGCGTGATCGCCAGCCCTTTCGACGGCAGGCCGCGGGACGGCGCAGCGCCGGTTCACCGCCCGTTTGGTCGGTGACACCATCATCCCGACCTCCGACCAACGGCATTCGGGAATGGCGGCATGACGAGGCCCCCTGATGACGTAGCCGCAGTTCCGCGGGCGATCAGCCTCGACGCTGCCGCTCACCGTGAGGCGGCCGTGACTATCGAGCATCGTGTTCCGGCGCCCCGCTCACGCACACCGTTCAAGATCGGGCTGCTGCGCGGTCGGCTCGGTGACGGCCCGGACTTCTTCTCACCGCTTCCGGACGATGACCTCGCTCTCTGGGAAGGATGACGGTGATCCCGGGCCGGTCGCGACCCGGGCCGGAGCAGCGTCCACCTAGAGCATTTTCCGACGAAGTGGAAACCGGTTCGTCTCAGAAAATGCGACAAAACAATGACTTAGAGAGCTTCACGATTGCAACGCGATCGTGAAGTACTCTAGTATCCCGACAATACGGATCGACAACGAAAGCGCCGCAGCCACCGCCGCTTGCTGACTCTGCCGCCTCCGCTAGCTGACCCTCCCGGACACTCGGGGGGAGCAATGCAGCAGCGCTGGCCGGACCGGATCTGGATCGTGCGGCACGGCGAGAGCGCCGGCAACGTCGCCCGGGACGCCGCGCAGGCGGCGGGGCACACCCATATCGACATCGCCGGGCGCGACGTCGACGTGCCGCTGAGCGCGCTCGGCGAGCGCCAGGCCGCGGCGGTCGGACGGTGGTTCGCCGAGATGCCGGCGTCCGAGCGGCCCGACGTGGTGCTGACCTCGCCCTATCGCCGGGCCGAATCCACCGCCCGGCTGATCCGCGAGGCCGGCGGCGTCGCCGACCCGCTGCTCGATTTCGTCGCCGACGAGCGCCTGCGCGAGAAGGAGTTCGGCATCCTCGACCGGCTCACCCGCGAGGGCATCACCCAGCTCCATCCCGAGCAGGCCGAGCTGCGCCAGCTGCTCGGCAAGTTCTACCACCGGCCGCCGGGCGGCGAGAGCTGGTGCGACGTGATCCTGCGGCTGCGCAGCGCCCTCGACACCGTATCGCTGCACTACGGCGGGCGGCGGGTGCTGGTGGTCGGCCACCAGGTCGTGGTGCTGTGCCTGCGCTACCTCATCGAGGGCCTGACCGAGGACGAGATCCTCGCCATCGACCGGGAGGGCGACGTCGCCAATTGCGGCGTCACCGAATACGCCTTCGACCCGCGCCAGGGCAGCAGCGGCAAGCTCGTGCTGCAACGCTACAATGTCGTGGCGCCCCTGCGGCAGGCCGGCGCCCCGGTGACCGCCGAGCCCGACGCCACGGGGGCCGCCCGATGACCATCGAGATCCAGGCCGCGTCCCTGCGCGGGTATCCCCTGCCGGATCCCGGCGCCGGCACCAAGGAGGCCCGCGGCAGCGCCCTCGTGGTCGCCGGCTCGGTCGAGGTTCCGGGCGCCGCGATCCTCGCCGGCACCGCGGCGCTCCGGGCCGGCGCCGGCAAGCTGCAGATGTCGATCGCTGCCGGCACCGCGCCGCACGCCGCCCTCGCGGTGCCCGAGGCCCTGGTGGTGCGCCTGCCCGAGGGTGCGGACGGCCATGTCGATCACCGGGTCGCCGCCGAGGTGCTCCTGCCCCGCACCGAGCGGGCCGCCGCGATCCTGGTCGGCGCCGGCATGACGGCCGGCGCGCCGACCCGGGCGCTCACCGCCGCGCTGCTCGCCGGCCCCGCCGAGGCGCCCTTCGTCCTCGACGCGGCGAGCATCGAGGGCCTGTGCGAGCAGGCCGAGGCGGTGCGGGCCCGGGCCGGCCGGGTGGTGCTCACGCCCCATGCCGGCGAGATGGCGCGCTGCCTCGGCTGCGACCGCGAGGCCGTCGAGGCCGATCCGCTCGCGGCGGCGCGGAAGGCTGCCGAGCAGTTGGGCGCCGTCGTGGTGATGAAGGGGGCCGAGACCTGGATCGTCGATCCGGCCGGCGAGACCTGGCACTATGCCGGTGGCGGCGTCGGGCTCGCCACCTCGGGCTCGGGCGATGTGCTCGCCGGCATCATCGTCGGGCTGCTCGCCCGCGGCACGGCGCCGGCCGAGGCTGCGGCCTGGGGCGTCTTCCTGCACGGCGAGGCCGGGCGGCGGCTCGGCGAGAGCCGCGGCCCGATCGGCTTCCTGGCGCGCGAGCTGCCCGGGGAGGTGCCGGGGCTGATGCGGGACGTGGCCGACGGGACGCTCTGATCCGGTACCCCGCTCGCCCGGCGGTGGCCCGCCGGGGCGAGCGGGCCGTTCAAGTCAGGCCGCCCGCACGGTGGCTAGGAAGCGCTGCACCTCGCTCGACAGGTGCTCGGACTGGCGCGACAGTTCGGAGGCCGAGGCGAGCACCTGGGAGGCCGCCGCGCCGGTATCCTCGGAAGCGCGGGCGACGCCCGCGATGTTCGAGGTCACCTCGCTCGTGCCGCTCGCGGCCTGGGAGACGTTGCGGACGATCTCCTGCGTCGCCGCACCCTGCTGCTCCACCGCCG
>NZ_JACWCT010000072.1:25678-107273 GCF_016613415.1 Methylobacterium ajmalii | reverse complement strand
CCGCCGGGCCCGCTGCCTCGGCCAGCGCCACCTCGTGCTCGGGCGGGCCGGCGCGCAGGCGCGCGAGCAGGTCGGCGAGGCGCCCGTCGAGGCGGATGCGCCCGTCCTGGAGCACCAGGACCCGCCCGGCGAGGCGCTCGGCCTCGGCGAAGTCGTGGGTGGCGACGAGCAGCGCGGTGCCGGTCTCCGGCAGGCGCTCGAGCACCGCGTGGATCGCCGCCCGGGCGGCCTGGTCGACGCCCTGCGTCGGCTCGTCGAGGAGGACGAGGGCGGGCTCGCCGAGGAGCGCCGCCGCGATGTTGGCCCGGCGCTGGTAGCCGCCGGAGAGCACGCCGACGAGGCGTGAGGCGACGTCGTCGAGGCCGGTCCGCGTCAGCGCCCGGGCCACCGCCGGCGCCCGCGCCGCCCGGGGCAGTCCCAGGAGGCGGGCGAAGACCTCGAGGTTCTCCCGCACGGTGAGGCGCGGGTAGAGGGCGATCTCCTGCGGCACCCAGGCGATGGCGCGCCGCACCGCGGAGGAGCGCCCCGGATCGCCGCCGGCCACCCGCACGCTGCCGCGCTCCGGCACGAGGCGGCCGGCGAGGAGGCGCATCAGCGAGGTCTTGCCGGCGCCGTTGGGGCCGAGCAACGCCACTGTCTCGCCGCGCGCGAACACGAGGTCGACGCGATCGAGGACGCGCCGGTTGCGATACGAGAAGGCGAGGTCGCGGACGGTCGCCGCCGGATCGGGTGTCATGGTCCCGACCACAGCAGAGCTTTGCGGCATTCCCGGGGAGGGACGCCGGTGCGCAGGAGGACCCACCCTGGACAGGACCTACCGGGCCGGCAGGGCGCGGGTGAGCCGCACCCGCAGCGATGCGCCCGGCTCGCCGAGGCGGAAGGCGGCGGCGGCAAAATCCGGGCGGCCGCGCCGGCCGGCGCCGTTCGAGAAGCCGTAGGGCTCGGTCGGCAGGCCGAGGGGCGTGCGGCCGAGGCGCCCATCGCCGTCGAGGTCCTGGAACGCCGCCACCGCGTAGCTGCCCGGCGGCACGTCGGTGAAGCCGAAGCGCAGGCTCGGGCCCGAGGCCGGCCCGTTCTGGCCGATGCGGCAGGCCTCCTCGGCGAGCGACCCGGTGCAGAGCGCGACGAAGACCCGGCCGGCGCCGGGCTCGACCCCGTCGACCTCGATCGCGAGGTCGGCGGCCGACGCCGGACCCGCCAGGGCCAGAAGCGCTACCAGCGCGAGGGGGCCCCTCACGAGGCCTCCCCGAGGCTCGGGGCGGTCGCGAGCGGCAGGCCGCGGGCCGGCACCGTCCCGAGCGCCAGGTCCTCGGCCATCAGCCGGGCGGTGATGCGGGCGCCCTCGTAGATCACCGGCAGGCCGGAGCCCGGATGGGTGCCGCCGCCCACGAGGTAGAGCCCGGGCCCGAAGCGGTTGTGGGGCCGGAAGTAGAGCATCTGCAGGAGGTCGTGCGACAGGTTGAAGGTCGCGCCCTCGTACACGTCGAACTCGTCGCGCCACTGGGTCGGGTCGACCACGCGCTCGTAGCGGATGCGGGATTCGATGTCGGTGAGCCCGAGCTTCTCCAGCCGCTTGAGCACCAGCGCCCGGTAGGACGGGCCGACGCTCGCCCAGTCGATCCCGGCGCGCAGGTTCGGAACCGGCACCAGCACGTAGAGGCTGGTATGCCCCGGGGGCGCCATGCCGCCGTCGGTGTAGCCGGCGTGCTGGACGTAGACCGAGGGCTGCATCGGCAGCACCCCGTCGGAGACCTCGCGGATGTTGCGGGCGTAATCCTCCGACAGCAGGATGGTGTGGTGGCCGAGGCTCTCCGGCATCGGACCCTCGATGCCGAGATAGAGCATGTAGGTCGAGCAGGAGAGGCGGGCCTTCGCCACCTTGGCGTCGCGCCAGCGCGGCCGGCGCGCCTCGGGGACAAGCTCGGGCACGACCTTGGCGAAGTCGCCGTTGATGACGACCGCGTCGGCGGCGATGCGCTCGCCCCCGGCCTCGACCCCGACGGCGCGCTTGCCCTCGAACAGCACCCGGTCGACGCTCGTGCCGAGCTTGATCTCGACGCCCATGCGGCGGGCGAGGCCGGCCATCGCTTCCGACACCGCGCCGCAGCCGCCCACCGGGTGGTAGACCCCGTGCTCGTATTCGAGGAAGCTCAGGATGGTGAACAGGCTCGGGCAACGGAACGGCGACATCCCGAGGTACTTGGTCTGGAACGAGAAGGCGAGGCGGACCCGCGGGTCCTTGAAGTAGCGCGCCAGGTCGCGGTCGACGGTGGCGTGCGGGCGCAGCAGCGGCAGGGCTGCCAGCATCGCCGGCGAGGCGAAGCTGCGAAGCGAGTCGCAGGCCTGCTGCAGCACCGGGATGAAGGCCGCGAGCTTGTGGCGGTTGTCCTCGAGGAAGCGGCGCACGTTCTTGGCGTCGTCGGGCGCGATGCGGGCGATCTCGGCCTCGAGCCGCTCCACGTCCGGCGTCGCCTTGATCTCGCCGCCGCCCTCGAAGACGAGGTGGTATTGCGGATCGAGCCGCTCGAGGGTGAGGTGGTCCTCCAGCCGCTCGCCGCAGGATTCGAAGATGTCGGCCAGGATGCGCGGATAGAGGAAGAAGGTCGGCCCGATGTCGAACTTGTAGCCGCCCGGCGCGGTCACCGTGCGGGTGCGCCCGCCGACGCACTCCTCCTTCTCGATCACCGTCACCTGCACGCCGTCGCGCGCGAGCATCAGCGCCACCGCGAGGCCGCCCGGCCCCGCCCCGACCACCACCGCCCGCTGCCCCGACAGGGTGCGGTACCCATCCCGCGGCTGCAACAACGCTCCACCTCCTGCCAGACCGAAACGCATGTCCGTGCGTACGGCCTAGTTGTGGTGCGCGACGGTGAGTCGGCAATGGTTGCGCATTGTCGCGGCGGGGTCAGACGGGGTTTTTTGCCGGGGTGTGGCGGGGCGTTGACGAGCGGTCCGCCAAGGCCCATGTCCGAGGGCCGAGAGGGATCAGCAGGACCGATCATGGAGCGCTCCGAGCATCGGGATAATCCGTCGGCCGAGCCGGATCGTGCCGACCTGCGCGAGGCGGTGGGGACAACGGCCCGCGCGCGTCGTCCCCGCAAGGCCCATCCGCCGGCCGAGCGCATCGACGTCGCCGACGTGCATCGTGAACTGATCGCCCGCTATCCGAAGATCCGTGCCAAGCTCGCCGAGTGAGCCGCCGGATGAGCTTCGGTGGCTCACGGCCGACGAGATTATCGCGATCAATGCCCGAGAGGTCGCTGCGACCGGCGAGCCGTTCGTCGTCCTCGATCGGGGTAAGCTCGACGGCGCGCTCGCACGCCCGCTGAATGCGATGCTCTACGACGGGGTGGACGACATCCTCGCCCTGGCCGTGTCGTTGCTGATGGCAGTCGCAAAAGCCCATGCCTTTGCGCAAGGCAATAAACGCACGGCCTTCTTCGCCATGGGTCTGTTTCTGCGAGCGAACGGCTACGACCTCGGCCTGCCCGACCGGGCGGCATTCGGCGAGATCATCACGGCGGCCGTCGCGGACGAGATCGCCCCGCAAGATCTGGAGGCTGTCCTGGATCGCTATGTCGGCCCCGCTGCAGAATAGGAATTTTCCGAAGAAGTGAGAACCGGCCCATCGATAGGAAAATTGGCAAATCCAAATACATAGAGTAGCATCAGGTTGCAGTTCGATCGGGTCTTGATATAATATAGCGATAGATCGCATCTGAAACGAGATCTATGATACCCTGTTCGATCGACTCGCCCTGTCGATCTGGTGCCGACATCGCCGCTTCGCTGCGTCATCCTGGGGCCGCGCAGCGGAATCCGGGATCCATAACCGCTGGCGGTGGAGGATCAGGCGATCAGCGTTCCGTCTCTTCCTGCTTCGTCGGCGATTATGGATCCCGGGTTCCCGGCTACGCCGGTCCCCAGGATGACAATGGAGGGTTCTGGATCCACTCTCACAATTAAACAGGCTCTGATAGGATATGTTGCCAGCGCATAGCCGTACGATGATCCGGCATATCGTTCGTCGAAACATGCTCCAGCGGATGAGATCAAGGAAAGCGTCGATCTCAACTCTGCATGCCTGCCAGCCGCCCCCCGCCCAACCGGTGCAACGCCACCGCCCCCGCCACCGCCACGTTGAGCGAATCGACCCCCGGCGCCATCGGGATCGCCACCCGGCGGGCGCGGGCCATCAGCGCCTCGGGCAGGCCGGGGCCCTCGGTGCCGAGCAGGAGGAGCGCCCGGGGCAGGGGCGGCAAGCGCCCGATATCCTCGCCCCGCGGCGACAGGGCGAGGGGCGTGAGCCGGTGGCGCTCGCACAGAGCGAGGAGGGCGTCGCCGGTGGGCAGCCGCGCGAAGGGGACGGTCAGGCTCGTGCCGGCCGAGACGCGGATCGCCTTGCGGTAGAGCGGGTCGCAGGTTTCCGCATCGAGCAGCACCGCGTCGGCCCCGAAGGCGGCGGCGTTGCGAAACAGCCCGCCGACATTGTCGTGGTTGGCAAGACCCACGAGGCCGACGAGCAGGGCCGGGCCCGCCGGCACCAGGGCGTCGGGGTCGGGTTCCGGCCCGCGCAGGCCCACCGCCAGGACGCCGCGATGGATCGGGAAGCCCGCCACCGCGCCCATCACGGGTTTCGCGGCGACGTAGACGGGCGCGTCGAGGCCGGCGAGCGCCGGCGCCAGCCCGGGCAGCCGCTCGGGCGAGACGAGCACCGACTCGACCCGGAACCGGGCGGCGCCCGAGAGCAGCACCCGCAGCACCACCTCGCCCTCGGCGATGAACCGGCCCTCGCGCCCGACGAGGTCGCGCTCGCGCATCTGCGTGTAGGCGGACAGGCGCGGGTCGGCGGGGTCGTCGACGGGGATCGGCGTCATGCGGTCCGGGTTCTGGCCCTTTTGGGGATCAGCCCTTGCGGGCGGCGAGCGGGTCGGCCTCGGCCCGGGTCGGTACCTTCACCAGGGCCTCGCCGTCCAGCACCGTCTCGCCGTTGACCGCGCAGGTGCAGGTCAGGCGGGCGCGGCGGCGCTCCGGCACCAGCTCGGCCACCTCGACGGTGACGTCCACCGTGTCGCCGATGCGCACCGGCGCGCGGAAGTTGAGGCTCTGGCTGATGTAGATCGCGCCCGGGCCGGGCAGGCGGGTGCCGAGCACCGCCGAGATCAGCCCGGCGGTGTAGAGGCCGTGGGCGATGCGGGTGCCGAACGGGGTGCGGGCGGCGAAGTGCTCGGAGAGGTGGATCGGGTTGCGGTCGCCGGTGATCTCGGCAAAGCCGACCACGTCGGAGGTCGCGATGGTCTTCGACAGCGTCTCGGACAGCCCGACGCTCAGGTCCTCGAAGTACAGCACGCGCAGTTCGGGCATCATCGGCGTCGCTCCCGGTGGACGTCTTTGGGGGCCGCGGCCGGGCGCGCGGGGCTCCGCCGTCCCGCCGGGTCCCTCGGGGTCGCACGGGACGGGGGCGGAAATCCACTGGCGAAAGGTCGGAAGGAGCGGCGCCGCGGCGGCGGCCGGGCCGGGCGCCCGCGCCTCACCGAGAGAAAGGCGCCCGGCCGTGCGGCGTTGCTGGCGCGGGTCCGTCGCGTTCCGTTTCGTCATCGGCCCGGGTCGGGCACTATCAAGCGAGAAAGAATTGATCTCGTCTTCGTCCCATCGGCTATGTGACTTCATTTTGGCGTTGCGATGCATTAATAAAATTTTAGCGATGCCGGCGCGACAAGAGCGCGGTCCGACGATCGCTCACCCACGGCTTGTCCCATGCGTCTGTCCCTGAAGAGCAGCCTCACCGGCCTGTTCGGGATCCTCCTGCTGCTGACCCTGGCCCAGGGCGGCCTCTCCCTGTGGAAGCTCGGCTCGATCGAGGCCCGCATCGCCACGCTCGCCGACGACGCGGTGCCCTCGATCAACGAGGCGCACGCGATCAACGCCCTGGTGATGCGGGCCCGGCTCTGGCAGTTCCGGTTCATCACCGCCGACGGCGAGGCCGAGAAGGCGCTCGCCGCCAAGAGCTTCTCCGAGATGGACGCGGCACTGGGCGAGCGGATGGCGCGCTACCGGGGGTTGATCGACTCGCCGGCCGAGGAGGAGATCTTCGGGAGCCTGAGCGCCAGGATCGCGGCCTTCCGGGCCGACTGGGCCCGCCTCAAGGGGCTCCCGAGCCAGGCCGAGATCGACGCCTACTTCCGCGGGCCGATGAACGCGACCTACCGCGCCACGATCGACACCGCCGGCAAGCTCGTCGCCCTCAACGCCGCCGCCGGCACCGCCGCCGGCGAGGCCGCCCGGACCGAGCGGGCCGAGGCCACCCGCAACGCCGTCGCGATGCTCGCGGTGTCGGTTCTCGTCACGCTCGCGGCGGTGCTGTTCTGCCTCGTGCGCGTCGTCCGGCCCCTCGGCCGCATGACCGGCGCGATGCGCCGCCTGGCCGAGGGCGAGGCCGCGACCGCGATCCCGGGCGCCGGCCGCCGGGACGAGCTCGGCGCCATGGCGGGGGCGCTCGCGGTGTTTCGCGACAACCTGGTCCGCACCCGGGCGCTGGAGGAGGAGACGGCGCTCGCCCGGGCCGGCGCCGAGGCGCAGCGCCGGCAGGCGACCCGCGCGATGGCGGACGCCTTCGAGCGGGCGGTCGGCGGCATCGTCGGCGCGGTCACGGCCGCCGCCACCGAGCTGCAGGCGACCGCCCGGACCATGACGGTCACCGCCCGGGAGACCGCCGGCCAGTCGGGCGGCGCGGCGGCGGCCGCCGCCCAGGCCGCCTCGAATGTCGGCATGGTGGCGGCGGCGGCGGAAGAGCTCGGCGCCTCGGTGTCTGAGATCGGCCGCCAGGTCGACGGCTCGGCCCGGCTCGCCGGGGCCGCAGTCCGGGAGGCCGGCGCGAGCGCGGCCCAGGTCCAGGCGCTGACCGAGGCGACCCACCGCATCGGCGACGTGGTCGGGCTGATCTCGTCGATCGCCGCGCAGACCAACCTGCTCGCGTTGAACGCCACCATCGAGGCCGCCCGCGCGGGTGCGGCCGGCCGCGGCTTCGCGGTGGTGGCCGCGGAAGTGAAGGAACTCGCCGGCCAGACCGCCAAGGCGACCGAGGAGATCACCGGCCAGATCGCGGCGATCCAGGCCTCGACCGGCCAGGCGGTCGGCGCGATCGGCGGCATCACCGCGCGGATCGAGGAGATCGCGGGCGTCGCCACCGCGATCGCCGCGGCGGTCGAGGAGCAGGGCGCGGCGACCCGCGAGATCGTCCGCAACGTCTCGGAGGCCGCCACCGGCACCGGCGAGGTGACGGCGAGCGTCTCCGGCGTCGCCCGGGCGGCGGACGAGACCGGCGCCGCGGCGAGCCAGGTGCTCTCGGCGGCCTCCGAGCTGTCGCGCCAGTCCGAGCAGCTCTCGGCCGAGGTCGCCCGCTTCCTCGACACGGTGCGGGCGGCCTGACGCCCGCCCGGGACCGACGCACCGGAAGGACCGCCCCGGAGCCCGGGGCGGTCCTTCGTCGTTTCCGCGCTCAGTTCAGCGCCTGCGGGTCGGCCTCGGTCAGGAAGGCGGCGACCTCGCGGAAGAACTGCATCCGGTTCTTCTCCATCATCACCGTGTGGGTGCCTTCGCCAAGCTCCACGAAGCGCTTGTAGGGCGTGCGGGTGAGGCGGGCGAAGTATTCCTGGGCCTGGTAGCTCGGCAGGTCGGCGTCCCATTCGGCGTGGATGACGAGGGTCGGCACCCGGATCTCGCCGGGATCGTAGAGCGGCTTGCCGGCCTGCCAGTACTCCTGCGAATCGGCCACCACCCCGTTCGGCGCCCGGAGCACCGGGGGCGTCTGCGCGGCTCCGGCGGCGTCGGTCGCGAAGGTGGCGTCGGCCCATTGCTCGAACCAGCCGGGCGGGATCAGGTCCGCCTGCTTGTCCGCCGGCACGCCCTTGAGCCAGCGCTCCCTCGCGCTGTCCCGGCTCACGCTCCGGTAGGCGCCGAGCGGCCCGCTCGTGCCGAGGAGCGAGGGCGTGCGCGACAGCCATTGCGGCGCGTAGAGGACGAGGCGGTTGACCGTGTCGTTGTGGGTGCTGGTGTAGAGCCCCATGGTCGAGGTGCCCCAGGACCAGCCCATCAGGTCGATCCTGTCGACCCCGCGCCGCCGGCGGATGAAGTCGACCGCCTGGCCGACCACCGCGGCGGCGTCCCCCGTGCGCATGAAGGGCTGGCCGTCGGCGGCCGGGCGGCCCATCGCGGCGGGGCGGCCCGAGAGGCCGTAGCCCGGCAGGTCGACGAGGTAGACGTCGAAGCCCTGGCCCGCGAGGTAGTCCATCATCGACAGGCCGGCGAGCGGCAGGTCGAAGGCGGTCGAGGCCGGGTAGGTCGCGCCGTGGACGTAGAGCAGGATGCGGTCGGGTGCGAACCGCTCGGTCCCGGCCGGGCGCTTGTTGCGCAGGTAGACCGAGACCCCGTCCTCCGGGCCGGGGAGCCGGAATTCCTCCATCGCCAGACGGGGCGGGGCCGCTTGCGAGGCGGCGGGCGCCGCCGAGGCCGCGGACCCCGAGAGGGTGCTACCCAAGGCGGCGGGTGCCGCCGCGAGCCCGCCGAGGACGAGGCGGCGGGGCATCCGCCCCGGGGACGGGGGCGGTGATGAATGCGGCATGGTCGTCTCCTCCTGGCCCGCCGCTTCCCGGTGGGTGCTGCCCACCGCGTCTCGGTGGGTGCCCACCGTGTCCCGGCGGATCTCCGCCTGTGGCCGGCGGCTGACGGCAGTGAAGCCGGCGCGGGGGCCCGGTGCAACCGCCGGCCCGGCATGGCACCGATGCGGCGTCGTGCGGCGCGGGCGCGCCCTGGCCGGCGCCGCCCGGCCGGGGCATAGACGACCGGCCGCCATCCGCGCGAGGCCCGCCCCGTGACCCCCTCCGACACCGATCCCGGCCTGCGCGCCACCGTGGGCCGCGTCGCCCTGCTCAATCTCGGCTATTTCGGGATCGAGGCGAGCGTGGCGGTGGCGATCGGCTCGGTGGCGCTGGTGGCCGACAGCGTCGACTTCCTGGAGGATGCCGCGCTCAACCTGCTGATCGTCGCCGGCCTCGGCTGGCGGCCGGCGGCGCGGGCCCGGCTCGGCGCCGCGATGGCCGGCATCCTGCTGCTGCCGGGGCTCGCCGCCGCCTGGACCGCCTGGCAGAAATTCGGCGCCTTCACGGCCCCGGATCCGGTGCCCCTGACCCTGACGGGGCTCGGGGCGCTCGCCGTCAACCTCGCCTGCGCCGTGATGCTGGCGCGCCACCGCGAGGGCCGCGGCAGCCTGACCCGGGCGGCCTTCCTGTCGGCCCGCAACGACGCGGTCGCCAACGTGGCGATCGTGGCGGCCGGGCTCGTCACCGCCGCCACGCTGTCGACCTGGCCCGGTTTCGCCCCCTGGCCCGACCTGGTGGTCGGCCTCGGAATCGCGGCGATGAACGCCGACGCCGCCTGGGAGATCTGGCAGGCCGCCGCCGCCGAGCGCCGCGCCGCCCGCGAGGCGGCGTGAGGCGGCGATCCCCGGGCCGACGGGGTGCTACGCGCCCGGCTCTCCCGCCCCCTCGGCGTCGCGCCCGATCAGGTCGCGCAGGGTCGCCCCGGTCGGGCCGGCCAGCACGTCCGCCAGGGTGAAGCGGTCGAGCTCGCGGATGAAGCTCCGCTCGGCCGCGTCCAGCGCGGTCTTCAGCAGGCAGCGCCCGGCGAGCGGGCAGGGGCCGCGGCCGCACTCGACGAGGCAGCCGAGGCCCTCCAGCTCCGCCACCACGGCGCCGAGCCGCACCTCGGCCGGCGGCCGGGCCAGGCGCACCCCGCCGGAGCGGCCCTGCCGGGCCTCGATGTAGCCCGCCCCCGTGAGCCCGCGCGCCACCTTCTGGAGGTGGTTCAGCGACACCCCGAAGGTGCGCGCGACGGCGGGCGTCGTCGTCCAGCCGCCGCCCTCCACCGTCCCGAGATAGAGCAGCAGGCGCAGCGACAGGTCGGTGTAGAGCGAGAGCCGCAGGGCGCGCTGTCCTTCTTCGTCGGCGACGCCGGCGGCGAGCCGCGGATCGCCGGCGCACCCGGCGGGCGGGGAAACCACCCGCGCAACCCTATCGCCGGCCAGCGGAATTGACCAGGGCGCCCCGGCTGCGGGTCGCATGGGGCCGGCATTCGCGCCGGTCGGGACTGTCTAAACGTGGTAATCCAAGTGCTTGTTTGTCCCGCGGGAAAATCAGCGTTCAATAAACATTTGCGAGGGCAGGCGATGACGTTGCGTCTTAAGTGAAGCCTCGAGGCGCCCCGATCGGCGAGACCGGTCGGCGGGATCCGGGATCTTCCGCCCGGCGGCCTTCTCGACACTCCAGGGGCCGCCGGTGCCGCGCTACTTCTTCGACATCAACGACCACGACCTGTCGCACCGCGACGACGAGGGCAGCGAGTGGCCGAGCCGCGAGGCCGCCCAGGCCCACGCCATGCGGGTCCTGGCCGACATCGCCCGCGACGAGGCCCGGCGCCAGGACCGGCTGCACCTGTTCGTCACCATCCGGGACGAGGTCCGGGCGGTGCTCGGCGTCGCGTCGCTGGCGGTGTCCTGCACCTGGGTCGACTGACCCGGACCGAGGGACCTTGCCGGACGGCCGCCGGGGCGTGGTGCGGCGCAAACCGTCGCGCCCCGAAACCCTGCCCCCGACGGGCCGTTACCCCCGCGCTTTAACGTGTGTTGAGTGCGAGGCGACGTGACGGACCGGCCGATCGAGGACTACGCCGTCATCGGCGACACCTGCACGACGGCGCTCGTCGCCCGCGACGGGTCGATCGACTGGCTGTGCTGGCCCTGCCACGACAGCCCGGCGGTGTTCCTGCGCCTCCTCGACGAGGACAAGGGCGGGGCCTGCGAGATCGTCCTCGACGACGTGCGCGAGACGCGCCGGGCCTACCGGCCCGGCACCACCATCCTGGAGACGGTGTTCGTCACCGCGACCGGGACGCTCCGGCTCACCGACTTCATGCCGCTCCACCCCCTGGCGGAGGTGCCCGACGAGGGCCCGGACGGCGCCCCCCACGGCCGGATCGTGCGGATCGCCGCCTGCGAGGCCGGGACGGTGTCGGGGCGCTTCCGGGTGCGCCCGACCTTCGACTACGCCCGCGACGGCGCCGTCCTCGAGCCCGAGGCGGGGGGGACGGTGCTGTGCCGGCGCCGCTCGAAGCCGGAGGGCGTGCGGGTCGCCGCCACGGTGCCGCTCGCGGTCCTCGGCGACCGGGTCGAGGCGGCGTTCGCCCTGAGGGCCGGGGAGGGGGTGTCCCTGGTCCTCGCCCATCGGAAGGACGACGACGGCGACATCGGGCACGCCGCCGCGAGCCTGTCGGCGACGGAAGGCTACTGGCACGAATGGTCCGGGCGCTGCACCTATGACGGGCCGCACCGCGACAGCGTGCTGCGCAGCGCGCTGGTGCTCAAGCTCCTGACCCACGCGCCCTCGGGTGGGATCATCGCGGCCTCCACCACCAGCCTGCCGGAGGCGGTGCCGGGCACCCGCAACTTCGACTACCGCTACGTCTGGATGCGGGACGCGAGCTTCACCGTCACGGCCTTCGTCAATCTCGGCTACGTGCGCGAGGCGGCGGAGTTCCTGCGCTTCCTGCGCGACGCCGACCACAGCCGCGGCCGCGACCTGGAACTGATGTACGGCATCAACGGGCGCGTTCCGGAGGAGGAGATCCTCGACCACCTGCGCGGCTGGCGCGGGGTCGGTCCGGTGCGGATCGGCAACGCGGCCTCGAGCCAGCACCAGTACGACATCTACGGCGAGTTCCTGGTGGCGCTCCACGCCTTCCTGGACGCCGTCGACTACGACCCGCCGGTGAAGGTCAACGACCATCTGCCCGAGGCGCTCGGCCACCTCACCGACCACGTCATCCGCTGCCGCCACGCGCCCGATCACGGCATCTGGGAGCTGCGCGACGAGACGCGCCAGATCCTCCACACCAAGGGCATGCTCTGGGTCGCCCTCGACCGGGCGGTGCAGATCGCCGAGGCCGTCGAGGTGGCGCCCCCCGAGCGGGTCGAGGAGTGGCGGCGCGTCGCCGCCGAGATCCGGGCCGAGTACCACGACAAGGGCTGGAACCCCCGCGTCGGTGCCTACACCCAGGCCTACGGCTCCGACGACCTCGACGCCGCGGTCCTGCGCACGGTGCTGTTCGGCGCCTTCGAGCCCGATTCGCCCCGGGTCGCCGCGACGCTCGAGGCGGTGAGCGCCGGGCTCGGCGACGGCGACCTCCTCTACCGCTACCGCAACGCCGACGGCTTCGAGCACCCGGAGGCGACCTTCGCGGCCTGCGCGTTCTGGCGCGTCGGCTGCCTGGCGCTCGCCGGGCGCATGGCCGAGGCCGAGCCGCTCTTCGCCCGGTTGCTGACCCGCGGCAACGATCTCGGGCTGTTCGCCGAGGAGATCGACGCGGGGTCGGGCGAGCAGCGCGGCAACGTCCCGCAAGGCTTCACCCACATGGCGATGATCAACCACGCGGTGCGCCTCGACCGGGCGGCGCGCCACCGGGACGCGCCGATGGACGAGCCGTTCCGCCAGGCCGTCGGGGCCTGACGCGCGGCGGAGCGGCGGGAACGCCCTCGCGGGGGGGTGGGCACCGCTGCCCGAATTTGCTCTAAGGCACGGACGGGCGCCGCCTCGCGGGCGGGCCCGATCCGACTCCTTCATACCGGGAAACCAGCCGTGGCGGGCGAGCCGTTCTTCATCACCACCGCCATCTCGTACCCCAACGGGGTGCCGCATATCGGCCACGCCTACGAGGTGATCGCCGCCGACGCCATCGCGCGCTTTAAGCGCCTCGACGGCTACGACGTGTTCTTCACCACCGGCACCGACGAGCACGGCCTCAAGATCCAGCAGACCGCCGCCAAGGCCGGGATCGGCCCGCGCACCTTCGTGGACGACATGGCGCCGCGCTTCCGCGCCATGGCCGAGCAGCTCGACTGCTCCTTCGACCGCTTCATCCGCACCACCGACGCCGACCACGTCGCCGCCGCCCAGGCGCTGTGGCGCCGGATGGAGGAGAACGGCGACATCTACCTCGCCAAGTATGCCGGCTGGTACTCGGTCCGCGACGAGGCCTATTACGACGAGGCCGAGCTCGTCACCGCGCCCGACGGCAGCCGCCGGGCCGAGAAGACCGGCACGCCGGTCGAGTGGGTCGAGGAGGAGAGCTACTTCTTCCGGCTCTCGGCCTACGGCGAGCGCCTGCTCGCCCTCTACGAGGCGAACCCGGACTTCATCGGCCCCGACTCGCGCCGCAACGAGGTGACGAGCTTCGTCCGCTCGGGCCTGCAGGACCTGTCGGTCAGCCGCACCACCTTCGACTGGGGCGTGCCGGTGCCGGGCAACCCGGCCCACGTCATGTACGTCTGGGTCGACGCGCTGACGAACTACATCACGTCCTGCGGCTTCCCCGACGAGGGCGCGCCGCGCTGGCGCCAGTGGCCGGCGGCGCTCCACGTCATCGGCAAGGACATCATCCGCTTCCACGCGGTCTACTGGCCGGCCTTCCTGATGTCGGCCGGTCTCCCGGTCCCGCAGCGCGTCTTCGGCCACGGCTTCCTGCTCAACAAGGGCGAGAAGATGTCGAAGTCGCTCGGCAACGTCGTCGCCCCGACGGCGCTCGCCGAGGCCTACGGCGTCGACCCCTTGCGCTACTTCATGCTGCGCGAGGTGCCGTTCGGCCAGGACGGCAGCTACTCGCACGAGGCGATCGTCAACCGCCTCAACGCCGACCTCGCCAACGACCTCGGCAACCTCGCCCAGCGCTCGCTGACCATGATCGCCCGCAATTGCGGCGGCCAAATCCCCGCACCCTTCCCGCAAGCCGGCGAGCCGTCCGCCGCCGACCGGGCGCTGCTGGCGCTGGCCGACGCGCTGCCGGAGAAGGCGAGGGGGTTGATGCAGGACCTCGCCCTGCACGCGGTGCTGGCCGAGATCTGGGCGGTCGTGGCGGAGGCCAACCGCTACTTCGCCGGCCAGGAGCCCTGGGCCCTGCGCAAGACCGACCCGGCCCGGATGGAGGCGGTGCTGTACACCACCGCCGAGGTGCTGCGGGCGGTGGGCATCCTGGTCCAGCCCTTCATCCCGAGCGCCGCCGCCCGGCTCCTCGACCTGCTGGCGGTGGCGCCCGACGCGCGCAACCTCGCCGCTATCGGGCCGGATCACCGGCTCGCGCCCGGCACGGCCCTGCCGGCGCCGAGCCCGATCTTCCCGCGCTACGTGGAGCCCGAGGCGTGAGCCCGGTCGCCAGTCCCCGAGGCGTCAGCCTGGTCGACAGCCCCCGAGGCGTCAGCCTGGTCGACAGCCATTGCCACCTCGATTCGCCCGGCCTCGCCGAGCGGCTGCCCGAGGTGCTGGCCCGGGCGAAGAGCGCCGGGATCGACCGGATGGTGACGATCTCGACCCGGGTCGCCCGGTTCGAGACCTACCGGGCCTTGAGCGAGGCCCACCCCGAGGTGCTGTTCACGATCGGCACCCACCCGCACCAGGCCGGCGAGGAGCCGGACGTGCCGGCGGCCGAGATCGTCGCCCTGTCGCGCCATCCGCGCTGCATCGGCATCGGCGAGGCCGGGCTCGACTACCACTACGATTACGCCCCGCGGGACGTGCAGCAGAAGGTCTTCCGCACCCACATCGCGGCGGCGCGCGAGAGCGGGCTGCCGCTCGTCATCCATGCCCGCGAGGCGGACGAGGACGTGTCGGCGATCCTCACCGAGGAGATGGCGCGCGGGCCGTTCAAGGCCGTGCTGCACTGCTTCTCGTCGGGGCGGCGGCTCGCCGAGGTGGGGGTGGAGCTCGGCCTCTCCGTGTCGTTCTCCGGCATCGTCACCTTCCGCAACTCGGACGAGATCCGGGACATCGCCAGGGGCGTGCCGCACGACCGCCTGCTGGTCGAGACCGACGCGCCCTACCTCGCGCCGGTGCCGCATCGCGGCCGGCCGAACGAGCCGGCCTTCGTCGCCGACACCGCCCGGGTGCTGGCCGAGACCGTGGGCCTCGCGCCCGAGGCGCTCGCGGCCCTCACCACCGCCAACTTCTACCGCCTGTTCGACAAGGCCGCCGCACACAGCTGAGGGCTTCGACCGCATGCCGACCCTGACCCTTCGCATCCTGGGCTGCGGCTCCTCGGGCGGCGTGCCGCGGGTCGGCTACGGCTGGGGCGCCTGCGACCCGGCGGAGCCCAAGAACCGGCGCCGGCGCTGCTCGCTCCTGGTCGAGCGCCGGGAGGCCGGGGACGAGGCGACGACCGTGCTGGTCGACACCTCGCCGGACCTGCGCGAGCAGCTCCTCGATGCCGCGGTGGCGCGCCTCGACGGGATCCTGTTCACCCATTCCCACGCCGACCACACCCACGGCATCGACGACGTGCGCCCGCTGGTGATCCACATGCGCCGGCGCATCCCGGTCCATGCCGACGCCACGACCTCCGACCTGCTGCGCGCCCGCTTCGCCTATTGCTTCACCTCCCGGGAGGGCAGCCTCTACCCGCCGATCCTCGACCTGCACGCGCTCGAGGCCGGCGCGCCGGTGACCGTCGAGGGCCCGGGCGGGCCGGTGACCGCCACGGCCTTCGTCATGGAGCACGGGCCCGAGGAGAAGGCGCTCGGCTTCCGCTTCGCCGACGCGGCCTACGCGCCGGACGTCAGCACGATGCTGGACGCCGCCAAGGCACGGTTGCGCAACCTCGATCTCCTGATCGTCGACGCCTTGCGCGATTCGCCCCATCCGACCCATTTCTCGGTCTCGGACGCCCTGGCGCTGATCGAGGAGGTGGCGCCGCGCCGCGCCGTCCTGACCAACCTCCACACCGACCTCGACTACGAGACCCTGCGCCGGCGCCTGCCGCCCGGGGTGGTCCCGGCCTATGACGGGCTCTCGCTCGCGGTCGACGGCTGATCGGCCGGCCGGAGGTGGACCGCGAGCCAGACGGTCGCCTCGTCGGGGCTCGTCCACTCGACCCGGTGGCGCAGGCGGGCCGGGATCGTCAGGTGGTCGCCGGGTCCGAGCCGCCGCGGCGCCGGCTCGCCGTGCAGGTGCAGGCCGGCGCTTCCCGAGAGCAGCACGACCCACTCGTCCCAGGGCTGGTCGTACCAGAAGCCCGGCGGGCTCGCCTGGCCGGTGGAGACGATCCGCTCGACGCGGCCATGCGGGGCCTGCGCCAGGACGTCGGTCGTCTCGTCGGATTGCGGCGCGGCGGGCAGGCCGGCGAAGAGGTTGGCGGTCGTCATGCGGGTCGTCGTGGCGTGTTCGGCATCGTGGCGGGGTCGCGAGCGCCGTGCCGGATGCCGACTACGACGATCTCGTTCTCGGTCGCGACGTAGAAGATCAGGTAGGGGCTCGCCAAGGTCCTGCGCATGGGACGAAGCTCGGGCGAGAGGGTGCGGACGCGTTCGATGGCGTATTCCAGGAGTTCGGTCATGGTGGCATCGTGCACCCGATTCGCGTCGGCATGAAGGGAAACCGGGCGTGTCCCGGTCGGGCGTCCCGGCCTGCCGATCCCGGCCAAGTTCCATAAGATACATTATGCGATTCACGGCGGGAGGGTGGGATCCAGGACCACGTCTCTCTGTCGGCGGTGGTCCGCTCCGGGCGTGAGCGGCCCGAGGCGGTCGGGTGATCTCCGAAGCGGGCGTGGCCGCGATCGGCCGCCTGCAGAACGGAACCGCGACAGCACCGTCCGCCGCCGCGGGCTTTCGTCGGCGCCGCGGCGGGGACGCGCCCCCGCCCTACGCCGCCCGCCCCTCGGTCTCCCGTGCCAGCGCGTCCACCACCGCGGCGATTCCCGAACCGTCGCTCCTGCCCGCCGCCGCGTAGGCCGCGCGCTGGCGGTCGGCGCTGGTGCCGTCGCGGGCGATGCGGCGGGCGTCGTCGAGGGCGTCCTCGCACCCGAGCGCCGCCGCGTCCTCGGCGACGAGCGAGAGGATTTCCTCGATCGCCTCGCCGAACGGCACGGCGCGGCCGGCCCCGGGGTCGATCAGGGCGGCACGCACGCCGTCGCGCTGGGCCCGCCACAGGTTCTCGCGGATCACCGCCCGGGCGACCCCGTCGAGGGCGGCATTCAGGTCCGGCCGGCGCTCGGCGGCGCGCACGAGGCAGCGGTACAGGCTCGCGATCGCCACCGCGTCCTCGACCCGCGTGCAGCTGTCGGCGATGCGCAACTCGAGCGTCGGGTAGCGGATCGAGGGCCGCAGGTGCCACCACAGGAAGCTCGCATCCTCGATCGCCCCGGCAGCTTTCATCACCGACACGAAGCGCTCGAACTCCGCCGTGCTCGCGAACGGGTCCGGCAGCCCGGTGCGGGGCATCTCGCCGAACACGCTGAGGCGGTAGCCGGCAAGGCCCGTGTCGCGCCCCTCCCAGAACGGCGAGGAGACCGAGAGCGCCAGCAGCGCCGGCAGGAACGGCAGCAGCCGGTTCATCAGGTCGACCCGGTCGTCGGGCCGCGCCACCTCGACGTGGACGTGCATGCCGCTCACCAGCGTGCGCCGCCCGATCATCCGCACCGCGTCGAGGATGCCGTCGTAGCGCGCCCCGTCGGTCGGGGATTGCGCGTCCCAGGCCGCGCCCGGATGGGTGCCGGCGCCGAAGACCAGGATCCCGTGCGCCCGCCCGATCTCGGCGAGGCCGCGGCGCAGGGCCGACAGGCCGCTGCGCGCCTCCGCGGGCGTGGTGGCGGGCGGCGTCGCGATCTCGATCTGGCTCTGCAGCAGCTCGCGCTCGGCCGCCGGCAGCAGCGCCTTGGCGGCGGCGTGGAACCCCTGGACGCCCTGGCCCGGCGTGCCCCGGGTGGCGGCGTCCGCCAGGAAGAATTCCTCCTCGATGCCGAAGCGGTAGGCGGGGCCGGTCATGCGCGCGGAATCCTTGGTCGAGGGAGGGCGGGATATAGCGGCCACGCGGCGGCCGACCACGCCGGCCGGCCGCGCCCTCAGCCGCGCAGGGCCCACAGCGTCAGGACGAGGACGGCGAGCGCGAGGGCGGCGAGCCCCGCCAGGATCACCGCCCGGTGCGCGCCGCCACGGGCGGGCGGCGGCGACACCCGGTCCGGGGCAGATGTCGTCGCGGCTGTGGCTGCGGCGGGCGGCGGTTCCACCACGGGTGCCACCACGGGTGCGGCGGGGGCCGGTACCGGCGGCTCGGGCAGCCGGATCGCGCCGGCGGGCAACGGCGTTCCGCCGCCCTGCAGCAGGATCTCGTCGG
The DNA here is from genome assembly GCF_016613415.1 of Methylobacterium ajmalii. GTDB lineage: Bacteria > Pseudomonadota > Alphaproteobacteria > Rhizobiales > Beijerinckiaceae > Methylobacterium > Methylobacterium ajmalii. The sequence continues at coordinate 89,067 of NZ_JACWCT010000072.1, read as the reverse complement.
GATCGACCGCGATCCCGGCCTCCTCCAGCTCGATCAGCACCAGCGCGATGTCCTCGGCGCTCATCCGGTCGACCGGCAGGGCCCGGCGCAGGTCGTCGGGGGTGAGTTCGCCCCGGCTGCGGCCCAGCGCGATCAGGCGGTCGAGGGTGGTCCTGTCGAAGGCGGCCTGCATCGGCGGATCTCCGGTCCGGCGGGCCCAGGTTCTCCCGTGACCGTGGCACCGCGCGCGATGTGCCAACGCGCACCGGCCGGGATGCGTTTCCCGGTCACGCTCGCGCCCAGAAGCGGGTAGACAACCTCCGGGCTCCCGGTGCCCGTCGGGACCACCGAACCCAGGCGAGCCATGAACGCGCATCCGTCCCACGTCCGTCCGGCCCCCGAGGGGGCCCGGCCGGTCCTCGCCCGGATCACGCCGCCGGCCCAGCCGCTCGGGCCGTGGCGCTTCCTGAGCACCGTGGTGCGCAACCCCCTCGAGGCCTGGCCGGAGACGATCTACCGCGAGCCGGTCTACACCTCGACCGTCCTGGGCAATTCCAGCCTGTTCGTGATGGCGCCGAACCTGATCCGCCGGGTGATGGTGGACGACGCCGACGCCTTCGAAAAGTCGGAGGTCCTGCGCCGCGCCCTCTCGCCGGCGCTCGGCGACGCGATCCTGACCGCCGACGGCGCGCGCTGGCGCTGGCAGCGCCGGGCGGCGGCACCGATCTTCCGGGCCGAGCGCATCCGCAGCTTCGTGCCGGCGATGATCGCGGCGGCCGAGCGCACCCGCGACGCCCTCGCGGCCGATCCGGGCGCCGAGGTCGATCTCGCCCAGACGATGATGCGCACCACCTTCGAGATCATCGTCGAGACCATGCTGCCGGGCGCCGGCGGGATCGACGCGGCCCGGGTCGAGCGCGGCATCACCGACTACCTCGAATCGACCAGCTGGGTCGTCGCCCTCACGCTGCTGCGGGCGCCGGCCTGGCTGCCGTTCCCGGGTCGCGCCAAGGCCGAGCGGGCCAAGACCTACCTGCGCGACGAGCTGCTGCGCCTCGCCGCCGAGGGGCGCCGCACCGGCACCGAGGGGCGCAACGACCTCTTGAGCCTCTTGCTCGCCGCCCGCGACCCGGAGACCGGGCAGGCGATGGACGACCGCGACGTCGCCGACAACCTGCTCACCTTCGTGACCGCCGGGCACGAGACCACGGCGCTCGCCCTCACCTGGGCGCTCTACCTGCTCTCCCACCACCCGGAGAGCGAGGCGCTGATCGCCGCCGAGGTCGAGGCGGCGACCGCCGGCGGGCCGCTCGCGCCCGAGCACGTCGACGCCCTCCCCTACACCCGCCAGGTGATCCTGGAGGCGATGCGGCTCTACCCGCCGGTGCCGGTGGTGGTGCGGGCCGCATTGCGCGACGTCGACCTCGACGGGATACCGGTGCGTGCCGGCACGCCGATCACGATCCCGATCTACGCCGTGCACCGCCACGCGGCGCTGTGGGACGAGCCGGAGCGCTTCGACCCCGCCCGCTTCGCCCCCGAGGCCGCCAAGGCCCGCGACCGCTACGCCTACCTGCCCTTCGCCGCCGGCCCGCGCATCTGCATCGGCATGGGGTTCGCGCTGTCCGAGGCGGTGGCGATCCTGGCGGTGCTGGTCCGCTCGCTCCGCTTCTCGCTCCGGCCCGGCTACCTGCCGGTGCTCAAGCAGCGCATCACCCTGCGGCCGTCCGAGGGCATGCCGATGCGGGTGAGCCGGCGCTGACGCGCCGAACTCCGGTCGTCCGACCTTCCTCGCCATCCCGGAGGCCGCCGAAGGCGGAAATCCGGGATCCATATCCGCCGCCGCTTCGAAACGAAGCGGTGCGCGTTCTGCCCGAGCCCGTCGGACATCCGCCGGACGGAAAGGCGCGACCGAAGGGCATCGGCATCTCCCGGGGACGGTCCGGTCCGCCCGATCCGGCACGATGATGCGCCCCCTCCTCTCTCCTGCCGATCGTCCCCGTCGGCGTCGACAGGCCCGGCTCCACCGGACTCTCAAGTTACGTAACGTGATATCCGTCTTGCGGGAGCGATTCGGCAAGATCTTGCATGTCGGATCGCGGCGGACGCCAGCAAGGGTTGTCGTTGATCCGGCGATTGCCACCGCGTGCCATTGTCGAAAATTCGTCTGAAACGGCCACCGGGCCGGGATCGTGGCGGCGGGAGCGCCGGAAACACGGTCGAGGGCGGATCGAATTTCATTCGCCTGTCACGAAACCGCCCGATGACGCGCCGGTCACGACATCTCCGGCGGACCCTTTGACCCACGTCCTCGATACGATTCCGGCCGTTCCGACGGCCGTGCCCGCCGCGGCCCGGCAGCCCCGGGCCGGCCTGCTCCTGCCGCTGGCGCTGCTGAGCCCCTCCCTCGTCTTCCTCGCCCTGTTCACCTACTGGCCGGTGGTCGAGGTTTTGTGGGACGCCACCCACGCGGTAACGCGGCGCGGCACCCGCTTCGTGGGCCTGGACAACTTCGCCGCCCTCTTCGCCGACCCGACCTTCCAGCGCGCGCTCCTCAACAACGCGCTCTACGCGGTCGGCACGGTGGTGCCGAGCCTGGTCCTGGCGCTCGCCTTCGCGCTGGCGCTGAACGGCGCCGGCCGGGTGCGGGCCCTGATGCGGGCCTTGTTCTTCCTGCCGGTGATGATCCCGCTGGTGGCGGCCGCCGCGCTCTTCCTGTTCCTGTTCCTGCCCGGCATCGGGCTGATCGATCATCACCTCGCCCGGCTCGGGCTCCCCGGCGCCAACTGGCTCGGCGATCCCGATCTCGCGCTCGCCGCCATCACGGTGCTCACCGTGTGGAAGAACGCCGGCTACTACATGCTGTTCATCCTGGCCGGCCTGCAGGCGATCCCCGACGAGGCCAAGGAAGCCGCGCTCCTCGACGGCGCCGGGCCGTGGCAGCGCCTGCGCTTCGTGACCCTGCCGGCGCTCCGCCCGACCTTCGCCTTCGTCGGGGTGATCGCGCTCCTGAACGCCGTGACGCAGGTCGACCACGTCTTCGTCCTGACCAAGGGCGGTCCCTCGGACGCGACGAAGCTCCTCCTGTTCTACATCTACGAGCAGGCCGCCGAGCGCTACGATGCCGGCCGCGCCGCCGCCGCGACCGTGGTGACCCTGGGCCTGCTCGCCGCCCTCACCACCCTGTCGCTCGCCCGCGGCCAGGGCCCGGAGGCGGCCCGATGAACGCCAAGGTCCAATCCGGCCCGGTGACCCGCGAGGTCACCCCGCAGATCGCCCGCCTCGTCGTCGCCGGCCTCGCGCTCGTCTGGGCGGTGCCGTTCTGGTGGATGCTGGTGGCGGCGTTCCGGCCGGCGGGATCGGGGGCGGATGCCTCGCTCCTGCCCTCCCTGACGCCGACGCTCGCCAACTTCGCCGAGGCCTGGGCCTCGGCCGACTTCCCGCTCTACTTCCTCAACTCGCTCGCGGTCTGCGCCGGCATCCTGGTCGTGCAGCTCGTCACGGCGTCGCTTGCCGGCTACGTCTTCGCACGCCTCGAATTCCCCGGCCGCGGCATCCTGTTCGCCCTGTTCCTGGTCCAGCTGATGCTGGTGCCGGTGGTGCTGCTGGTGCCGAACCTGAAGACGGTCGCGGCTTTGGGCCTCTACGACACCCTGCCGGGCGTCATGGCGCCCTACTTCGCCACCGCCTTCGGCACCTTCCTGATGCGCCAGAGCTTCCGCGAGGTGCCGCGCGAGCTGGAAGACGCCGCGATGATCGACGGGGCCGGCTGGTGGGCCCGCATCCGCCTCATCTACCTGCCGCTGACGAAGCCCGCCCTCGTCGCCTTCTCGATCGTCTCGGTCACCAGCCACTGGAACGAGTTCCTGTGGCCGCTGATGGTCATCAACTCCCCCGACAGGCGGCCCCTGACCCTCGGTCTCGCGAGCTTCACGCTCAGCGCCGAGGGGATGCAGGCCTGGGGGCTGATCGCGGCCGGCACCTTCCTGGTCAGCCTGCCGCTGCTCGCCGCCTTCCTGATCTTCCAGCGCCGGTTCGTGAACAGCTTCCTCGCCTCCGGCATCAAGTAAAGAGGACCGACAAGATGATTTCCTGGTGGAAGGGCGCCGCCCTCGCCCTCGTGGCAGCGGCCGGCCTCGCGGCGCCGCAGCCTTCGTTCGCGACCGACATCGAGCTGTTCTTCCCCGTCCCGGTGGACGGTGCGCTCGCCCGCAACATGTCGGGGCTCATCAAGGAGTTCAACGACTCCCACCCCGACATCAAGGCGGTCCCGGTCTTCACCGGCTCCTACGACGACACGCTCCTGAAGACCCGCGCGGCGATCAAGGCCGGCAAGCCGCCGGCGGCGGTCATCATGTCGGCGAACTTCCTCACCGACCTGTCGATCGAGCGCGAGATCGCCCCGATGGACGACCTGATCGCCAAGGGCGGCAAGGATCAGCCAGGAATGACGCCCGACGCCTTCATGGCCCAGTTCTTCCCGGCGCTGCTTCCCAACGCCGTGATCGACCGCAAGGTCTACGGCGTGCCGTTCCACAACTCTACGCCGCTCCTCTACATCAACGCCGACCACTTCAAGGAGGTCGGCCTCGACCCCGACAAGCCGCCGCGGACCTGGGCCGAGCTCGCCGACGCCGCCCGCAAGCTGACCAGGCGCGAGGGCGACCGCACCACCCGCTGGGGCCTGATGATGCCCTCAAACTACGATTACGGCGGCTGGATCCTCGAAGCCCTGACGATGTCGAACGGCGGGCGCTACTACAACGAGGAGTATGGCGGCGAGGTCTATTACGACACCCCGACGATGCTCGGCGCCCTCACCTTCTGGTCGGACCTCGTGCACAAGGCCAAGGTGCACCCGGCCGGCGAGCAGAAGGGCCCGGCGGTGACCGGCGCGTTCCTGGCCGGCCAGGCCTCGATGATGATCATCTCGACCGGCTCGCTCACCTTCGTCCGCGACACCGCCAAGTTCCCGTTCAAGGTCGCCTTCGTGCCGATGAACGTGCGCCAGGCGGTGCCGATCGGCGGCGCCTCGCTGGTGCAGCCGACCGGCCTCTCGCCCGAGAAGCGCGCCGCCGGCTGGACCCTGATCCAGTGGCTGACCTCGCCCGAGAAGTCGGGCTGGTGGAGCCGCGCCACGGGCTACTTCGCCCCCAACAAGGCCGCCTACGACCTGCCGGAGATGAAGGCCTTCCTCGACAAGAACCCCGACGCCAAGATCGCCGTCGACCAGCTCGCCAACGCCAAGCCGTGGTTTGCCACCTACCGCACCGTGCCGGTGCGCAAGGCGATCGAGGACGAGCTGCAGGCCGTGCTCTCCGGCAAGCGCCAGCCCAAGGAGGCGCTCGCCGCCGCCCAGAAGGCCGCCGACGCCCTGATGCGCCCCTACGTCGAGGACACCGCGCTCCGTCTGCCGGGCGCCGAGTGATCGCTTCGTCCTGATACCCTCCCCTTTCCCGGGCCCATGCAGCGATAGCGGAATGGGACCCGGGATCCGGCGCAAGACTTCGCGAAACGTCTGCCTGCCTGCAACGACGCAGTATTCAGAGCCGCTTCGCGGCACTTCTTCTGCTGGAGCCCGATCTCCTTCCGCTGACGCTTCAGTCGTCCGGGAAAGGGCGTCGCGCCTGTACAACAATCGACCGGACAAGCCCCCATGCTCATCGCCCAGATCACCGACCTGCACGTGCGCCCCCGCGGCCTGCCGGCCTACCGGGTCTCCGAGACCAACCGGATGGTCGCTCGCGCGGTCGCGCACCTCCTCGCCCTCGATCCCCGCCCCGACCTGGTGCTGATCTCCGGCGACCTCACCGATTGCGGGCTGGCGGAAGAATACGAGGAGCTGCGCGGCCTCCTCGCCCGCCTGCCGATGCCGGTCTACGTCATCCCCGGCAATCACGACCGGCGCGAGACCCTGCGCGAGGTTCTGCCGACGGCCTGGATGCCCGGCGTAACCGACGGGTTCGTCCAGTACACGATCGAGGATCACCCGGTCCGCCTGATCGCCCTCGACACGCTGGTGGCGGGCGCGAGCCACGGCGCGCTCTGCACCGAGCGCCTCGGCTTTCTCGAACGGGCGCTCGCCGGCGGCGACGGCCGCCCGACCCTGGTGTTCATGCACCACCCGCCCTTCGAGTGCGGCCTCGTCCACATGGACGAGATCCGGCTCCTCGACGGCGAGGCGCCGTTCCGGCGGCTGATCGCCGGTGAGACCTCGATCGAGCGGATCCTGTGCGGCCACCACCACCGGCCGATCGTGACCCGCTATGCCGGCACGATCGCGCAGATCGCCCCGAGCGTGACGCACCAGGTCGCCTTCGATCTAGACCCGGCGCACACGGGCGCCCTGGTGTTCGAGCCGCCGGCCTATCTGCTCCATCGCTACACCCCGGAGAGCGGGATCGTCAGTCACATGGTCTATGTCGAGAGTTTCGACGGGCCGTACCCGTTCGTGCTGGATGCGGCGTATCCGGGGCAGCACTGATCCAAGCCTGCCCGGCTACCTCGTCGACGCAGCTGACAGTCGCCATCGTCGTCCCGGGGCCGCGCAGCGGAGCCCGGGATCCATAACCGCTGACGATGCAGATGAAGTAGGACGGACGCCGCCTCATTCTCGAAGGTCGGCGGTTATGGATCCCGGGTTCTCGCCTGCGGCGAGCCCCGGGATGACTCAGTGACGTGTCGACGGTGTCGTTCGATCTGCCTGCTCGTGCAGGCAGACCGTCCTCAGCCGTTCTTCAGCGCCACCCGGTACTGGCCCTGCGTCTTCGCCCGCACCTCGTCCTCGGTGACGCCGTCGGCGAGTTCCACCAGGCTCATGCCGCCGTCACCCTTCTTGTCGATGGTGAAGACGCCGAGATCGGTGATGACCATGTCGACGACGTGGGTGCCGGTGAGCGGCAGGTCGCAGGCCTCGAGCAGCTTCGGCGATTCCGAGCCGTCCTTGGCCTTGGCGACGTGCTCCATCACCACGACGACCTTCTTGACGCCGGCGACGAGGTCCATCGCGCCGCCCATCCCCTTCACCATCTTGCCGGGGATCATCCAGTTGGCGAGGTCGCCGTTCTGGGCCACCTGCATCGCGCCGAGGATCGACAGGTCGATGTGCCCGCCGCGGATCATCCCGAACGAATCGGCCGACGAGAAGTAGCTCGTGGTCGGCAGCTCGGTGATGGTCTGCTTGCCGGCGTTGATGAGGTCGGGATCCTCCTCGCCCTCGTAGGGGAACGGGCCCATGCCCAGCATCCCGTTCTCGGACTGGAGCTGCACCGACATGCCGTCGGGGATGTAGTTCGACACCAGCGTCGGGATGCCGATGCCGAGGTTGACGTAGAAGCCGTCCTCGAGCTCGCGGGCGGCGCGGGCCGCCATCTGGTCGCGGGTCCAAGCCATGGTGGTCTCCTCTCTCGCTCGTCAGATGGCGCCGCCGCCCGTGGGGGCGGGCGCGGGCTCGGCGTTGGGGGCGGCCTCGGCACGCTTGCGGGTGGTGCGCTGCTCGATGCGCTTCTCCGCGTTCGGGACGTGGATCATCCGCTTCACGAACACGCCGGGCGTGATGATGTGGTCCGGGTCGATCTCGCCGGGGCGCACCAGGTGCTCGACCTGCGCGATGGTCATGCGCGAGGCCGACGCCATCATCGGGTTGAAGTTGCGGGCGGTCTTCCGGTAGACGAGGTTGCCCTCGTGGTCGCCCTTCCAGGCGTGGACCAGCGAGACGTCGGCGAACAGGCCGCGCTCCATCACGTAGGTCTCGCCGTCGAACTCCCGGGTTTCCTTGCCCTCGGCGATCAGGGTGCCGACGCCGGTCTTGGTGAAGAAAGCCGGGACGCCGGCGCCGCCGGCACGGATGCGCTCGGCCAGCGTGCCCTGCGGGTTGAACTCGATCTCGAGCTCGCCGGCGAGGTACTGCTTGGCGAAGGTCTTGTTCTCGCCGACATAGGACGAGATCATCTTCTTGATCTGGCGCGTCTCGAGCAGCACGCCGAGGCCGACGCCGTCGATGCCGGCATTGTTCGAGATGACCGTGAGGTCCTTGGCGCCGCTCTCGCGCACCGCGTCGATGAGGACGTCGGGAATGCCGCACAGGCCGAAGCCGCCGGCCATGATCGTCATGCCGTCCCGCAGGACGCCCGCCAGGGCGGCGGTGGCGTCGGGGTATACCTTCTTCATCCCTCGTTTCCCCAATCCATTCTGGTGCCGCCGGGGCTCGGATGCCCTCGTTCCCGCACGGATGCGGCGCCTCGCCGCCCTGTGTAGCACCGTTGCGGCGCCGCACCACCGGGCGGTGCCGGGAAAATGGTCCGCTCCGGCGGGGCCGGGGGCGGCGCGCCGGCCCGGGGAGACAAGACGCGCACGAGGGATTATACCGGGGCCGTCAAAGGGAAGTTTTGGGATGGCGCCCGCCGCCGGCAGGTCCGAGGGACCGCAGGCGGCGGCGGCCCGGGGGGGCATCGTCTTCTCGTCCACGCCGGCAGCCGGAGAGCGATGTCGCGCCGAACCATCCTGGCCCTGAGCGGCGCCGCCACGGCGGCCCTCGCGCTCACGGCCGCCTCCCTGCCCTGGACGATCGCGGCGCCGCGGGCGGTCGCCTTCGCCGAGCGGGACCTCGCGCGGCGCTACGGCCTCGGCCTCTCGGCCGCCGGGCCCGCCACCTTGACCCTGCTGCCGGCCCCGTCCCTCAGCTTCTCCCGGGTGCGGCTGCGCCGGGGCGATCACGACCTCGTCGAGAGCGCCGGCCTGCAGGTGCAGCTCGGCCTCGCCGGGCTCCTCGCCGGCCGGGCCGAGGTCACCGGCCTCGTCCTCGACCGGGCCCGGATCGCCCTGCCGGACGACGCGGCGGTCGACTGGGCTGAGCCGGCCGCGCGGCTGGCCGCCCGCGTCGCCGCCGGGCGCGGCCGCCACCTGCGCCGCCTCGTCCTCGTCGACGCCACGCTCTCCGGACGCGATCCCCGCACCGGCAGCCGCGAGACGGTCACCGGCCTGAACTTGGTGGCGAGCTGGCCGCGCCCGAGCGCCGGGCTCGACCTCTCGGCCGCCTTCACCTGGCGCGGCGTGCCGGCGACGCTCACCGTGTCGGGCCTGCGCCCGCCCGCGCTCGCGGCCGGCGCCGAGACCCCGCTCACCGCCGCCCTGACCTGGGTCGCCGGCCCCGGCATCGACGGACCCTCCGCGGAGGGCAGCGCCGAGATCGAGGGCAGCCTGGTCTGGGCCGGGACGACCGCCGCGAATTCTCCCGCCGCGAATGTCCCTGCCAACGAGGCGTCCGCGGGCCCCGCCACGGACGGCCCGCGCCTGTCCGGCCAGGGCCGGTTCACCACCCCGGCCCTGGCCCGCACCCTGGCCTGGCTCGGGGTCGAGCCCGGTCCCGCCGCGCTCGCCGGCCCGGTCGGCGTCGAGGGGCGCTTCACGGCTCGTCCGGGCGGCGTCGAATGGCCCGAGATCCGGGTGCGGTTCGGCGACAACCGGCTCGAGGGAGCCGGCGCCCTCGCCCTGGCGCGGGGGCGGTTGTCCGTCAGCGGCACCCTGGCGGCCGAGAGGCTCGACCTGTCGGGTCTCCTGCCCGACGTCGAGCCCGGCGGCGGCTGGAGCCGGGCGCCCCTCGGCCTCGACGCCCTCACCCGGGGCGACCTCGACCTGCGGCTCTCCGCGGCCTCCGCCCGCCTCGGGTCCCTGGAGGCGCAGGACGTCGCCGCCGGCCTCCTGGTGCGCGACGGCACCGTCGAGGCGACGCTCGGGCGCGCCACCGTGCAGGGCGGCACCGTCAAGGGGCGGGCGGCTTTGGCCGCCCTGCCCTCCGGCCTCGACGCCCGCCTCCAGGGCAGCGCCGACCGGGTCGACCTCGGCGGCCTGTTCGCCGATCTCGGCTGGCCGCGCTGGATCCTCGGCCGCGGCCAGGGCTCGGCGGTGCTCGACACGGCCGGATCGAGCCTCGCCGACCTCGTCGGCCGCCTCGGCGGGCGCGCCGTCGCCACGGTGGAGGGCGGCGAGATCCTCGGCCTCAACCTCGCCGACCTCGCCCAGCGGCCCGATTCCACCGCCGTCGCCCTGCGCCGGGGCGGCCGCACCCATTTCGAGCGCGCCCGGGTCAGCCTGACGGTGGCCGACGGGGTCGCCGAGATCGGCCAGGGCCAGGTCCGCGGCGGGGGGATGACGGCGACCCTCGGCGGCCGGGTCTTCCTGGCCGAGCGCCGCCTCGGCGCCGAGGCGAGGATCGAGCCCGGGCCCGACGGGCGGCCCGCCGGGCACTTCGCCATCGAGGGCCCCTGGCTGCGGCCGGTGCTGCGGCCGCTCGCGGCACGGCCGCTCCCGGCCCTGTCCCTGCCGGCGGCCGCCAGCGCCTACGCGCCCTGACCGTCCCGCCCGGAGGAAGGTCACGCCTCCCGTCCGCCGTGCCGGTCCCGGCCCGGCCCGTCTCTGCCCGGTAGATCTTCGTCGAGAAGCTCCGCGACGAAGTCCGGCACCGCCCGGGTGGCCGGGCCGTAGGTGGCCTCGTCGAACAGGCCGGCGGTGTCGGAGGGCGCGAGGTTGATCTCCCGGGTCGGGATCCCGGCGGCCCGGGCCTGCGCCACGAAGCCCGCCGCCGGATAGACCGCCCCGGAGGTGCCGATGGCGACGAACAGGTCGGCCGCCGCGAGAGCGTCGCCGATCGCGTCGAGGTGGAGCGGCACCTCGCCGAACCACACCACGTCCGGGCGCATCCCGCCCCGCCGCCCGCAGGCCGGGCAGGCGGTGTCGAGACCGAGATCCTCCGCCCAGGGCGCGGCCGCGCCGCAGGCGGTGCAGCGCACCCGCATCAGTTCGCCGTGCATGTGCACGACCGACCGCGAGCCGGCGCGCTCGTGCAGGTCGTCGACGTTCTGGGTGCACAGGAAGAGCCCGCCGCCGCGGGCGGCAAGGCCCGCCTCCAGCCGCGCCAGCGCCGCGTGGGCGGCGTTGGGCGCGGCCTCCCGCACCCCCTGCCGGCGCAGGTTGTAGAAGGCGTGGACCTCCTCGGGCTCGCGGGCGAAGGCCTCGGGAGTGGCGAGCCGCATCGGGTCGAAGCGGCGCCACAGCCCGCCCGGATCCCGGAAGGTGCCGAGCCCGCTCTCGGCCGAGATCCCGGCTCCCGTGAGCACGAAGACGCGGGCGACCGGCCGGCTCACGCGCGGCCTCCCGCCGGGACACGGCACGACTGCGACACGATTGAGTCAAATCTCGCGGCCGACAGAACATTGCGGACGCCAGACCATCGGGATGCCGTCACTGTGACCTCCGTTGAGACTTTATCAATTCTTGCCATGGACAATTCCCCTAACCCATCCTAAGTGAGGATCGTGCCCGCGCGCATGGCCGCGGGTGATTGATTCCGAACAGATCGCTTCAGGACATTCAATGACGCGCCACCGCGCGAGACCGTCATTCACGGTCGAGATCAAGCGCAGCCGCACATCCCCCTTGATCGCCACCCCCGACAGCGAGCGGCCCCAGAGCGAGCGCCCCGCAAGCAAGCCCCCGGCGAGCCCCGCCGCGACGGGCGAGCCCGAGCGACGTCCCGCCGCCCCCGGCCGCAACCTCTGGGCCGGGACCGGCCTGTTCGAGGAGGCCGCCGCGGCGACCCAGTCGGGCCGTTTCGACCCGCCGGAGGCCCCGGCCTTCGCCAAGGACTCCTCCCTCAAGTCGCCCGCCGCGAAGGATTCGTCGGCGCGGGACGCCCTGGCGAGAGACGTCTTCTCCAAGCCTTCGCCGGCCGCCGCGTCCGACCCCAGGAACGCCGGCGCCAAGCGCGTTCTGCCGAGCCTGATCGCCCCGCCGGAGCCCGAGCCGGAGCCGGAGGCGGCGCCGGAACCCGAGCCGAAGCTGCCGCGGGTGCGCCGCTACCGGACCGCCGCCCCGGCGCAGCGCCGCACGCCCGGCCCTCGGCCGGCCTTCGTCTGGCCCGAGGACTGGCCCGACGAGGCGCCGATCCAGACCCCCGCCCCCATCGCGCTGCCGGCCGCCCCGCGGATCCAGGCCGCCGCGCCCCAGCCCGAGGCACCCCAGTCCAAGGCTCCGGTGGCCGAGGCGGCCGAGACCGGCGAGATGCGCCTGCGGGCCAAGCGCCGCGCCGGCGACGAGGACCTGCGCGTCGGCCAGCGCTGGAAGCGCCGGCTGCCCCGCGTGTGCTGGTAGCCGACCGGGACGGCCCGCCGTACCGGCTGGTCGTCCTCGATTTCGACGGCACGCTGGCCGACACCTTCCCGTGGTTCGCCGGCGTCCTGCCGGGCGTCGCCGACCGCTACGGCTTCCGCCGGCCCGCGCCCGACGAGGTCGAGGCCCTGCGGGCGCTCGACGCGCGGGGCGTGATGCGGCGCCTCGGCGTCCCCGGCTGGAAGCTGCCCTTCATCGCCCGCCACATGCACGGCCTCGCCGCCCGCGACGCCGGCATGCTGGCGCCGTTTCCCGGCATCCCGGCCCTGCTCGGGCGGCTGCGGGAGGGCGGGATCACGCTCGCCCTCGTCAGCTCGAACCGCGAGGACGTGGCGCGCCGGGTGCTCGGCCCGGATTGCGCCGGCCTGATCGGGCACTACGCCTGCGGCGCCGGCGTGTTCGGCAAGGCGCGCCGGTTCGCCGCCGTGGTGCGCGCGAGCGGCATCCCGCCGTCCCGCGTCCTGTGCCTCGGCGACGAGCTGCGCGACCACGCGGCCGCCGCGCGGGCGGGCCTCGCCTTCGGGGCGGTGACCTGGGGCTACACGCGCGGGCCGGCGCTCGCGGCCGCCGGGCCCGATCACCTGTTCGACAGCCCCGCGGCGGTGGCGGCCGCGCTCCTGCCCGCCGCCGTCCGGGCGGCGTGAGGACGCTCCGGACGCAGGCGTCCGGGGGGCGCGTCAGTAGTGCGGCACCGTCCGGTGCTCGACCAGCGGCGCCTCCATGCGGAAGTGCAGCCCGGTCGGCTTGAAGTCGAACTTGATGTCGGCGCCGCACTGCATGGTGAGCACGCGCTGCAGCAGGGTCGAGCCGAAGCCCTTGCGGGTCGGTTCCGCGGTCCGCGGTCCGCCGCGCTCGGTCCAGTCGAGCCGCAGGCGGCGGCCGGCCTCGTCCTGCGCCACGTCCCAGGTCACGGTGATGCGCCCCTCGGGCACCGAGAGGGCGCCGTGCTTGGCGGCGTTGGTGGTCAATTCGTGGATCGCCATGCCGGTCGGCACCGCGAGGTCGGCGGTGAGCTCGACCAGCGGGCCCTTCAGGGCGATGCGCTTGCCGGCCTCGTCGTTGTAGGGGCCGAGCTCGTTCTCCAGCATCTCCTGGAGCGAGGCCATCTGCCAGTAATCTTCCGTCAGGAGGTTGTGGGTCTTGGCGAGCGAGATCACCCGGGCCGAGAAGCCCTGGTAGAACTCGTCGACGCTGGTGGCGCCCCGCGCCGAGGCCCCGAGCAGCGCCTGCACGGTGGCGAGCGTGTTCTTCACCCGGTGGTGCAGCTCGCGGATCAGCAGGGCCTGGCGCTCGGCGGTCTGCTGGCGCTCGTGCAGGAAGGCCGCGGCCTCGCGCTGGCGCCGGCGCGCCCGGACGGCGAAGCGGGTCGCGGTCACCAGGGTGGCGGGGTGGAACGGCCGTTCCAGCAGCGTGACGTTGCCGAGGGATTCCATCAGCCGCGCCTCCGGCGGGGTGCCCCGCAGGGTGAGCAGCACGAACGGATAGTCCGACCACGGCTCCTGCCCGGCGAGGTAGGCGGCGAGCCCGTGCCGGTCGGAGGCGCGCAGGGCCTCCTCGGTCAGGACGGCGCAGCTGCCCTCGTCGAGCCGGGCGACCAGCGCCGGCAGGTCGGCGCAGACCTCCGCCCGCAGGCCGGCCTCCTCGAGGATGCTCGACGCCACCTCGGCGTCGCGGCCCGTCGGGGCCAGGATCAGGACCGGGGGATCATTCTCTCTCATGGCTGTCCCGATCGGCTGACCCCACCGGCAGATCCCGCTCGGGTCCCGCGCCCTCGGCCGGCAGGCGGCCCTGGAAGACCGGCACGCCGGTCAGGACGCCCCGGAAGCCCACCAGCGGCTCGCCGACACGCAAACCGTCGCCGTCGATCCGGAGTTCCCGGATGGTAGCCTCGTGCGGCCCCACCCTCTTCTTGACCACCGACACCGCCCGGCGCAAGTGCCCGTCCGCCTCGAAGTACCGGAACAGCACCACGGTGTCGCTGAGGTAGGTGAGGTCGACCGCCGCCGACATCTGGCCGACGAGCCCGTGCTGGGCCAGTACCAGCAGCGTCGTCACGCCCTGCTGGTTCAGGTATGTCAGGATCTCGTGCATCTGCAGCAGCAGATACTGCTCGCCCGGCATCGCGTTGTGGTAGCCGGTGAGCGAATCGATCAGCACCACGCGCGCGCCGTCGCGCTCGACGGCGTTGCGCACCATCGCGGCGAGCTCGCCCGGCGAGACCTCCGCCGGGTCGATCTGCTCGACCCGCAGGCGGCCGTCGGCGATCGGCCCGTCGACGGCCATGCCGAGACCGGCGGCCCGACGCCGCAGGATCCCGGTCGGCTCGTCGAAGCTGAGGATCAGCCCGCGCTCGCCGCGCGCCAGCGCCGCCGTGACGTAGGCCAGCGCCGTCGACGACTTGCCGACCCCCGAGGGTCCGAGCAGCATCGTGCTGGTGCCCCGGTCGAGCCCGCCGCCCAGCAGCGCGTCGAGGCCCGGATTGCCGCTGCCGAGCCGGTCGATCGCGTAGGAATGGCCGTGCTCGGCCGCGACCAGGCGGGGAAACACCGTGAGGCCGCCGCGGCGGATGACGAAGTCGTGGAAGCCGCCGCGGAACCGCGTGCCGCGCATCTTGATCACCCGCAGGCGACGGCGCTCGCCGCCGTAGAGCGGGGCGAGCTGCTCGAGCTGGATCACCGCGTGGCAGAGGCTGTGCAGGTTGAGGTCGTCCTGCTCCGCCGTGAGGTCGTCGAGGAGGAGCGCGGTGGCGTCGTGGATGAGGAGGTAGCTGCGCAAGGCCAGCACCTGGCGGCGGTAGCGCAGCGAGCCCTGCGAGAGCAGCCGGATCTCCGAGAGGCTGTCGAACACCACCCGCTGCGGCTTGACCCGGTCGAGTTCCGCGACGGCGAGCCGCACGGTCTCGCCGAGCTCGAGGTCGGAGGAATGGACGAGGCTCTGCTGCTGGCGCGGGTCGAGGCTGAGCTCGGGCGGCACCAGCTCGAAGATCTCGATGCCGTCGAGCGACCAGCCGTGGCGGGTGGCGACCGAGATCAGCTCGCGCCGGCTCTCCGACAGGGTGATGTAGAGGCAGCGCTCGCCGAGCCGCGCCCCGTCGATGAGGAATTGCAGCGCCTGGGTGGTCTTGCCCGAGCCCGGCCGGCCCTCGATCAGGTGGGCGCGGTTGGCCGCGTAGCCGCCCTCCAGGATCGAATCGAGGCCCGGCACACCGGTCGGGATCGGGGCGGCGTCGTCGGGTGGCGAAAGCTGGGGATCGGGCATGGACGGCGGGCGGGCCTTCGGCAGACGGGTCTCGTGACGATCCGATCGTCGGGTATCCCCGGACAACGCCCGGTCGCGGCCGATCGCCCGTTCGAGGCGGCGGCATGCGGCGGGAGGTCTCGGTGAGGCGCCCCGCGATCGGCGACGGGTCGTTCTCGCCCGGCAGGGGTCGTATCGGCTTGTGGCAAAGAAATGCGGCGAGAACAAAGGGATCGTGCGGGCCGTCCGCCGGTTCCGGGGTGGGCGTGGCGTCGCGCCCGGGCGCGCCTGCTGCACCGCGATAAAAACTCCCGCCTCCCCCTTGACGTCGGATGGGTTCGCACGCATGTGGCGCTGGTCCGCGTGGGGTCCGACGACTCGGCGCTGCGCGGCATCACCGGAATCCTGAATCCCCCATGCCCAGCGACAGTAGTCGACGGACCGCGCCGCCTCGGTGCCGCCTCGCGTGACCCGCGCCTGATCGCTGATCGGGCTCGCCCGCGACCGGCGCCGATGCGGCCGGTCGAACGAGGTGAGCCATGACCCTGACGACGATGACCGCCCGCTCCGGCGGCGCCGCCACCCGCGACCGCAGCGTCGTGGTCGTTCTGCTTCTCATGCTGGCGCTGGTCTTCGGACCCGCCATCGGTCTGCACGTCGCCGTCAACCTGCTCGGCCCCGGGCCGTCGCCGGACGGCCTCGCCGCCACCGCCACCGAGGCGCCCCGGGGCGCCCGGGGCTGACGGCCAAGGGCCAGCCGGGGTGGCGGCCGACGGGGCGGTCTCGTCCGTCCCCATTCCGTCACGCCGTCCCCCGCCCGCGCAGGACCAAGACCGCGCCGACGACGAGCAGCGCGGCCCCGATCCAGGTCTGCCAGCCGAGCGGGGCCTCGATCCCGCTCCGGCGCCCGGTCAGGCCGGCCGCGTCGGCGGCGATCCCCGCCGCGAGCTGGCCGGCCACCACCATCGTCACCGTGACGGTCGCGCCCTGCTGGCGGTAGCCGTACAGGCAGGCGGCGACGAACAGCGTCCCGAGCAGCCCCGGCACCACGAACCACGGCTCCACCCGCTCGATCAGCCGCAGCGGAAAGGCCGGCCCGCTGCGCCAGGCCTCGACGAGGCCGAGCAGCGACAGCCCGACCAGCGAGTTGCACAGGAGCGCTCCGGTCAGCCCGGCGCCCCGCGCCGCCATGGCGCCCATCAGCGCGTTCTGCACCACCAGTCCCGCCCCGGCGACGAGGCAGAGGATCGCCGCGCCGGTCATCGGGCGACACCGGTGGATGGTGGCGCGGGATCGGGACGTGTTGGCATGGCGCGGCTCCTGTCGTGCTGCGATCATCTCCTATGATGGACGATTGTCAAATACCAGATACGTCAGCGGGAGGGTGCCGCGGGCCTTCCGGGCGACCGGTGGTGGGGGCCGGCCGCCGGTCACGGACCCGAGGGCGCGGTCCTCCCGCATCGGGACGGGTGGGATCCCGCGGGTCGGACCCCGACGGATCGCCCGCCATGCCGCGCGAGTGCGTGCCCTGCGGCCCGCCACCTTCCCGCGCTCCCCGAAACCCGCTACGCCTCCCCACCATGTCGACCCCATCCCCTTCGGCCTCGCCCGTCACCGTCGCCGCCGGCTCCGTCCGCTTCGGCAACCACCTGCCGCTCGGCCTGATCGCCGGCCCCTGCGCGCTGGAGAGCCGGGCCCACGCCCTCGAGGTCGCCGGCGCCCTCAAGGAGATGACGGCGCGGCTCGGCATCGGCCTCGTGTTCAAGTCGTCCTTCGACAAGGCCAACCGCACCTCGGCCGGGTCGAGCCGGGGCCTCGGCTTGAGCCAGGCGCTGCCGATCTTCGCCGAGATCCGCGAGACCCTGGGCCTGCCGGTCGTCACCGACGTGCACGAGGCCGGGCATTGCGCCGAGGCCGCGCAGGCCGTCGACGTGCTGCAGATCCCGGCCTTCCTGTGCCGGCAGACCGACCTGCTGCTGGCGGCCGCCGCCACCGGGCGGGTCGTCAACGTCAAGAAGGGGCAGTTCCTCGCCCCCTGGGACATGGCCCACGTCGCGGCCAAGATCACCGGCGCGGGCAACCCCAACGTGCTCCTCACCGAGCGCGGCGCCTCGTTCGGCTACAACACGCTCGTCTCCGACATGCGCGCCCTGCCGATCATGGCGCAGGTGAGCGGCGGCCTGCCGGTGGTGTTCGACGCCACCCACTCGGTGCAGCAGCCCGGCGGCCAGGGCGCCACCTCGGGCGGCCAGCGCGAGTTCGTGCCGGTGCTCGCCCGGGCCGCCGTGGCGGTGGGCGTCGCCGGCGTGTTCATCGAGACCCACGCCGATCCCGACCGGGCGCCCTCGGACGGGCCCAACATGGTGCCGTTGCGCCAGATGCCGGCCCTGCTCGCCGAGCTCCAGGCCTTCGACCGGCTCGCCAAGGCGCGAGCGACCGACGGGGCCGGCGGCTGAGGCGGGGGCGATGCAGGCCGCCGAGACGCCGCAGCAAGGATCGCTCCAACACGGGTCGCCCGCCCGCCTGATCGCGGTCCTGGCCGCCGGGGGCTTCGCCAGCACCTTCGCGGGACGGGTGGTCGAGCCGCTGGTCGGCGTGCTCGCCCGCGACCTCGCGAGCCCGCCCGCCACCGTGGCGCTCCTCTCCACCGCCTTCGCCCTGCCCTACGCGCTGATCCAGCCGATCCTCGGCCCGGTCGGCGACGCGCTCGGCAAGGAGCGGGTGGTGGTCACCTGCCTCGTGGTGATGAGCCTCGCGCTCGCCGCCTGCACGGTGGCGGGCGACATCGGCACCCTGTTCGGCCTGCGCATGGTCGCGGGCGCGGCGGCCGGCGGGGTGATCCCGCTCTCGCTCGCCATGATGGGCGACCGCATCCCGATGGCCCAGCGCCAGGTGGCGATCGGCCGCTTCCTCGTCGCGGTGATCCTCGGCCAGCTCTCGGGCTCGACCATCGCCGGGCTGATCGAGGGGGCGATCGGCTGGCGCGGCGTGTTCGCCCTCGCGACCGGGGTTGGGATCGTCGGCCTCCTCGGCGTCGCCCTCGGCTTCGCCCGGCGCCTGCGCGCGCCCGGGGGTCGCTTCGCCCTGGCGCCGGCGCTGGCGCGCTACCGCACGATCCTGCGCACCCCCCGCGCCCGGGTGCTCTTTGCCGCCGTCTTCGTCGAGGCGGTCGCGGTGTTCGGCATCTTCCCGCACCTCGCCCACCTGATCGAGGCCCGCGGCGAGGGCGGTCCCCGGGAGGCCGGGCTGGTGCTGGCGGGCTTCGCGGCCGGCGGCCTGACCTACTCGCTGACGGTCGGGCTCCTGCTGCGCCTCCTCGGCCAGACCCGGATGCTGATGGCGGGCGGCGCGGTCTCGGGCGGCGCCCTGCTCACCGTCGGCCTCGCCGGCGCCTGGCAGACCGACGCCGCGGCGCTCGTGGCCCTCGGCCTCGGCTTCTACATGCTGCACAACACCTTCCAGGTGCAGGTGACCGAGGTGGTGCCGGAGGCCCGGGCCTCGGCGGTGGCGCTGCACGCTTTCTCGTTCTTCTGCGGCCAGGCCATCGGCGTGGCGGTGCTGGGCCTGGGCCTCGAGACCCTCGGCCAGCTGCCGGCGCTCGCCCTGTGCGCCGCCACGATCCTCGCCGTCGGCCTCGTCACCGCCCGGCGTCTCGCTCGGCCGGGCTGACGTCCCGGTCGAGCGCCAGTTCATCCCGAGTTCAGGCGGCGGCCGCCAGGATCAGCGACAGTCACGTCCCCCGTGGCGGGGACCGGACGACCGGTCCATCGCCACGTCGGCGGGCGGACCCGGGCCGAGCGATTACGGGAACCCTTCCCGGCCGAGCTCGTTGTTCGGGTCAATCGCTTGAACGAAAGCAGGAGATCAACGATGCGCAAGCTGGCGATCATCCCGGCCCTCGCGGTAGCCCTCGGCGCCGTGTCCACTGTCGCCCCCTCCCCGGCTCAGGCCCAGGGCTGGCGCGGTCACGGCTACGGCCACCATTACGGCCACGGCTACGGCCGCGGGTATGTCGGCCGGAACTACGCCTATGGCGGGCGCCGCCGCGGCATCTCGCCGGGCGCCGCCGTCGGCCTCGGCATCGCCGGTGCCGCCGTGGGCGCGATCGGCGCGGCCGCCGCAGCCGATGCCGCCCGCCGCAACGGCTACGGCTATGGCTACGGTGCTCCGGCCCCGGCCTACGGGTATGGCTACGGCTACTGAGATCGCAGCCGATCCGAGATGACGAAGGGCGGCCGGGGTGACCCGGCCGCCCTTTCGTTTGCTCAGCCCCTCTCTTGCTCAGCCCCGGGCCCGGTAGGGCGGCACGCCCTGGTCGGGCAGCCAGATCGAGGCCGGCGGGGTGCCGGTCTGCCAGAACACGTCGATCGGGATGCCGCCGCGCGGGTACCAGTAGCCGCCGATGCGCAGGTAGCGCGGCTCCAGCAGGGCGGTCAGCCGGCGGCCGATGCCGACGGTGCAATCCTCGTGGAAGGCGCCGTGATCGCGGAAGCTGTGCAGGTAGAGCTTCAGCGACTTCGACTCGACGAGCCATCGGTCCGGCACGTAGTCGATCACCAGGATGGCGAAGTCGGGCTGGCCGGTCACCGGGCAGAGCGAGGTGAATTCCGGCGCGGTGAAGCGGGCGCAGTAATCGGTGTCCGGATGCGGGTTCGGCACCCGGTCGAGCTGGGCCTCCTCCGGCGAGCGCGGCTGGGCGATGGGCTGCCCGAGCTGCCGGGCATGGTCGGTGATGTCTTGCGTCATGCCTGCCCTATAGACCCGCGCGGGCCCGCGCGAAACCGGCTGCCCCGCGCACGGTCTTCCCGACGATCGCCGGCCGTCCCTTCGTTCGCCGGTCCCCAGCCCTGGCCGGTCTCGACCCTCGGGCGGCTTGCCGCAGGCGGCATCTTGGCCGATAAGCCGCGCGAACGCTCGATGCCTGCCCGAGAGATCCTCTCATGACCGCGATCACCAACATCGCCGCCCGCCAGATCCTCGACAGCCGGGGCAATCCCACGGTGGAGGTCGACGTCCTCCTGGAGGATGGTTCCTTCGGCCGCGCCGCCGTGCCGTCCGGCGCCTCGACCGGCGCCCACGAGGCGGTGGAGCTGCGCGACGGCGACAAGTCGCGCTACGGCGGCAAGGGCGTGCTGAAGGCGCTCGAGGCCGTCAACGGCGAGATCCTGGACGCCATCGGCGGCATGGACGCCGAGGAGCAGGCCGCCATCGACGAGGCGATGATCGAGCTCGACGGCACGCCGAACAAGGCCCGTCTCGGCGCCAACGCGATCCTGGGCGTCTCGCTCGCCGTCGCCAAGGCCGCCGCCGAGGCCTCCGGCCTGCCGCTCTACCGCTACGTCGGCGGCACCCAGGCCCGGATCCTGCCGGTGCCGATGATGAACATCATCAACGGCGGGGCGCATGCCGACAACCCGATCGACTTCCAGGAATTCATGATCATGCCGGTGGGCGCCGAGTCGCTCGCCGAGGCGGTGCGCTGGGGCGCCGAGGTGTTCCACACCCTCAAGGGCGCCCTGAAGAAGGCCGGCCACAACACCAACGTCGGCGACGAGGGCGGTTTCGCCCCCAACCTGCCCTCGGCCGAGGCCGCGCTCGACTTCGTGATGGACTCGATCCGCGCCGCCGGCTTCGAGCCGGGCCGCGACATCGTGCTGGCGCTCGACTGCGCCGCCACCGAGTTCTTCAAGAACGGCTCGTACGTCTACGAGGGCGAGGGCCAGACCCGCGACCCCGAGGCCCAGGCGACCTACCTCGCCAAGCTCGTCGATTCCTACCCGATCCTGTCGATCGAGGACGGCATGTCGGAGGACGACTGGGCCGGCTGGAAGGCGCTCACCGACAAGGTCGGCAACCGCTGCCAGCTCGTCGGCGACGACCTGTTCGTGACCAACGTCACCCGCCTGTCGGAGGGGATCTCCAAGGGCACGGCGAACTCGATCCTGGTGAAGGTCAACCAGATCGGCTCGCTCACCGAGACCCTGGCCGCCGTCGACATGGCCCACCGCGCCGGCTACACCGCGGTGATGTCGCACCGCTCCGGCGAGACCGAGGACGCGACCATCGCCGACCTCGCCGTCGCGACCAATTGCGGGCAGATCAAGACCGGCTCGCTCGCCCGTTCGGACAGACTGGCGAAGTACAACCAGCTCATCCGCATCGAGGAGGGCCTGGGCTCTCAGGCCCGCTACCTCGGCCGCGCCGCGCTGAAGATCGGCTGACCACCACATCCGGAGGGGCCGGACGGCCCCTCCCCGATCCTCCGAGGGATCTCACGCGTCGCAGGCCGCCTCCGGGCGGCCTTTTTGCTGGCCGCGCCACCGCCGCAGGGGCGCGAAAACCGCGACGTTCCCGGCCAGCACCAGGGCGAAGCCGAGGCCCGCCAGCGGCGTCACCCGGTAGCCCTCGGCGAAGACCGAGATCGTGAGCGCCACGACCGGAAACAGCACGGTCATGTAGGCGGCCTTCTCGGGGCCGATCCGGTGCACCACCGTCAGGTAGGCGGTGAAGCCGATCACCGAGCCGGGGATCGCGAGGTAGAGGAGCGCTCCGACATAGGCCGGCGAGGGGTCGAAGCCGAACGGCACCCCGCGCGACGCCGCGACCCCGGCCACCAGGGCGGCCCCGATCAGCATCCCGTAGGCGTTCACCGTCGCGACCGGCAGCCCGTGGCGCTGGTTGCGGGCCGAGACGAGGTTGCCGGCCGAGAAGAACCAGGTGCCGAGGAGCGCCAGGGCGAGGCCGATCGCGGTGTCCCGGTCGAGCGCCGTGCCGGCGAGCGTGTCCCGGAACAGGCAGGCGATGCCGAGGAGCCCGATCGACGCCCCGGCGAGGATCCGGGGGGCGGGCCTGCGGCGGTGGAAGAGGTAGGCGTTGGCGACGTTGAAGATCGTGGCGGCGGAAAACACCACCGAGACGATCCCGCTCGGGACCGAGCGCGCGGCGAGGTAGAAGCAGGCGAAGTTGCACGAGAACAGGCACACGGCCTGCAGCGCCACGAAGGGCAGGTGCCGCCGCGGGATCGGCGCGAGCCGCCCGGAGAGGATCAGCGCGCCGGCGAGCACGGTGCCGGCCAGCGCGAAGCGGTAGGCGATGGAGGCCTCGAAGGCGACGGGGCCGAGCTGGTGCTTGATGGCGATCCAGGTCGTGCCCCAGATGAGGACGGTCAGGGCGTACAGGAAGGCGGTCACGGCGTCGGGTTCCGGCGGGCTCGGACGCCCGGCATAGACCGGACGCGGACCGGGCGGCTTCCCGGTTCCGGCGGCGGCGTTGCCCGTTCTTGGGGTTTCGTGCCCCCCGCCCCGTTGCGGGCGGCGGGCGCCGGCCCGTACAGTTCCCCGGCACACTCGTCCTGGCCCCGAGACCGTGACCGCGCCGAATCCCGACGTCCGCGACGCCCTCTCCCGCACCGGCGCGGCGCTCCTGCGCAGCGCCGATCTCGGCCGCGGGCTGTCGCTCGCCGAGTGGCACAACCGCGACAACCGCGCCCGCTACGACCGGCCGGGCCACCACACGCTGAGCCTCTACCTCGAGGGCGGCGAGGGCGTGGTGCGCGAGGACGGCGCGGTGTCGGGCGGCGGGCCGGACAAGCTCTGCCTGCTGCCGGCCGGCCACGAGAGCCGCTGGCTGATCGGCGGTCCGCTGCGGATGCTGCACCTCTACGTCGCGCCCGAGACCTTGGCCTACCAGGCGGCGAGCGCCCTCGACGTCGACCCCCGCGCCATCGCGCTGCACGAGCTGACCTTCGCGGAGGACCCCGCCACCGCGATGCTGATGCGCGGCGCGGTGCTGCCCCTCGACTGGACGGCGGGCGCCGACCGGATGGCGCTCGGGAGCGCCTGCCACCTCCTGCTCCACGCCCTGCTGCGGCGCCATGCCGGCGCCCGGGGCGCGCGGCCGGTGACCGGCGGCCTCTCGCCGGCGATCCGGCGCCGGACCGCCGAGGTCATCGAGGCCCGCCTCGCCGAGGCCCTGTCCCTCGACGACCTCGCCGAGGCCGCGGGCCTGAGCCCCTTCCACTTCGCCAAGATGTTCAAGGCGAGCTTCGGCGTGCCGCCGCACCGCTACGTGACCGAGCGGCGGATCGCCAGGGCCAAGGACCTGCTGGGCAAGGGCCTGCCGGGAGAGGATTTTTCGGCGGCGGGCCGGGAGAGCCTCGCCGAGGTCGCGCTCGCCTGCGGCTTCGCCTCGCAGAGCCACTTCACCCGCCGCTTCAAGCAGGCGACCGGGTTCACCCCGGCGGCGTGGCGGGGCGCGGCGTGACGCCTTGAGCCTTCCTTAACCCTCCCGCCCCATTCTCCCCGGCATGGTAGTCCGTCGTCGCGCCCGTGCCATCCTGTTGCCGCTCGGCCTCTACGCCGTGTCGATCCTCGTGGTCGGCTACTTCCTGCACGAGGCCGAGAGCGGAAGCCGCGGCCTCGAGGCCAAGCGGGCCCTGAAGATCCAGGCCTACGGCCTGCAGCAGGAGCTCGACGCCACCAAGGCCGACCGGACCGAGTGGGAGCGCCGCGTCGCGCTCCTGCGCAGCGACCAGATCGACCGCGACCTTCTGGAGGAGCGCGCCCGGGTGGTGCTCGGCCGCGTCCATCCCAACGACGTCGTCATCATCAACCCCTGACGCGCCGCGTCCGTCGTCCCCAACCCATCCCCAGGCCAGCGGCTTTCGGTCCCAAAGCGCTCGATTTGCGCCCCCGCCTGCCCTAAAAGCTCTCCCATAAAGGTAGCAGCCGGGAGGGTGCCGATGGATGCCGCGAAAGAGGCCCACCGCGGGAGCGACGAGGCCCGCGAGATGGCGGCGCTGCCGCCGGCCTCGAACGTGCCGGCCTTCAGCCGGGACGAGGATCTTCACGCCTATCGCGAGATGCTGCTGATCCGCCGCTTCGAGGAGAAGGCCGGCCAGCTCTACGGCATGGGCCTGATCGGCGGCTTCTGCCACCTCTACATCGGCCAGGAGGCCGTGGTGATCGGGGTCCAGATGGCCTCGAAGGACGGCGACCAGGTCATCACCGGCTACCGCGACCACGGCCACATGCTGGCCTGCGGCATGGAGCCGAAGGGCGTGATGGCCGAGCTGACCGGCCGCAAGGGAGGCTATTCCCGCGGCAAGGGCGGCTCGATGCACATGTTCTCCCGCGAGAAGAACTTCTATGGCGGCCACGGCATCGTCGGGGCGCAGGTGTCGCTCGGCACCGGGCTCGGCTTTGCCAACAAGTACCGCGGCGACGGCGCGGTCAGCCTGACCTACATGGGCGACGGCGCGGCCAACCAGGGCCAGGTCTACGAGAGCTTCAACATGGCGCAGCTGTGGAAGCTGCCCGTGGTCTACGTGATCGAGAACAACCGCTACGCCATGGGCACCTCGGTCTCGCGGGCCTCGGCCCAGACCGACTTTTCCAAGCGCGGCGTCTCCTTCGGCATCCCGGGCGAGCAGGTCGACGGCATGGACGTGCGCGCCGTGCGCGAGGCGGCGACCCGCGCCATCGCGCATGCCCGCGACGGCGAGGGCCCCTACATCCTCGAGATGCAGACCTACCGCTATCGCGGCCACTCGATGTCCGATCCGGCCAAGTACCGGACCAAGGACGAGGTCGCCCGCATGCGCGAGGAATCCGACCCGATCGAGCAGGTCCGCAAGCGCCTGCTCGGCGCCCACAAGGTGCCGGAGGACGAGATCAAGGCGGTCGACGCCAAGGTGCGGGCGATCGTCAACGAGTCGGCGGACTTCGCCACCAGCGATCCCGAGCCGGATCCCTCCGAGCTCTGGACCGACATCCTGCTCTAGCGCCCCTCCCCGCGCGCCCTGGCCGTCCGCCCCGCGGACGGCTCCCCTCGCCTTCGGCCGGCGCCCGACCCGGCGCCCCTCTCCCGGATCGACAGAGCACCCTATGGCGACCGACATCCTGATGCCTGCCCTCTCGCCGACGATGGAGCAGGGCAAGCTGGCGAAGTGGCTCAAGAAGGAGGGCGACCCGGTCAAGGCCGGCGACATCCTGGCCGAGATCGAGACCGACAAGGCGACCATGGAGGTCGAGGCGGTCGACGAGGGCGTGCTCGCCAAGATCCTCGTCGCCGACGGCACCGACAACGTCGCGGTCAACACCCCGATCGCGGTGCTGGCCGAGGAGGGCGAGGATCCGGCGGGCGTCGAGGCCGGCGGCGGCCAGTCGAACAGCAAGCCGAACGGCAAGGCCGAGGGCGAGGTTCAGAAGGCCCCCGCCCCCGACATGCAGGCGGAAGGCCAGGCCGAGCGCCCCGCCCCGGCGGCCAAGACCGAGGACGACAAGCCGGTCGAGAAACCCGCCGCGCCGGCGGTGATCACCAACCGCGGCCAGGATCCGGCGATGGCCGAGATCCCCGAGGGCACCCAGATGGTGACCCAGACGGTCCGCGAGGCCCTGCGCGACGCGATGGCCGAGGAGATGCGCCGGGACGAGAACGTCTTCGTCATGGGCGAGGAAGTCGCCGAGTACCAGGGCGCCTACAAGATCACGCAAGGCCTGCTGCAGGAATTCGGCGCGAAGCGCGTCGTCGACACCCCGATCACCGAGCATGGCTTTGCCGGCGTCGGCGTCGGCGCGGCGTTCACGGGCTTGAAGCCCATCGTCGAGTTCATGACCTTCAACTTCGCCATGCAGGCGATCGACCAGATCATCAACTCGGCGGCCAAGACCCTGTACATGTCCGGCGGCCAGCTCGGCTGCCCGATCGTGTTCCGCGGCCCCAACGGCGCGGCGGCCCGGGTCGGCGCCCAGCACAGCCACGACTACGCCGCCTGGTACTCCAACGTGCCGGGCCTGAAGGTGGTCATGCCCTACACCGCCTCGGACGCGAAGGGCTTGCTCAAGAGCGCCATCCGCGACCCGAACCCGGTGGTCTTCCTCGAGAACGAGATTCTCTACGGCCAGTCCTTCCCGGTGCCGCAGCTCGACGACTTCACGGTGCCGATCGGCAAGGCCAAGGTGCATCGCGAGGGGAAGGACGTGACGATCGTCTCGTTCGGCATCGGCATGACCTACGCGCTGAAGGCCGCGCACGAACTCGCCGAGGCGGGCATCGAGGCCGAGGTGATCGACCTGCGCACCATCCGGCCGATGGATTCGGAGACGGTGGTCGCCTCGGTGAAGAAGACCGGCCGCTGCATCACCGTGGAAGAAGGCTTCCCGCAATCGGGCGTCGGCGCCGAGATCGCCGCCCGCCTGATGGTCGACGCCTTCGACTACCTCGACGCTCCCGTGCTGCGCATCACCGGCAAGGACGTGCCGATGCCCTACGCGGCGAACCTCGAGAAGCTCGCGCTGCCGAACGTCGCCGAGGTGATCGAGGCGGCCAAGGCCGTCTGCTACCGGTGAGCGGCATGACCGACGACGAGCCCCGCTTCGAGGCCCTCGACATCCCGCCCGACGCCCTGGAGCAGGGCGGGATCGAGGTCTTGCGCGCCGCCGTGGTCGACGGAGCGGTGAGCATCGCGCTGCGCCGCTCCTTCGACGACCCGGCCACCTGGGGGCGCCTCTTCATTGACCTCGCCCGCCAGGCGGCCGTGGTCTACGCCCGCGAGACCGAGATGTCCGAGGAGGAGGCCTTCGCGCGCATCCGCGCCGGGATGGAGGCCGAGAGCCTCGATCCCGAGAGCTTCAACTGAGGCTCCCGATGGCCGAGGCCGCGCCGCGTTGGGCCACCTATGCCGATCTCGAGGCGGTGCCGGACCATCTCGTGGCCGAGATCGTCGATGGGGTGCTGGAGACGCACCCGCGACCGCGGATGCGTCATGGCACGGCCGCCGGAGAACTCTATGCCGAGCTGACCTTGCCGTTTCGGCGCGGGCGCGGCGGGCCGGGTGGCTGGATCTTCGTGATCGAGCCGGAGGTGCATCTCGGTCGTCACGTGGTCGTGCCCGACATCGCCGGCTGGCGCCGCGAACGGCTGCCGGCCGAACCCGAGACCGCCTATACCGACATTCCCCCGGATTGGGTCTGCGAGATCCTGTCCCCCTCTACCGCTCGCCTCGATCGCGGGCCGAAGCGGCGGATCTACGCCGAGGCCGGTGTCGGTCATCTCTGGCTGCTCGATCCCACGGACGGCGTGCTCGAAGGCTTCGCCCTCACCGGCGGCCACTGGCTGTTGCTTGGCACCGTCGCGCGTGGCGAGACAGTGACCCTGCCGCCGTTCGACGCCGTCTCCTTCCCCCTCGACGACTTGTTCCCCTTCGACGATCCGGCCGCCCCTCCTCCCGCCGAGACCTGAATCCATGCCGATCAACGTCCTGATGCCCGCCCTCTCGCCGACCATGGAGAAGGGCAACCTCGCCAAGTGGCTCAAGAAGGAGGGCGACGCGATCAAGTCCGGCGACGTGCTCGCCGAGATCGAGACCGACAAGGCGACCATGGAGGTCGAGGCGGTCGACGAGGGCGTGCTCGCCAAGATCGTGGTGCCGGAGGGCACCGCCGACGTGCCGGTCAACGAGCTGATCGCGCTCATCGCCGAGGAGGGCGAGGATCCCGGCAGCGTGACGGCCGGCGGCGCCCAGCCGGAGAAGACGGCGGATGCGCCCGCCAAGGCGGATAAGCCCGACGCGGCGAAGACCCAGGCGCCCGCCGGCAACGAGACGCCCGGCGGCGGCACGATGTCGTACGAGCGGGTCGACACGGCCCCGGAAGGCGCGCGCCCGGCGGGCGGCAAGACCGCGGACGGCGCTCCTGCCGGGCAGCCTGAGGGCGGCCGCCGGTTCGCCTCGCCGCTCGCCCGCCGCATCGCCAAGCAGGAAGGCGTCGACCTCGGCGCCGTGCAGGGCTCGGGCCCGCACGGCCGGATCATCGAGCGCGATGTGCGCGCCGCCCTCGAAGGCGGGACCGCCAAGACTGCGTCGAAGGATGCTGCGTCGAAGGCCGCATCGACCTCGGCGCCCAAGCCCGAGAATCGGGAGGCCCCGGCCGCCAAGGAGACCCCCGCGGCGAAGCCCGCTCCTGCGGCGGCCGCACCGTCCGGCCTCACGGCCAAGCAGGTGATGGGGATGTTCGAGCCGGGCTCCTACGAGGAGGTGCCCCTCGACGGCATGCGCAAGACCATCGCCAAGCGCCTGGTCGAGTCGAAGCAGACCGTCCCGCACTTCTACCTCTCCCTCGACGTCGAGCTCGACGCGCTGCTCTCCCTGCGCGAGCAGGTCAACGCCGGGGCGACGAAGGACAAGGACGGCAAGCCGGCCTTCAAGCTTTCGGTCAACGACTTCGTCATCAAGGCGCTGGCGCTGGCGCTGCAGCGGGTGCCGGCGGCGAATTCCGTCTGGGCCGAGGACCGTACCTTACGCTTCCGCCACTCCGATGTCGGCGTCGCGGTGGCGATCGACGGCGGGCTGTTCACGCCGGTGATCCGCAAGGCGGAGCAGAAGACGCTCTCGACCATCTCGGCCGAGATGAAGGATCTCGCCGCCCGCGCCCGCACCAAGAAGCTCAAGCCCGAGGAGTACCAGGGCGGCACCACGGCGGTGTCGAACCTCGGCATGTTCGGCATCAAGTCGTTCGGCGCGGTCATCAACCCGCCGCACGGCACCATCCTGGCGGTCGGCGCCGGCGAGGCCCGGGTGGTGGCGAAGAACGGCGCCCCCGCGGTGGTCCAGGCGATGACGGTGACGCTCTCCTGCGACCACCGGGTGGTCGACGGGGCGTTGGGCGCCGAGTTGCTCGCCGCCTTCAAGGGCCTGATCGAGAGCCCGATGGGCATGCTGGTCTAGCACTTTCCCCTCCCCACAAGGGGGAGGGGAAGCGCTCTACTTTCGTGCCGATCGGCGGAAGAGATTGTGGATGCCCTGGAACGGATCGCCCGATCAGTCGGCATCACCGCGCGCAAAAGCGAATGCCAAGGTTATGCGGCACGCTCTCACGCCTGCGGAAAAGCGGCTGTGGTGGCACCTGCGCCACCGGCTGCCGGTCGAAGGGTCCCATTTCCGTAGGCAGGTCGCCATAGGCTCCTACGTCGCCGATTTCTGCTGCCTCGGAGCCCGGCTGATCGTCGAGGTCGATGGCGGCCAGCACGGTTTTGACGACCACCAAGCCTACGACGCCGCACGCACGGCCGCCCTCGAAGCGCGCGGCTTCCGGGTCCTGCGCTTCTCAAACGCGGATGTCATTTTCGCGATCGACGACACGCTCGACACGATCATTGCCGCCCTGGCCGCCCCGCCCTCCCCGGAGACCTGAATGTCCGACACCTACGACGTCCTCATCATCGGCGCCGGTCCCGGCGGCTACGTCGCGGCGATCCGGGCGGCCCAGCTCGGCTTCAAGACGGCGGTGGTCGACCGCGAGCACTTAGGCGGCATCTGCCTCAACTGGGGCTGCATCCCCACCAAGGCGCTGCTGCGCTCGGCCGAGATCTACCACTACATGCAGCACGCCAAGGATTACGGCCTGACGGCGGACAACGTCGGCTTCGACGTCTCCGCCATCGTCAAGCGCTCGCGCGGCGTGTCGGCTCGGCTCAACGGCGGCGTCGGCATGCTGTTGAAGAAGAACAAGGTCGACGTGATCTGGGGCGAGGCCGCGATCGAGGTCGCGCCGAAGGGCAACGAGCCCGGCCGGGTCGTGGTCAAGGAGACCACGCGCGCCGAGGCCCCGAAGGGCGCCAAGGCGGCGGGCACCTACCAGGCCAAGCACATCGTGGTGGCGACCGGCGCCCGGCCGCGGGCGATTCCGGGCATCGAGCCGGACAGACGCCAGATCTGGACCTATTACGAGGCCATGGTCCCGGAGAGGATGCCCAAGAGCCTGCTGGTGATGGGCTCGGGCGCGATCGGCATCGAGTTCGCCTCGTTCTACCGCACCATGGGCGCGGAGGTGACGGTGGTGGAATTGCTGCCGCAGATCCTGCCGGTGGAGGACCACGAGATCGCGGCGCATGCCCGCAAGCGCTTCGAGAAGCAGGGCATCAAGATCCTCACCGGCGCCAAGGTGACCAAGGTCGCGAAGGGCGATGCGGTCACCGCCACGGTCGAGACCGAGGGCGGCAAGACGCAGGAGATCAAGGCCGAGATCCTGATCTCGGCGGTCGGCGTCGTCGGCAACATCGAGAGCCTCGGCCTGGAGAAGCTGGGGGTCGCCATCGAGCGCGGCATCGTCGCCACCGACGGGCTCGGGCGCACGAATGTGCCGGGGATCTACGCCATCGGCGACGTCGCCGGTCCGCCGATGCTCGCCCACAAGGCCGAGCACGAGGGCGTGACCTGCGTCGAGACCATCAAGGGCCTGCACACCCACCCGATGGACAAGGGGAAGATTCCGGGCTGCACCTATTGCCAGCCGCAGATCGCGTCCGTCGGCCTGACCGAGGCGAAGGCCAAGGAGCAGGGCTTCGACGTGCGGGTCGGCCGCTTCCCCTTCGCGGGCAACGGCAAGGCGATCGCGCTCGGCGAGCCCGACGGTCTGGTGAAGACGATCTTCGACCGCAAGACCGGCCAGCTGCTCGGCGCCCACATGGTCGGGGCCGAGGTGACCGAGCTGATCCAGGGCTACGTCGTCGCGATGAATCTCGAGACCACCGAGGAAGAGCTGATGCACACGGTCTTCCCGCACCCGACGCTCTCGGAGATGATGCACGAGAGCGTGCTCGACGCCTATGGGCGGGTGATCCACGCGTGATCGCCCCCCGGCCCTTCCGGCAACGCAATCCAGCTGTGCCGCGAACCGGAAGGCCGGGCTCGGTGTTGACGCCTCGGAAAGACCCGGAGACGTCGAATGTGGATGCCGTTGACCCGTGCCGCCCGCCTGGCGGCGGCGGTTGGGGCCGTTGCGATCCTGATGCCCGCCCTGGCGAATGCCCAGGGCACCGAGCGGCAGCGCCTGGCCTGCATGACGGACGCCATGACGCTGTGCTCGCGGGACGTGCCCGACACGCGGCGCATCGAGCGCTGCCTGCGTCGCAACTACGACCGCATCAGCGCGCCCTGCCAGAGCGAGCTCGATGCCGCCGGTACGGCCACCGGCGCGGGCGCGCCTCCGTCCGGCCGCTGAGCGCGGCCAGCCCTCCCCCTGCCGTCCGCCGGCGCGATGGTCAGCGCCCGCCTCCGGCGCTAAGCTCGAACGGCGCGAGACGGCGCGGCGCCGGCGGCTTCAGGCCGCCCGGCGACCTGACGAGCGGGAGGACGATCATGGAACGGACGACGATGGGCTCGCGGCGGGGCCTGCTGGCGGGCCTCGCCGCGGGTGTGGCGGCGCCGATGCTCGCGACCGGCGCGAGCCCGGCGCGGGCCGCGGACGAGAGCGAGGCGGTGGGCCGCCGGCTCGAGGCCCTGCGGGCCGCGATCGTCGAGGGCGACGCCAAGGCCCTCGACGCGCTGACCCACCCGCAGCTGAGCTACGGCCATTCGAGCGGGCGCAAGATCGAGACCCAGGCGCAGTTCGTCGCCAGCCTCGCCGGCAAGACCAACTACAAGTCGCTGACCTTCTCGGAGCAGTGGTTCCAGGTCGTCGGCGACACCGCCATGGTCCGCCACGTCTGGGACGGCGCCGACATCCTGCCGAACGGCGAGACCGGGCGCTCCTACATCGCGGTGCTGCAGGTCTGGCTCAAGGAGGACAGCACCTGGCGGCTGCTCGCGCGCCAGAGCTGCCCGCTCAAGCCGGCCTGACGGAGACCGGGAACGACGGTCAAGCTCGGGCGTTCTCGCTCGCGCCGCGATGTTCGGGACGCGGGGCGAGCGGGAGCGTGGAGCGGTGCGGTCCGACCGGCAGGTGAGCACGATCAGGTTGGTCGCCGAGGCGGTACGCCTCGCCAGCAACCTCGCCGTCAAGGAAATCACGCTGTTCTCGAGCGAGGTCGACCGGATCGCCCGGGTCGTCTCGACCTGGACGCTGTGGGGCGGCCTCATCGTGCTGCTCGCCTGCGTCAGCGGGTTCCTGCTGCTGATGGCCCTGGTGAAGGGCCTCGGCGCGCTGATCGGCTCGGAGGCCATCGCCGCGGTGATCGGGGCGGCGCCCTTCGTGCTCGCGGCCGTGTTGCTGACCGTCTGGGGCCTGCGCAAGATGGACGTGCGGCGGTAGCGCGATCGACGTCCCCGCGACGGCTCGATTCGGCGATGCCGCAAGCCGTACTTTCGCGCGGTCATGCGCCGCGAGCATGACCGTTGTGCGGTGCAATCGATTGCACTGTGCGCCGCAACATGGGAGAAGGATGACGCACCGCAGCGATGGCGTCGCGGCGGTGCAGCCCTCTTTGGGCGTTTCCTCCCTAGACTTCGGGCCGCCTCGCAAGGGCGGCCTTTTTTCTTATGCTGGTCGTTTTGGGCCGCGCGGTCTTGCCCGGACGACCACTTTCTCGACAGGCACGACCCTGCGTGTTCCGCCTCGGCGTCCGGACGAGGTTCGGCATTGCCGCGTCGAGAGCCGCACCGGTGCGGCTCCCCTGGGTTCATCGGGATGAATGCCCCAGCCCGTCAGGCCGCCAGGTAGGCCGCGATGTTGCGGCGAATGCGGTCGAGCGGCGCCTCGCGCGTGTCCGGCAGGGCGAAGCGCTCGCCCGTGATCGTCTCGAACGCGCTGACATAGGTGGCGGCGGTCTGCAGCACCACTTCGTGCGGGATCTCCGGTACGGCGTCGCGGTAGGGGTCGCAGCGGGCCGCGACCCAGTTGCGGACCACGTCCTTGTCGAAGCTCTCCGGGAGGGTGCCGGCCTCGAAGCGCTCGGCATAGCTCTTCGCGAACCAGTAGCGGCTGCTGTCGGGGGTGTGGATCTCGTCGGCGAGCACGATCCGGCCGTCGGAATCGGTGCCGAACTCGTACTTGGTGTCGGCGAGGATCAGGCCGCGCTCCGCCGCCAGCGCCTGGCCGCGGGCGAACAGCGCCAAAGCCGTCTCCGACAGGGTGCGCCACTGCGCCTCCGTCAGCAGTCCCCGCTCCAGGATCTCGGCGGCGGAGAGCGGCGCGTCGTGGTCGCCGTGGCCGGCCTTGGTGGTGGGGGTGATGATCGGCTGCGGCAGTTGCTCGTGCGGGCGCATCCCGTCCGGCAGGCGGTGGCCGTACATCTCGCGCTGGCCGGCCTTGTACAGGGTCAGGACCGAGGTGCCGGTGCTGCCGGCAAGGTAGCCGCGCACCACGATCTCGACCGGCAGGATGGTGAGGCGCCGCCCCACCACCACGTTCGGGTCGGGATAGGCCAGCACGTGGTTGTCGCAGATGTCCCGCGTCTTCTCGAACCAGTAGCGCGCGGTCTGGGTCAGGACCTGGCCCTTCAGCGGGATCGCGGCGAGCTCCCGGTCGAAGGCGCTCAGGCGGTCGCTGGTGATCAGGATCCGCCGCCCGTCGGGCAGGTCGTAATTGTCCCGCACCTTGCCGCGGTAGTGACCCGGCAACTCCGGCAGGGTCGCCTCGGGCAGGACGTAGTCGGAAAAGGGCGCCAGCGTGGCCGTATCCATCGATCTCACCATCACACGTCGAGATTGGCCACGTTGAGGGCATTCTCCTGGATGAATTCCCGGCGCGGCTCGACCACGTCGCCCATCAGCTTGACGAAGAGGTCGTCGGCGTCGGTCGTGTCCTTGACCTTCACCTGGAGCAGCGAGCGCACGTCGCGGTCGAGCGTGGTCTCCCAGAGCTGCTGGGCGGTCATCTCGCCCAGGCCCTTGTAGCGCTGCAGCTGCAGGCCCTTGCGGCCGAGCGCCATCATGCCCTCGAACAGGGCCACCGGGCCGTACAGCATGGTCTGGTCGCCGCGCCGCACCAGCGTGACGGGGGCGCCGTAGATCTCGCTGAGGGTTTCCGCCCGCTCGTCGAGGCGGCGCGCCTCCTGCGAGTGGATCAGGGCCTCGTCGAGCACCGCGACTTGGCGCACGCCGCGTAAGGTCCGCGACAGCACGTAGCCGCCGTCCTTCGCCTCGCCCTCCCAGCCCTGCTCGATCTCGTCCGCGATGGCGTTGAGGCGCCGGGCGATCTCGTCGGCCACCACCTCGGCCTCGGCCGGGTTGCCGGCCACCGACGGGCGCAGCGCCCCGGCGATCGCCGCCTGCTCGACCACGACGCGGTCGTAGCGCGAGTGCATCCCGTGCAGGATCTGGCGCACGCCGCGCGCCTCGTCGACCAGCGTCTTCAGCTGGGCGCCCCCGAACTCGGTGCCGGTGGCGAGCTTGAGCACCGCCCCGTCGACGCCGCCGTCGATCAGGTAGTCCTCGAGCGCCCGGTCGTCCTTGAGGTAGAGCGCGGTCTTGCCCTTCTGGGCTTTGTAGAGCGGCGGCTGGGCGATGTAGAGGTGGCCGCGGTCGATCAGCTCCGGCATCTGGCGGAAGAAGAACGTCAGCAGCAGGGTACGGATGTGCGAGCCGTCGACGTCCGCATCGGTCATGATGATGATGCGGTGGTAGCGCAGCTTGTCGGGGTTGAAGGCGTGGGCGCCGTCCCGGCCGATGCCGGTGCCGAGCGCGGTGATCAGCGTGCCGATCTCCTGGCTCGACAGCATCTTGTCGAGCCGCGCCCGCTCGACGTTGAGGATTTTTCCGCGCAACGGCAGAACAGCTTGGAACGTTCTGTCGCGGCCCTGCTTGGCCGAGCCGCCGGCGGAGTCACCCTCGACCAGCAGGATCTCGCATTTCGACGGGTCGCGCTCCTGGCAGTCGGCGAGCTTGCCGGGCAGCGAGGCGATGTCGAGGGCGCCCTTGCGGGTGGTGAGGTCGCGGGCCTTGCGGGCGGCCTCGCGGGCGGCCGCCGCCAGCGCAACCTTGGCGGCGATGGTGCGGGCCTCGCTCGGATGCTCCTCGAGCCAGCTGCCCAGGGTCTCGTTGAGCACGCCCTCGACGGCGGGACGCACCTCCGAAGAGACGAGCTTGTCCTTGGTCTGGGACGAGAATTTCGGGTCCGGCACCTTGACCGAGACCACCGCGGTCAGCCCCTCGCGGCAATCGTCGCCGGTCAGGGAGACCTTCTCGCGCTTCGTCACCCCGCTCGATTCGGCGTAGCCGGTGATCTGTCGCGTCAGGGCGGCGCGGAACCCCGCGAGGTGGGTGCCGCCGTCGCGCTGCGGGATGTTGTTGGTGAAGCAGAGGACGTTCTCGTGGTAGCTGTCGTTCCACCACAGGGCGACCTCGACGCCGATGCCGTCGCGCTCCTGGCGCAGGACGATCGGCGCCTCGATCAGGGCGGGCTTCGCCCGGTCGAGGTAGCGCACGAAGGCCTCGACGCCGCCGTCATAGACCAGCTCGTCGCGCTTGTGCTCGGCGTGGCGGGCATCGGTCAGCACGATGCGCACGCCGGAATTGAGGAAGGCCAGCTCGCGCAGGCGCTTCTCGAGGGTCGCGTAGTCGAACTCGACCTGCGTGAAGGTCTCGGTCGAGGGCAGGAAGCTGACCTCGGTGCCGCGCCGGTCGTTGGCCGGGCCGACGGCGGCGAGCGGCGCCACGGCGTCGCCGTGGCGGAACTCCATCGCGTGCTCCTGGCCGGCGCGCCAGATGCGCAGGCGCAGCCAGGACGACAGGGCGTTCACCACCGAGACGCCGACGCCGTGCAGGCCGCCCGAGACCTTGTAGGAGTTCTGGTCGAACTTACCGCCGGCATGCAGCTGGGTCATGATGACCTCGGCCGCCGAGACGCCCTCCTCCGGGTGGATGTCGGTCGGGATGCCGCGACCGTTGTCGGAGACCGTGCAGGAGCCGTCCGCGTTGAGTGTGACGGTGACGTGGGTCGCGTGGCCGGCCAGCGCCTCGTCGATGGCATTGTCGACGACCTCGTACACCATGTGGTGCAGGCCCGAGCCGTCGTCGGTGTCGCCGATATACATGCCCGGCCGCTTGCGCACCGCGTCCAGGCCCTTGAGGACCTTGATCGAGTCGGCGCCGTAGGTGTCGGGGGTCTGATCGCGGGCGGGTTCGGCCATGTCGGTTCCTGGTGCGGGCGGGCGCGCGTCGCGGGGTGGCGCGGCCGGCGCGGGCGCCGTGTCTCGCCCCGGCGCCGTCTGGGTCTCGTGTCTCAAGGGTCGGGGGCCGCCGAGGGGGCGGTCCCGCATCTGCCTGATGTAAGCATTCCGCCTTGAAATTGCATCGGTTTTCGGCGCCGTACGGGCGCTTTTCCAGGGTCCGGCGGGGGCTGGACAGAGCCCTCGCGTCCCTCCCCCGGCCGACCATACCGGAGGTCATCTTTCGCCGCACCCCGTTAAGGATCCGCGAACGGGCCGCGCCGGCCCGTGAGCGGGTCCCGGTTCGCCGATGGTCAGCTCTTGAGCGAGCCGCGGCTCGCCTCGTCGAGCCGCGCGACCGCCGCCGGATCGAGGGCGAGCCGCACCCCGCCCAGGAGCTCGTCGAGCTGCGCCACCGAGGTCGCGCTGGCGATCGGCGCGGTGAGGCCCGGCCGGGCGATCAGCCAGGCGAGGGAGACCTGCGCCGGCGTCGCGCCGTGGTCGCGGGCGACCGCGTCGAGGAGGTCGAGGAAGGCGAGCCCGCGCGGGTTGAGGTAGGGCGAGACCCGGGCCTCGCGGGCGCGGCCGGCGGCGGCCCCGGCCTGCCGGTACTTGCCGGTGAGGAAGCCCGCCGCGAGGGAGAAGTAGGAGATCACCCCGATCCCCTCCTCCCGGCACAGCGGCTCGAGCTCGGCCTCGTAATCCTCGCGGTCGGCCAGGCTGTAGCCGGGCTGCAGGCTCTCGTAGCGCGGCAGGTTCTCCCGCGCCGCGACGGCCAGCGCCTCGCGCAGGCGGGCGGCGGAATAGTTCGAGGCGCCGATCGCCCGCACCTTGCCGGCCCGGATCAGCCGGTCGTAGGCCGAAAGCGTCTCCTCCAGCGGCGTCTCGGCATCGTCGGTGTGGGACTGGTAGAGGTCGATCCGGTCGGTCCCGAGCCGGCGCAGGGAGGCCTCCACGGCCTCCTCGACGTAGGCCGCCCGCAAGCCCTTGCGGCCCTCTCCCATGTCCATGCCGACCTTGGTGGCGATCGTCATCCGGTCGCGGGCGCCGCGGTCCTTCAGCCAGCGCCCGATCACCGCCTCCGACTCGCCGCCCCGGTGGCCCGGCGCCCAAGCCGAATAGACGTCGGCGGTGTCGACGAAGGTGAAGCCGGTCTCGAGCAGGCGATCGAGCAGGGCGAAGGAGGTCGCCTCGTCGGCGGTCCAGCCGAAGACGTTGCCGCCGAAGCAGAAGGGCGGGACCGAGAGGCCGGAACGGCCGAGGGGGCGCAGATCCATCAGGGGGCTCCTATCGCAGGAAGGGGTTCGACAGCCGCTCCTGGCCGATCGTGCTCGTCGGGCCGTGGCCGGGGATGAAGGCGACGTCGTCGCCGAGCGGCAGCAGCTTCTCCTTGATCGACGCGATCAGGGCGGCGTGGTCGCCCCCCGGCAGGTCGGTGCGGCCGACCGAGCCGCGAAACAGCACGTCGCCGACCTGGGCGAAGCGGGCGTCCCGGCTCACCAGCACGACGCTGCCCGGGGAATGGCCGGGGCAGTGCAGCACGTCGAAGGTGAGTTCGCCCACCGTCACCGTGTCGCCCTCGGACAGCCAGCGGTCGGGGGTGATCACCTTGGCGCCGTCGATGCCGTAGGCCGCCCCGGTCTCGGGCAGGCTGTCGAGGAGCGGCTTGTCGGCGCGGTGGGGTCCCTCGACCGGCACGCCCAGCGCGTCGCGCAGGTCCGCCGCCCCGCCGGCGTGATCGATGTGGCCGTGGGTGAGCAGGATCTTCTCGACCGTGACGCCGGCCTTGGCGATCGCCGCGCGGATCCGGTCGAGGTCGCCGCCCGGATCGACCACCGCGGCCCGCTTCGTCGCCTCGCACCACAGCAGGGTGCAATTCTGCTGGAACGGGGTGACCGGGATGATCGCGGCGCGGGGCGTGCTCGGCATGGTCGGCCTTGGATGAGGAACGGGTCGCGATCCTTGTAGCGTGGAAGCGGGCGGTGGTGCACCCCGGGGCGGGGCGCACCGGAATCGGCCGGCGGACGCGGCCTCGACAGGCAGGGGCGTTCGGGCTCCGATGCGACGCGACGAGGGAGCGGGCCATGGCCGTGAGGCGTATCGTGACCAACATCCCGGCGACGCGGCTCGATGCGGCGCGGGGCTTCTACGAAGGGGTGCTCGGCCTCGACCTGGTCATGGATCACGGCTGGATCCAGACCTTCGCGGCCTCGGGCGCGTCGGCGCCGCCGCAGGTCAGCGTGGCCTGCGAGGGCGGATCGGGGACGCCGGTTCCCGACCTCTCGGTCGAAGTCGACGACCTGGAGGCCGTGCTCCGGCGCGCGACGGACGCCGGCCTTCCGATCGAGTACGGCCCCGTGGACGAGCCGTGGGGCGTGCGGCGGTTCTACGTCCGCGACCCGTTCGGGCGGCTCGTCAACATCCTGGCCCATCCCGGGTGAGCGGGCCCGTTCCGGGGCCCGTCGCGCGATCGTGTGCGGTCCCGCCTTGGCGTCCGGCCCGCGCCCGCGCTACCGTCGGGCGACGCGGCGGATGTCGTCCGCCCGGTACGAGTAGTCCAGTCTTGATGCGACCGATCCATCCGGCGCCCCCGCGGGCCGGACCGGGCGCCTGAAGGACCGCCGACACGACGGCCCGAACGCGGCCCGGCCTTTCCCGTCGCGGGTGCCCTCCCCCGGAGGACACGCGATGTCGAGTTCGTTCCCCCTCTCCCACGGCTTTACCGCCGCCCGCCCCGCCGTGCGGCGGATCGGCGTTCAGGATCTCAAGGCCGCCCTGTCGCGCGGCGTCGACGATTTCTTGGCGATGCCGACCCACGTCCTGTTCGTGGTGCTGATCTATCCGATCGCCGGCGTGCTCGTCGCGGCGGCGACCTTCGAGCAGAACCTGATCCCGATCCTGTTTCCGCTCGCCGCCGGCTTCGCGCTGATCGGGCCGTTCGCGGCGCTCGGCCTCTACGAGCTGAGCCGGCGCCGGGAATGGGGCCTGCCCGCCGCCTGGACCGATGCCTTCGCGCCGCTCCACGGGCGTTCGGCCCGGGCGGTGATGGCGGTCGGCGTGGTGCTGGCGCTGATCTTCGCGGCCTGGCTCTGCGCCGCCATGGGGCTCTATTGGTCGCTCTACGGCGGGGTGACCGAGCCGTCGGTCTCCGCCTTCCTCGGCGACGTGCTGACCACGCCCCGGGGCTGGACGCTGATCCTCGCCGGCAACCTCGTCGGCGGCGCCTTCTCGCTCCTGGCGCTCGCGGTCAGCGCCGTCTCGATCCCGCTCATCATCGACAAGGACGTGGAGGCCGGCACCGCGATCGAGACCTCGCTGGCGCTGATGCGCGAGAATCCCGGCCCGATGCTCGCCTGGGGCGCGATCGTGGCCGGGATGCTCGTGCTGGGCATGGTGTCGCTGTTCGTCGGGCTGGCGGTGGTGCTGCCGGTGCTCGGCCACGCCACCTGGCACCTCTACCGCCGGGCGGTGGGGTGACGCCCCGGCGCCGCGATCACCCGGTGATCGCCGCGTAGGTCAGCACCCGCAGCTCGCGCCGGATCGGCCAGGTCGAGGACGGCATGAGCTGCGTCAGCATGATCACGAACAGGTCCTCGGCGGGGTCGATCCAGAACGCCGTCGAGGCCGCCCCGCCCCAGGCGACCTCGCCCGAGGTGCCGAGGATCTGGGCCCTGGCCGGATCGAGCATCACCGAGAAGCCGAGCCCGAAGCCGATGCCGCTGTAGCTCGACTCCGAAAAACGCGGCTGGCCCATATCGGCGAGGTCGCCGCGCAGGTGGTTGGCCGTCATCAACTCGACGGTCTTGGCGCCGAGAAGCCGCACGCCGTCGAGCTCGCCCCCACCCAGGACGAAGCGGCAGAACCGGGCGTAGTCGGCCGCCGTCGCGACGAGGCCGCCGCCGCCCGACGGCACCGTGCGGGGCCGGGCGTAGCGGCCCTCGCGGGCATCGTCGATCAGGGTCAGCCGGCCGCCCTCGCCGAGCGCGTAGTTCGAGGCGAAGCGGGAGATCTTCTCCGCGGGCACGTGGAAGTCGGTGTCGACCATGCCGAGCGGCCGGATGATCCGCTCGCGCAGGAAGTCGTCGAAGGATTTTCCCGAGATCACCGCCACGAGGTGGCCGAGCACGTCGGTGGCGATGCTGTAGTTCCACTCCGCCCCCGGCTGGGCGAGGAGCGGCAGGCTCGCGGCCTTCCCCACCACCGCGGCGAGCGAGGTCTCGGCGGTCTGGAAGTCGACCCCCTCCTCCCGGTACATCCGGTCGACCAGCGTCGCGTCCATGAAGCCGTAGCTGAGACCCGACGTGTGGGTCAGGAGATCGCGGAACGTGATGTCGCGCTCCGCCGGCACCGTCTCGGGCTTCGCCCGGCTGCCGCCGACGAGCACCCGCATGTCCCGGAACTCCGGCAGGAAGCGGGTGATGGGATCGTCGAGCTGAAACAGGCCCTCCTCGTACAGCATCAGGATCGCCACCGAGGTCAGCGGCTTCGTCATCGAGTAGATGCGCACGATGGTGTCGGCCTCCATCGGCAGGCCGCGGGCGAGGTCGCGCAGGCCCTCCTGGTGGGAAAACACCACCTGGCCGCGCCGGGCCACCGTCACCGACAGGCCCGGCAGCTTGCCGGCCTCGACGTAGCCCCGCATCCACGGGACGATCCGGCCCAGCCGCTCCGACGAGAGGCCGACTGCCTCCGGGGTTCCGATCTCAAGCACCACGCGGGCTCTCCTGGTGATGGGCGTCGAGTGGTTCTAACGCGGGATCGGCCGCGAGGACGAGTTCCATCAGCACCTCGTCGTGGTAGCGGTCCCCGATCTTCAGGGCCCGGCGCTCGCAGCCGTAGGGGCGAAAGCCCAGCCCCTCGTAGAGCCGCAGGGCCGCGCGGTTTTCGGCCTCGACGGTCAGGCGCAGGGCCTCGACCCGCGGGCGGGCCTCCGCGATGAGCCGATTAAGGAGCGCGGCGCCCAGGCCCAGCCCCCGCGCCTCGTCCCGGACGTAGACCCCCGTCACGTCGCCCTTGTGCCGCAGCTTCGCGCCCTCCTGCAGCACCAGGGTGGCGGTGCCCAGCAGCACCTCGCCCCGGACCGCCCCGAGGGTGAGGTGCTGCTCCAGCCGCGCCCCGAACCAGTCCGGTCCATGTCCGGCGACGTCCCCTAGGGCGGTGCCGAACGAGGCGGGGTGCCGTTCCAGCGCCTCCAGGCGCAACGAGCGGAAGGCCGGGCCGTCGGCGGCCCGAAGGCGGCGGATCGCGATCGCGTGCATCGCCCGAGGGAGTCCGACGGCTCGGGGTCCCGTCAAGCCTCCCGTTGACCACGACCCGGACCTGGTGCGATGCCGGAGCCCAACGAGACCTCTCCAACGAGTTCCCCGGGAGCCACGCCGCCGATGTCCCTGCCCGACAGCCTCCGCCACGCCCTCGCCCTGCCGGTGATCGCCTCGCCGATGTTCATCGTCTCGGGGCCGGAGCTGGTCATCGCCCAGTGCGTCAACGGCATCGTCGGCTCGTTCCCGGCCCTCAACGCCCGGCCGAAGGAGGCGCTGGACGAGTGGCTGACCCGGATCGACGCGGCGCTGGCCGAGGCCAAGGCCGCCGACCCGGAGCGGATCGTCGCGCCCTACGCCGTCAACCAGATCGTCCACGCCTCGAACGACCGGCTCGAGCACGACCTCATGGTCTGCGGCAAGCACCGGGTGCCGATCATCATCACGTCTTTGCGCGCGCCCGACGCGGTGGTCTCGGCCGTGCACGGCTGGGGCGGCGTCGTCTTCCACGACGTGACCACGGTGCGCCACGCCGAGAAGGCGCTGGAGGCCGGCGTCGACGGGCTGATCCTGGTCTGCGCCGGGGCCGGGGGGCATGCCGGCACGCTCTCGCCCTTCGCGCTGGTGAGCGAGGTGCGGCGCTTCTTCAAGGGACCGCTGATCCTGTCGGGCGCCATCAGCACCGGCGACGCGATCCTGGCCGCCCAGGCGATGGGCGCGGACCTGGCCTACATGGGCACCCGCTTCATCGCCACGCAGGAGGCCAACGCCGCGCCGGCCTACAAGGAGATGATCGTCGGCACGACCGCCGCCGACGTGATGTACACCCCCTACTTCACCGGCGTGCCGGGCAACTACCTCAAGCCCAGCGTGACCGCCGCCGGCCTCGATCCCAACGCCCTGCCGGAGGTCGACAAGACCAAGATGAACTTCGGCTCGGGCACCACCAAGGCCTGGCGCGACATCTGGGGTGCCGGCCAGGGCGTCGGCACCATCGACGACGCGCCCGCCACCGCCGTGGTTATCGACCGGCTGAAGGCGGAATACGCCGCGGCGCGGGCGCGGCTGGGATAGGGCGCTCCCGCACACCCCCCTTGCGCCCGGCGCTTGTCCGCCGGGCACGGCCCTCGCATCCTGGCGCACGCATCTTCCCCGACGCGTAGCGTGAGGCCCGCGATGACCACCAACCTCTCCGTGAACGGCAACCGGCTGTGGGACACCCTGATGGTGTCGGCCGGCATCGGCACCGGACCCCGGGGCGGCCTGCGGCGCCTCACCCTGACCGAGCCCGACCGGCTGGTGCGCGACCAGCTCAGAAGCTGGGCCGCGGAGGGCGGCTACCCGCTCACCGTCGACGGGCTCGGCAACATGGTGCTGCGGCGGGCGGGCTCCGAGCCCGACCTGCCTCCGGTGGTGATCGGCAGCCACCTCGACACGCAATGGGCCGGCGGTCGCTTCGACGGCATCCTCGGCGTGCTCGCGGGGCTGGAGGTCCTGCGCACCCTCGACGACCTCGGCATCGCCACGAAGCGCACGATCGAGGTGGTGAACTGGACCAACGAGGAGGGCGCGCGGTTCTCGCCGCCGATGCTGTGCTCGCTCGCCTGGTCCGGCCAGGCGACGCCGGACTGGGTCGAGAACCGGCGCGACCGCGACGGCATCCGCTTCGGCGACGCCCTCGACGGCATCGGCTATCGCGGGCCGGAACCCGTCGGCGGACGCACCATCGACGCCTATTTCGAGCTGCATATCGAGCAGGGCCCGGCCCTCGACCGGGCCGGCGTGCCGGTCGGCATCGTCACCGGCGGCTATCCGAGCTGCGGCATGCGCATCGCCGTCGAGGGCGCCACCGCACATACCGGACCGACCCCGATGGGCGAGCGCCACAACGCGCTCGTCGGCGCCGCCATGGTGGCGGTGGCGGTCAACGACATCGGCTGGGCCCATGCCGACACCGACGCCAAGGCCACCGCCGCCCGGCTCGACCTGGTGCCGAACCTCCCCGGGACGCTCTCGGAATACGCCGAGCTCTTCATCGACATGCGGGCGCCCGAGCTCGAGACCCTCGAGACCATGAAGGCGTCCTTGCGCGCCGCCCTGCCCGACTGCGCCGCCCGCTCGCTCACGCAGATCTCCATCGCCGAGGAATGGGGGTTCGGGGTCTTCTCCTTCGACGACGGCCTGATCGGCACCCTGCGCGAGACCGCGGAACGCCTCGGCATCCCGACCATGGACCTGCGCTCCCAGGCCGGCCACGACGCCTACCACGTCGCCCGGGTCGCCCCCGCCTGCATGATCTTCACCCCGTGCCGGGACGGCATCACCCACAACGAGGCCGAGGATATCTCCCTGGAGCCGACCCTGCCGGGCGTGAACCTCCTGCTCCACGCCGCCCTGGCGCGCGCCAACCGCTGAGACCCGGACGGGCGGCGCGGAGCGCCGCCCGATCCCGCTTGCGCGACTTTGCACATCGGCGTACTTTGCATCGGAAAGTTGATGCGGGATGCCGATGCGCGACCTCGACAGGGCTGACCTCGACCGGGTGCTGGCCGACATCACGGCGATCCGCAGCCAGGTCGCCGCCGGCACCGCCTTCCAGGGCTACGGCCCGACCGCTTTGGCGGCGACCGGCGCCCTGGCGCTCGCCGCCACGGTCGCGCAGGCCGCCCTCCTCGACGACCCGACCGGCCGGCCGCTGACCTTCCTGGCCGGCTGGATCGCCGTCGCGATCGTCTCGATCGGGGCCGAGATGCTGGCGCG
Source organism: Methylobacterium ajmalii (assembly GCF_016613415.1). Lineage (GTDB taxonomy): Bacteria > Pseudomonadota > Alphaproteobacteria > Rhizobiales > Beijerinckiaceae > Methylobacterium > Methylobacterium ajmalii. The sequence continues at coordinate 44,806 of NZ_JACWCT010000072.1, read as the reverse complement.
CAGCCGCCGGCACCATTCCGGCCTGGCCGACGCGATGATCCTCAACGCGGTCGAGGCCTTCCTGCCCGCGGGCGCCGCCGGGGCGCTGCTGCTCCTGGTCCTGGCGCGCCTCGCCCCCGAGAGCCTGTGGCTGCTGCCGGGCCTGTGGCAGGTGCTGGTCGGCCTCGGGCTGTTCGCCTCCCTGCGCGCCCTGCCGCGGCCGGTCGCCCTGGCGGCGGGCTGGTACGTGGTCGCCGGGCTCGGCACCATCGCGGCCTCGGTCGAGGGGCATGCGCTGTCGCCCTGGACCATGGGCCTGCCCTTCGCCCTCGGCCAGGGGCTGCTCGCCCTCATCCTCCATCGCGCCCCGGGAGGCGACCATGAGTGAGCCCGCTCCCTACGCTTATGACGGGCTCGACCGGGTGCTGCACGAGCGGGCGCGGCTCAGCCTGCTCACCTCGCTCGCCGCCCACCCGAAGCCCCTCGCCTTCTCCGACCTCAAGCAGCTCTGCGGCCTGACCGACGGCAATCTCAGCCGCCATCTCGGCGTGCTGGAGGAGGCCGGGCTCGTCGAGATCCACAAGGGCTACGAGGGACGGCGCCCGCTCACCACCTGCCGCCTCACCCCCGCCGGGCGGCAGCGCTTCGTCGCGTACCTCGCGGTGCTGGAGCGCGTGGTCCGCGATGCCGCCGAGGCGGCCAGGCAGGGCGATCGCGGCCCCGAGCCCCTTCCCGCCTGACCTCCCTTCCCTTTTTTGCCCGGAGACTTTGCAATGCAAAGCGGTTCGCTTCACCAAGACAAGCTCCATGTCGGCCTGATCATGGACGGCAACGGTCGATGGGCGGAACGCCGCGGCCTGCCCCGTTGCGTCGGGCACGAGGCCGGGGTCGGCACGGTGCGGCGGGTGGCGCGGGCCGCGCCCGGCCAGGGCATCGGCACGCTGACGCTCTACGCCTTCTCCGCCGACAATTGGCGCCGCCCGGCCGCCGAGGTGGCGGGGCTGATGGGCCTGCTTCGCCTCTACCTCGCCCGCGAGGTCGAGGTCCTGCGCCGCGACGGCGTGCGCCTCACGGTGATCGGCCGGCGCGACCGCCTGCCCGGCGGCCTGGCGGAGGCCATCGCGGCCGCCGAGGCCGCGACCCACGACGGGGCCGGCCTGCACCTGCGCATCGCCCTCGACTACTCGGCCCGGGACGCGATCCTCTCCGCCGCCCGCGCCGCGGACCCCGCCATCACCCGCGAGGCGTTCGACCGCCTCGTCACCGGCGACGGCGCCCCGGCGGTCGACCTCGTGATCCGCACCAGCGGCGAGCAGCGCCTGTCCGACTTCCTGCTGTGGGAGAGCGCCTATGCCGAGCTGCACTTCACGCCCTGCGCCTGGCCGGATTTCGGCGAGGCGGAACTCGCCGCGGCGATGACCGCGTTCCGCGCGCGCCAGCGCCGCTTCGGCGGGCTGCCGGCGGCGGCGTGACACCGGCCGTTCGACGGCGAGGCCGGGCCGAGGCCCGGCCTCGCGCGCGCCGCGGTGACCCGCGCGCCCGTTGGCTCAGGCGGCCGCCACCGTGGCTTGCTGCACGTCGACGACCTCGCCGACGCGCTGCAGCGTGACGGCGAAATCGGTCAGCTGCTGCCAGGCCTTGCGGCTCGCCTCGACGCGGGTCAGCTGAGCCAGGATCGCGGTGCGGTCCTTGGCGATCCGCAGGTCCTTGACGACGGCATCGAGCCGGCTCGCCAGGGTCGCCCACATCTTGCCGACGTCGTCGAGGTAGCTCAGGGCCTTGTCGCACGAATCCACGAGCGCTTCGATCGACTGGTCGAAGAGGCTCAGGGCGGCCGCCTGAGCCTTCTCCGCGCTCAGGGCGCTCAGCTGCTTCTGCAGCTCGGCATACGACGAGGAGATGTCGTTGCCGCTCGCCACGAACTCGTAGGTGCCGGCGCCCGTACCGACGACCGCGACCGCGAGCGCCAGGGGGGCCAGGAGGCCGCCGGACGCGACCGTCAGCGCGAGGGCGGCGACGCCGACGAAGAGCCCGAGGCCGATCCCGATCCCGGAGAGCGCCCGCGCCTGGTTGGCGCTCTCGATCTCCTGGCGGATGCGCTTCATCTGAAGCGTGATCTTCTCGATCTCGTTCTTCGCGATGCCGGCATCCGCGTGCGCGGCCGCCCTGGCGGTCCGGAAATTGACCTGGTCGGCGAGGATCAGGCTCCGGAAATCCTTCAGCCGGCGGCTGAGCGCCGCGATCTCGGACGATTGCTCGTTCAGCTCCGTCGACAGCTCCTTGAACAGGAGGTCGATCTTCTCGGCCTCGGCCGGGGTGAAGCTGCGGCTCGCCTCGGCCGCATCGTTCATGATGTGGACCAGGTGGGACGTCGAGGCGGAGAACAGGTTGGCGTAATCGAGGATCGATTGCGGCACCTTCGAGAACAGTTCGGGCCCGAGCGTGTCGGTCCACTCCACGGCGTGCGCGCGCGCACCCTCGAGGTCGCCGCGGAACTTCACCGCCCAGCCGGGTTCCGTGGGGAATTGCGGCATCTGGAACTGGCTGACCTCGTGGATGTAGCCCCAGATCGCGGCCTTCTTGCGAAAGCCGGCCTCCAGCTTGCCCTTCGTGTCCGCGGTATCGGGAACCAGCGCCAGATCGGCCATGGGTGCGCTCCTGTGATGTCGCGATGCGGGTCGGCCGCGTCCCGACGAGGCCGACACGGCCTCGCCGTCCCGGGGGCGGCGTGATGGAATCGGTTTCAGGACGGTCGCGCCGGTCGTCCCGGCGCATGCCGCGGATCGTCGGACGGGGAGGCGCCGACGACCGGGTGTCTCGCGGGCGAGGTCTACCGGCCGAGATCCATGGTCTGGACCTCGAGCTTCAGGCTCTGCCGGTCGGCGGCATCCTGCGCCAGGCCCTGCCAGGACTTTGCCGCGAATTCGAGGCTGCGCAGGTCGCCGTAGGCGTCGATGTCCGCGATCGGCTGGGACACGATCTCGCACGCCGTCTGAAGCTTGTCGATCAGGTGGCTCCAGATCAGGTCGACGCTCTCGATCCCGGTCGCGGCGCGCTGGTTCTTGTCCTCGATCTGCGCCAGGAGGCTGTCGACCTGGCTCATCGCCACGACCTGCAGCCCGATGTCGCCGAGCTGGTTGGTCAGCGTCGTGATCTCCGCGAAGGTCTTGCGATAGCGCACCATGAGCGACTTCAGCTTGTAGGCCTCGTAGCCCAGCATGGCGAAGCCGACGACCGCGGAGCCCGACAGCGCGCCGGTCGCCCACCAGAGGCCGAAGGTGAGCGCGTAGACGCTCTTGGCGGAGCCCTTCATGGTCGAGTCGGTCGAGGATTTCTGCGCGGCCACCACGACCGCGAGCTCCTCGCGCAGGGATGCGATCCTGCCCAGGATCTCGTCGGTCTTCTTCTGCTCGGCCGCGTCCGACGTCTTGATGCGCGCGAGGATCGGCCGCAGCCCGCCCGAATGGGCGTCCATCCGGCGCCGGAACGCCTCAAGCCGGTCGCGATGGCTTCGGATCGTCGCGTGCTGGTCCTTGGCCTCCGCCAGGAGCTCGGTGAGCAGCGTGTGCAGCGCGTCCCGCTCCTCCCCGGTGAGGGCGCCGCCGCGGGCGCGCGCCGCGGCGAGCGGGCCTTTCAGCCGCTCGGCGCTGGCACAGAACAGGTTCGCGAAGGTGAGATGGGATTGCAGGCAATCGGCGAAGAGCCGCGGGCCGCAATCCAGGACCCAGCCGTGAGCATCCGCCACCGCCGCCGACAGCTTGGCCTGCGCGTCGGCATACCATTCGGGCGCCGAAGACGGCATCGGAGGCAGGACGGCATCCGTGATGGCCTTGCACCATGCGACCGCCTCGGTATTCGCCACGATCAGATGATCGATCTGTGCGACCGTACGCGATCTGTCCGGAGCGAGCATGATGATCCTCCCAAAATTATAGGTGGGCAAAATCTATAGCTGGCACAAGAATTTAGTATGTGCTTGGCGCTGAAAGCCTGAGTTTTTGTAGGTTGGGCCTGGTTTTGAGTCCGTTAATGGACGGATATTCGATGGGTCTGACACCTCGGCGCTCGGAGCAGTCTTAACAGCATGTTATCGAGCGCGCCGCCGCGGCGGAGCAAAGGGGGGCGGGCGCCCCGCGCCGCCGATCTTTCCCGATTCGCGGTTCGCGCGCAGAATGGCCCGAACAGGGTCGGGGAGGATGCGATGCGGTCTGCCGTGATGGCCCACATCGACGAGCTCGTCCGGGCGGCGAGCGGCGGCGAGGCTGTGCGCGACCCGCTCATCAACCAGTCGTGGCAGCGGTGCCTGGCCGAGTACCGGCTCGATCCCGCGGCGCCCCGGCGGGCCTACATCCACACCCAGGCGCGCCTGCGCGAGCACCGCGACGCCCTCGACGACCTGATCCGGGTGGCGCGCTTCGGGGTCGAGGCGCTGTACCGGCAGGTCTCGGGCCTCGGCTACGTGCTGATCCTCGCCGATGCCCGCGGCGTCGCCGTCGACTTCATCGGCGATGCCGGCCGCGACGGCGACCTGCGCCGCGCCGGCCTCTATCGCGGCTCGGACTGGAACGAGCACCTCGCCGGCACCTGCGCGGTCGGCACCTGCATCGCCACCGGCGAGGCCCTGTCGGTCCACCTCGACGACCACTTCGCCGGCGACCATATCGGGCTCACCTGCACGGCGGCCCCGGTCTACGCCGCCGACGGCACGCTCGCCGCGGTGCTCGACATCTCGGCCCTGCAGGCGCCGGCCCCGAAGGCGAGCCAGCACCTCGCGCTCCAGCTCGTCACCTCGTTCGCCCACCGCATCGAGACCGCGAGCCTGCACAACGGCTTCCGGCGCGAGTGGATCCTCCACCTGTCGCGCTCGCCGGAATTCGCCGACATCGAGCCCGAGCTGGCGCTGGCGGTCGATGCGGGCGGGCGCATCCTCGGTTTCAACAGCCGGGCCCGGGCGCTGATCGACCGCGCCCTGCACCGCCCGCGCGGGCCCTCCGACCTGGCGCATGCCGGCCTCGGGCTGCGCCTCGACGCGCTGTTCGAGGCCTCGGTCGACGACCTGCCGCGCTTCACCCGGGCGGTGCCGGTGGAGCGGCGGGTGCTGCGCCTGCGCGGCGGCGAGCGCTTCTACGCCCTCGCTCTGGAGCCGGCCGCCGCCCCTGTGCGCACCCCGCCCGCCGCCCCCGCGCGGCCCGCCGCCCCGGACTTCGCCGGCGGCGACCCGGTGCTGGCGCGGATGGCCGGCCAGGCCGCCCGCCTGTTCGAGGCCGGGGTGAGCCTCCTCGTCGGCGGCGAGACCGGCACCGGCAAGGAGTTCTTCGCCCGCGCCCTGCACGGCGCGTCGCGGCGCGCCGACAAGCCCTTCGTCGCGGTCAATTGCGCGGCCCTGCCCGAGACCCTGATCGAGTCCGAGCTGTTCGGCCACGAGGCCGGCGCCTTCACCGGGGCGGCCAAGGCCCGGACCGGCCTCGTTCAGCAGGCCGATGGCGGCACGCTCTTCCTCGACGAGATCGGCGACATGCCGCTCTCCGCCCAGACCCGCCTGCTGCGCGTGCTGGCCGAGCGCGAGGTGACGGCGCTCGGGGCCGCGAAACCGTCTCCCGTCGACATCCGGGTGATCGCCGCGACGCATCGCGACCTCGCCGCCCTGGTGGCCGAGGGCCGCTTCCGCGAGGACCTGCTGTACCGCCTCGCCGGTGCCCGCTTCGTCCTGCCGCCCCTGCGCGAGCGCGCCGATGTCTCCGCGCTGGTCGCGCGGCTGCTGGCGGGGCGGCCCGGGTCGCCACGCCTCTCCCCGGCGGCCGCGGCGGCGCTCGCCCGCCATCCCTGGCCCGGCAACGTGCGCGAGCTGGTCGGCGCCCTCGACTACGCCTGCGCGCTCGCCGAGGGACCGGAGATCATCCCCTCCGACCTGCCGCCGACGGTCGCGGCCTGGCGCCCCGACCCCGCGCCGCCCGCGGCGGCCCCGGTCCGGGACGAACCGCCCGCCGGCCCTCTCGCCGACGCCCTTGCCGGCGTTCTTGCCGATCCCCTCGCCGAAGCCCTACGCCGGCGCGCCTGGAACGTCTCGGCGGTGGCCCGCGACCTCGGGCTCGACCGCTCCACCGTGCACCGGCGCATGCGCCGCCTCGGCCTCGTCTCGCCCAACCACGCGGGCTGAGGCGCCCCACCTGTGGCGAGTGCCCCACCTGGGGCGGGGCGTCCGCCACAGGTGGGGCGCCTCAGGTGTGGCGTCGGGCGTGGCGCATGAGGTGCCGGGCCTCCGGTCCAGGGGATGTCAGGAACACCCTTCTTCCGGGTCTCGCCTCTCTCGGAGCGTATTCGGCCGATGGGTCCGATGTCGCGAGGAGCGTTCTACCCCGCCATCGAGCTTATCCCGGCGGATGTGTCGATCTGCGATCGATCGATCTTGGAGGAGGGTTCGAAAAATCGCCGAGCATGTTGGAGCTTTCCTTCAGGGCCGGCCCATCGTCGATGGGCCGACGCCTCGGGATGAGGATGTGTGTTGGATGGATGCCGATTCGGGCGATGGGGCATCCCGGCGTCGATCCTCCTCGGGCTGAACCCCACCGCGGCGCGGCGCTCCGGTTCCGCCGCTGGCACACCCCTTGCGCCTCCTCCCCCATAACAAACGAGGAGGAACCCCGATGGACGCCGTGGTTGGAAAGCTGGAGCGGCTGTCGCCCGCCGACGAGCGGGTGATCGGCTGGCTCGACCGGTTCGAGGCCGCCTTGAGCGCGCGCGACGCCGCGGGCGCGGCGGAGCTGTTTTCCGAGACGTGCTTCTGGCGCGACCTCGTCGCCTTCACCTGGAACATCACCACGCTGGAGGGCCGGGGCGCCATCCGCGACATGCTGGCGGCACAGCTCGGCGCGGCGGCGCCCGGGAGCTTCACCCTGGAGGAGCCGGCGAGCGAAGCCGACGGCGTCACCGAGGCCTGGATCGCCTTCGAGACCGCGACCCTGCGCGGGCGCGGCTACCTGCGGCTCAAGGGCGAGGAGGCCTGGACGCTGCTGACCGCGGCGCGCGAGCTGAAGGGATTCGAGGAGCCGGGCGGGCCGCGGCGCGAGCGCGGCGTGCATCACGGCGTCGAGCCCGGGCGGCGCTCGTGGTCGGAGCGGCGGCGCGACGAGGAGGCCGAGCTCGGCCGCACCCGCCAGCCCTACGCGCTGGTGGTCGGCGGCGGCCAGGGCGGCATCGCGCTCGGCGCCCGGCTCAAGCGCCTCGGCGTGCCGGCCCTCATCGTCGACAAGCACGACCGGCCCGGCGACCAGTGGCGCAGCCGCTACAAGTCGCTGCACCTGCACGACCCGGTCTGGTACGACCACCTGCCCTACCTGCCCTTCCCCGATCACTGGCCGGTCTTCGCCGCCAAGGACAAGGTCGGCGACTGGCTGGAGATGTACACGAAGGTTATGGAGCTGAACTACTGGTCGAGGACCGAGGTCCATTCGGCCCGCTACGACGAATCCGCCGCCGAGTGGGTGGTCGAGCTCACCCGCGACGGCGAGCGGCTGACGTTACGGCCGAAGCAACTCGTGCTCGCCACCGGCATGTCGGGCGTGCCGAACCTGCCGCACTATCCCGGCATGGAGCGCTTCGCGGGCGAGAGCCACCATTCGAGCCGGCACCCGGGCGGCGAGGCCTATCGCGGCAAGCGCGCGGTGGTGATCGGCTCCAACAACTCGGCCCACGACATCTGCGCCGACTTCTACGAGAACGGCGCCGACGTTACGATGGTGCAGCGCTCCTCGACCCACATCGTCAAGTCCGACACGCTGATGGAGCTGGCGCTCGGCGGCCTCTACTCCGAGGAGGCGCTCGCCAAGGGGATCACCACCGACAAGGCCGACATGCTGTTCGCCTCGGTGCCCTACCGCATCATGCACGAGTTCCACGTGCCGGTGTACGAGCAGGCCAAGGTCCGCGACGCCGACTTCTACGCCCGGCTCGAGAAGGCCGGCTTCCGGCTCGATTTCGGCGACGACGGCTCGGGCCTGTTCATGAAGTATTTGCGGCGCGGCTCCGGCTACTACATCGATGTCGGCGCCTCCGACCTGATCGCCGACGGCAAGATCAAGCTGGCGCACGGCAAGGTGCAGGAGATCGCCGAGGACGCGGTGGTGCTCGACGACGGCACGCGGCTCCCTGCCGACGTGATCGTCTACGCCACCGGCTACGGCTCGATGAACGGCTGGGCGGCGAAGCTCATCAGCCAAGAGGTCGCCGACCGGGTCGGCAAGTGCTGGGGCCTCGGCTCGGACACCACCAAGGACCCGGGCCCGTGGGAGGGCGAGCTGCGCAACATGTGGAAGCCGACCCGGCAGGACGCCCTGTGGTTCCACGGCGGCAACCTGCACCAGTCGCGCCACTACTCGCTCTACCTCGCGCTCCAGCTCAAGGCCCGCATGGAGGGGCTGGACACGCCGGTCTACGCGCTGGCCGAGACGCACCACGCGGCCTGAACGCGGGTGGGACCGGCGCGGCGGCTCGCGCCGCGCCGGTCCGCCATCCCGGGGGCCGCTCAGTACCCCTGCGCGCTCCCGGTGTTCCGGCGCGGGTCGTTGGCGCCGTAGTAGCGGAAGGCCCCGACCGGCTTGCCGCCGAGCGTCGGCGCGCCGATCAGGATCGCCGCGAGGTGGTTCGCCGGCTGGGCCGGGCCGAACTTGTGGCCCATGCCCTCCAGGATCCGCTGGGTGTCCGGCGACAGGGCGAAGCGCTCGACATTGGTCACGTCGGGCATCCACTGGTTGTGGAGGCGCGGCGCGTCGGCGGCCTCCTGCACGTTCATGCCGTAATCGATCACGTTGAGGATGCTGTGCAGCACCACCGTGATGATCCGGCTGCCGCCCGGGGTGCCCGTCACGAAGACCGGCTTGCCGTCCTTTGTGACGATGGTCGGGCTCATCGAGCTCAAGGGCGTCTTGCCGGGGGCGACGGCGTTGGCCTCGCCCTGGAGCAGGCCGTAGATGTTCGGCACGCCGACCTTGGCGGTGAAGTCGTCCATCTCGTTGTTGAGGAGCACGCCCGTGCCCTCCGCGGTGATCCGCACGCCGAACCAGTCGTTGAGGGTGTAGGTCACCGAGACCGCGTTGCCGGCCGAATCGACGATCGAGTAGTGGGTGGTGTTGCTGCCCTCGTGCGGGGCCGTGCCGGGCTTCAGCTCGGCCGAGATGCCGGCCTTCTGCGGGTCGATCGCCGCGCGGATCTTGCCCGCATAGGTCTTGTCGGTCAGCCGCTCGACCGGGTTCTTCACGAAGGCCGGGTCGCCCAGGTAGGTGTTGCGATCGATATAGGCGTGGCGCATCGCCTCGATCTCGTAGTGGACGGCCTGCGCCGAGCCCCAGCCGAGCTTGGCGAGGTCGTAGCCCTCGAGGATGTTCAGCATCTCGCAGATCACCACGCCGCCGGAGCTGGGCGGCGGGGCCGAGATCACCCGGTAGCCGCGGTAGTCGCACTCGATCGGGGGCAATTCGCGGGTGGCGTAGCGGTCGAGGTCGGCCTGGACGATCAGCCCGCCCTTCGCCCGGCTCGACGCGGTCAGCGCGTCGCCGACCGCGCCCTTGTAGAAGCCGTCGGGCCCGCGCTCGCTGATCGCCCGCAGGGTCCCGGCGAGGTCCGCCTGGACGAGCCGGTCGCCGACGCCGTAGGGCCGGCCCTGGTTCAGGAAGATCTTGGCCGAGGCCGGGTCCTTACTGAGATCCTCGGTGGCGGTGCCGAGCATGTCGACGTCGCCCTGGTCGAGCACGAAGCCCTCCTGCGCCAGCCGGATCGCCGGCGCCATCAGGTCGGCGCGAGGCTTCGTGCCGTACTTCGCCAGGGCGTAGTCGAGGCCCGACACGGTGCCGGGCACCCCGACCGCCAGGAAGCTCTTGGTGCTCGCGCCCTTGATCACGTTCCCGTCCTTGTCGAGGAACATGTCGCGGGTGGCGGCGAGCGGCGCCTTCTCGCGGAAGTCCAGGAAGGTCCGGCTGCCGTCGGCGCGCTGGATCGTCATGAAGCCGCCGCCGCCGAGGTTGCCGGCCGCCGGGTAGACCACCGCCAGGGCGTAGCCGACCGCGACCGCCGCATCGATGGCGTTGCCGCCCTGCCTCAGGACGTCGACGCCGACCTGCGTGGCGTCATGCTGTGCCGTCACCACCATGCCGTGCTCGGCGGCGACCGGCGCCCGCGAGGCGGCGAGGGCCGGCCCCCCCGGGACCGCCACGACGAGGAACGCGGTGAGGAGCGTGGTGCCGATCGCGGCGAGCCTGTGGCGCATGGCGGATCCCTGTTGATTCGCCGCCACGGTACACGAGGGCGGCGCGCCGCTGAATCGCGCGCGCGACTTATCTCTTGTGAGACCCATCCCCTTCCGCGCCTCGCGCTCTAGCTGCGGGACGAAGACGCAACCGGGAGGCCTCCATGTCGATGAACCGTCGCACCCTCATGGCCGGAGGCATCCTGGCCGGCCCGGTGCTCGCCAGCGCGCCCGGCCTCGCCGGGGGCGGCGCCGCGCCCGTCGCCGACCTGCCGGGGGCCTACCGGTACGGCGTCGGCGAGGCCTCGGTCCTGGCCCTGCACGAGGGCGGGGTGAAGCGCCCGCTCGATGCGGGCTTCGTGCGCAACGCGCCCCTGCCCGAGGTGCAGGGCGCCCTCGCCCGGGCCTTCCTGCCGACCGACACCCTGCCGATCACCTTCACGCCGCTCCTCCTCACCCTCGGGGGCAAACGGGTGCTCGTCGATGCGGGCTTCGCCGACCAGGGCCCGCCCGGCACCGGCGGCGTGCTGCGGGGGCTCTCCCTCGCGGGGATCGACCCGGGCACGGTCGACGCGGTGGTGATCAGCCACTTCCACCCCGACCACATCCTCGGCCTCAAGCGCAAGGACGGCAGCCCGACCTTCCCGAACGCCCAGGTGCTGGTGCCGGAGCCCGAGTGGCGCTTCTGGATGGACGACGGCCGCATGGCGAATCCGCCGGAGGCGCTCAAGGCCAATCTCGGCGCCGTCCAGAAGACCTTCGGGAGCGGTCTCAAGGTCGAACGCTATCCGTGGGACAAGGAGGTGCTGCCGGGCCTCACGGCGCTGGGCACCCCCGGCCATACGCCCGGCCACACCTCGTTCCGCCTCGAATCGGGCGGCAAGCGGCTCCTGATCGCCTCCGACATCACCAACCACCCGGCCCTGTTCGTGCGCCATCCCGACTGGTCGGCGCTCTTCGACATGGATGCCGACCAGGCGCGGGCCACCCGCCACAAGATGCTGGCGCTGATGGCCGACGAGCGGGTGCCGGTGGCGTTCTACCACGCTCCCTTCCCGGCCGCCGGCCACATCGCCAAGGCCGGCGCAGCCTACGAGTTCGTGCCGGTGCAGTGGGGGTTGGATCCCGTCTGAGTCCGGCCGGCCGCTGGACGCAACGCCTCCCCCGCGTGCTATGCCTCGTGCCGACGCGGCCGGCGACGGCCCGGCGGCCGTGCGCGTCGATGGAGGCGCGGCGGGATCATCGTTCGGCGGTCGGGACATCCCACATGGCGCGGCGCTTCAACCAGATCGCCTTCATCGCGAGCCCGACGCCCGACGCCCGCGAGGCGGCCGAGATGCTGATGCAACGCTACGACCACGTCCCGCCCGAGGAGGCGGACGTGGTAGTGGGACTGGGCGGCGACGGCCTGATGCTGCAGGCGCTGCACCGCTTCATGGGTACCGGCAAGCCGATCTACGGCATGAACCGCGGCACCGTCGGCTTCCTGATGAACGAGTTCCACCTCGACGACCTGATCGAGCGGCTGGAGGTGGCGCAGCGCAGCATCGTCCACCCGCTCCTGATGGTGGTGACCGACGTGCTCGGCCTCACCCACACGGCGCGGGCGGTCAACGAGGTCTACATGCTGCGCCAGACCCACCAGACCGCCAAGCTGAAGATCTCGATCGACGGCCAGGTCCGCCTGCCCGAGCTGATCGCCGACGGGGTGCTGGCGGCGACCCCCGTGGGCTCGACCGCCTACAACCTCTCGGTCGGCGGGCCGATCCTGCCGATCTCCTCGCAGCTCATCGCGCTCACCCCGATCTCGGCCTTCCGCCCCCGGCGCCAGGGCAGCGTGCTGCTGCCCAACCACGCCCGCATCCGCATCGAGGTCAAGGACCCGGAATACCGCCCGGTCGCGGCGGTGGCCGACCACACCGAATTCCGCCGCGTCGCCCGGGTCGAGACCCAGCTCGACCGCTCGACCGACCTCGTGATGCTGCACGATCCCGGACAGGGCATGGACGAGCGCATCCTGCGCGAGCAGTTCGGCTGAGGCCCGCGACGCGAGGTCAACGGAGCGCACTGGAAGCCGGCCCGCGCCCGCTTAGTTCCGTCGCCTGGCCCCCTGTCGGGGCCTCGCCACGGAGCCCCCGGATGCCCGACTGCCTGCCCTCGCACCCCGTCCGGGGCCGCGCCCGATGAGCGAGAGCGCCCTGCAGCCGGACGATTATCGCAATCTTGCCGAATCGCTGCCCCAGCTCGCCTGGATCGCCGAGGCCGACGGCGCGATCATCTGGTACAATCAGCGCTGGTACGACTACACCGGCACCACCCTCGAGACGATGCAGGGCTGGGGCTGGCGGACCGTCCACCACCCCGACCACCTCGATCGGGTCGAGTCGCGCTTCCGCCGCGCCTTCGCCAGCGGCGAGCCGTGGGAGGATACGTTTCCCCTGAAGGGCGCCGACGGGGTCTTCCGCTGGTTCCTGTCGCGGGCCCAGCCCTCGCGCGACGCCTCCGGGCGGATCCTGCGCTGGTACGGCACCAACACCGACATCACCCGGCGGCGCGCCGCCGAGGAGCGCCTGCGCCACGCCCAGGAGCGCTTCCGCGCCCTCGTCGACAGTGCCGCGGCGATCATCTGGTCGACGGACGCTAACGGCGAGCTCTCGATCGGGCAGTGGCGCTGGACCGCCTATACCGGCCAGAGCGACGAGGAATGCCAGGGCTGGGGCTGGGTCGAGGCGGTGCACCCGGACGATCGCGCCCGGGCCGCCGATGCCTGGGCCCGGGCCGTCGAGACGCGCACGCCCTTCGAGATCGAGTACCGGATGCGCCGGCGCGACGGCGCCTGGCGCCACATGGAGGTGCGGGCCGCCCCCGTCATCGCCGAGGACGGGTCGTTGCGCGAATGGGTCGGCATGCATGTCGACATCACCGACCGCAAGGAGGCCGAAGCCGAGATCGACCGGGCGCGCCACGCGGCGGAGGCCGCCAACCGCGCCAAGAGCCAGTTCATCGCCAACATGAGCCACGAGCTGCGCACGCCGCTCTCGGCGGTGATCGGCTACTCGGAGATGCTGGCCGAGGAGCTGGAAGATCTCGGCCAGGCCGAATTGCTGCCCGACCTGCGCAAGATCGAATCGTCGGCGCGCCACCTGCTGGGCCTCATCAACGATGTCCTCGACATCTCGAAGATCGAGGCCGGCCGCATGACCGTGGCGGGGGAGGACTTTTCCATCCGCGACATGGTCGACGACGTGGTGGCGGCGACCGATTCCCTGGTCGGCAAGAAGCGCAACCGCCTGGTGCTCGACATCCCCGACGATATCGGCGCGATGCACCAAGACCAGGGCAAGCTGCGCCAGGGCCTCGTCAACCTCCTGGGCAACGCCGCGAAGTTCACCGAGGACGGCACCGTCACCCTCTCGGCCCGGCGCGAGAGCGTCGAGGGGGCCGACTGGCTGACCTTCGCGGTGACGGATACCGGCATCGGGCTCACCGAGGAGCAGTGCGGGCGCCTGTTCGAGCGCTTCGCCCAGGCCGACGAATCGACCACCCGGCAGTTCGGCGGCACCGGGCTGGGCCTCGCCATCACCCGCGCCTTCTGCCAGCGGATGGGCGGCGACATCGCCGTGACCTCGACCTACGGCGAGGGCGCGACCTTCACCATCCGGCTGCCGGCGGTGCTGCCGGCCGCGGACGACGAGCCGACGCCCGAGGAGGTGCGGGCGGTCGCCGAGGCCAAGGCGGAGGCCCAGCGCCACGACGTGGTGCTCCTCGTCGACGACGACCCGGCGGCCCGGGAGCTCCTGTCGCGCTTCCTCGAGCGCGAGGGGTTCCGGGTGCGCACCGCCAGCGACGGCCGGGCCGGCCTCAGCCTCGCCCGGGCCCTGCGGCCGCGGGCGATCCTGCTCGACATCGAGATGCCCCGGATGGACGGCTGGTCGGTGCTGCACGCGATCCGCAAGGATCCGGACCTCGCCGCCACCCCGGTGATCATGACCTCGGTGGTCAACGAGCAGGGCCTCGGCCGGGCGCTGGGGGCCACCGACTACCTCGTCAAGCCGATCGACTGGGACCACCTGAAGGCCCTGATGGAGCGCTACCGCCCGGCCGACGCCCCCGGCACGGTGCTGCTCGTCGACGACGACGCGGATGCCCGCGAGCGGATGCGCCGCAGCCTGTCGCGGGACGGCTGGACCGTGCGCGAGGCCGAGAACGGCGCCGCCGGCCTCGCCCGCCTCGACGAGGGCCGGCCGTCGCTGGTCCTCCTCGACCTGATGATGCCGGTGATGGACGGCTTCGACTTCCTGACGAAGCTGCGCGCCCGGCCCGACGGCGGCGACGTGCCGGTGGTGGTGCTCACCGCCAAGGACATCACCCCGGCCGAGAAGGAGCGGCTGGGCCGCGACACCGAGCGGGTGATCGTCAAGGGCAGCGTGTCCCTCGGCGAGATCGGCCGGCTGCTGCGGACGATGTATTCCGACCGGTCCGAGGAGCCCGTGCCCCCGGCGATCCAGGGCTTGATCGAGGAATTGCAGGCGCGGACGGAGCCGGGGGACGGCTGAGCCGTCCCCCGCCGGGCGGCGGGCTCAGCGCTTCTTGCCCGGCCGCTTGAACACGCCGACGATCTCGACATGCGGCGAGTGGCGGAACTGGTCGACAGGGGTCACGGTCTCGAGCCGGTATCCGCCGCGCACCAGGAGCGCCGCGTCGCGGGCGAAGCTGCCGGCGTCGCAGGAGACGCCGACCACCACCGGCACCTTCGATTCGGCGATGCGCGCGCTCTGCGCCTCGGCGCCGGCGCGCGGCGGGTCGAACACCACCGCGTCGTAGCGGTTGAGTTCCGGCGCCAGGAGCGGCCGGCGGAAGAGGTCGCGGCGCTCGGTCGTCACGGTGCGCAGGCCGCCGGTCTCCCGGAAGGCGCGGTCGAGCGCCTTGAGTGCCCCGTCCTCGCCCTCGACGGCGTGGACGGTGTGGCCCTCGGCCAGCGCCAGCGAGAAGGCGCCGGCGCCCGAGAAGAGGTCGACCACGCGTTTCGCCTTGCCGACCCCCTCGACGACGAGGCGGGCGAGCGTCGTCTCGCCCTCCTGCGTCGCCTGCAGGAACCCGCCGGAGGGCGGGACCAGCCGCGAGCGGCCGGCCGGGATCTCGGGCGGGCGGCGCACGATCAGCACCTCGCCGTGGAGGGAGAGCCGGGCGAGGTCGAGCTCGCCGGCGATGAGCACCAGGGCCTGGCGCGCCCGGTCGGAGGCCGGGCCGTGGCCGCGGATGTCGACGTCGAGGCCGCCCGCGGTCGCGGTCACCTGCACGTCGAGGGGCTTGCCGCCGCCGCCGCCGAGCGGTCGGCTGACCCGCCGGGCGATCTCGGGCGCGCGGTGCAGGGCGGCTTCCGTGACCGGGCAATGGTCGATCGGGACGAGCGCGTGGCTGCGCGCCGCCATGAAGCCGGCCTGCGGTCCGCCGTCCGAGGCGCGCACGTGCAGGGTGATGCGGCGGCGCCCGGTGCCGTGGGCGTCGAGGAGCGGGCCGACCAGCGCCTCGATCCCCACCCGCGCGAGCGCACCGACGACGAGGTCGCGCTTCCACGCCGCGTAGGGCGCGAGCGCGAGGTGCTGGACGGCGCAGCCGCCGCAGGTGCCGAAATACGGGCAGAACGGCGCGATCCGGTCCGGGGACGGTGTCAGCACCGCGTCGAGCCGCGCGCGGGGCGGGCGGGTGCCCTCCTCCGGCGCCGCCCGCACGGTCTCTCCCGGCAGGGCGCCGGGCACCACTACGCCGTCCGCCGTCACCCCGTCGCCGCGCAGGCCCAGGCGGGCGATCTCGCAGGTCGTCGTCATGGTCGCCTCGCTCATCGCCCGGTCTCCCGCACGGCACCGATCAGGAATTCGCGGTTGCCGTCGCCGCCCTCGACCGGCGACGGGATCAGACCGCGGACCGAAAAGCCGAGCGACGCGACGAGGTCCTGGATCGCCGCGCAGACCGCGTCCTGCACCGCCTCGTCCCGCACCAGCCCGCCGCGGCCGACATGCTCGCGCCCGGCCTCGAATTGCGGCTTGATCAACGCCGCCAGGGCGGCGCCGGGCGCCAGAAGCGGGACCAGGGGCGGCAGGACCAGCCGCAGGGAGATGAAGCTCACGTCGATCACCAGAAGGGAGGGCGGCTCGGGAAACGGGGTGAGGGAGCGGGCGTCGGTCGCCTCGCGCGCCGCGACCCGCGGATCGGCCGCGAGGCTCGGATGGAGCTGGAAGCGGCCGACATCGACGGCGTGGACGAAGGCAGCCCCGCGGCGCAGCAGCACGTCGGTGAAGCCGCCGGTCGAGGCGCCGATGTCGAGGCAGGTCCGCCCGGCGGGATCGATCCCGAAGGCGTCGAGGGCGGCGGCGAGCTTGAGCCCGCCGCGGGAGACGTAGGGGTGCGGCGCCTCGGCGACGATGGCGGCACCCCGGGCGATCATGTCGGAGGCGCGGCGCACCACGACGCCGTCGGCCCGCACAAGCCCGGCCTCGATCGCGGCCTGCGCCCGCGACCGGCTCTCGAAATGGCCCGCCTCCACCAGGAGGCGGTCGGCCCGCTGCCGCTCGCCCGTCGTCATCACCGTTCCGTTCTCGATCGACTACGACCGGCCCGTCGTCTTGCAGGCAGGTCGTCCCCGCGGGCGCCGCGCGCCCTAGCTATGGGGCGGCACACGAGGAGAGTTCATTCCATGAGACATATCGTGCTCGCGAGCGCCATGGCCTTCGGCCTCGCGGCTCCCGCCCTGGCGCAGGACAAGCCCGCCCAGGAGGCGCCGGCGGCGCCGACGACCTACGACGCGCCGATCGTCAACAACAAGGGCGACACGATCGGCAAGATCGCGATCCGCGACGGCGCCAACACCCTGGTGATGCGGGTGACGATCCAGCCCGGCGGCCTGCCGGCCGGCTGGCACGGCATCCACTTCCACGCGGTCGGCAGCTGCGCCGATACCGACAAGTTCCAGGAGTCCAAGGCGCACGTCAATCACGACAACGCCAAGCACGGCCTGCTGCACCCGGAAGGGCCGGACGAGGGCGACATGCCGAACGTCTTTGCCGCCGCCGACGGCTCGGTGAATGCGGAGGTGTCGAGCGACACGCCGCTCACCGGCGAGGGCGGCCTGAAGGACAACGACGGCTCGGCCCTGATCATCCACGCCAACGAGGACGACCACCTCACGCAGCCGATCGGCAATGCGGGCGCCCGCATCGCCTGCGCGGTCATCAAGTAACGGCGACCGGGCCGCGTCCGCCGGACGCGGCCCGATTTCGCACCTCAGCGCTGGCGGCGCGCGACGCTGACGACGTTGCTGGCGGTCGCAGCCTTGGCCTCGCGGGCCGGGAGGATCTCCTCGACGACCTTGACGATCGACGGGGCGTCGAGGCCCGCCTCCGCGTACATCCGCTCCGGCGTGTCGTGGTCCTGGTAGCTGTCCGGCAAGGTCAGCGTGCGAACCCGCACCCGGCCATCGTCGAGAGCCCCGCGCGACGACAGCAGGTGCAGCACCATCGCGCCGAAGCCGCCCACCGACCCCTCTTCCAGCGTCACCAGAACCTCGTGGTTTGAGGCCAGGTCCAGGATCAGGGCCTCGTCCAGCGGCTTGGCGAACCGCGCGTCCGCCACCGTCACGCCGATGCCCGCCGCCTCGAGCCGCTCCGCCGCCTTCAGCGCTTCCGCCAGGCGCGTGCCGAGGCTGAGCAACGCCACCCGCGCCCCTTCCGGACGCTGGATCACCCGGCCACGGCCGATCGCCAGCACCTCGCCGCGATCGGGCATCTCGACGCCCACGCCCTCGCCGCGCGGATACCGGAACGCGATCGGCCCGGTGTCGTGCGCATGCGCCGTCGCCACCATGTGCACCAGCTCGGCCTCGTCGGCCGCCGCCATCACGGTCATGTTCGGCAGGCAGCAGAGATAGGCGAGATCGAACGCGCCCGCATGCGTCGCCCCGTCGGCGCCCACAAGTCCGGCGCGGTCGAGCGCGAAGCGCACGGGCAGGTTCTGCAGCGCCACGTCGTGCACCAGCTGGTCGTAGCCGCGCTGCAGGAAGGTCGAGTAGATCGCGCAGAACGGCTTGAAGCCTTCCGTCGCCAGGCCGGCCGCGAAGGTCACCGCGTGCTGCTCGGCGATGCCGACGTCGAAGGTCCGGTCGGGATGCGCTTTTGAGAACAGGTCGACGCCGGTGCCCGACGGCATCGCCGCGGTGATCGCCACCACCCTGTCGTCGACGTCCGCCGCCTTGATCAGGCTCTCGCCGAACACCCGGGTGTAGGCCGGGGCGTTGGGCTTGGCCTTGGTCTGCTTGCCCGACACCACGTCGAACTTCACCACCGCGTGGCCGCGGTCGGCCGCGGCCTCCGCGGGGGCGTAGCCCTTGCCCTTCTGGGTGACGACGTGGATCAGCACCGGGCCGTCGGGGGCGTCGCGCACGTTCTTGAGGACGGGCAGCAGGTGCTCGAGGTTGTGGCCGTCGATCGGGCCGACGTAGTGGAAGCCGAGCTCCTCGAACATCGTGCCGCCGCCGGCCAGGATGCCGCGGGCATATTCCTCGGCGCGGGCCGCGGTGTCGTAGAGGGCCTTCGGCAAGAGGCGGCCGAACTGCTTGGCGGTGTCGCGCAGGCTCCGGTAGGTGTCGCCCGAGACGAGCCTGGCGAGGTAGGACGACATCGCGCCGACCGGGGGCGCGATCGACATGTCGTTGTCGTTGAGGATGACGATGAGGCGGCTTTTCAGCGCGCCGGCATTGTTCATCGCCTCGTAGGCCATGCCGGCCGAGATCGAGCCGTCGCCGATCACCGCCACGACGTTGCGGCGCGGGGGCGTCTCGCCGCGGGCGCGTGCCGCGGCGTCGGCGAGGTCGCGGCCGATCGCCATGCCGAGGCCGGCGGAGATCGAGGTGGAGGAGT
>NZ_JACWCT010000072.1:0-25628 GCF_016613415.1 Methylobacterium ajmalii | reverse complement strand
ATGACGCCGAGGCCCGCGCCGAGATGGCCGCCGGTGACCGAGACGGCGTCGATGGTCTCGGCGCGCAGTTCCGCGGCGAGCTGGGCGAGGTCGCTCTCGGGCAGCTGGCGCAGATCCGCGGGAATGCGGACGCGGTCGAGGAGGGGAAGGTTGAGCGGTGACACCGGAGCCATCCTCACGTCCGGAAAGAGGAAACCCGCCGCCGAGTCACGGCGCGGGAGGAATGGGAGCGATCAGGCGACATCGAGCGGCGCCGTCCCGGCGGCACGTCCGTCCGCCCCGAGGGTGATGCGCTGGATGCGCGCCTCGGCCCGCTGCAGCAGCGTCTCGCAATGGCGCTTCAAGGCCTCGCCCCGCTCGTAGATCACGACGGATTCGTCGAGCGGCACGTTGCCCTGTTCCAGGCGCTGAACGATGCCCTCGAGTTCCTCGAGGGCCTTCTCGAACGGCAGATCCGCGGTTCCGGTCGGGCCGGCGGGTGCGGAGGCTGCCGCGCGGCTGGCATCGGACCGGGCTGCGGACATGCGTGACGATGCTCCCATGATGAGCATCGGGTTATGGCGAGTGAGGTGACGTGAAACAACCCTTCCCCGGCGACGCAGGAGTGCCGATGCCCGTTTGCGCGCCAGGGCTGCCTTTCGGCCACAGTGGAATCACTCGATGGTGACGCTGAACGGCTCGCCCTCGAAGGCGTCCGCGCCGCGGCCGATCGCCGCGATGGCCGCCACCATGCGCCCGTCGCGGCCGAGCATCGCGTCCGCCACCGCGACGAGGCGCCGGTTCGGCGTCGCCGAGGGCGAGGCGAGGCGCAGCTCGCGGGCGATCTCGGCCTCGTCGCGGTCCGGCCGCAGGGCGCAGGTGGCGATGAAGGCGGCGGCGGTCGAGCGGCTGATGCCGGCGTAGCAATGGATCACCAGGGGCCGGGCCCGGTCCCAGGCGCGCACGAAGTCGAGGAGCCGGCGCACATGCGCCTCGTCGGGCAGGACGTGGCCGTCGAGGGCGTCGGTGATGTCGCTGACCCCGACGAACAGGTGGTCGGCTTCCGCGATCGCGGGCGGCCGGACCACCGGCGTGCCGACGTTGATCAGCGTCACCACGTGGCGCGCGCCCGTCGCGTCCACGGTCTCGGGCAGGCGGGACAGGGGGCAGACGTGCAGGGTCGGCATGGTGGCGACGGGTCCTTCGTCTCAGGAAGCGGGGCCATCGGCCAAGGTATCGGCCAGGGCGTGGAAGCGGGCCAGGAAGGCGCCTTGCGCCTCGGCGGTCGGCCAGGGATCCAGCAGGGCGGCGAGATCGGCGTCGACGCGGTCGGGCTTGCCGAAGACCCGCACGGCCTCGACCTGCGAGAAGCCGGCGAGCCGCGTCGCCTCCAGGTAGGCGCTCAGGCGGTCGGCGCGCTTGCTCAGGCGCTGCATCGCCGCATTCGGCGACGGGGCGAGTCCGAAGCGCAGGCGGATCGCCGCCAGCAGCCGGGTCTCGACCGCCTTGTAGGAATGGCCGATCGCCGCCTTGAACGGCGAGATGATGTCGCCGATCACGTATTCGGGCGCGTCGTGGAGCAGTAGCTCCAGGCGCTCGGCGGCTCCGAGGCCGGGCTCGAGGGCGCCGCCGATCGCCTCCACGAGCAGCGAGTGCTGCGCCACCGAGAAGACGTGCGGGCCCGCGGTCTGGCCGTTCCAGCGCGCGACGCGGGCGAGCCCGTGGGCGATGTCGGCGATCTCGACGTCGAGGGGCGAGGGATCGAGGAGGTCGAGGCGCCGCCCCGACAGCATCCGCTGCCACGCCCGGGCCGGGGCGCTCACGGCGCCGCTCCGAGGCCGCCGGGGCCCGGCAGGGCGGCGCACGGCGCGTGGCGGCAGCAGCCGACGAGGTGGTCGTTGAGCATGCCGACGGCCTGCATGAAGGCGTACACGATGGTCGGGCCGCAGAAGCCGAAGCCTTCGGCCTTGAGCGCCTTCGACATCTTTCGCGAGATCTCGGTCTCGGTCGGGATCTCGGCGCGGGTCTCGGCCGTGGTCTGGAGCGGGCGCCCGTCGACGAAGTCCCACAGGTAGGCCGAGAAGCCGGGGCCGCGCTCCTGGATGGCGAGGTAGGCCCGCGCACTGCGGATCGTCGCCTCGATCTTGGCGCGGTTGCGGATGATGCCGGTATCCTGCATCAGCGCCTCGACCCGCTCGGGCCCGAAGCGCGCGATCGCCTCGGGCTCGAAGCCCGCGAAGGCGCGGCGAAAGCCCTCGCGCCGGCGCAGGATGGTGATCCAGGACAGCCCGGCCTGGAACCCGTCGAGGATCAGCTTCTCGTAGAGGGCGCGGTCGTCGTGCTCGGGCACGCCCCACTCGGTGTCGTGGTAGGCGACGTAGAGCGGGTCGGTGCCCGGCCACCAGCAGCGCTGGCAGCCGTCGGGATGCAGGATCAGTCCGGTCGACATCCGGTCTCGTGTCACGATGCGGGCAGGCGAGGCAAGCGACCCGGCGAACTCGGCCTAACCGACGAACTCGGCCGCCGCGAAGCCTTGCAGGTAGAGGAGCGCGGTGAGGTCGCCGTGATCGATGCGGGCATGGGCGGCGGCGGCGACCGTGGGCTTGGCCCGGAACGCGACGCCGAGGCCCGCCTCCTCCAGCATCGCGAGGTCGTTGGCGCCGTCGCCGACCGCCAGGGTCTCGGCCGGGTCGAGGCCGAGACGGGTGCGCAGCTCGACGAGCGCGTCGCGCTTGGCCTCGCGCCCGACGATCGGCTCCGCGACGGCGCCGGCGAGCGTGTCGCCCTCGGTCACGAGGCGGTTGGAACGGTGCTCGTCGAACCCGATCCGCGCCGCCACCGGCCCGGTGAACAGGGTGAAGCCGCCCGAGACCAGGGCCGTGTAGGCGCCGTGGGCCTTGAGGGTGCGCACCAGCGTGAGCCCGCCCGGCATCAGGGTGATGCGCTGCGCGATCACCGCCTCGACCGCCGCGAGCGGCAGGCCCTTGAGCAGGGCGACCCGCTCGCGGAGCGCCGGCTCGAAGGCGATCTCGCCGCGCATCGCCCGCTCGGTGATCGCCGCGACGTGCTCCTTGAGGCCGACCTCGTCGGCGAGCTCGTCGATGCATTCCTGGCCGATCATGGTGGAATCCATGTCGGCGAGGAAGAGCCGCTTGCGCCGGTGGGACGTCACCGCCTGCACGGCGACGTCGATCGGCTCGCCGGCGAGCGCGGTGCGCAGGCGCTCGGCGAGGCCCGCGGCGGAGGCGGGCGCGCCCTCGACCAGGATCTCGGCCGCGACCTCGCCGTGCAGGATCCGCGGTTGATGCTCGGTCGCCAGCAGCGCCCGTGCCTCGGCCAGCACCGCGTCGGTGATGGCGGGGCGCTCCGGGTTTGCTATCAGGGTGGCGACCAGGGTCATCGGGGATCTCGGGCTCGTCTCAGGCGGCGCGTCCCGGCCGCGCGCGTGAAAGGGGCAGGCATGGACGGGCGGGTTCGGGCGATCCTCATCGCAGGGCCGACCGCCTCGGGCAAGTCGGCGCTGGCGCTGGCGCTGGCCCGCCGGCACGGCGGCGTGGTGATCAACGCCGATTCGATGCAGGTCTACCGCGACCTCCACCTCCTGACCGCCCGCCCCGCCCCGGACGAGGCGGCGCAGGCGCCCCACCGTCTCTACGGCAGCGTCGACGGCGCGATGAACTTTTCCGTCGGGCATTACCTCGCCGCGGCCGGCGCGGCCTTGGCGCAAGCCTGGGAGGCGGACCGCCTGCCGATCGTCGTCGGCGGCACCGGGCTCTATTTCATGGGGCTGACCGAGGGCCTGTCCGAGATCCCGCCGGTGCCGGACGCGATCCGCGCCGCGGTGCGGGCCGAGGCGGAGGGGCGCGAGACGCCCGAGCTGCACGCCGCCCTCGCCGCCCGCGACCCTGACGGCGCCGCCCGGCTCGACCCCAACGACCGCCTGCGGGTGCTGCGCGCGCTCGAGGTGCTCACCGCCACGGGCCGGCCGATCGCCGCCTTCCAGGCCGCGCGCCGGCCGGGTCCCCTCACCGGCCTGCCGTGCCTGAAGCTCTTCCTCACCCCGGACCGGGAGGTGCTGCGGGCGCGGATCGACGCCCGCTTCCTCGCCATGATGGCGGCGGGCGCCCTCGCCGAGGTCGAGGCGCTGGCCGATCGCGGCCTCGACCCGATGCTGCCGGTGATGCGCGCCCACGGGGTGCCGGGGCTGATCGCCCATTTGCGCGGGACGCTGTCCTACGACGAGGCGGTGGCGCGCGGCCAGGCCGACACGCGGCGCTACGCCAAGCGGCAGGTGACGTGGTTCCGCCACCAGGCCGGGACGGACTGGACCTGGCTGACGCAGGAGGCGGCGATGGCCGCCGCCGCGACCGGAGCCTGGGGCGAGCCGGGCTGACCGGCGACGCGGCCATTTTCCCTCGTCGCCGTCGGCCCTTGCCGGCGTTTCCTGCCGGCTCGCGTCAGGTGGTTGCCTGGCGGCGTCCGGCGTGAACGCACGCCGCCAAGCTCCTGCCGCGTCGGCGCGATCCGGGGTTACGCCCTTCCGCGCCGCCCCTCGGCCAGCCACATCGCCAGCACCGCCGCCGCGAGGGCCGCCAGCGCCGCGAGGCCGAGGCCCAGCGGGTAGACCGAGACGCCGCGCACCACCGCGCTGTCGCTCGGGCGAAAGCCGATCCAGTCGGAGCCGGACAGCCGGCCGGACCGCGCGAGCTGGAGGCGCGGGATCGCGATCCCGCCGCCGGCCTCGGCGAGCCGCCGCACCGAGCCGCCGGTGGCCTCGGCGAGCGGGCGCAGGCGCTCGGTGTCGCTGAACACGTCGACCAGCTCGCGCGGGTTGGCCGGCCCGACGCTGACGAAGGCGACGAGGGAGCCGGAGCGCAGGGTGTGCAGCCCCAGTTCCTCGGCCTCGAAGGCGGCGGCGAACAGGCCCGGCTTGTCGGGATTGAGCGTCAGGGTGCGGGCCTTGCCGCTCGGCGCCGTCACGGTGACGGGCTCGGCGGTGTCGCCCATGGTCTGGCGCTCGACCCGGACCTCGCGGCCGTGGCCGGTGGTGGCGGCGCGCAGGGCCTCCTCCTCGAGCGCCGGCTCCTTCATCAGCCAGTGGCCGAGGCGGCGCAGCAGGTCGAGATGCGGCCCGCCGCCCTCGTAGCCCCGGGCCCACAGCCAGGCATGGTCGGAGAGGAGGAGCGCCACCCGCCCCTTCTCCTCGCGCGACAGGGCGAGGAGCGGCAGCGAATCGGCGCCGGCCAGGATCGGGGTCACGCCCGGGCGGACCTCGGCGCCGATGAGCCGCAGCCAGTCGCCCCAGGCCGGCGGCGAGGCCTCGGAGCCCGGCAGGTCGCGGGTCACCGGGTGGCGCTGGCCGCTGTTGGTCAGCGCCGCCTTGTAGGGCCGCTCGACCACGCGCCCGTTCGGCTCGCCCGGCAGGATCGCGGCGAGCCGCGTGCGGGCGAGGCTCGCGGCCGAGGCGAATTCGGGGCCCGCCGCGATCAGCAGCGCCCCGCCCTCGCGCACGTAGCGCACGATGTTGTCGAAGTAGCTCGACGGCAGCACGCTCTGGTTGGCGTAGCGGTCGAACACGATGAGGTCGAAATCCTTGATCTTCTGCTGAAACAGCTCGCGGGTCGGGAAGGCGATCAGCGACAGTTCGGAGATCGGGGTGCCGTCCTGCTTCTCGGGTGGACGCAGGATGGTGAAGTGGACGAGGTCGACGTTGGCGTCGGACTTGAGCAGGTTGCGCCAGGTGCGCTCGCCGGCATGGGGCTCGCCGGACACCAGCAGCACCCGGAGCTTCTCGCGGATGCCCTCGATCGGCAGCACCGCGCGGTTGTTGGCGGTGGTCAGTTCGCCCGGCAGCGCCTCGGCCTCGATCTCGACGACGTTGGGCCCGCCATGCTCGACCCGGAGCGTCAGGTTGAACGGCTGGCCGGTGCGGACCGACTGGCGCACCACCTCCTCGCCGTCGCGGCGGACGGTCACGACGGCCGAGCCGGTACCGCCGCGCTCCATCACCTCGGCCCGGATGGTCTGGTCGCGCCCGACGATGCCGAAGCGCGGCGCCTCGATCAGGCGGATCTGCCGGTCGCGCTCGTCGGGCCGGCCGGTGACCAGCACGTGGAGCGGCGCCTTGAAGCTCGCGGCGGCGAGGCTCGCCGGGATGTCGTGGACGACGCCGTCGGTCAGCATCACCACGCCGGCGAGGCGATCGGGCGGGACGTCGGCGAGCGCGCTCGAGAGCGCCGTGAACAGCCGCGTGCCCTCGTCGCCGCCGGCCTCCGGCACCTCGACGAAGCGCGGCTCGATCTCGGTCAGGGTGCCCAGGCGCCGCTGCAGCTCGGCCTTGACCCTGTCGGTCATCGCCGGCCGGTCGCCGAGGCCTTGCGAGCCCGAGCGGTCGACCACCACGGCGACGATGTCCTTGACCGGCTCGCGCTCCTCCTGGACCAGCGAGGGGTTGGCCAGCGCCAGCAGCACCAGGGCGAGGACGAGGACCCGCAGCAGCGCCACCGGCCCGCGGGCGAGGAACGCCACCACGGCCAGGAGCGCGGCGAGGCCGCCCAGGGCCCAGAGCACCGGGACCGGGACGAGCGGGGCGAGGCTGAGGCTCAGCATGAACGATACCGTTGGGTGATGCGACGCCTCACTGCCCCAGCCGCTCCAGCAGAGCCGGAACGTGGACCTGGTCGGCCTTGTAGTTGCCGGTGAGCGCGTACATCACGAGGTTGACGCCGCCGCGGAACGCCATCTCGCGCTGGCGCGGATCGCCGCCGACGAGGGGGTAGAGCGCTTCCCCGCGCCGGCCGACCGCCCAGGCGGAGGCGAGGTCGTTGCCCGTGATGACGATCGGCGAGACGCCGTCGCCGGCCCGGGCCGGGCGGCGCTCGCCGCCCTCGCTCGCCGGCGGCAGGGCCTCGACCCAGGTCTGGCCGGTGGCGTAGCGGCCCGGGAACGCGTCAACGAGGTAGAACGCCTTGGTCAGCACGTGATCGCGGGGCACCGGCTCCAGCTCCGGCACTTCCAGCGTCGCCAGCATCCGCTGCAGGGCGAGGGCCTCGGGCGTCGGCGGACCGCCCGGGCGGGCGGTCATGGCGTCGCGGGTGTCGAAGATCACCGTGCCGCCGTTCTTCATGAAGGCGTCGATCCGGCGGATCGTCGCCTCGCTCGGCAGCGGCCGGCTCGGCACGATCGGCCAGTAGATCAGGGGATAGAAGGCGAGCTCGTCCTTGGCCGGATCGATGCCGGCGGGCTCGCCGGGTTCGAGGGCGGTGCGGCTCGCCAGCATCTGGGTCAGGCCGGCGAGGCCGGCCCGGCTGGTCTCGTCGACCGTGGCGTCGCCGGTGATCACGTAGGCGATGCGGGTGACCAGCGCCGATTCGATGCCGTTCGGGCGGTTGGCGGCGGGCTCGGCGGCGCGCGCGGTCTCAGGCGCGGCGCCGAGCACCAGAAGGCCGAGCACGAGGGCGGCCGCCGCCGGCCGCCGCCGCAGGCGCGCCGACAGGCGGCCGAGGAAGCCGCCGAGCCACAGGCTCGCCAGGGTATCGAGGGCCAGCAGCAGCAGGGCCGCGAGGAAGAACGGCCCGCGCAGGTCGCGGGTGCGGGCCTCCTCCAGGCCGCCGAAGCGGGCGCCGGCGAGCGCGGCGAGGTCGAGCGGCTTCAGGCGATCCTCGGCGGTCAGCGCGTTGACGGCGAGCCCGCCGTCGAGCGGGCCGTAATAGCCCGGCGGGTGCTCGGGGGTCGCCCGCTCGGTCCAGGTCGCCGGTACCGCCCGGGCGGTGGCGGGCGGGGATTTCAGCGCCCCGAAGCCGTCGAGGGTGAGGCGCGGGGCGAGCACCGGCGGGGCGGCGCCGGGCGCGGCATCGGCCGTCGGCGGGGTGGTGCCGGCGAGCGCCACGACCCGGCGCAGCATGGTGACGAACAGGCCCGACAGCGGCAGGTTCGACCAGGTGGTGTCGGCGGTGACGTGGACCAGGACCACCATGCCCTCCCGGCGCTTGGCCGCGGTGACGATCGGGGTGCCGTCCTGCAGGGCGGCCCAGGTGCGCCGGGCGAGCTCGCCGTCCGGCTCCGCGAGGATCTGGCGGCGCACGCCGATATCGGCCGGCGGCGTCAGGCCCGCGAAGGGACTCTCGGGGGCGAAGGGCGCGAGCGTGCGCGGGCTGTCCCACGACAGGGTGCCGCCGAGGTTGCGCCCGCCCCGGCGCAGGCGCACCGGCACGAGGTCGTCGCTCCCGGCGGCGAGCCGCGGCCCGGCGAAGCGCAGGAGCAGCCCGCCCTTGTCGACGAAGGCCGAGACCCGCTCCAGCGTCGCGGGGTCGAGGGCGCCGACATCGGCCAGCACCAGCACCGAGACCTGGGAATCGAGCATCTGGCCGATCGATTCGGCGACGCCGCGCCCGCCCCTGGGCTCCAGCACGTCGGCGAAGGGGGTGAGCGCCCGCGACAGGTAGTAGGTCGGCGAGAGCAGCGGCTGGGCCTGGTCGGCCGTACCGCCGAAGACGAGGCCGACCCGGCGCCGCCGCCCTCGCTCGTCGGCCAGGACCACGGCGCCGGCCGAGTGCTCGCCGGCGATCTCGAACCGCGCGATGGCGTTGCGCAGCTCCACCGGCAGGTCGAAGCGGACCGGCGCCGCGTCGGCCCCGGCCGCGAAGGAATAATTCGTCTCGGCGAGCGGCAGGCCCTTGGCGTCGAGGGCCCGGACCGTGCCGGCGTCGCGCCCGTTGGCGGCGGCCCGCACCACGCTCACGCCGAGCTGCCCGCCCGACGAATCGGGGCCGGCAAGCGCCAGCGCCGGCGGCCGCTCGGCCTTGAGCACGGTGATCTCGGCGCGGTCGCGGCCGGCCACCGCCGCGAGGCCCTTCGGGAAGGCGTCGCCGTCCGGCCCGGCCACGCCGTCGTGGATCCACACGACGGTGCTGCCCGGCGTCTTGTCGAGGAAGGCGGTGAGTGCGGGGAGATGCGCGGCGCGGTCGGCGAGGTGCGGCAGCGGCTCGATCGCCCGCAGGCGCTCCAGGGCCGGGCCGGGGCCGGTGGCCTCGATTCCCGTCGGGCCGGAGGCGGTGGGCAGGAGCGCCACCGGCCGGCCGGCGCGGGCCGCCGCCTCGACCTCGGCGGTGGCGACGCGGAGGCGGTCGCGCCAGTCCTGGGCGGCGGAAAATCCGTTGTCGAGGATGAGGACGAGGGGAGCGCGCCCATCGCTCGCGGCCTGCGGGGTCGGGTTCCAGACCGGCCCCGACACCGCCAGGATCAGGCAGGCGGCCGCGAGCAGCCGGAGCGCCAGCAGCCAGGGCGGGGTGCGGGCCGGCGTCTCGCGTTCGGGCAGCAGGTCGGCGAGGATGCGCAGCGGCGGGAAATCGATCCGCCGCGGCCGCGGCGGCGTCACCCGCAGCAGGTACCACAGCGCCGGAAGCGCGATGAGGGCCGCGAGGGCAGCCGGGGCGGCGAAGCCGAGGGGCAGTCCGAACATCGAGGGCGCTCCTCAGCCCGCGCCGCGGGCGGCGGCGACCAGGGTGACGAGGCGAAAAGCCGCCTCGCTCGCCGGCCGGTCGGTGCGGTGCAGGGTCAGCGTCCAGCCCTGGGCCCGGACGATCTCGCCCAAGGCGTCGCGGTGGGCGCGGATCCGCCGGCGGTAGGCCTCGCCCCAGGCGGCGGCGTCGCCGACCCGCAACGACAGGCCCGCCTCGAGATCGTGCAATTCGGCCTCGCCGGAGAACGGAAACGTCTCCTCGACCGGATCGACCACCATCACGAGGTGGCCGCGGCTGCCGGCGGCCGCGATGGCCGAGACCCTGGCCCGCACCTCGTCGGGCGGTGACAGGAAGTCGCCGATCAGCACCACCTCGTCGAAGCGGCCGACGGGCGCGCGGGGCGGCAGGTCCTCGTCGAGGCCCGACAGGTCGGCCGACAGCGTCTCGGCCATCCGCTCGACGATGGTGCGGGCGGCGAGCGGCCGCGACAGGCCGAGCAGCCCGACCCGTTCGCCGGCCTCCACGAAGGTGTCGCCGAGCGCCAGCGCCAGGACGAGGGCGCGCTCGATCTTGGGCGCCTGGGCGAGGTCGGAGCCGAATCCCATCGAGGCCGAGCGGTCGACCCAGAGCCAGACGGTGTGGGCCGCCTCCCATTCGCGCTCGCGGACGTAGAGCCGGTCGTCCCGGCCCGAGCGGCGCCAGTCGACCCGGCTCGCCGCCTCCCCGGCGACGAAGGGGCGGAACTGCCAGAAGCTCTCGCCCGGCCCGGCCCGGCGCCGGCCGTGCAGGCCGTGCGCGAGCGTCGCGGCGACCCGGCGGGATTCGAGGATCAGGCGCGGCATCCGCTCGGCGAGGGAGAGGGCTGTCTCGGTCTCCCGCCGGCCGGGGGCGCGGGCACCCGCGTCGAGGACGCGCGTCGGGGCCACCGGGTCAGAGCCGCCCGACGAGGCGGCCGATCAGGCCGGGGATCGTCTCGCCGTCGGCGCGCGCCGCGAAGCTGAGCGCCATGCGGTGCTTGAGCACCGGCTCGGCGAGCGCCGCCACGTCGTCGACCGAGGGCGCGACCCGGCCCTCGATCAGCGCGCGGGCGCGCACCGCCAGCATCAGCGCCTGGCTGGCGCGGGGGCCGGGGCCCCAGAGCAGCTTGTCGGCGATCGCCGCGTCGCCCCCGACGGGGCGCGCGGCGCGCACGAGGTCGAGGATCGCGTCGACGACCGCCTCGCCGACCGGCAGGCGCCGGACCAGGCGCTGGGCCGAGAGCAGGGACTCGGTGTCCATCACCGCCTGCGGTGCGCGCTCCTCGGCGCCGGTGGTCTCGATCAGGATGCGGCGCTCGGCGGCGCGGTCGGGATAGCCGACGTCGATCTCGAGGAGGAAGCGGTCGAGCTGGGCCTCGGGCAGCGGATAGGTGCCCTCCTGCTCGATCGGGTTCTGGGTCGCGAGAACGTGGAACGGCCGCGGCAGGTCGTGGCGGGCGCCGGCCACCGAGACGAAGCGCTCCTGCATCGCCTGCAGCAGCGCCGACTGGGTGCGCGGGCTCGCCCGGTTGATCTCGTCGGCCATCAGGAGCTGGGTGAAGATCGGCCCGCGCACGAAGCGGAACGAGCGGTGCCGGTCCTGGTCCTCGTCGAGGATCTCGCTGCCGAGGATGTCGGAGGGCATCAGGTCGGGGGTGAACTGCACCCGGCGCGCATCGAGCCCCAGCACGGTGCCGAGCGTCTCGACGAGCTTGGTCTTGGCCAGGCCCGGCAGGCCGACGAGGAGCCCGTGACCGCCCGCCAGCACCGTCACCAGCGCCAGGTCGACCACGGCCTCCTGCCCGAAGATGACCTCGTGGATCGCCGCGCGGGCGCGTCCGACGCCGTCGAGACAGGCCTCCGCGGCGGCGACGATGCCGTCGTCCATGGGGGTCGCGGCGGCCGGCGCGCTGGCGTCACTCATGCGGTCTCCTCGATCGTCGCCCTCGGCACCGGCGGTGCCGACGAGGCACGACGGGTGCCTCTCGGGATCCGCGAGTGTGGATCCCTTCCCCACCGCAAGGCAAGGTCGGCGCGACGACGCAGGGCGGCGCGGGGAGCCTCAGGGCTCCCCGGCCGGGCCGGCCGTGCCGGGCGCCTCGCTGTCGGCCCGCGGCTCGGCGTTGGCGAAGGTCTTGGTGGTCAGCAGCGGCTCGAGGCGGCGGGCGAGCTGCTCGCCGAGGTGGCGGGTGTAGGGGCCGGTGAAGTAGCGCCCGCCGGCGCCGCGGCCCTCGAGGTGGTCGCGGGCCTTGGTCATCGCGTCGACCTCGGGCCGGCACAGGAAGCCGATCACCCCGGCCGCCTCGTACCAGCGCCCGGCCCGGGCATGGGCGAGCGCCGCCGGGTTGTTGCCGATGGTCTCGGCGAAGCAGTCGGTCGCCGCCTGTTCGAGGGGGGCGAGCACCGCGCGCCGATGCTCGGCGCGGCTCGCCGGGGCGGCCGCGTGGGCTGCCGCGGCCAGCTCGACCGTCGCGAGAGTGCAGATTGCGCCGTACAGCAGAGCTCTCATCATCAGGCCTTCGCGTCGAATCGATCGACTGTAACCCGGCGAGCCTCGCGCCGATCAAGGGCGGATCTGCGGCAGGTTCCATCGCCGCGGCGATTTTTCCGGGCTGTGTGCTCTCGGCACGAAGCTTAGCCGAGCAGAGGCCGAGTTCGCGGCGACGCTCATCTCCCCGGCCGTGCCGCCGGGTCCGTCCGGCCCGGGGGACGGCGTCGGCCCTCCTCCCTCCGCCCGGGCTGCCCGGGAGACCGAGGCCCTCTATGATCTTGCCACCCGGGCGCCCGCGGGGCGCGCCGCAACCCGAGGAGGCATGCCATGTCGCAGGTCGTGCAGTCCCGCCGCCTGACCGCCCCGGACCTCGCCCGGCGCAAGGCCGAGGGGCGCAGGATCGTCGCCCTCACCGCCGCCTCGGCGCAGATGGCCGGCATCGTCGATCCGCATTGCGACGTCGTGCTGGTCGGCGATTCGCTCGGCATGGTGGCGCACGGGCTCGACTCGACCCTGCCGGTGACCCTGGAGATGATGATCCTGCACGGGCAGGCGGTGGTGCGGGGCACCGCCCATGCGCTCGTCGTCGTCGACATGCCGTTCGGCTCCTACGAGGCGAGCCGCGAGCAGGCTTTCGCCAGCGCGGCGCGCGTCCTCAAGGAGACCGGGGCCGGGGCGGTGAAGCTCGAGGGCGGTGCGCATCTCGCCGAGACGGTGGCGTTCCTGACCCGGCGCGGCATCCCGGTGATGGGCCATGTCGGCCTCACCCCGCAGGCGATCAACACGATGGGGGGTTTTCGGGTGCAGGGCAAAGCACCGGATGCGGGGCGCCTGCTCCTGGAGGATGCACGGGCGATCAGCGAGGCCGGCGCCTGCGCGATCGTGCTCGAGGGCATCGTCGAGCCGGTGGCCCGCGCCATCGCGCAGGCCCCGGAGGTCACCGCGCCGACCATCGGCATCGGCGCCTCGCCGTCCTGCGACGGCCAGATCCTCGTGCTGGAGGACATGCTCGGCCTGTCCGACCGCACCCCGAAATTCGTGAAGCGGTTCGGCGCGCTGCGCGGCCAGGTCGAGGCGGCGGTGCGCGCCTACGCGGAGGACGTCCAGGCCGGGCGCTTCCCGGAGGAGGCGCAGACCTACGGCGGATCGTAGGCCCGCCCGTCGCGGATCAGCCTCTCGGCTGGCAGCCTCGGTACCCTTCTCGGCCGCGGCGCTTCTCTCAGCCGCGGCGCTCGGCGTTCCAGCGGCCCTTGCAGGCGGTGGAGCCGGAGGTGGTCCAGGTGCCGTTGCCGCCGCCATCGGCAGTGAGCCGGCCGACCACCTGCGCGGCCGCGTCGCCCCGGCTGATCGTCGCCCGCACGCCGCCGCTCGGCTGCACCCGGCCCGATACCGTGAAGTCGCCGCCGCCGGCGTAGCGCGCCTGGCCGTTCTGGATGATCACGCCGTAGCGGTAGGCGCGGTCGCAGGCCCCGCTCTCGGTGATGACCTCGACGCTCCAGTTGCCGTCGAAGCGGTCCGCCTTGGCGCCACCCTTGGCGAAGGCGGGCGACGCGGCGCCCGCCAGGCACAATCCCGCCGCGAGGGCGGACACGATCAGCTTCATGGTCCTCGATTCCCGATTCGGTCAGGCGACAAACTCGGCAGCCCGGGCTTGGTTGCCGCAGCGCAGCGTTGACGCAAGGTAAGATCCTATCCCGCAGCCCCGAGAGCCGGCTCCGCCACGAGGGCGGCGGCCTGGCGCAGGTCCGCGACGAAGTCCGCATAGGCTTCGGGCCGCGCCGCGTCGGGCAGGCGCAGGAGGTAGGACGGGTGCACGGTGACGAGGCCGCCATAGGGCTTGCCCTCGAACGTCGCCGGCCCGCGGGCCCGGGTGATCGGCACCTGCCGGCCGGTGAGCGCCAGCACCGCCGTGGCCCCGAGCGCCACCACGAGGCGCGGGCCGACGAAGGCGAGCTCGCGCTCCAGCCACCAGCGGTAATGCGCGACCTCGCCGGCGGTGGGCTTCTGGTGGATGCGCCGCTTGCCGCGCGCCTCGAACTTGAAGTGCTTGACCGCATTGGTCAGGTAGGCCCGGTCGCGGTCGATCCCCGCCTCCCGCAGGGCGCCCGACAGGAGCTGGCCCGCCGGACCGACGAAGGGCCGGCCCTGGAGATCCTCCTGGTCGCCCGGCTGCTCGCCCACGAAGGCGATCCCCGCCCCGATTGGGCCCTCGCCGAGGACGGCCTGGGTCGCGCCCGGCACCAGCGGCTCGGAGGCGCGGATGACCGCGTTCAGCGCCGCCAGCGAATCGGGCTCCTGCGCCGCCATGGCGGCGAGCGCGCGGGCCGGCACGCGCTTGACCGGGGCTTCGGGCGCCCGCGCGATCATCTCGCCGACCCGCCGTCCGGCCTCGCGCACCAGACCCGGGATCGCCGCCGTCTCGGGCATGTTGTGCCAGTACTTCTTCGGCATCTCGGCCCGCATCGCCGCGAGGTTGGTGCGGGCGGGGTTGAAGGTGCTGGAATAATAGTCGGTCCAGCCGGCCTCGAAGGCGTCCTGCTCCGGCACGTCCTCGCGCCGGCCGGCTGGCCCGAAGCGCAGGGCGCGGCCGTCCCAATGGGCCGAGCCGTCGGGGGTCAGGATCGACCAGTCGAAGGACGGGAAGCGGGCGGAGAAGAAGGGCGCCGCCTCCGCCAGGATGTGGTGGTCGGGCTCGAACCAGGCCATGAAGCGCTCCCGGCCCTCCTGCCCCACCCCGGCGCGGCGGAAGCGCAGGAAGGCGTGCATCTTGTGCAGGTCGCGCCCCACCGCCTTGCGCATGAGGTGCAGGCGGTGGACCAGCGGGTCGCTCGCCACCTCGGCGAGGTGGCGCTCGCCGTCGGCGACGCGCCGGATCAGCCGGTGGAGCAGGCCGTAACGCTCGGGGTCGCGGTGCATCACGACCGAGGCGACGAGGCCGGCCACCGCCCGCGGCAGGGCGAGCGCAGGGCCCGTCGCGTCGGACGGGACCTCGTCGGGAAACAGCGACGGCGCCTCGCCCTCGACCCAGGTCACGGTCTCGGGCGGGATGCCGGCCGGGACGAGCTGCCGGATCGCCCCCCGGAACCCGTCGAGATCGGCGCCGGGCGCGAGCCGGATCGTGCGCGCTGGAAGAGGGTGAGCCCCCATCAGAACAGGCTCAGCTGGCGCGGCGGCTCGGCGAGGCGGGCGCGCAGGTCGAGGCGGTCGGTGAGCCGGGTCGGCGCGTAGTCGGCGGCGACGAGGAACGGCCGGGCGCGCTTGAGGCCGGAGGTCAGGCGGGCCACGTCGTCGAGCCGTAAGCTCGCGTGGCGGCGCGCCGCCACGATCTTGTCCACCGCCCGGACGCCGAGCCCCGGCACCCGCAGCAGCATCTCCCGGTCGGCCTTGTTCACGTCGACGGGGAAGCGGTCGCGGTTGCGCAGGGCCCAGGCGAGCTTGGGGTCGACGTCGAGGGCGAGCATGCCGGATTCGGTCGCTCCCGCCACGTCGTCGGGCGAGAACTCGTAGTACCGCATCAGCCAGTCGGCCTGGTACAGCCGGTGCTCGCGCTGGAGCGGCGGGGACTTGCTCGGCAGGATCGAGGCGGCGTCGGGGATCGGGCTGAAGGCCGAGTAGTAGATCCGCTTCAGGCCGTAATGGTCGTAGAGCCGGGCGCTGGTGCGGATCAGCGATTCGTCGGTGCTGGCATCGGCGCCGACGATCACCTGGGTCGACTGCCCGGCCGGGGCGAAGCGGCGCTTCTCCTCCTTGGCCTGCAGGATGCGCTCGCCCATCTGGCCCATCGCGGTCTGGATCGCGGCGCCGTCCTTCTCCGGCGCCAGCCGCTCCAGGCTCGCCTCGGTCGGCAGTTCGAGGTTGATCGAGAGACGGTCGGCGTAGAGCCCGGCCTGCTCGATCAGCCAGGGGCTCGCCTCGGGAATGGTCTTTAGGTGGATGTAGCCGCGGAAGCCGTGGCGCTGGCGCAGGGTCTTGGCCACCCGGATCAGCTGCTCCATCGTGTGATCGGGCGAGCGGATGATGCCGGAGGAGAGAAACAGCCCCTCGATGTAGTTGCGCTTGTAGAACTCGACCGTCAGCGTCACCACCTCGTCGACCGAGAACTTGGCCCGCCGGACGTTCGAGGAGCGCCGGTTGACGCAGTAGGCGCAGTCGAACAGGCAGTAGTTGGTGAGCAGGATCTTGAGCAGCGAGACGCAGCGCCCGTCCGGCGTGTAGGCGTGGCAGATGCCCGCCCCGGTGGTCGAGCCGAGCCCGCCGGCCTCGGCCTTGCGCTTCGGCGCCCCCGACGAGGCGCAGGAGGCATCGTACTTCGCCGCGTCGGCGAGGATGGTGAGCTTCTTCTTCAGGGCGTCGTCCATTCCTGCAACCTGGCCCTCGTTCCTGTTTCGTTCAAGGCGGAAGGCGGCCGATCCCCGTGGTCGAAAGCCGCATCCGCAAAGCCCGGAACCCGCCGCCGGGCCCGCCGTTATCCCGCTGATTGGAGCGTTTCTAATTCACGAGGAGATGCCGCATGGCGACGAACCCGTCCGCGAACTGCCGCAGCTGCCGCTACTTCGACGACCACAAGCTCAATGCCGGCGCCCCGCAAGGCGAGGAAGGCTTGTGCCGCTTCAACCCGCCGGTGAGCCAGCCCGAGCCGCAGGGCCACGGCCTCTGGCCGGTGGTCTCGTCCCAGGACTGGTGCGGTCACTTCTCGCCGGAGATGATGGCGGGCGAGTGAGCCTTCCGCCGTAGCTGATTGTTCCGGGAAGCCGGCCTTCGAGGCCGGCTTCTCTGCGTCTGGACCTCCGTCGGGCCGGGCGGGCGCGGATCGCTCGCCTCCCGTGCCGGGCGGAACCCCACCACCCCCGGCACGTTGCGCAGGCTCCCAAAACCGCCACGGATGGTTGCCCGATGCCGGACGATGTCACCGCCCTCTCGCGCCGCAGCCTGATGATGGCCGGGGGCGCCACCCTGGTCGGCCTCGGGACGGCGTCGGCCCAAGGGGCTTCGGGTCAAGGGGCTTCGGGTCAAGGTGCGTCGGGGCAGGGCCTGCCCGGCCCGGAGCGGCCGGTCGATACCGGCAAGGTCGAGAACGGCCGGGTGAGCTTCCCGAACTGGCGCGGACCGTCCGACCGCCCGGCCCCGCCCCCGGCGGCGCCGCTGCCGCCGGCCGAGCGGGTCGGCTTCGCGATCGTGGGCCTCGGCCGGCTGTCGCTGGAGGAGATCCTTCCGGCCTTCGGCGAGTGCCGCAAGGCCAAGCCCGTCGCGCTGATGTCGGGCTCGCCCGACAAGGCCAAGGCGGTGGCGGCGCAGTACGGCATCAAGCCGGAGGCGGTCCACGGCTACGACGGCTGGGACGCGCTCGCCCGCAACCCGGAGGTGAAGGCGGTCTACATCGTCACCCCGAACGCGCTCCACCGCGACCAGGTGATCGCCGCGGCGGGCGCCGGCAAGCACGTCCTGTGCGAGAAGCCGATGGCGGTCTCCTCGGGGGAGGCGCGGGCGATGATCGAGGCCTGCGCGGCCGCGAAGGTGAAGCTGATGATCGCCTATCGCTGCCAGTACGAGCCCTACAACCGCGAGGTCGTGCGGCTGGTGCGCAGCGCCAAGTACGGCAAGGTCCGGCTGATCGAGGCGACCAACACCCAGACCATGAGCCTGCCCGAGCAGTGGCGCCTGAAGAAGGCGCTGGCCGGCGGGGGAGCGCTGCCGGATATCGGACTCTACTGCCTCAACGGCGTGCGGGCGCTGATGGGCGAGGAGCCGGTCGCGGTCCAGGCGCAGGTCCATTCGCCGGACGACGCGCTCTACCGCGAGGTCGAGGAGACGGTAGCCTTCACCCTGCGCTTCCCCTCCGGCGCGCTGGCGCTCTGCTCGACCAGCTACGGCGCGCACGAGACCCGCTCGCTGAAGGTCCAGGCCGAGGGCGGCGCGATCGATCTCCAGAACGCCTTCGCGTATCAGGGCCAGCGCCTGTTCGTCGGCCACCGCGAGGGCAAGGCCGAGGCCCGGGACGAGCGGGTGCTGGGCGCGAAGAACCAGTTCGCCCTCGAGATCGACCACATGGCGACCTGCATCCTGGAGAACCGCACCCCCCGCACCCCGGGCGAGGAGGGACTGCAGGACCAGATCCTGATGGAGGCGATCTACGAGGCCGCCCGCACCGGCCAGACCGTGGCCCTGAAGGGTCCGGAGCGGCGCCCGAGCCTGACCGATAAGGAGAAGGCAAGGGACCAGGCAAGGGACCAGGATGCCAAGGGCCTCGACCCGACCCGCGGGCCGGAGCCGGAGGAGGCGGATTGAGGCGTCCTCACCCGCCCCGCACGGCGATCGCCTCGACCTCCACCAGGTAGCCGTGGTGGAGTTCCGGCACCGGCACCACCGTGCGGGCGGGCTTCGCCCCGCCCATCACCTCGGCGTAGATCCGGTTGAACTCCGGCCAGTGCGCGACGCCGACGACGTAGGCCGTCACCCGCAGGATGCGTTCCGGCCCGCTGCCCGCCTCGGCCAGGATGGCGAGGAGGCTGGCGAGCGCCTGGCGCGCCTGGACCTCGAAGGGCTGGTCGGAGGTGTGGCTGCCGTCCGGCCGGGCGCCGAGCTGGCCCGACACGAAGACGAGGTCGCCCCAGGCCGCCCCTTGCGAGTAGTGTCCGGCGGGCGCCGCGGCGTCGCGGGTGGCGAGGCGGGTGATCGGATCGGTCATGGGGGCTCCTACCATCCGTTGATGCGGGGCCAGACGGCCGCGACGCGGTTGTCCGCGTCGAGGACGTGGTAGCGGTCGTGCTGCGCGCCGGTGGCGCAGGCGTGGTTGGGCAGGATGCGCACCTGCGCGCCGACCGGAAGATCCGGCAGGCGGGCCTCCGCGCCAGGCCGCACGGCGACGATGCCGTGCTCCTGGTTGGCGTCGCGCACCACGAGGTCGGGATAGGGCCGGCCGGCGAGGTCGCAGACGAGGCCGTAGCCCTGGTCCACCGCCTGGCGCGCCGTGCCGCGGTCGCGCGAGAGCGCCATCCAGCCGGCATCGACGATGATCCAGCCCTTCGCCCGCTGGTGGCCGATCACGGTGGCGAGCACCGAGACGGCGATGTCCGCCACCGCGACCGCGCCGATTCCGGACTGAAACAGGTCGCCGAACATGAACACGCCGGCCCGGACCTCGGTGATCCCGGTGAGGTCGCGGGCGAACTGTGCGGTCGGCGTCGAGCCGACGCTCACCACCGGGCAGGACAGGCCCGCCGCCCGCAGGATCTCGGCCGCCGTCACCGCGGCGACGCGCTCGTCCTCGGCCGCCGCCGCCAGGGCGTCGGGATCGGACAGGGAGTAGCTGTCGCCGGCATGCAGCAGCACGCCGCGCAGGGTCGCGCCGCCCTCCGTGAGCGCCCGGCCGATCGCCACCAGGGTGTCGCGGTCGCCCGGCGCGACGCCCGAGCGATGGCCGTCGGCATCGACCTCGATCAGCACCGGCACCGCGTCGCCGCTGGCGCGGGCATGGGCCGCCACCGCCTCGGCCTGGTCGAGGCTGTCGAGGATGACCGCGAGGTCGGTGCCGCCGGCCCGGATCGCCGCGACCCGAGGAAGCTTCGCCGGGGCGATGCCGACGCCGTAGATCATGTCGCGCACCCCGCCGGCCGCGAAATACTCGGCCTCGCGCAGGGTCGAGACGATGGCGGGGCCGGCGGGCGACGCCATCGCCATGCGGGCGACGTCGAGGGACTTGGCGGTCTTGAGATGGGGTCTCAAGCTCACCCCGAGCCCGCCCAGATGCACCTGCATCCGCGCGACGTTGGCGCGCAGGATCGCCTTGTCGAGGAGCAGGCAGGGGGTCTCGAGGGCGTGGAGCGGGGTCGGTTCGGCCATGATGTCCGGGGTGTGTTCGTGTCGTCTCGTCGCTCGAAAAGACCACGCCGCGCCCGGGTGCGCCATTAACGCGGCGTGCCTCCTGCATTAAGCCTTGGGTTAATGATCGCGACCGACGACCTTCGCTTCTTTCTCGCCATCGCCGAGGCGCCCTCCCTCGCCGCCGCGTCGCGGGCCCTCGACGTGTCGCCGCCGGCGGTGACGCAGCGCCTGCGCGCCCTCGAGGAGCGCCTCGGCACGCATCTCGTCGACCGGGCCGGGCGCCACCTGGCGCTCACCGACGAGGGCGAAGTGCTCGCCGAGCGCGGCCGCGCGATCCTCGATGCGCTCGGGGAGCTCGACGAGGCTTTGGCCGCCCGGCGCGGGCAGGTGGTGGGCCACCTGCGGGTCGTGGCGCCGCTGGGCTTCGGGCGCCGCCACGTCGCCCCGGTCGCCGCGGCGTTCCAGGCGGCGCATCCGGAGGTCGCGATCGACCTCACCCTGTCCGACCGCCTCGGCGGCGTGCCGGAGGGCACCTTCGACCTCGCGGTGCATGTCGGCGAGATCGCCGGGGCGGCCCCCGGGCTGATCGCCCGGCGGCTCGCCCCCAATGCCCGGATCGTCTGCGCGGCGCCCGCCTACCTCGCGGCACGCCCGGCGCCCGTGATCCCGGACGACCTGCGCGGCCACGCCTGCATCGCGCTGCGCGAGAACGACGAGGACGTGACCCTGTGGCGCTTCGTCCGCGACGGGCGCGAGGCGCGGGTGCGGATCGAGCCGCGCCTGGCCAGCAACGACGGCGAGGTGGTGCGCGGCTGGGCGCTCGCCGGCCGGGGCGTCATCCTGCGCTCGGAATGGGACGTCGCCGACGACCTGCGGGCGGGCCGCCTCGTCCGGCTGCTGCCGGATTTCGCGGCGCCGGAGGCGCCCGTCGTGGCGCTTCTCGGCGCCCGTCGGCGCGCCCGCGCCGCCCGCACCCGCCGCTTCCTCGACGCGCTCGCCGCCGCCCTCGACCCGGCCCCGTGGCGCGAGCCGGCCGCGTGACGCGCACGCTTCACGCGAACGCGATGCGGGCCGGCCTCGCCAGCGCCATGGAGTCCGGGTAACCCGGAGACCATGCCCGCCCGTCGCCTCGCCCTTCTCCTCGCGCTTCTCGCGTCCTGCCTCGCCCTCGGGCCCGCCTGGTCGCAGGTCGCGGGACGCTCGAAATACGCCGACCTCGTCCGGGCCGAGCTGGTGGCGCAGGAGGGCGCGGTCGCCCCCGGCGCGCCCCTCACCGTCGGGGTGCGCCTCACGATGAAGCCGGGCTGGCACGTCTACTGGCGCAACCCGGGCGATTCCGGCCTGCCGCCGGAGATCGCCTGGACCCTGCCGGCGGGTTTTGCCGCCGGGGCGGTGGAGTGGCCGGCGCCGGAGCGGATCCCGGTCGGCGACCTGATGAATTTCGGCTACGAGGGCGAGGTGCTGCTCACGGTGCCGCTGACGGTGCCCGAGGCCGTCGGACCGGGGCCGGTGAGCCTCAAGGCCAAGGTCTCCTACCTCGTTTGCGAGCGCGAATGCGTGCCCGGCGAGGCGAGCCTGTCGCTCGCCCTGCCGGTCGCCCCCGCCGGCACCAGCCCACGGCCCGATCCCCGCACCGCCCCGCTGTTCGCGCAAGGCCGCGAGCGGCTGCCGGTGCCGGCGCCCTGGCCGGTGCGGATGAGCGAGGGCGCGAACCCGGTCCTGACCCTCGACGCGCCGGGCCTGCGGGCCCGCGACGTCGCGTTCTTCCCCTATTCCGAGACCGCCCTGGAGCACGCCGCCCCGCAAACCGCGACGAGCGACGCGGCCGGCCTGCACCTGCGGCTCCAGCGCAGCAGCCAGGCCGCCCCCGACGCGCCGGCGCCGCGTGCCGACGGTGTCCTGACCCTGACCGAGGAGACCGCCTCCGGCCCGGTCCGGCGCGCCTACGCGCTCGGCGAGGCGGCGCCCGCCCCGGCTCCGGCCGCCGCCGCGCCGGCATCCCCCATTCCGGCCGCGCCCGCGACCGGAGCGGGGGAGGCCGAGGGCCTGTGGCAGGCCGCCCTCCTCGCCTTCCTGGGCGGGCTCCTCCTCAACCTGATGCCCTGCGTCTTCCCGGTCCTGTCGATCAAGGTCCTGAGCCTGGTGCGCCATTCCGGCGAGAGCCCGGGCCGGGTGCGGCTGCACGGCCTCGCCTACGCGGCGGGCGTGCTCGCCACCTTCCTGGGCCTCTCCTCGGTGCTGATCGCGCTCAGGGCCGGCGGCGCGCAGATCGGCTGGGGCTTCCAGCTGCAATCGCCCCTGGTGGTGGCCGGCCTCGCCTACGGGCTCCTCGCCATGGGCTTGAGCCTGTCGGGGGTCTGGCATCTCGGCGGCCGGGCCGCCGCCCTCGGCGACGGGCTGACCCGGCGCGCCGGGCTCGAGGGCTCGTTCTTCACCGGCGTGCTGGCCACGGTGGTCGCCACGCCCTGCACCGCGCCGTTCATGGGCGCGGCGGTCGGCTACGGCCTGACGCAGGGAGCGGGCGTGGCGCTCGCGGTCTTCGCCGCCCTCGGCCTCGGCCTCGCCCTGCCCTTCGCCCTGCTGGCGGCCTGGCCGGCGCTTCTGCGCCGCCTGCCCCGGCCCGGCGCCTGGATGGAGACGCTGAAGGGGTTACTGGCCTTCCCGCTCTACCTCACGGTGGCCTGGCTCGTCTGGGTGCTGAGCCAGCAGGTCGGGCCGACCGGGCTGATGGCCGGCCTCACCGGCCTCGTCCTCGTCGGGTTCGGCGCCTGGGCGATCGAGCGCGGACGGGAGGCCGGCGATGTCGGCCGGCGCGGGGCGCAGGTCGCGGCCCGGGTCGCGGCGATCCTCGCCCTCCTCGGCCTCGCCGGGCTGATGGCCGTGCTCGACCGGGACCGCGCAGGCCCGGTGGCGATGGCCTCCGCCGACGGGGTCGAGCCGTTCAGCCAGGCCCGGCTCGACGGGCTGCTGGCCGCGCACCGCCCGGTCTTCGTCAACATGACGGCGGCCTGGTGCATCACCTGCCAGGTCAACGACCGCGCCACCCTGCGGGCCGACGCCGTCCAGGCGGCCTTCAAGGCCCGCGACGTGGCCCAGCTCAAGGGCGACTGGACCAACCAGAACCCGGAGATCACCCGGGTGCTGGAGGCCAACGGCCGCTCGGGCGTGCCGCTCTACCTGCTCTACGACGGGCGGGGCGGCGTCGCCGTGCTGCCGCAGATCCTCACCGAATCGATCGTCCGCGACGCGCTCGCCGCCCTGCCCGCCACCGCCGGTCCCCGGGCCGCCCTGCGCTGACGCCCCTGGTGTCGGGCAGGCCAGCCATGCGCGAGGCCGCCTGAACCCGGGGCGGCGCCGCCGCTATGCTGCGGTGCAGCAATGAGGACGGCGATGCAGCACACCCTCGACGACACCGCCCGCGCCGCGTCCGGCGGACGGTCCGTGGCCCTGGCGCTCCTGGCGCTGGCGGCGGCCTCCTTCGGCATCGGCACCACCGAGTTCGTCATCATGGGGCTCCTGCCCGAGATGGCGGCCGATCTCGGCGTCGACATCCCGACCGCCGGGCTGCTCGTCACGGGCTACGCGCTGAGCGTCACCTTCGGCTCGCCGGTGGTGGCGGTGCTGCTCGGGCGCCTCGATCGGCGCCGGGCGCTCCTGGTGCTGGTCGCCCTGTTCATCCTCGGCAACGCGCTCTGCGCGCTCAGCCCCGATTACCGCCTGCTGATGCTCGCCCGCATCGTCACGGCGCTCTGCCACGGCGCCTTCTTCGGCCTCGGCTCGGTGGTCGCCGCCGATCTGGTGCCGCCGCACCGCAAGGCCAGCGCCATCGCGGTGATGTTCACCGGCCTCACCCTCGCCAACGTGCTCGGCGTGCCCTTCGGCACCGCGCTCGGCCACGCGCTCGGCTGGCGGGCGACGTTCTGGGCCGTGGTCGGCATCGGCTTTCTGGCCGCCGCCGCCCTCCTCGCCTGGCTGCCCCGGCACCTGCCGCGGGAATCCGGCAGCCTCCTGTCGGAGATGCGGGTCCTGCGCCGCCCGCAGGTGGTGCTGGCGATGCTCTTGAGCGTGCTCGCCTCCGCCAGCCTGTTCAGCGTCTTCACCTACGTGGCGCCGATGCTCGCCGCCGCCGCGGGGGCCAGCCCCGCGGCGATCACCGGCGTGCTGCTGCTGTTCGGCGTCGGACTGACGCTCGGCAACGTCCTGGGTGGCCGCCTCGGCGACTGGCGGATGCTGCCCTCGGTGATCGGCCTCGGCCTCGCCCTCGCGGTGATGCTGCTGGCCCTCCTGGCGATCCTGGCCCTGGTGCCGGGGAACGCCGCCCTGATGCCGGCCACCGCCGTGAT
The DNA here is from genome assembly GCF_016613415.1 of Methylobacterium ajmalii. Taxonomy (GTDB): domain Bacteria; phylum Pseudomonadota; class Alphaproteobacteria; order Rhizobiales; family Beijerinckiaceae; genus Methylobacterium; species Methylobacterium ajmalii. Next base: position 1,516 of record NZ_JACWCT010000072.1, on the reverse strand, counting down.
CGGCGTCTGGGGCATCCTCGCCTTCGCGCTGGTGGCGCCGCTGCAGATGCGGGTGCTCACCACCGCCGACGGCGCCCGCAACCTCGCCTCGACGGTCAACCAGGGCGCGTTCAACCTCGGCAACGCGCTAGGCGCCTGGCTCGGCGGCGTCGCCATCACGGCGGGGGTCGCCTACGCCCACCTGCCGCTGATCGGCGCGGTCCTAGCGCTCGCGGTGGCGGGCCTCGCCGTCGTGGCGCACCGGCTCGACCGGTAGGACGGGCGATCTGTGCCGGGCCGCGCGGTCGTCCCGGTTGACGAGCCCGCCGGCGCGGCGTCCTCCTCACGCGCGGAGACCCGCCGACGACGAGGGAGAGGGCTATGACGAGCGCTGTCGGAGCATCACCGTTCGACGCGATGCTGACGGCGATCCGCCACGCCCTCGGGGCCGACGACGTCCCGCCGGTGGCCGTGACCGGCACGGGCGCCCTGCCCTCGGTGTTTCCGGTGAGCGACCTCGCGGCGGCCTCGGTCGCGGCCGCGGGGCTCGCCCTGGCGGAGCTAGTCGCGGCCCGCTTCGGCAGCCGACCGGCCGTCGCGGTCGACCGGCGCCTCGCAGCCCTGTGGTTTGCCCGCTCGCTGATCCCGCAAGGGTGGGAATTGCCGCCGGTCTGGGACGCGGTGGCCGGCGACTACCGGGCCGCCGACGGCTGGATCAGGCTCCACACCAACGCGCCGCATCACCGTGCGGCGGCCCTGTCGGTGCTGGGATCCGCCCCGGAGCGGGCGGCGGTGGCGGAGGCGGTCGCACGCTGGCGGGCGGACGACCTCGAAGCCGCCATCGTGGCGGCGGGCGGCTGCGCCGCCGCGATGCGCTCCGCCGCCGCCTGGGCCGCCCACCCGCAGGGCGCGGCGGTGGCACGCGAGCCCCTGGTCGACTGGCAGGACGGCGAGGCGGGGCCCGACGGCCTCCTCGCGGAGGCCCGCCCGGACCGGCCGCTCGCCGGCCTGCGGGTCCTCGACCTGACGCGCGTGCTCGCCGGTCCGGTCGCGACCCGCGTCCTCGCCGGCTACGGCGCCACGGTCCTGCGCCTCGATCCGCCGGATTGGGACGAGCCGGGTGTCCTGCCGGAGACGACGCTCGGCAAGGCCTGCGCCCGCCTCGACCTCAAGGATCCGGCCGGCCGGGCCCGGTTCGAGGCCCTGCTCGCCGGGGCCGACGTGCTGGTCCACGGCTACCGGCCGGACGCGCTCGCCCGCCTCGGGCTCGACGCCGCGGCCCGGGCCCGCCTGCGGCCGGGCCTGATCGACGTCGGCCTCGACGCCTATGGCTGGACCGGCCCGTGGCGGGAGCGGCGCGGCTTCGACAGCCTGGTGCAGATGAGCTGCGGTCTCGCCGAGGCCGGGATGCGGGGCGCCGACCGGCCGGCGCCGCTGCCGGTCCAGGCCCTCGACCACGCCACCGGCTACGTCATGGCCGCGGCGGTCCTGCACGGCCTCGCCCGCCGCCTCGCCACCGGCCGGGGCTGCGCGGCGC
>NZ_JACWCT010000071.1:51856-67854 GCF_016613415.1 Methylobacterium ajmalii | reverse complement strand
TCAGAACCCGATCCCATCTCGAACTCGGCCGTTAACCGCCCCAGCGCCTATGGTACTGTGTCTCAAGACACGGGAGAGTCGGTCACCGCCAGACCTGCCAAGCACGTCATACATTCCCTCGACACGATCCGAACACAACGAAGCCCGCCCGGCTCGCGCCCGGCGGGCTTTTTCGTCGAGCGATTGTAACGCTGCTCGACTGCACGTTCTTCCTTGCCGGCCCAGAATGGCGTGCGGGGGCAGGCCGGGGGGGCAAGGTCGGGACGACCCCTGCCCCCTACACCACCACGGTGATCGCGTCCGCCGCGCGGGTCAGCGCCGTGTAGAGCCAGCGCGCCCGGTGCTCGCGGAAGGCATAGGATTCGTCGAACAGCACCACCTTGTCCCACTGCGAGCCCTGCGCCTTGTGCACGGTGAGCGCGTAGCCGTAGGTGAATTCCTCGGTCTCGCGCCGCAGGATCGCAGGCACCTCCTCGTCGCTGCCGGCGATCACCGAGCGCAGGACCCGGATGTCCTGGGGCTTGCGGCGCACGGCCGGGTCGTCCTCCGGCACCACGTCGAGGCGCACGAGGTCGGGGCGGGGGGCGGCGCGCAGGGCCTGGACGGTCCAGGTCGAGCCGTTGAGCAGGCCCTTGGTGCGGTCGTTGCGCAGGCAGACCAGCTTCTCGCCCACCGCCGGCATCGGGTCGACGTGGCCGATCAGCTCGCGGATGCGGCCGTTGTAGAGCCGCCGGGTGCGGTTCATGCCCACCAGCACCTGGTCGGCGGCGAGCACCGTCTGCGGGTCGATGGCGCGGCGCGGGATCACCCGGCTGTCGCCGTAGGTGCCGAACTCGAGCCGCCCGCCCTCGCGCACCGTCATGGCGAGGCGCACGATCGGGTTGTCGGCGGCCTGGCGGTGGACTTCCGTGAGCATCACGTCGGGCTCGGCCTCGGTGAAGAAGCCGCCGCCCTTCACCGGCGGCAGCTGCGCCGGATCGCCCAGCACCAGCACCGGGGTGTCGAAGGAGAGAAGGTCGTTGCCGAGGTCGCCGTCGACCATCGAGCATTCGTCGATCACCACGAGGGCCGCCTTGCTCACCGGCCCGGTGCGGTTGAGGGTGAAGGCCGGCCCGCCCTCGGTATCCTCGCGGGTGCGATAGATCAGGCTGTGGATGGTGGAGGCGTCGAGGCAGCCCCGCGCGCGCATGACGGACGCCGCCTTGCCGGTATAGGCGCAGAAGAGCACCCCGCCGTCGACGTCCTCGGCGAGGCGCTTGGCGAGCGTGGTCTTGCCGGTGCCGGCGAAGCCGAACAGGCGGAAGACCTGCGGGCTGCCGCGCTTCAGCCAGTCCGACACCGCCTTGAGCGCCGCCTCCTGCTGGGCGCCGAGCCCGCTCACGAGGTCTTGCCCACGGTGCGACGGGCCTGGAAGGCGGCGGCCGGCGGCGCCTCCTTGCGGCGCAGGATCGCCCGGAACTCGTCGCGGCGCTCGTGGATCGAGGCGATGACGAGACCCATCGGCACCCCGACGTCGACCAGCACGGCCTCCGAGAGCTGGAGCGAGGCCTCGATCGTCTCGGGCACGGCATCGTCCACGCCCATCTCGTAGAGGGCAGTCGCGTGGCGGGCGTCCCGGGCGCGGGCGACGATGGTCAGGTCCGGCCGCTCGGTCCGGGCGGCCGCCACCACCGCCTCGACGGCGCGCGGCTGGTCGAGGGTGACGACCAGCGCCCGGGCGGTGTCGATGCCGCAGCGGCGCAGCAGGTCGGCATTGGCCGAATCGCCGAAATAGACCGGGTTGCCGAGCCGGCGCTGGTCGGCGACGCGGGCTGCGTCCATGTCGAGGGCGATGTAGGGCACCTTGTGTCGGGCCAGCATCTCGGCGACGAGCTGGCCGACCCGGCCGTAGCCCGCGACGATCACCCGACCCGGTTGGCGCTCCGCCGGGGGCGGCTCGGCCCGGGCGCGGCCGAGCGTGGTCCGGTCGATCCGCCGGCCGAGGCGGCGGGCGAGCGCGGCGAGGCCGGGAATCATCACCATCGTGGCGGTGGTGACGACGAGGGCCGCCTGGCCGAGATCGTCGGGCACGAGTCCGGCGGCGAGCGCGCTGCCGACGAGCACGAAGGCGAACTCGCCCCCGGGCCCGAGCAGCAGCGCCGATTCGAGCGCTACCGCCCGGGGCAGGCGCAGGGCCCTGCCGACGCCGAGGATGACCCCGCCCTTGAGGACGAGGAGCCCGACGGCCAATCCCAAGATGGTCAGCGGCGTCTTCATCAGCACCGCCGGGTCGATGCCCATGCCGACCGAGACGAAGAACACCCCGAGCAGCAGACCCTTGAACGGGTCGATCGTCGCCTCGATCGCCCGGCGGTACTCGGTCTCGGCCAGCAGCAGCCCGGCGACGAACGCCCCGAGCGTCATCGACAGGCCGCTCGCCGCGGCGACGAGGGCGGTCGCCGCGATGACGAGGAGGCAGGCCGCCATGAACAATTCGGGGCTGCGGGTGCGGGCGACGAGCTGGAACAGCGGGCGCAGGCCCAGCCGCCCGACGCCGACGAGGAGTGCCAGCGCCACCGCGGCCTGGCCCAGCGCGATGGCGAGCCCCGTCACCGCGTCGCCGTCCTTGCGGCCGAGCACCGCGATGGCGAACAGCACCGGCGCGACGGCGAGGTCCTGAAACAGCAGCACCGCGAAGCTCGCCCGGCCGGCCGGCGTGTTGAGGCGCTTCTGCTCGGCCAGCACCGGCAGCACGATGGCGGTGGAGGAGAGCGCGAGCGCCAGCCCGACCAGGATCGCGGCGGTGGGCGGGACCTCGAGCGCCATCAGCACCCCCCCGACGAGGAGGCCCGACACGGCGACCTGCAGCGAGCCGAGGCCGAAGACGAGGCGGCGCAGGATGCGCAGGCGCTCCCAGGACAGCTCGACCCCGATCATGAACATCAGGAACACCACGCCGAGCTCGGCGAGATGCGCGATCTCGGTGCGGTTCGAGATCGTCACCACGCCCAGCCACGGCACCGTCTCGGTGAGCCGCCCGAGGCCGGACGGCCCGAGGAGCGCGCCCGCCCCGATGAAGCCGAGAACCGGGCTGACGCGCAGGCGATGGAACAGCGGCACCACGATCCCGGCGGTGACCAGGAACAGGATGACTTCCTTGTAGGAGCCGGACGCGGCGTGCTCGGTCATCGGGAGCGGCGGGGCCTTCTCGGTTCGCGGGAGGGGGGCCCGCCGACGATGCGCGGCCGGGGCGGCGCCATCATGCGGAGGGCCCCCGCCGGGGCAAGCCAAAACGGGCCGCGCCCGGTGCTTTTCAATCCAGGGTGGCGAGAGCCGCCTGCAAGTCGGCCGCCAGATCCTCCGGATGCTCGATGCCGATCGAGACCCGGATGGTCGCGTCGGTGACGCCGAGCCGGTCGCGCACCGCCTTCGGCACTCCCGAATGGGTGGTGGAGGCCGGGTGGCTCGCCAGCGATTCGGTGCCGCCCAGGCTCACCGCGAGCTTGAACAGCTGGAGCGCGTTGAGCACCCGGAAGGCCTCCGCCTCGCCGCCCGCGACGTCGAACGAGAAGGTCGAGCCGGGCGCGGCGCATTGCGCGGCGTAGACCCGCGCCGCGCCGGAGCCGGGCTCGAGATGGCCGAGGTGGTGGAGCCGCGTCACCTTCGGGTGGGCGCGCAGGCGCTCGGCGATGATCTCGCCGTTGCGGCTGGCCTTCTCCATCCGCAGCGTCAGGGTCTCGAGCGAGCGCCCGAGCATCCAGCACGAATGCGGATCGAGCTGGGTGCCGATCGCCGAGCGCAGCAGCCGCACCGGCTTCATCCGGGCCGCCGAGCCGAGCGCCGCCCCGGCGATGAGGTCCGAGTGGCCGCCGACATACTTCGTCAGCGAGTAGACCGAGATGTCGGCACCAAGGCGCAGGGGATGCTGGAAGAGCGGGCCGAGCAGGGTGTTGTCGCACACGACCACGGGCGCCTGGCCCCCCTGCCCGGCGCCGATCCGGTCGGCGGCGGCGCGCACCAGCGCCAGGTCGACGAGGGTGTTGAGGGGGTTCGAGGGCGTCTCGACCATCACGACGCTGACGCGCCCGCCGCCCTCCTTCGCCAGGGCCTGCGCCGCGTCGGCGGCCGCCGTGACGCTGCCCTCGTCGGTGCCGTCCTGGAAGCCGACGGCGCCGATGCCGAACCCGGCCAGCGTCTTGGCGATCAGCGTCTCGGTGCCGCCGTAGAGCGGCTGGGAGTGCAGCAGCACGTCCCCGGGGCGGGCATGGGCCAGGATCACGGTGGCGATGGCCGACATGCCCGACGAGAACAGGAGGGCTGCCTCCGCCTCCTCGAACACCGCCAGGCGGTCCTCGACGATCTCGCTGTTGGGATGGTTGAAGCGCGAATAGACGAGGCCCGCCGCCTCGCCGGCCGGCGGCTCGCGCCGGCCCGAGACGTAGTCGAAGAACTCCTTGCCGTGCTCGGCGGAGGTGAACACGAAGGTCGAGGTGAGGAAGACCGGCGGCTTCACCGCCCCCTCGGACAGGGCGGGGTCGTAGCCGTAGCCGAGCATCAGCGTCTCGGGGTGCAGGCGGCGGTTGCCGAGCGTGGTCTTGTGGTAGCGGTCGTCCGACATGCGGGCCTCGCTCCGGTCTGGCGACGCCGGCTTCATCCGGCGTCGGGAATCGGCGCACGGCGGCGCCACACGCCGCGAGTCTAGCGCGGCCCGTCGCGTTTTGCGGTGCGTAATGCGGGATCGGGACGCTGCGCCGCGGCATGCCCGGCTCGCCCAGGGCGCAATTTCGGCGCAAAACCCGCATAGCGGGAAGGATTGAGATTCCGTGTACGCACCCGCCCTCCGAGGGGGCGAGGCGAGGAGTTGTGATGGGCCGACAGCCTCCCGATCGGGTGATCGTGCGCGAGCGGCGCGCCTGGGCCGACGAGTCCGACGCCTGGAAGCAGGACCGCGCGGTCCGCAAGGGCTATCGCATCCGCTGGGGCTACGTCGGCATCGCCTACGTGGTCGAGGCGCTGGTGATCTGCACCTCGCTCGCCGGCGCCTGGTTCTTCGCCGAGACCTACGCCGACCGCCACGACCAGAGCTTCTGGTTCATGCTGATGGCGCCGATCGTCTACGCGGCGATCGAGCTGTGCCGGGTGCCCCTCGGCATCCTGATCCGGGTGCAGCGCGACTGGCTGATCAAGGGCCTGGCGATCGTCGGCATCGTGATGGCGGCGGGCGTGACCACCAAGTCGGTGTCGCAGCTCGGCGAGATGATGTTCCATCCCCGCCTCGCCGAGGCCTCGAAGGCCCGCACCCTGCTCAAGGAAGCCGAGGCCGACCGGGGCACGATCGACAACCGCATCGCCCAGGCCGATGCCCGGGTGGCGCAGTACGCGGCGGAGGCCGCCGCGCTGGAGAAGCGTTCGGCCGAGGCGTCGTCGCAGCTCGCCGGCCTGCCGGGGCAGCGCTGCGAGCGGCTGTCGGGCACCAACAGCCGCGGCAAGCGCTACAGCTACATGCGCTGCGTCACCGATCCGCGCACCGCCACCATCGCGGGCAGCCTGAAGAGCGCCGGCGACGAGCGCGCGGTGGTGGCCAAGAACCTGGCGGAGGCCCGCGCCGCCCGGGCGCAACTCGACCGCGCCGCCGCCGACCGGCGGGTGACCGAGGCCGAGGGCGCGTACCGCGACGCGGTGCGCCGCTCGCAGCTGCACTCCTTCACCGCCATGGTGTACGGCGCCGATCCGATCGACGTCACCGACCAGCAGGTCCACGCCTTCCTGCGGATCTTCGTCTTCGCGCCGGCGCTCTGTGCCGCCTTCGCCTCGACGCTGCTCGCGCTCTGCGCCGTGCAGGTCCGCAAGACCTACCGCGACGAGGACGACCTCGACACGGTGATGCAGGCCGAGGGCATGCCGCTTCTCCTCAACCAGATGGCCGAGAGCGCGACCCAGATCCAGGACGCGCAGCGGGCGATGCGCGAGGCCGCGGTGGCCTCGGGTGCCGCCATCCCCCTCGACCAGCGCCGCTCCCCCACCGTGCCGCAGGCCGGCACGCCCCCGGCGGCGCCTTCGCGCGACGACGACCGTATCGAGAGACCGAGACCGTGAGCTATCTCGCACCGGGCACCCCGGAGAACGTCGCGCTCGCCCAGCACGTCAACGGGCGCCTGCGGGCGGAGGCCCGGATCTCCAACGCCCGCGCCTTCCTGTTCCGCGCGATCGGGTTCGGCGCCTTCATGGGGCTGGCCGGCGCCGGGCTGGGCGCGGCCTTCTACGGCTACGCGACCATGAACGAGGTCGGAAACGCGTCGGACACGCTCGCCAAGGCCCTGACCCAGGCCCTCGAGACCACGACCCTCAAGACGAGCGGCGAGGTCCGGCTCGCCGACAACACCCTGAAGATCGAGGGCGGCCTGCCGGCCTCCAAGGGCCTGCCCGACGTGTCCTCGCTCACCGGCAACCAGGGCAAGTCGGAGGCGCCCGCCAATGCCGCGGTGCGCACCAGCTTCACGGTGTTCAAGACCGTCCCGTTCCTCGACGGCACGATCGTGACCGGGTGGAACTTCAAGGGTGACGAGCAGAAGCCTGAGCAGCAATACTGCTACCTGACGCGGCCACAGACCTTCGGCGACGGCACCACCTCGCAGCAGATCACCGTGGCGATGGACGGCAAGGTGCTGCCGCAGCCGGCGAAGTCAGAGATCAACTTCGCGACTATCGCCCGCAGCTGCATCTGGTTCGACCCCTCGAAGCTCTGAAGAGGTGAATCAGGGCCCGCCCGGGCTCCCCTCACCCGCCCCAGACCTGCCCCGGACGCAGCGCCAGGAACCGATCCGCCGGGATCTCCGCCGCTGCCAGCGCCCGGCCCAGCGCCTCGGCGGGCTCGCCCGGGCCCTCGTTGGTGAGGCGGAACGTGCCCCAGTGGTGGCCGAGCGCCTGCTCGGCCCCGACCTCGCGAAACACCCGCACCGCCTCCTCGGGGTTCATGTGCTGGGGCTGCATGAACCAGCGCGGCTCGTAGGCGCCGATCGGCAGGGTGGCGAGGCGCGGCGCGCCGAAGCGCTCCCGCACCGGACGGAAGATCGCCCCGTCGCCGTAGCCGGTATCGCCGACGTGGTAGAGCACGCCCCGCGGCGTGGTGAGAACGAAGGCGCACCAGAGCGCCATGCGCCGGTCGTTCACGCCCCGGGCCGACCAGTGGTAGGCCGGCACCAGATGGACCACGATCCCGCCGCCGAGATCGACCGATCCGCCCCAGTCCCGGGTCTCCACCGGGATCGTCGCGTCGTAGCTGCGGATGATCGCGTCGTTGCCGAGGGGCGCCACGAAGGTCGGGGCGTGCTCGGCCCAGAGCCGGGCCAGGATCGGCCCGTCGAGATGGTCGTAGTGGTTGTGGGTGATCAGCACCGCATCGATCGGCGGCAGCGCCGAGAAGGCGATGCCCGGCGGGTTGACGCGCTTGGGGCCGGTGAAGCCCACCGGGCTCGCGCGCCGCGCATAGACCGGATCGACCAGGATGTTGCGGCCCGAGACCTGGATCAGCAGGCTGGCATGCCCGATATGGACCACCCTCAGCCCCTCGACCCGCTCCGGCGGCGCGTCCGGCGGGAACGGGCTCGGGACCCGGGCCGGCCAGGCCTCCCGCCCACCGCCGAGCTGCCAGCGCGCGACCTCGCCGACGCCCTTGTCCTGCGGCTGTCCCGGCGAGAAGAACCGCACCCCGTCGAAATGGTCGCTCACGGGCCCCTTGTAGTAGGGGTTGCGGTTGCGCCGGTGCGCGGCGTAGCCGACGCCGCCGAGCGTCATCACCGTCATGGCGCTGGCGAACTTGAGGAAGCCACGGTTCTTCATGCCTGCGGAGATGACCGATCGCAGGCCAGGGTCAAGATGCGCGCCCGCGGACCCTTCGCCGCGCCCGGGCCGCATTGCGCCGCGCCGCCGAACGGTTACATTGATCCTATCGGAAACAACAGGAAGGAGGTGATCCAGTGTCTCATTGTCATCAGCCGCGGTCGTCTGCGCACCGGACCTGGATCGTCGCCTCCGGCTTCACGGCCTGAGCGCACGACGAGCTATCCGGGATCGGTGATGATCCTGCGGAATTGCTGATGCAATTCTGATCGATCGGTCGGACCGCGGTTCGGCAATGGAAGGGCTGCCTCGGCAACGGGGCGGCCCTTCGCATGTTCGGGGAGTCGATCGTCCTGGCAAGCGCGCCCACGCGGCGCCCTGCCGGATCGGCGGGCCGCCTGCTCATCCGACGACGCGCCTCGGCGCCACGTCGCGCCTCTTCGTGATCACGACGCTTCGATCGGGCCGGGAGGTCCCTACGCGGTCCGTTCCAGCAGCATCGCCTCGGCTTCCTTGAGCTGGCGCTGCAAGGCGGCGTTCTCGGCTTCGAGCTCCTGGATGCGGGCGAGCAGCGCGGCCGTCGACGGTTCCGCGGCGGCCGGCGCCGCGGCCCGGGCCGGCTCCTCGGCGAAGGTCACCCCGATGCTGTCGTCCTTGCGCCAGCGCAGAGTCGCCTTGTAGGTGCGGTCCTTGGCGGGGATCAGGAGGTCGAAGCCGCCCGGCAGGGTCGCGGTCTGGCTCAGCATCAGCCGCGCCCCGGAGCCCGAGAGATCCCGGACCAGGCAATCCATGCTGGAATTGCCGTTGTTGAAGATGATGCGTCCCTTCAGGAACGTCCGCAGGCGGGTCTCCCTGCGCAGCTCGGACATGTCGGACATGGCGGCCAGCCCCGTTCGGCCTCGCGGGTTTCGGTACGGGGCGATCATGCCCCGCGGACCTTTAAGGAATGTTCGCCGCGATCCGCGAGTCCCCGGTCCCGACCCCGCGTTCAGCCCTGCCCGCCGCCCATGCTCTGGAACAGGTAGAAGCCGTTGAAGCGCACCGCGGTCGCGGCCGCCGCGCCATCAAAGCCGACGGGCCGGGGCGTGCTGCCGTCGAGCTTGCCGCCGAAGGCCCAGCGCGCCTCGGTGACGAAGGCCGGCACGGCGTAATCCTCCGGCACCGCGCAGACCAGGCCGTCGAGGCTCTTCAGGCAGAACAGGTTGTAGCTTCGCATCGGATCGCCTCCGCTCGCAGGTGCTGCCCTCGCAGGTGCTACCATGGCGTCCATCCGGTAAGGCCCGATTGGGCCGAGACTATGTCGCGCCTTCCGGCATGGCGATACCGCAATCTCCGCCGTTCCGCCAAGTGCGGTCCGGCACAGAGCGATGCAATCACGAAAACGTGCGAGCCGGGAACCGTGGGACGACACGGGAAACAACGCAGAAAACAGGGGAATGGCGGGGGCGGTCGCGGTCTTATCGCTCCATCAACTCGGACAAATTCCAGTTGTGCAGGATCTGGTCGACGGTCGCGACATCGAGGTGCTGGTCGAAGCGCTGCCCGTAGAGGGTCATCATCGCGTCGTGGGTCTCGTCCGACGAGGAGCACACCGCGTCGGCGGCGAGCACGCTGCGGTAGCCGCGGTCGGATCGCCCCGAGCACGCTCGCCAGCACGCAGACGTCGGTCTCGCCGCCGGTGATCACCAGGGTCTCGGCCCGACGCGCCCGCAACGCGCTCTCCGGCCCCGGCTCCATCCAGGGCGTGCGCCATGCGGTCTCCTCGGCGAAGAGGTTCTGCATGTCGACGCAGACATGCACGGCCCGCTTCTCGAGCGGGCCGTTCGGCAGGACGTCTGTCCCGGTGGGGATACCGGCCATCGCGGTCGGCTCCCGTGCGGGGGCTCTTCACGGCCCCGCGGCCGGACCAACTTAGATACTCCTGTGGGGTTTCTGATCTAGCCGTGCGGGACGTTGCGCTCCAGCTCTTCGAGCCAGATCCGGGCGTTGCCGTCGGAAGGTGCGCGCCAGTCGCCGCGGGGCGAGAGAGCGCCGCCCGCCGCCACCTTCGGCCCGTTCGGCAGGGCCGAGCGCTTGAACTGGCTGAAGCCGAAGAAGCGGCGCAGGAACACCACGAGCCAGGCCCGGATCTCCGGCAGGGCGTACGCCCCCCGCTTCGCCTCCGGGAAGCCGGGAGGCCAGGGCCCGCGGCCGGCATCCTCCCAGGCCATCAGCGCCAGGAAGGCGATCTTCGAGGGGCGGTAGCCGTAGCGCAGCGTGTAGAACAGCGTGAAGTCCTGCAGCGCGTAGGGACCGATCTTCGATTCGGTGCTCTGGATCGTCTCGCCCTCGCGCGCCGGCACCAGCTCGGGCGAGATCTCGGTGGCGAGGATGGCGTCCAGGGTGGCACCGACCTCGGCCTCGAACTGGCCCGAGGCGATCACCCAGCGGATCAGGTGCTGGATCAGGGTCTTGGGCACCCCGGCATTGACCGCGTAGTGGGACATCTGGTCCCCGACGCCGTAGGTGCACCAGCCGAGCGCCAGCTCCGACAAATCGCCGGTGCCGATCACGATGGCGTCGTGCTGGTTGGCGAGCCGGAACAGGTAATCGGTGCGCAGGCCTGCCTGCACGTTCTCGAAGGTGACGTCGTAGACCTCCTCGCCCCGCCCGAACGGGTGGCCCATGTCGGCGAGCATCTGGCGGGCGGCCGGGCGGATGTCGAGCTCGGCCGCGCGGGTCCCGAGCGCCGCCATCAGCCGGTGCGCGTTGCCCTTGGTCTCGTCCGAGGTCGCGAAGCCCGGCATCGTGTAGGTGAGGATGTCGGTGCGCGGCAGGCCGAGCTCGTCGAAGGCCCGGGCGGCGACGATCAGCGCGTGGGTCGAATCGAGGCCGCCCGAGATGCCGATCACCACCCGCCGGGTGCCGATCGCCCGCAGGCGCTGGACGAGGCCGGCGACCTGGATCGTGTAGCCCTCGTAGCAATCCTGGGCGAGGCGGGCGGGATCGGCCGGCACGAAGGGGAAGCGCTCGACCGTGCGGCGCAGGCCCAGATCCGCCTCCGGCGGCGCCACCCGGAACGGCACCCGGCGGAAGGCCGGCGCGGCGCCCAGGACCTGCCGGGCGTTGTCGTCGAAGCTGCCCATCTGGGCCCGCTCCTGGACCAGCCGGTCGAGGTCGATGTCGGCGCTCGTCACCTGCGGTTCGGCCGGGAAGCGCGGACCCTCGGCGATCGCCTCGCCGTCCTCGTAGATCGCGGTCTGCCCGTCCCAGGACAGGTCGGTGGTCGATTCGCCCGGGCCCGCCGCGGCGTAGATGTAGGCGGCGAGGCAGCGCGAGGAGGCCGAGCGGCAGAGCAGCGCCCGGTTGTCGGCCCGCCCGATGGTGATCGGGCTGCCCGAGAGGTTGGCCAGCACCGTGGCGCCGGCGAGGGCGGCCAGCGCCGAGGGCGGCACCGGGATCCACATGTCCTCGCAGACCTCGACCCCGAGGACGAGGCCCGGCAGGTCCTCGGCCGGAAACAGCAGGTCGGTGCCGAACGGCGCCTCCAGGGCGCCGACGCGGATCGTCTCGCCGGTCACCCCGGCGCCGGAGGCGAAGTGGCGCTTCTCGTAGAACTCGCGGTAGTTCGGCAGGTAGCTCTTGGGCACCACCCCGAGCAGCCGGCCGCGATGGATCACCGCGGCCGTGTTGTAGATCCGGTTTCGGTGGCGCAGAGGGGCGCCGACGACGAGGACCGGCATCAGCCCATGGCTCGCTTCGACCAGGCCGGCGAGCGCCGCCTCGACCCGTTCGCGCAGCGTCTCCTGCAGCAGCAGGTCCTCGAGCGCGTAGCCCGACAGGCACAGCTCGGGAAACACCGCCACCGCCGTGCCGTCCGCGTCGCAGCGTTGCGCCAGCCGCAGGATCTCGGCCGCGTTGGCGTCCGGGTCGGCGATGTGGGTGCGGCCGACGCAGGCCGCGACCCGGGCGAAACCGTGCCGGTAGAGGGATCGGAACATCGTGCGGGCAGCCCCTTCTCGCCGGAAATGCCCCCGTTCCTTAACGCGCCGGCCCGCGGCCCGGTACCCGGGGGCCCGTGCCTAATCCGGCGTTAACGATGCCGTGGCTAACTGGGCCCATGCGATGCGGCCGCGGGCCGCCCACACTCAAATCGGCATCATGAGACAATCGGGACGGCCACCCTTCTCCGACTCCTCGCCGCGTGCGCCCCAGCGGGTGCGCGACCATCTGCGCCCGCCCGAGCACCGGGGACGCCCGCTCGGCGTCCTGGCGCAGACCGTGATGAACCTGCGGGCGATCCTCGCCCGCCGTTTCGCCCCGCCGGCCCCGCCGGCCCAGCGCGACTACGCCCTGAGCCGGCGCGCCACCCCGAGCTGGATGGCCGACGCGCTCGTGCGCCCGACGCCGCCCGAGCCCGGCCCGGTTCCGGCCGCCCCGCCCGAGCCGTGGAGCCAGAGCCCGTTCGCCCCGCCGGCCCATCCCGCGCCCCGGCCGGCGCGGGCGGCGGCGTCCTTCGCGCCGCAAATCGAAGCTTTTTCGCCCGAGGCTTTTTCTCCAGAACCCTGGGTCCCGACGCCCGCCCCCGTCCCGGCCGAGGCGCCGCGACCCGTCGCACCCCGTCCGGCACAGGTCAGCGAGCAGGAGGGCCACGGCTACGGCCCCGCGGCGTCTCCCAAGGTGCCGGCCCGGTCCCCCGCTCCGCTGCGGGCCGCCGACGCCGTCGTGCCGCCGGCCGCGCCAGCGCCGGTCGAGTCCTTCCTTCCCGACGAGCCGGAGGGCCTGTCGTCCCCGGCCGTGATGGTCGCGCCCGAGCCGGCGGCCCCGCGCCGCGCCTCGACCTGGGCGCCCGATCCGGCCCTCGTTCCCGATGGCGGCTGGGCCATGCCGATCCCGCCCGCGGGTCCGGCCCGGGCCGTGCTGACCCGCGCCCGCCGCCGGGACGCCGAGCCGGACGCGTCCTCCGAGCCCGAGGCGCGGGCACGGCCGGTGGCGGAGCGCGCACCCGAGGCCGGCGTGCGCTTCACCCGCACGCCCGACCACGTCCTGCAGATGCGCCAGCGCCGGCGCGAGCAGGCCGTTCGCGAGAGGGAGGAGGCCCAGCGTGCCGCGCAGGCCGAGGCCGAAGCCCGCGCCGCCGCCGAGCTCGCGGCTGCCGAGGCGGCGCAGGCCGACGCGGAGGCCGCCCGGATCGAGGCGGAAGCGGCCGCGGCGGCCGCCGCAGTCCCGATCTGGCGCCAGCCCTTCGTGCTGCCCCCCGGCGTGCGCTTCACCCGCACGCCCGACCACCTGCTGCGCCATTCCGCCGAGGAGGCCGCCCCGGCCGAGCCCGCGCCGCCGGCCGCGGTCGGCGACACGGAGTCCGAGTCGGTGCCGGTGGCCGAGCCGATCGTCGCCGCGACCGCGGAGCCCCCCGCGGACCTCGACGCCCTGGATCCGTCCGCCGGGGCCTCGCCGGTCGCGGACCTCTCCGGCATCGCGCCGGTGGCCGCCTGCTTCGTCGCCGCGCCGATCTCGGTCGAGCCGGCGCGGTTCGAATGCGCGCAGGTCGAGACGGCGGTCGTCCGGCCCGTCGTCTTTGGTCCAGCCCCCCTGTTCGGTCCCGCACCCCTGTTCGGTCCCTTGCCCGAACCGACGCCCGGGAGCGTCGCGGCGATGCCCGAAGCGCTGCCGCCGGTGCCCGACCTTGTCGTCGAGCCGGTGGACGCCGCGGCCGCGCCGGCCGTGACGTTCGACGTGCCCGACGCCGCCATCCTGGTGCCGGTCGACGTCTCGCATCTGCGCTCCCTGCCGCCGCGCCCGGTCTACGCCCTCGACCGCCTGCTGCAGCACGATTGGACCCACCCGCTTTCGACCGCCGAAGAGCAGGACAACCGTCCCTTGCCGGAGCCGGAGCCCGAGACGGTCGAGGCCGCCGTGCCGGAGACGGCGGTGTCCGCGCCCGTCGCCGACTTGGTGGCCGAGGTCGCCGCGTCCGCGATACCCGCCCCCGCGGCCGAGCCGGATTCCGTACCGGCGCAGGACGTTGCCCAGGTCGAGGGTGTCGCCGAGGTTCGGGACATCGCCGAGGTCGAGGAGTCCGCCCCGGTCCATGCCGGCCCGGCCGTCGAGGCCGTCGAGGCTCACGGGACATTCCCGCCCGCCACGATCCTGCTGCCGGCGCCCGCGCCGATGCTGGCGCTCACCTATGCGCCGCTGGCGGATGCGATCCTCCTGCCCGCGCCCGCGGAGCCCGCATTCGTCGCGCCGTCCCTGCCCGCCCTCGCGGTCGAGGTCGCGCCGGTCGTCGCCGACGAGCCCTCCGCGTCCGCGCCGGTCGTCGGCGGGTTCGCGGCGATCGACTCCGCGGTGCCTGCCTTCATGCCGGCGTCCCTGACCGCGACGGGCTTTGCCGCCACGTCCTTCTCCTTCGCGCCCGTGCCGTGGTCATTCATCGCCGCGGATGCCCAGCCGCTGGGATCGGCGACCCCGTCCGAGCCGTCGCCGGTCGCCTCCGCTCCCGCGGAGCCCGCCCCGGCCGCGGCACCCCAGGTGGGGCAGCCCTTCGTCTACGTGCCGACCGGCCGCCAGAACGCGCAGCCGCCGGCCCCGACGCTGCCCTCGCCGCCGCGCCCGCCGCGCATCATCCTGCCCGTTGCGATGCAACAGGAGCCCGTTGCGGCGCCACAGGAGCCCGTTGCGCCTCAACAGGGGCCGATCGCGACGCAACCCGAGCCGGGCCTCGCGCAGCCGGAGACGTTTGCCGCGCCCGCCATGCCCACGGCCGCGGACTTCGCGCCGCAGCCGGCGCCGTCCGACGGCATCGTCTTCAACCCGTACGCCGAGCCGTACGCCGCCGCGGCATCCGCATGGTCGCCCGCCCCGTCCGAGCCGCAGGGCCTCGTGATCGGCACGACCGGGCTCGCCGTCGATCTCGGCCTCGATGCCGACGACGACGGGGAGGACGAGGACGACATCCTGGCGCCCGTCGCCACCATCCCGCTGCGCCAGGCCGCGCGTTTCGAGGTGCCCTACGAGCTTCCCTCGGTCGACCTCCTGGCCGAGCCGCGGGAATCGGACGGCAGCAACCTCGATCCCGAGATGCTGGAGGACAACGCCCTCCAGCTGCAGCAGGTGATCCAGGATTTCGGCGTGCGCGGGGAAATTCTCGCCGTGCGCCCCGGCCCGGTGGTGACGCTCTACGAGATGGAGCCGGCGCCCGGCACCAAGTCGAGCCGCGTGATCTCGCTCGCCGACGACATCGCCCGCTCGATGTCGGCGATCTCGGCCCGCGTCGCGGTCGTGCAGGGCCGCAACGCCATCGGCATCGAATTGCCGAACCTCAAGCGCGAGACCGTGTACCTGCGCGAGCTCCTGACCTCGCCGGTCTTCACCGAGACCAAGCAGAAGCTCGCGCTCTGCTTGGGGAAAAACATCGGCGGCGAGGCGATCATCGCCGACCTCGCCCGCATGCCCCACCTGCTGGTCGCCGGCACCACCGGCTCGGGCAAGTCGGTCGCCATCAATACCATGATCCTGTCGCTGCTCTACCGGCTGAAGCCGGAGGAGTGCCGCCTGATCATGGTCGACCCCAAGATGCTGGAGCTGTCGGTCTACGACGGCATCCCGCACCTGCTCTCTCCGGTCGTCACCGACCCCAAGAAGGCGGTCATCGCCCTCAAATGGGCGGTGCGCGAGATGGAGGAGCGCTACAAGAAGATGGCGCGCCTGGGCGTTCGCAACATCGACGGCTTCAACGCCAGGGTGGCGGAGGCGCGGGCGCGCGGCGAGGTGATCACCCGCACGGTCCAGACCGGCTTCGACCGCGAGACCGGCGAGGCGGTCTACGAGGACGAGGTCATGGACCTCTCCGCCCTGCCCTACATCGTGATCGTGGTCGACGAGATGGCCGACCTGATGATGGTGGCGGGCAAGGACATCGAGGGGGCGATCCAGCGCCTGGCCCAGATGGCGCGGGCCGCCGGCCTGCACCTGATCATGGCGACGCAGCGCCCGTCGGTGGACGTGATCACCGGCACGATCAAGGCGAACTTCCCGACCCGGATCTCCTTCCAGGTGACGAGCAAGATCGACTCGCGGACGATCCTGGGTGAGATGGGCGCCGAGCAGCTGCTGGGCCAGGGCGACATGCTGTTCATGGCGGGCGGCGGGCGCACGACCCGCGTGCACGGCCCGTTCTGCTCGGACGACGAGGTCGAGCA
>NZ_JACWCT010000071.1:0-51822 GCF_016613415.1 Methylobacterium ajmalii | reverse complement strand
CCGACGAGGAGGCCGAGGAGGCGGCGGCTGCCGCCGCGCAGGACGCCCCGGTCATGGACCAGGGCAGCTTCGGCGATCCGACCGCCGACCTCTACGACCAGGCGGTGGCGGTGGTGCTGCGGGACAAGAAGGCGTCCACGAGCTACATCCAGCGCCGCCTGCAGATCGGCTACAACCGGGCCGCCTCGCTGATGGAGCGGATGGAGCGCGAGGGCATCGTCGGCCCCGCCAACCATGCCGGCAAGCGGGAGATCCTGATCGAGCCCGCCCCGCAGCCCGGATCGGATGAGGCGTGAGCGGCCCCGCCGTCGCATATTCGCCACAGGGGGCGGCTCTATGGCGAGACCGCCCCCTCGTGGCACACCCGCTTCCCGGGTGGGCGGGGCACCGGCATCCCCGTGCCGGCCTGCCCCGGTCCCTCCCCGTCCGCCCACACGGAGAACCCTGCCGATGACCGGCCGTCCCCGCTCCGGCCCGCTCCGCGCGGCGTCCCTCGGCGCCGCCCTCTCGGTCGCCGCCCTGCTGAGCGTGGCCCCCGCCGAGGCGCAGGTGTCGTCGTTCCTCGACGGCCTGTTCGGCCGCAAGGACCCGGCCGCCGAGGCGCCGCAGCCGGACGCCGCGCCGGGCCAGGCCCCGACGGCCGGCCAAGGAAGCGGTCAAGGAAGCGGTCAGGCGTCCGGCTCCTCCGCCAGGGCGCCGCTGCCGCCGCGCCGGCCGGCCTCGCTCGGCGGCGGCAAGGGCGCCGCGCCCGAGCCGGTCGAGACCGCCGCGGTGCCGGCCGCCGCGCCGGCGCAGGTCGCCGCCGTGACTCCGGCCACCGCCGTCGATCCCGGCAACCCGGCCGCGGTGATCGAGCGCGCCAACGCCTATTTCAACGGCGTCACGACGCTCACCGGCAACTTCGTCCAGATCGGCGCCGACGGGCGCAAGATCGGCGGCAAGCTCACCCTGGCCAAGCCCGGCCGCCTGCGCTTCGACTACGACCAGCCCTCGACGCTGGAGGTGATCGCCGACGGCACATCGGTGGCGGTGCGGGACCGCAAGCTCGCGACCCAGGACCTCTACTTCATCTCGCAGACGCCGCTGAAATTCCTCTTGCGCGACAAGATCGACCTCGCCCGCGACCTCACCGTCACCGACGTGGCGGCCGAGCCCGGCGGCATCCGCATCGTGCTCGACGACCGCTCGACGCTGGGGGGCACCTCCCGCATCGCGCTCTACTTCGACGACGCGATGAAGACCCTGAGCCAGTGGCGGATCACCGACCCGCAGGGCTACCAGACCACCGTGCTGCTCTCCAACCTCCAGCGCGGCCGCGCCGTCGACGGCATGCTGTTCGTCATCAATTACGGCCGTGCGGTCGACAAGGAGCTGGAAGCCAAGATGCAGCAGGCCCGCCCGAACTGATCCATCCCCATGCGCTTCCCTCGTGTGCTACGCCATCGACATGTCGATGGCGTAGCGTCCGGCGCGTGAGCGCCGACGCCCATTCGGGCTTGCCTCTTCGAGTACCCGACCGTTGCGCCTCACCGTCAGCACCTGGAACATCAACTCCGTCCGCCTGCGCATCGACCTCGTGCGCCGCTTCCTCGACGAGGCGAAGCCCGATGTGCTCTGCCTGCAGGAGACCAAGTGCCCGGACGACCGCTTCCCGCTCAAGGAGCTGCAGGGCTTCGGCTATCCGCACGTCGTCTTCGCCGGGCAGAAGGGCTATAACGGCGTCGCGATCCTCTCGCGCCTGCCGCTCGTCACCCGCGAGGTGATGAGCTTCTGCGAGCGCCAGGACGCCCGCCACATCTCGGCGGTGCTCGGGCCCGAGGCGGGTGCGGCCGCCGGCATCGCGATCCACGATTTCTACGTCCCGGCCGGCGGCGACGTGCCGGACGTGAAGCTCAACGACAAGTTCGCCCACAAGCTCGCCTTCATGGACGAGCTGCGCGCCTGGGGCGGCCGGCGCCCCGCCGGCCCGGCGATCCTCGTCGGCGACCTCAACGTGGCGCCGCTCGAGCACGACGTCTGGTCCCACAAGCAGCTCCTCGACGTGGTGAGCCACACCCCGATCGAGACCGAGCGCCTGGAATCCCTGCGGGGCGAAGCCGGCTGGGTCGACACGATGCGCCACCTGCGCCCGCCGCCGGAGAAGATCTACACCTGGTGGAGCTACCGCTCCCCCGACTGGGCCGCCGCCGACAAGGGCCGTCGCCTCGACCACATCTGGGTCACGCCGGACCTCGCCGAGACGGTGAAGTCGGTGACGGTGGCGCGGCACACCCGGGCCTGGGAGAAGCCGTCGGACCATGTGCCGGTGACGGTGGAACTGGAGCTGTAGAGGCTCGACGGGAGCCCGCCTTCGAACTGCTATCGTCAGGAGGCGAGGCCGCCAGATGCAACGCGCCGCTGGCGGCCCAAGCAGATTTCGCCGAAGTGATTACCGGTTCGGCGCCGAAAATCCGCGACAAAACAATGACTCAGAGGGCTTCGCGATTGCAACGCGATCGTGAAGCGCTCTAGCGCGATCCGCCCTACCGATCCGCCTTCTCGCCCTTGGTCTCCCGGGCGACGAACGCCTTCGTCACCGGCACGATATGGGCAAACACCGCCTCGGCCATCCGCTCTTCCTCCTTGAGCGACAGGCGCAGGATCTCGATGTCCCGGCCGTGCCCCGCTTCCTCGGCGAGCGCGATCAGCGAGGTGTAGGCGGCGATCTCGTAGGTCTCGACCGAGTAGTCGGTGTAGAGGTTCTTCAGCACCTCGTCGCCGGTCACGCTGTGGACGAGCGCCGCGACGTTGCCGACCGTCTGGGTCACCACGTCCTTCAGGAGCGAGCGGTCCTCGCCGTGGCCGTGAAGCAGGTCGGCGAGGCGGGTGACCTGCTGGTCGGTCTCGCTCTTGTGCAGCCGCAGCGCCTGGGTCAGCTCAGGGTAGCTCTCGTAGCGCTCGATCTGGCGCTGGATCATCTGCGCCGCCTGCTTCTCCAGGGCGTGGGTGTTGCGCAGGGCCGTGACGTAGATCGCCTGCACGGTCTCGTCGGTCTCGGCAGCGGTGTGGGCGGCGGTCGTGGTCATGGCGCATCCTCTCGGGGCGTAGGGAACGGCGGGCAAACTGCTCGGGGGTATTCGGGTTCGAGCTCGGCCGTTCCCACACCCCCGGATGAGGGCGTGACGAAACCGCGCGTGGGGAGTGGACCGCCCACGGAACCCGGGGGAGTGGCAAGGACCGGCGGATCGTGTATAGGCTGCGCCACCCTCGCCCGCACACGGCGAGGTTTTTCGCCTTGGCAGACCGCGCTGGACGACATCCCGGCCCGGCCGAGCCCCGTGCGAAAGGCGGCCTCCTCGCGGAGCCCGCGCACCTCGTGAACCCGTAACACCGAAAGGACACGCGATGTCGATCACGGCGGAGCGCAAGACCGCGCTCATCAAGGAACACGCCCGCGGCGGGACCGACACCGGCTCGCCGGAAGTGCAGGTCGCGATCCTCACCGAGCGGATCCAGAACCTCACCGGGCACTTCAAGACCCACACCAAGGACAACCACTCGCGCCGCGGCCTGCTCAAGCTGGTCTCGCAGCGCCGGTCGCTCCTCGACTACCTGAAGCGCAAGGACGAGGCTCGCTACCGCGCCCTCATCGAGCGCCTCGGCATCCGCCGCTAAGGTGGATCTCACGCGGTTCGGGCACCGGTCCGGGCCGCGTTTTTGCGAGGAAGCCGAACTTCTCCATTGGAGGAGGTTTCCTCGTCCCGGGTGGGCCGGAATGGGTCCGGCCGCCCTTATTCCGGGACCCGCACGTCGAGATGCGGGCCGCGACCGCCAGGGCAGGATCGCCGGTGGCTCATCGCATGAGCCCCTCGCCGTCTTGCGCTGGCGTCGCCCTCCCGGACCGCAGGAAGGCATGACAAGATGTTCGACGTTCAACGCGAAGAGCTGCTGTGGGGCGGGCGCAAGCTCGTGCTCGAGACCGGCAAGGTCGCCCGCCAGGCCGACGGCGCCGTGATCGCCACCTACGGCGAGACCTCGGTGCTCGCCACCGTGGTGTCGATGAAGGAGCCGAAGCCCGGCATCGACTTCCTGCCGCTCACGGTGAACTACCAGGAGCGCACCTACGCCGCCGGCCGCATCCCGGGCGGCTACTTCAAGCGCGAGGGCCGTCCCTCCGAGAAGGAGACCCTGGTCTCCCGCCTGATCGACCGGCCGATCCGCCCCCTCTTCGTCGAGGGCTGGCGCAACGACACCCAGGTCGTCGTCACGGTGCTCTCGCACGACCTCGAGACCGATCCCGACATCCTCGCCATGGTGGCGGCCTCCGCGGCCCTGACGCTGTCGGGCGTGCCGTTCATGGGCCCGATCGGCGCGGCGCGCGTCGGCTATGTCGGCGGCCAGTACAAGCTCAACCCGCCCATCCAGGAGATGGAGGGCTCGACCCTCGACCTCGTCGTCGCCGGCACCCAGGACGCCGTGCTGATGGTCGAGTCCGAGGCGAAGGAGCTGCCCGAGGACGTGATGCTCGGGGCCGTGATGTTCGGCCACAAGCACTTCCAGCCGGTCATCGAGGCGATCGTCCGCCTGGCCGAGAAGGCCGCCAAGGAGCCGCGCAACTTCCAGCCCGCGGACAATTCCGAGGTCGAGAAGGCCGTGCTCGAGGTCTGCGAGACCGATCTGCGCGAGGCCTACAAGAAGACCGTCAAGCAGGAGCGCTACGCCGCCGTCGACGCCGTGAAGGCGAAGGTGATGGCCGCCCTGGCTCCGGCCGAGGGCGAGGCCCGCTTCGAGGCCGAGAAGGTCAAGGCCGCCTTCAAGGAGGCCCAGTCGAAGGTGGTCCGCTGGAACATCCTCGACACCGGCTCGCGCATCGACGGCCGCGACGTGAAGACCGTGCGTCCGATCGTCTCCGAGGTCGGCGTGCTGCCCCGCACCCACGGCTCGGCGCTGTTCACCCGCGGCGAGACCCAGGCGCTGGTCGTGGCGACGCTGGGCACCGGCGACGACGAGCAGTTCATCGACGCGCTCTCGGGCACCTACAAGGAGACGTTCCTCCTCCACTACAACTTCCCGCCCTATTCGGTGGGCGAGACCGGCCGCATGGGCTCGCCGGGCCGCCGCGAGATCGGCCACGGCAAGCTCGCCTGGCGCGCCGTGCACCCGGTCCTGCCGGCCGCCCACGAGTTCCCCTACACGATCCGCGTCGTGTCGGAGATCACCGAGTCGAACGGCTCGTCCTCGATGGCCTCGGTCTGCGGCGCCTCGCTGTCGCTGATGGATGCCGGCGTGCCCCTGCGCCGTCCGGTGGCCGGCATCGCCATGGGCCTCATCCTCGAGGGTGAGCGCTACGCGGTGCTGTCCGACATCCTGGGCGACGAGGATCACCTCGGCGACATGGACTTCAAGGTGGCCGGCACGGAGGAGGGCATCACCTCGCTCCAGATGGACATCAAGATCGCCGGCATCACCGAGGAGATCATGCGGGTGGCCCTGGCCCAGGCCAAGGACGGTCGCAGCACCATCCTCGACGCGATGGCGACGGCGCTCACCGCCGCCCGTCCCGAGCTCGGCGAGCATGCGCCGCGCATCGAGACGATGCAGATCCCGACCGACAAGATCCGCGAAGTGATCGGCACCGGCGGCAAGGTGATCCGCGAGATCGTCGAGAAGACCGGCGCCAAGATCGACATCCAGGACACCGGCATCATCAAGATCGCCTCGGCCGACGGCAAGGCGATCAAGGCGGCCTACAACTGGATCCGCTCGATCGTGGCCGAGGCCGAGGTCGGCATGATCTACGAGGGCACCGTCGTGAAGACGATGGAGTTCGGCGCCTTCGTCAACTTCTTCGGCGCCAAGGACGGCCTCGTCCACATCTCCGAGCTCGCCGCCCAGCGCGTCGCCAAGGTCACCGACGTGGTGAAGGAGGGCGACAAGGTGAAGGTGAAGTTCCTCGGCCAGGACGATCGCGGCAAGATCCGCCTGTCGATGAAGGTCGTCGACCAGGAGACCGGCGAGGACCTCACCGAGAAGCTGAAGGCCCAGCGCGACGCCGACCGCTCGCGCGAGCGTCAGCCGCGCGGCGAGTGATCGCCTGACCATCGGCGGGGCCCTCGCGGGTCCCGCCCTCGCTTGCGGAAAGCGCGGTCCCTCGGGGCCGCGCTTTTTTCGTGGGCGGGGCGAGCGAGTCCCCGGGGGCGTCAGGCCCGCGTCATGACCACGTCGAGCTGCGGCTTCTGGCTGATGGTCTGGAAGACCACGCAGTAGCGCTCGGTGAGCTTCAGGAGCTGGTCGAGCTTCTCCTGCGGCGCGTCCGCGTCGACCTCGAAGGTCAGCCGGATCGCCCGGAAGCCCACGGGGGCGCCCTTGTCGACGCCGAGCGTGCCGCGGAAGTCGAGGTCGCCCTCGGCCTTGACCAGCCCCTTGCGCAGCGGGATCTCCAGCGCGGTCGCCACCGCCTTCAGGGTCACGCCCGCGCAGGCGACCAGGGCCTCGAGCAGCATGTCGCCGGAGCACAGCTCGGCGCCCGAGCCGCCGCTCGCCGGGTGGAGGCCGGCCACCGCCAGCGCCCGGCCGGTCTCGACCTTGCAGGCGATGCCGCCGTCGTCGAGGGAGCCTTGCGCCTTCAGGGTGATCACGGCCGCGTCCGGATCGCTGCGGTAGCGGTCCTTGATCGGGGCCTGGAGCGAGCGCAGTTCGGTGGCGTCCATGGCGTGTCGTCCTCCCGGGGTTATGGGCGAACGGCTTAGCACCCCGTCCCGGCCGCTCGCCAGGGGACGGGACTCACGACCAAAGGCGGATCGACCGGCCGGCTCGTCCCCCGGGGCTCACCACCACAGCGCGGAGGCGTCGGGCTTCGCCCGGTCGGCCGCGCCCTCCGGGCGCAGCGAGCGGTCGAGGCTTGCCAGGATCGTGCGGGCGGCGGCCTCGCTGCCGGGCGAGGACGGCTGGCGCGGGCGGCTCAGGGGCAGCGGGATCGTGTCGTCGATCCGGCCGGGCTTGGGGCGCAACACCACGGCCCGGTCGGCCAGAGCCACCGCCTCGGCGACGTCGTGGGTGACGAGGAGCACGGTCGGCCGGCTCTCCTCCCACAGGGCCAGCAGGTGGCGGTGCAGCCCGGCCCGGGTCAGGGCGTCGAGGGCCGAGAACGGCTCGTCGAGGAGCAGCACCTTCGGGGCGGCCACGAAGGCGCGGGCGATCGCGACCCGCTGCTGCTGGCCGCCCGAGAGATCGCGGGGCCAGCGCCCGGCATGCTCGGCGAGGCCGACGCGCTCGAGGGCGTGCGCCACCCGGGCCCGGCGCTCGGCCCGGGGCAGGGCGGCGAGGCCGAAGGCCACGTTGTCGGCGACGCTGAGCCAGGGCAGCAGCCGCGGCTCCTGGAAGACGATGCCGACGCCTGGATGCGGGCCCGCGATCCCCTCCCCGTCGAGGTGGATGCCCCCGGCGCTCGCCCGGTCGAGCCCGGCGATCAGGCGCAGCAACGTGGTCTTGCCGCATCCCGAGCCGCCGATCAGCGCCACGATCTCGCCGGCCCGAACGGTGAGCGAGATGTCGGCGAGCGCCCGCGTGCCGTCGGCGTAGGTCTTCGACAGGTGGTCCAGGATCAGCATGCGAGCCTCAGCATCTCACAGCGACTCCCGGGCGGTGTCCTGCCAACGGGCGAGCGGCTGTGTCAGGCCGACCAGCACCGCGTCGCACAGCTTGCCCAGCGCCGCGAAGGCCAGGATCGCCGCGACGATCTGGTCGGGCTTGCCGAGCTGCTGGCCGTCGAGGAGGAGGTAGCCGAGGCCCTCCGAGGCGCCGAGCAGCTCGGCCGCCGCCACGAACATGAAGCCGAGGCCCAGCCCGGTCCGCAGGGCCACCAGGGTCGCGGGCAGCACCGCCGGCAGCAGGATGCGCCGGGCGAGCGCGAGCCTCGAGAGCCGGAAGACCCGCCCCACCTCGACGAGCTTGCGGTCGACCCCCGCGATGGCGCCGGCCACCCCGAGATAGACCGGAAAGAACACGCCGACCGCGATGAGGGTGATCTTCGAGGCCTCGAAGATGCCGAACCACAGGATGAACAGCGGCACCCAGGCGATCGACGGGATCGCCCTGAGCGCCTGCAAGCTCGGATCGATCAGCCGGCGCACCGGCGGCAAGGTGCCGGTGAGCGCCCCGACGAGGATCCCGGCGAGCGCGCCGAATCCGAACCCGGCCGCGACGCGGGTCAGGCTGGCCAGCACGTGGGTCCAGAGCTCGCCGCTCGCGGCAAGCCCCCACAGGGTGGCGAGCACCCGGCTCGGCGGCGGCACCAGCCGCCCTTGCGCCCACCCCGCCCGCACCGCCGCCTCCCAGCCGAGGGCGAGGCCGACCGGCAGGACGAGGCCGACGAGCATCCGGCCGCCGGGCAGGCGCAACGGACGCCGCGCGGCGGGGACGGCGGCTGCGGCCGCCACGGGCAAGGAGCTCGCTTCCATGGGTTACGGCGCGACCGGCCCGAAGCGCGGGTCGATCAGCGCCTGGACCGCGGCGCCGACATCGGTGCCGGCGGGGATCACCCCGGCATCGAGGAGCGCGGTGCCGGCATCCAGGATCGTCTCGGCCTGGAGCTTGCCGATCGCCGGCTGCGACAGGTCGGTGCGTTCGAGCTGGCGCGCCACCACCGGCTCGGGCAGCTTCGTCGCCGCGGTCAGGATGCGCTTGAGCTCCTGCGGGTCCGCGAGGGCGAGCTTGCGCGCCTCCTCGTAGGCACCCAGCACCGTGCGGGTCAGGTCCGGGTTCTGCTTGGCGAAGTCCTCGCGGACGTTGAGCACGCCCCAGGTGTTGGCCGCCGCGTCGCGGTGGAACAGCACGTCGCCGTTCTCGATCTCGGCCGCCGCCATGATCGGGTCGAGGCCCGCCCAGGCATCGACGTCGCCGCGGTCGAGCGCGGTGCGCCCGTCCGGATGCTGGAGCAGCACCAGCTTCACGTCGCGCTCGGTCAGGCCGGCGCCGCGTAGCGCCCGGATCAGGAAGATGTGCGGGTCGGTGCCGCGGGTGACGGCGACGCGGCGGCCCTTGAGGTCCTTGACCGCCGTGATGCCGGTCTCCGACCGGGTCACCAGCGCGGTCCATTCCGGCCGCGAGAAGGCGTAGACCGCCTTGATCGGGTTGCCGTTGATCCGCGCCAGCAGGGCGGCGGCGCCGGCGGTCGAGCCGAAATCGATCGAGCCGGCGTTGAGGAACTCGAGCGCCTTGTTGGAGCCGAGGGACTGGACCCAGCGCACCGTGATCCCTTGCGGCGCCAGCGCCTTCTCCAGGAGGCCCTTGTCCTTCAGGACGAGGCTGACGGGGTTGTAGGTCGCCCAATCGAGGCGCACCTCCTTGGCGGCCTGCGCGCGGGCCGGCGCGCCTGCGGCGAGGCAGAAGCTTCCGAGGGCGGCCCCGATCAACGCGCGGCGGTGGATGCGCATCCGTCTCTCCCTGGCTGGCCGCGCCTTCACCGGCGACCGGCCGGGAAGCTAGGGCGCGTCGTTCGGAGTGTCAAACGATCCGGCCGGTGAAGCGGATTAGCCTTTCGGAGCGAACGCCCGGCCGCCCCCTGCGGAAGCGTTGGCTTTCGGCGGGCCGGGATGCGAAACAGGCGGGGACGCGACGGGATCCGGCCGCGCCTCCCGGTCCCCGTCTCCCAGTCCCCGCCTCCCCCTCGCCCGAACCCGGCTGCCATGCCCGACACCACCGTCATCGACCCGTCCGACACCGAGGCCGCCCTGCGCGCGATGCTGGCCGGCATCGACCAGTCGCTCAGCGACCCGACCCGCCTGCGCGAGCGGCTGGTGCCGGAACTGCGCCGCATCATCGAGGCTGGCCGGGCCGAGGCCGAGCGGCGCCTGCTCGCCGACCGCGACGGCCATGCCTGCGCCGGGCTGATCTGCGCCCAGATGGATGCGGTGATCCGGGCGATCTACGACGCGGTGGTCAAGCGGCTCTACCGGGCCGACAACCCGACCGCCGCCGAGCAGATCGCCGTGGTGGCGACCGGCGGCTACGGCCGCGGCCTGCTGGCGCCGGGCTCCGACATCGATCTCCTGTTCCTCCTGCCCTACAAGCAGACCGCCTGGAGCGAGAGCGTCGTCGAGGCGATGCTCTACGTGCTGTGGGACCTCAAGCTGAAGGTCGGCCACGCCACCCGCTCGGTCGCCGACTGCCTGCGCGAGGGCCGCGGCGACATGACGATCCGCACGGCGCTCCTCGAATCGCGCTTCCTGTTCGGCGACCGCGCGCTGTTCGACGAGCTCGAGACCCGCTTCGACCGCGAGGTGGTGCAGGGCACGGCGGCGGAGTTCGTCGAGGCCAAGCTGAAGGAGCGCGACGCCCGCGTTCAGAAGAGCGGCGCCTCGCGCTACCTCGTCGAGCCCAACGTCAAGGACGGCAAGGGCGGGCTTCGCGACCTCAACACCCTGTTCTGGATCGCCAAGTACACCTTCCGGGTGAAGCGGGCCGAGGACCTGGTCGAGGCCGGCCTGTTCACGGCCGAGGAGTTTCGGCTGTTCGAGCGCTGCGACGAGTTCCTGTGGCGGGTGCGCTGCCACATGCACTTCGTCACCGGGCGCTCCGAGGAGCGGCTGGGCTTCGGCCTGCAGCCGCGCATCGCCGAGCGGCTGGATTACGGGGCGCGGGGCGGCCTCGCCGCGGTCGAGCGGTTCATGAAGGCCTACTTCCTCATCGCCAAGGACGTCGGCGACCTCACCGCCATCGTCTGCGCCGAGATGGAGGCACGCCACGCCAAGCGCCCCCCGGTGCTCGACCGCTGGCTGCGCCGCTTCAAGCAGCATTTCCGTGCCCCCGACCTGGAGGCGGACGATTTCCGCATCCATACCGGCCGGCTCGACGTCCGCGACGACGCCGCCTTCGAGCGCGATCCGGTCAACCTGATCCGGCTGTTCTGGCTCTCCGACCGGCACGACCTCGCGATCCATCCCGATGCCAGCCGGCTGGCGACGCGCTCGCTCGCGCTCCTCGGCCCGATGGTGCGGGTCGACCCGGAGGCCAACCGGCTCTTCCTGGAGCTCCTGACCTCGCAGAACGCCCCCGAGACGGTGCTGCGGCACATGAACGAGACCGGGGTGCTCGGGCGCTTCGTGCCGGATTTCGGCCGCATCGTCGCGATGATGCAGTTCAACATGTACCACCACTTCACGGTGGACGAGCACCTGATCCGCTCGCTGGGCGTGCTGGCGAAGATCGAGGCCGGGGAGCTGGAGGACGAGCATCCGCTGGCCCACCGCATCGTCGGCACGATCCAGAACCGCCGCGCCCTCTACGTGGCGATGTTCCTGCACGACATCGCCAAGGGCCGGAAGGAGGACCACTCGATCGCCGGCGCGGCGGTGGCCCGCAAGCTCGGGCCGCGCCTCGGGCTCGACGCGGCCGAGACCAGCACCGTCGCCTGGCTCGTCGAGCATCACCTCCTGATGTCGATGACGGCCC
This sequence comes from Methylobacterium ajmalii, assembly GCF_016613415.1. Taxonomy (GTDB): domain Bacteria; phylum Pseudomonadota; class Alphaproteobacteria; order Rhizobiales; family Beijerinckiaceae; genus Methylobacterium; species Methylobacterium ajmalii. The sequence continues at coordinate 40,392 of NZ_JACWCT010000071.1, read as the reverse complement.
AGAGCCGCGACCTGTCCGACCCCAAGACCATCGAGACCTTCGCCAGCGTGGTGCAGAGCTTGGAGCGGCTGAAGCTGCTCCTGGTCATCACCATCGCCGACATCAAGGCGGTCGGCCCCGGGACCTGGACCGCCTGGAAGGCGACGCTCTTGCGCACCCTGTACTACGAGACCGAGATGGTGCTCTCGGGCGGCCGCTCGGAGATCCCGCGCACCGATCGCGTCCGGCTGATCCAGATGCGCCTGCGCGAGCAGCTCGGCGACTGGTCGGCGGAAGAGTTCGACGCCTACGCCGCGCGCCACTACCCGCATTACTGGCTCAAGGTCGATGCCGGGCGCCAGCTCAAGAACGCCCGCTTCATCCGCGCGGCCGCCGAGGCCGGCAACACCGTCGCCACCGCCTTCGAGACCGACCCGTCGCGCGGCGTGACCGAGCTCTGCGTCTACTCCCCCGACCACCCCCGGCTGCTCGCGATCCTGACCGGCGCCTGCGCGGCGTCCGGCGGCAACATCGTCGACGCGCAGATCTTCACCACCGCCGACGGCTTCGTCCTCGACACCATCACCCTGTCGCGGGCCTTCGAGCGCGACGAGGACGAGATGCGCCGGACCGGCCGCATCGCCACCGCGATCGAGCGGGCGCTGAAGGGCGAGATCCGCATCGCCGACCTCGTCGCCGACAAGCATCCGGTCAAGGACCGGCCGCGCACCTTCCAGGTCGCCCCCGATTTGTCGATCGACAACGCGCTCTCGGCCCGCGAGACCGTCCTGGAGATCTCCGGCCTCGACCGGCCGGGCCTCCTGTTCGATCTCACCTCGGCGCTCGGCCGGCTCAACCTCAACATCACCTCGGCCCATGTCGCGACCTTCGGCGAGCGGGCGGTCGACGTGTTCTACGTCACCGACCTCACCGGCACGAAGGTGACCCAGCCCGACCGGCAGGCGACGATCCGCCGGGCGGTGATGGCGGTGTTCGAGGCCGACCTGCCCCGCGGCGACCGTGGCCGCCGGTCCGGGACCAAGGCCTCTCTTAAGGACGAGCCCAACCGGGCGGCGCCCGCGTCCGGCGAAGCTTGATTTCGGGGGCCGTCCACCTGATATCGGGGTCACTCCCAGATCCCTTTTCCGGAATGACGATGACGCCGAACGACACGGAGAACGCCGCGCGGGCGCACGAGCCCGAGGCTGCCGAGGGCGCTCCCGCCTCCGCGCCGGAGGCCGCCCCGAAGGGCGACGCGCTGGCGACCCTCGAGGCCGAGAAGCTCGACCTCAAGGACAAGCTCCTGCGCACGCTGGCCGACATGGAGAACCTGCGCCGGCGCACCGAGCGCGAGGTGGCCGACGCCCGCACCTACGCGGTGACGAACTTCGCCCGCGACATGCTCAACGCCGCCGACAACGTCCGCCGCGCCCTCGAGAGCGTGCCGGCGGAGGCCCGCGAGACCGCCGAGGGCGCGCTCAAGGCGCTCGTCGACGGGATCGAGCTGACCGAGCGCGACCTGCTCAAGACCCTGGAGCGCCACGGCGTGAAGCGGGTCGACCCGCAAGGGCAGCGCTTCGATCCCAACCTGCACCAGGCGATGTTCGAGGTGCCGAACCCCGACGTCACCTCCGGCACCGTCGTGCAGGTGGTGCAGTCGGGCTACGTCATCGGCGAGCGCGTGCTGCGCCCGGCCCTCGTCGGCGTCGCGAAGGGCGGCCCGAAGGCCGAGGCGAAGCCCGCCGAGGCGTAAGGGCCTTCCCAACCGATCGCGGGGCGCCGGCCGGCGCCCCGCGCTCACGCCTCCTCGGCCGCCCGTTCCCGCGCCCCCGACCTGCCCGTCCCGGCCGGCGGCGTGCCGAAGGGCAGGCGCAGCCGGGCGATGCAGGGATAGATCGTCGGCAGCACCACCAGGGTGAGGAGCGTCGCAGTGACGAGGCCGCCGATCACCACCGTGGCGAGCGGGCGCTGCACCTCGGCGCCGGCGCTGGTCGAGAGCGCCATCGGCAGGAAGCCGAGGGCCGCCACCAGGGCGGTGGTCATCACCGGGCGCAGGCGCATCTCGGCGGCCCGGGTCGCGGCCTCCTCCGGGTCGAGGCCGCTGCGCTCGAGGTCGCGGATGTAGCTCGTCAGCACGACGCCGTTCAGCACCGCGATGCCGAAGGTGGCGATGAAGCCGATCGCCGCCGAGACCGAGAACGGCAGCCCGCGCAGAGAGAGCGCCAGGATCCCTCCGGTCGCCGCCACCGGCACGTTGAGGAAGATCAGACCGGCGAGGCGGATGTCGCCGAACATCACCACCAGCAGCACCAGGATCGCCGCCATCGCGGCCGGCACCACCACGACGAGCCGCGCGGTCGTCTCCTGCAGGTTCTGGTACTGGCCGCTCCATTGCAGGGCGTAGCGCGGCGGCAGCGGCACCTGGGCGGCGACCGCCGCCTGCGCCTCCGCGACGAAGCTCTGGACGTCGCGCCCCCGGACGTTGGCCTGGACCGAGATGCGCCGCTGCAGCCGCTCGCGGCTGATCTGGGCCGGGCCGGTCTTCACGCTCACCGAGGCCACGAGGGAGAGCGGCACCTGGGCGCGGCCGTCGCGCCCCACCGGCAGGGCGCGGATGCGCTCGAGGTCGGCCCGGTCGTCGGGGCTGAGGCGTACCACGATGTCGGTGATGGCGTTGTCGTCCCGGTAGACGCTTCCCGCCATGCGCCCGCCGATCGCCTCGACGACGTCGAGCACGTCGCTGACCGCGACCCCGTAGCGGGCGGCCGCCGCCCGGTCGACCTGGATCGACAGGGCCGGCATCCCGGCCTGGGCCTCGGCCTTGACGTCGGCCGCCCCCGGCACCGCTCCGACCGCGCGCACGATCGCGTCGGCCTTGTCCTTCAGGACCGCGAGGTCGTCGCCGTAGAGGCTGATCGCGACGTCGCCGCGCACGCCCTCGATCAGGTCGTCCATCCGCATCTGGATCGGCTGCGAGAAGGCGTAGGCCACGCCCGGCACCTCCTCGCGCAGGCGCTTGTCGAAGGCGGCGACGAGGCCGTCCTGGGTCGTCGCGGTGGTCCAGGTCGCGGGGTCGGCGAGCGTGACGAAGCTGTCGGTCGATTCGACGCCCATCGGGTCGGTCGGGATCTCGGCGCTGCCGGTGAGCGAGACCACCCGCTTCACCTCCGGGAAGGACTTCAGCACCGTCTCGATTCGCCGCACCGCCTTCAGCGAGGCGTCGAGGTTGATGCCCGGCAGCTTCTCGGAGGTGAGCACGATCGAGCCCTCCGAGAGCTTGGGCAGGAACTCGCCGCCGAGCCGCGTCGCGAGCCAGCAACTGCCGCCGAACAACGCCAGGGTGAGGAGCACGGTGGCCCCGGCCCGGCGCTCGGCCAGCCGCAGCACCGGCGTGTAGAGCGCCCGCATGCCGTGGACGAGGCGGGTCTCGCGCTCGCCGATGCCGGGGCCCGCCAGCATCAGCGCGGCGAGCGCCGGCATCAGCGTCAGGGTGAGGACGAGCGAGCCGGCGAGCGCCAGGATCACCGTCAGCGCCATCGGCCGGAACATCTTGCCCGCCACCCCTTCGAGGGCGAGCACCGGCAGGTAGACCAGGATGATGATCGCCACCGCGAACAGGATGGGCTTGGCCACCTCCGCGGCGGCGTCGCGGATCACCGCGAAGGCCGGGCGGTCGGGATGCTCGCCGCGGGCACGCAGCACGTTCTCGACCATCACCACCGCGCCGTCGACGATGAGGCCGAAATCGATCGCGCCGAGGCTCATCAGGTTGCCCGACAGGCCGAGCACCCGCATGCCCGCGAAGGCCATCAGCATCGAGAGCGGGATCGCGGCGGCGACGACCAGGCCGGCCCGCAGGTTGCCGAGCAGCAGGAGCAGCACGACGACGACCAGCACCGCGCCCTCGACGAGGTTGTGCGCCACGGTGTGGATCGTGCGCTCGACCAGCGTCGAGCGGTCGTAATAGGGCACGATGGCGACGCCGGGCGGCAATTGCCCGCGCAGCTCCTCGATCGTCGCCTTCACCCGCGCCACCACGGCGCTGGCATTCTCGCCCTGCTGCATCATTGCGATGCCGACCACCGTCTCGCCGGCGGCGTCGTGGCTCACCGCGCCGAGGCGGACCTTGGGCGCCTCCACCACCTGGCCCAGGGTCGCCACCGTGACCGGCACGCCGCCGGGCCGCGTCGCCACCACGATGCCGGCGATGTCCTCCGGCCCCTTGGCGAGGCCGAGGCCCCGGATCACCTCCTGCTGGTCGTTGTGCTCCAGGTAGGCGCCACCGCGCGCCATGTTGTTCTCGGCGAGCGCGGCGTAGACCTGGGACAGGGTGACCCCGTAGCGGCGCAGGTTCTCGGCCGAGACCCGGACCTCGTAGGTCGGCAGCTGGCCGCCGTAGATGTTCACGTCGGCGATGCCGGGGGTCAGCTTCAGGCGCGGCGCGATCGTCCATTGCAGCAGGCGCTTGAGCTCCATCGGCGAGTAGGCCGGCCCGCGCAGCTCGAACTGGTAGATTTCGCCGAGGCCGGTCGCCATCGGGCCCATCTGCGGGTCGCCGACGCCCGCCGGCATCATCGCCTTCGCCTGGGGCAGGCGCTGGAAGACCTGGGCGCGGGCCTCCGCGAGCGGCACTCCGTCCTCGAAGGTGACGTAGACCGCCGAGACGCCGTAGCGCGAGGTCGAGCGCAGGCCGGTGAGGCCGGGCGCGCCCGCCATCGCGCTCTCGACCGGAAAGCTCACCAGCCGCTCGACCTCGAGCGGCCCGAGGCCCGGCGAGAGGGTGAGCACCATCACCTGCTTGGGCGAGATGTCGGGCACCGCGTCGATCGACAGCCCGCGCAGGTTGGCGAGGCCGCCGGCGGCGCCGGCGAGCGCGATCATCAGCACCAGCCAGCGGCGGCGCACGAGGAGGGCGAACCAGGTCTTCATCGGATTCAGTCCGTGGAACCGAGGAGGGCGCGCAGCAGGATCGCCTTGAGGCCGAAGCTGCCGGTCGTCGCCACGGTCTCGCCGGGCGAGAGCCCCGCCGTGACCTCGACCCAGTCGGCCCGCTGCACGCCCAGGGTGAGCGCGCGCTTCTCGAACCGGTCCTCGCCGGTGCGCACGAAGGCGACCGGGCCGTCCTCGGTCAGCTGCAGGGCGGCGGCCGGCATGGTCGTGCCGCTGCGGCCGAGATCGGCCGCGATCTCGACCGAGACGAACATGTTGGCCCGCAGCCGCCCGTCCGGGTTGGCGATCTCGATCCGGGCCGGTGCGGTGTTGCTCGCCGGGTCGATCGCGGCGTTGACCGATCGCACCCGCCCCTCGAAGACCGGGCGCTCGGGCACCGGGGCCGTCACGGTGGCGGTGTCGCCCGCCTTCACGGCGTCGATGTCGCGCCCGTAGAGGTTGGCAAGCACCAGGATCCGGCGCGGATCGGCCACCGTGAAGGCGTCGCTGCCGGTATCCACCACCTGGCCGAGGCTGAGCGCGGCGCTGGTGACGACCCCGTCGATCGGCGAGACGATGGCGCTGGTCTCCGGGCTCGCGCCGGGCTCCGGCGCCAGGCGGGCGACCTGCGCGGTGTAGAGCCCGACCCGGGCCCGGGCCGACGCGGTGGCGGCCTGCGCCTTGGCGAGATCGACCCGGCGCCGGTCGACCTCGGCCTGGGCGACGCCGCTCACCTTCATCAGGTCCTGGCCGCGGGTGAGGTTGAGGGCGGCGACTGCCTCGGTGGCCTGGGCCTCGGCGAGGCTCGCCTGCGCCTCGGCCAGCCCGTTGCGGGCCTCCAGCAGGCCGGCGGCGTCGAGGGTGGCGAGGGTCTGGCCCGCCCGCACCGCGTCGCCCGGCTGTACCGCGAGCGACAGCACGCGGCCCGCCGCCCGCGGCTTCAGGTGGGTGACGCGGCGCTCGTCGAAGGCGACGGTGCCGGGGGTGCGGACCGGCAGGACGATGCGCCGCGTCTCGACCGGCCCGAAGGCGAGACCGAGACGCTTCTGCCCGGCGGCGTTGAGGGTGACGAGGTTGGGATCCGTGGGCGCGTCCTTCTGGGTATCCTTCGCCGCATCCTGCTCGGCGGCCGGCGTGTCGAGGAGCGGCGCGAGCAGCGGGGCGAGGCGCGCCGGCACGAGAGGTGCGAGGAGGTCGCGCGCCGCATCGCGCTGCCACCAGCCGAGGCCGAGCACGCAAGTGACGGCGAGGAGGACGATCGCCCATCGCGACGGCCCGCCGCCCGGCCCCCGCCCCGACGGGCGTCGCCGCGCCGGCTGAACCGGTGCGGCGATCCGCCCGCGCGGAGCCTGGTCCTCGTCGCGGGCGAGGTGCACCGCCCTCTCCATCGTCACGCCCACGACCGCCCTCGCCTCTCCAGATTGGAACCGTTCCAGCACCTAGCGAGGGTGGTCCGGCCCGCCATTAAATTCGCGTTCATCGTGCGATTCCGCCGAGGATCGCGGTGCGGTTCGTGAGACAAGGCGTCGGGTTCACGCAGCGCGGCGAAGGACGGTGGCGAAGCTTCTGCTGATCGAGGACGATGCCGAGACGGCGACCGAGCTGCTCGGCGATTTGCGCGGGCGCGGCTACGCCGTCGACTGGGTCGCGACCGGGCCGGAGGGCGCGGCGCGCGCCCGGGCGGAGCCCTGGGACGCGATCATCCTCGACCGGATGCTGCCGGGCCTCGACGGGCTGAGCCTGCTGCGCGACCTGCGCGGGGCGGGCGACCGCACCCCCGCCCTGGTGCTCAGCGCGCTCGGCGACGTCGACGAGCGCATCCGCGGCCTGCGGGCGGGGGGCGACGACTACCTGGCCAAGCCCTTCGTCCTCGCCGAGCTCGCCGCCCGGATCGAGGCGCTGCTGCGCCGCCCGGCCGACACCCGCGAGACGCTGCTGCGGGTCGGCGACCTCGAGATCGACCTCATCGCCGGCACCGGCCGGCGCGGCGCCCGCGACCTCGACCTCTTGCCGCGGGAACTGAAGCTCCTCGAATACCTGATGCGCCGGCCCGGCCAGGTCATCACCCGGGCGCTGCTGTTCGAGGAGGTGTGGAACTACCGCTTCACCCCGAAATCCAACCTGATCGACGTCCATCTCGGCCGCCTGCGCCGCAAGCTCGAGGCGGAGGGCGAGGCGCCGCTGATCCACAACGTGCGCGGCATCGGCTTTGCCCTGATGCCCGATGCCTGACCTCTTCCGCTCCACCGGCTTTCGCTGGGCGCTCGGCATCGCCGCCTGGACCACCGTGATGGCGCTGACGATGTTCGCCTTCGTCTACTGGCAGACGGCGGACTTCATGCGCGAGGAACTGGCCGAGACCCTGCGGCTCGAGGTGCGCGCCGCGGCCGCCCAGCCGGCGGCGGCGACCGAGCGGGTCGAGACCTGGATCGCCATGGACCGGCACGCCACCCATTACGCCGGACTGTTCGGGCCCGACGGAACGCGGCACGCCGGCAACCTCGTCGCCCTGCCGGCCGCCCTGCCCCGGGACGGCGACGCCGCCCGGGTCGATGCCGTGCTCGATCTGAGCCAGGGACGCGTCGACGACGCGATCTGGGCCGCCGCCCTGGCGCTGCCCGACGGCGGCACTGTGGTGATCGCCCACGACACCGACGAGATCGACCGGGTGCGCACCACGACCCTGCGCGCCCTCGGCCTCGGCCTCGTGCCGATTCTGGTCCTGTCGGGGCTCGGCGGCCTGGTGCTCGCCGGCCGGGCGCGGCGGCGGCTCGCCACCACCGAGGTCGCGGTGGCGGAGGTGATGCGCGGCGATCTCGGCCGGCGCCTGCCGGTCGGCCGGGCCAACGACGAGTTCGACCGCCTCGCCGGCACGGTGAACCGGATGCTCGACGAGATCGAGCACCTCGTCCACGAGGTCCAGAGCGTCGGCGACGCGGTGGCGCACGACCTGCGCACGCCGCTCACCCGCCTGCGGGCCCGGCTGGAGCGCAGCCGCGAGCAGGCGACGAGCGTCGCCGAGCTGCACGCGGCCATCGACCAGGGCCTCGCCTGGATCGACCAGACGCTCGCCATGATCACCGCCGTCCTGCGGATCGGCGAGATCGAGCACGGGCGCCGCCGCGCCGGCTTCGCCCCCGTCGATCTCGGCGAGGTGGTGCGCGAGGCCGCCGAGTTCTTCGAGCCGGTGGCCGAGGACAAGGCCGTCGCGCTCGCGCTCGCGGTGGATTCCGGGCTGCCCCCGGTCGAGGGCGACCGCGACCTCCTGTTCGAGGCGGTCTCGAACCTGATCGACAACGCGGTGAAGTTCACCCCGGCCGGCGGCACGGTGCGGGTGGAGTTCGCCGCGAGCGAGGCCGGCCGCGCGGTCGTGGTCTCGGATACCGGACCGGGCATCCCGGAGGCCGAGCGGGCCCAGGTGTTTCGCCGCTTCTACCGGGCCGAGCCCGCCCGCCACACCCCGGGCCACGGCCTCGGTCTCGGCCTCGTCGCGGCGATCGCCCGGATGCACGGCTTCTCGGTCGCGGCCGATGCGGCGCCCGGCGGGGGCGCGCGCTTCACCCTGGTCTGCCCGGCAGGCCCGTCGCGCAGGACGTGAACGCCTTCACCCGCGCCCCGCCCCCTCCCGGCTCTCCTCGACGACGTGGGCCAGAATCTCCGACAGGCGCGCTGCCGCATCGGGGCGGCCGATCCGTCGGAAGGCGGCGATCAGGCCGGCGGCGTCCTCGCGCAGCATCCGGGTCGGCAGGTGGCTCGCCAGCGAGGGCGCCACGGTGGCGACGAGGCGGGCGACGCCGTGCTGCTGGGTCGCCGGCAGAACCGGCAGGCTGCGCGCCAGCGCGCGCAGGATCAGGGCGAGGCTCTGGTGCTGGCGCGATTCGGCCGCGGCGACGACCAGGCTCTCGATCGCGTCGAGAACCTGGTCCGGCAACCGGTCGCGATAGGCGATCCGGGACGAGGGCGCGCGCGGCACCGGCGCCGCCCAGTCGTGCAGCAGGCGCTGGAGGGCGTGGACCGCGATGGCCCCGACGGCCGGGTCCGAGCGGGCGGTCGAGATCGCGGTCCAGCCGATCGTGCCGATATGGTCGAGGCTGAAGGCCGGGTCGTGGGCGACGTCGCGCTGGTCCTCGATGGCGAGGGCGGCGCCCACCGCCTCGACCAGGGCCGGATCGGCGGGGCCGCCGACGACGACCGCGACCGCCCCGCCCGGCGGCACGAAGCCGCCGACGGGGAGCGTCAGGACGAGATGCCGTCCCGGATGCGCCTCCAGGGCGCGGGTGAGCCCGCCGACGTCGATCCGCGTCAGGTAGCCTCCGGTCGCGGCGAGGACCGGGATGCCGTCGCCGGGCGGGCCGGACGGCTCGGCGGTCGCGGCGAGCAGCGGCAGCTGGCGCGCTCGCGCCGCGACCGCGGCCTCGCGGATCGTCGCGATGGCGGTGACGGGCCGGGTCTGGTCGATGGTGGTGTAGATCAGCACCACCAGGGCGACGAGGGAGACGGCGCCGAGCAGCGTCGAGATCATCACCCCCAGCACCGGTGCCGTGGTGTGGGTGGTCTGGACCAGGGTGATGAGGACGAACAGCGACACGCCGACGAAGAAGCCGAACCAGGCGCTGTTGGCGCGCCGGCGCAGGTAATGGTCGACGATCTGCGAGTTGAGGGTGGCGGCGCCCTGCTGCACCGCCAGCAGCAGGATCGAGAAGGTGATCGAGGTGACGCTGATCAGGCTGCCGGCGATGGTCGACAGCATGCTGATCGCCGACTGGGTGTCGCCGACATACTGGCTGAGGAAGGTGCGCAACGGCCCCCACCCCTCCCGCGGCCCGGCGGTGTTGTCGATCCGGTCGATCGTGTGGGCGAGCACCACGAAGCCGAGCACGATCACGACCGGCAGGCCGAGGAATTCCGAGAACGAGCGCCTGAGGCCGGACAGGGCGCGCGGCGTCGCGAGGCGCGCGGTCATGCGGGCGCTCCTCCGCCCGTGCATCGTCCCGTCATGAGAACCCCCCCGTCGTGCTCGGCGGGGATCTGGGGCGTTTCCCTACGGCATCAATCCGCGATCACCCCCCGAGCGGCGAGGGCACCGGCGACACCCCCTGCGCCCCGGCCGCCCGCCGCTCGGCCGCGAGCGCCCGGGCGTAGGACGGCTCGGCCTGCAATCCGGCCCAGTACGTCTTGGCGAAGTCCGGCAGCTGCTCGCCGAGGCCCGCGAACTCGGCCAGCATCAGGGCGTAGCCGACCGAGATGTCGGCGGCGGTGAAGCGCCCGGCGGCAATGAATGGGCGCTCGCCCAGCACCGCGCCGAAGCCCTTCAGCCGCGACAGGAACCAGCGCGAATAATCCTCGACGAGGCCGGGGTTGCGCCGCTCCGGCGGCTCGAACCGGCCGTAACGCAGCACCAGGGTCTGCGGGAAGGTCAGCGTCGCCTCGCCGAAATGCAGCGCGTTGAGGTAGCGGCCGTAATCCGGCTCGTCGGGCCGCACCCCGAGCCCGCCGGCGCCGTGGCGCGCCGCCAGGTATTCGCAGATCGCCGCCGATTCGGTCATCCGCACCTCGCCGTCCTCGAGGAGCGGGATCGTCCCGAGGGGATTGAGGGCGAAATACTCCTTGGCGTGGACCCGCGGCGGGAACGGCAGCATCGCCAGTTCGTAGGGCAGGCCCAGTGCCTCCAGGGCCCAGAGCGGCCGGAACGAGCGGGCGCCGACGCAGTGATGCAGCTTCATCTCGTCACCAACGGGCAGTTGCCGGCCTTCAGCGGACGGAAGGCCTGGTCGGCGGGAATCGTCGAGACCAGGCGGTAATAGTCCCACGGGCCCTTCGACTCGGACGGCTTCTTGACCTCGAACAGGTACATCGGGTGGGTCACCCGCCCGTCGGCCCGCACCTCGGAGCGGCCGAAGAGCGGGTCCTCCGCCGGCACCCGGCGCATCTCGGCGGTCACCGTCGCGGGGTCCTTGCTGCCGGTCGCCTTCACGGCCTTGAGGTAGTGCATCATGCCGGAATAGACGCCGGCCTGGACCATGGTCGGCATCCGGCCCTTGTGGCGCTCGGCGAAGCGCCGCGACCAGGCGCGGGTGCCGTCGTTGAGGTCCCAGTAGAAGGCTTCCGTCAGTACCAGCCCCTGCGCCACCTTGAGGCCGAGGGAATGCACGTCGCTCAGGAAGACCAGGAGGCCGGCGAGGCGCTGCCCGCCCTCCGCGACGCCGAACTCGGCGCCCTGCTTGATGGTGTTGATGGTGTCGCTGCCGGCATTGGCGAGCCCGACGACCTTGGCCTTCGAGCCCTGCGCCTGGATCAGGAACGAGGAGAAATCGTTGGCCGCCACCGGGTGGCGGACCGACCCCAGCACCTTGCCGCCGTTGCGCTCCACCACCTCCGACACGTCGCGCTCCAGCGCCTTGCCGAAGGCGTAGTCGGCGGTGATGAAGAACCAGGTGTCGCCGCCACTCCGCACCATCGCCCCGCCGGTGCCGTTGGCGAGCGCCCAGGTGTCGTAGGTCCAGTGGATGGTGTTGGGCGAGCAGAGCGCCCCGGTGATCTCCGAGGCGCCCGCCCCCGAATTGATCATCAGCCGGTTCTTCTCGCGCACGATCTGGTGCACGGCGAGCGCCACCGAGGAGAACGGCACGTCCAGCACCACGTCGAGGTCGTCGCGGTCGATCCACTGGCGCACGATGCCGGCGCCGACATCCGGCTTGTTCTGATGGTCGGCCGACAGGACCCGGATGTCGAAGTCCGGGTTCTGCGCCTTGAAGTCGGCCGCCGCCATCTCGGCCGCCACCACCGAGCCTTCGCCGGCGAGGTCCGAATAGGGCCCGGCGCGGTCGTTGAGCACGCCGAGGGTGACGCGGGTGGAGGCGGCCTGGGCCTCGGCGAGGCAGAGGAGCGAGGCGGCGGCGAGCGCCAGCCATCGTGTCGATCGGCGAAAGGTGGATGTCGGCATGGTGTCCTCCCGGTTTCGTGATGGCATCCGGTCGTTGGTCGCCGGATATTCCTTTGGATCTCCATCGTCATCCTGGGGCCGCGCAGCGAAATCCAGGATGGCGGCGTGTGTCTGAGAGCCTGATTGCTCGATTCAGGCCATCAATCCCACCCGCGACCTCATCCTGAGGTGTCATTCCATCGCAGATGGACTGACCTCGAAGGAGGGCTCCAGGGGTCTCAGCGCTTCCTGGAGCCCTCCTTCGAGGTCAGCCGATTTTCAATCGGCTAACGCCTCAGGATGAGGTCGCGGATGGGAGGCAGAATTCTCATGTTAGCTTCTGATATGGAGCGATCATGAGGCCGGGACGATCGTCACACCCCTCCCCGCTCCCGCAACGCCCGCCGGATGATCTTGCCGGTCGCGGTCATCGGCAGTTCCTCCACGAAGGCGACGTGGCGCGGGTATTCGTGGGCGGCGAGCCGGGTGCGGACGAAGTCCTGGATCGCGCGGGCCAGTTCCGGCGTGCCCGCGACGCCCTCCTTGAGCACGATGAAGGCCTTCACCGCCTCGGTCCGCACCGGGTCCGGCACGCCGACGACCCCGCAGAGCGCGACGGCGGGGTGGCGCAGCAGGCAATCCTCGATCTCGCCGGGGCCGATCCGGTAGCCCGACGAGGTGATGACGTCGTCGTCGCGGCCGACGAACCACAGGAAGCCATCCGGGTCGCGCCGGCCGAGATCGCCGGTGATCAGCCACTCGCCGATGAATTTTCTCTCGATCGCCTCGGGGTTGCGCCAGTAGCCGAGAAACATCACAGGATCGGGCCGGCGCACCGCGATGTGGCCGGTGGTGCCGTCCAGCACCTCGTGGCCCTCCCCGTCGACGATGCGGACGTCGTGGCCCGGCACCGGCTTGCCCATGGCGCCGGGCCGGGCCGGGAACAGGTCGGAGCAGGAGGAGACGACGAGGTTGCACTCGGTCTGGCCGTAGAACTCGTTGACCGGCACGCCGAGCACCGCCTCGCCCCAGGCCAGCATCTCGGTGCCCAGGCTCTCGCCGCCGCTGCCGACGGAGCGCAGGTTCAGGCCCGGATAGGGCGTCGTGCGGGTCTGGCGCATCAGCTTCATGGCGGTGGGCGGCAGGAAGACGTTCCTCACCCCCTGCTCGGCCATCAGCCGGAACGCTCCTTCCGGATCGAATTTCTTGGCGCGGTGCGAGACGACCGGCACGCCGTGATGCAGCGCCGGCAGCAGCACGTCGAGGAGGCCGCCGATCCAGGCCCAGTCGGCGGGAGTCCAGTACCGGTCGCCGGGCTGCGGCAGGAAGCGCTGGGGCATCTCGACCCCCGGCAGGTGGCCGAGCAGCACCCGGTGGGCGTGGAGCGCCCCCTTCGGGTCGCCGGTGGTGCCGGAGGTGTAGATGATCACGGCCGGGTCGTCGGCCGCGGTGTCGACCGGGGTGAAGGCATCGGAGGCCCGCCCGCACAGGGCATGGAAATCCTCCGCGCCCTCGCCTGCGCCGTCGATGCAGTAGACCCGCTCCAGGCCGGGCAGCGCGTCGCGGATGCCGGCGATGAGCGCGGCGCCGGCCCGGTCGGTGACCACGGCCCTGGCGCCGCTGTTGCCGAGGCGGTAGGCGAGCGCGTCGGGCCCGAACAGCACGAAGAGCGGGATGGTGATCAGCCCGGCCCGGAAACCGGTGATGTGCGCCACCGCCGTCTCGGGCGCCTGCGGCAGCAGCACGCCGATCCGGTCGCCGCGAGCGAGCCCGTGCGCCGCCAGAACGTTGGCGAAGCGGTTCGACCAGCGCCGCAGGTCGTCGAAGCCGTAGCGCCGCACGGCGCCGTCTTGGTCGAGGTGGATCAGCGCGAGCGGGTTTCCGGGGGCGTGCCGGTCGCAGACGTCGGTGCCGATGTTGTAGCGGGCCGGAATCCGCCAGCGGAAGTTGTCGAGGAGGTCGGCGTAGGTGTCCGCGCGCTGCAGCATCGGCGTGTTCCACCCGTAATTCTCACGCGGACCGTTCGGCGATCCTTGGATTGAAACGATCGTTCATTCGTTTTTGAGTGTCAACATGGGGGCTGGATCGGCGGCGGGTATGGGTGGACCAAGGCGCGCCATGACGACCGTCACTGCGTCCCACCCACGACCTCATCCTGAGGTGTTAGCCGATCTTCGATCGGCTGACCTCGAAGGAGGGTTCCAGGGATCGCACAGTTTTCTGGAAGCCTCCTTCGAGGTCAGTCCATCTCGATGGACTGACGCCTCAGGATGAGGTCGCGAGTGGGGGGAATGGGACATCGACGATGTCGCCTCACCCCCCCTTCACCGCCCCCGCCGTCAGCCCGGCGACGATCTGGCGCTGGGCGAACACCGTCAGCACCAGCACCGGCAGGGTGACGATGAGGGCGGCGGCTGCGAGCGGGCCCCAGCTCAGCTGGTCGAACGAGATCATGTTGTAGACCGCCACCGGCAGGGTCCGGGTCTCGCGTCCGGCGAGCACGATGCCGAAGACGAAGTTGTTCCAGGAGAAGATCACCGCCAGGATCATCGCGACGGCGATGCCGGGCCTGGCGATCGGCAGCGCCACGTAGCGAAACACCTGCCAGCGGCTGGCGCCGTCGATGACCGCCGCCTCCTCCAGCTCCATCGGCGTGGTCTCGAAGTAGCCGATCATGATCCAGATCACGATCGGCACCGTGACGACGAGGTGGATGATGATCTGCGGCCACAGCGTCCCGAGCAGCCCGAGCCACTGGAACAGCAGGAAGAGCGGGATGAGGTACGACAGGCCCGGGGTGATGCGGGCGACCAGGATCACCACCGCGGCCTTCGCCGCCTTCATCCGGGCGATGCCGTAACCGGCCGGCACCCCGACGAGGAGCGCGAGCCCCGTCGCCGTGCCCGTCACCAGCAGGCTGTTGAGGAAGTAGGTCGAGAACCGGTTCGATTCGAGGACGTCGATGTAGTTCTTCCAGGCGAAGCGCTCGGGAATCAGCACCGGCGGATAGGCGGCGTTGTCGATCTCGTACTTGACCGAGAGCGACAGCATCCAGACGAAGAACAGGATCACCGGCGAGACGATGACCAGGACGGCGAAGAGCAGGGCGGCCTGCCGGAGAAGCCAGCGGACATTCATGCCACCGCTCCCTGCGTGCGCTTGCGGACCACCAGCAGGGCGGCGGCGAGCGCGATGATGAGCAGGAAGAACACCACGGCGATCGCCGACCCGTAGCCGACGTCGTAGTAGGCGAAGGCGACGCTGTAGAGGTAGATGTTGATCGTCTCGGACGCGGTGCCGGGTCCCCCTTGAGTGATCGCGAAGATGATGTCGAAGCTCTTCACCGCATCGATCATCCGGATCATCGCGGCGACGAACAGGAAGGGTGCGACCAGCGGCAGGGTGATGTGGCGAAATACCTGCCAGAGCGAGGCGCCGTCGATCTGCGCGCTCTCGTAGGGCTCGGTGGGAAGCGCCGCGAGGCCGCCGAGCACGATCAGCATCACGAGGGGCGTCCATTGCCAGGTCTCGACCAGCACCAGCGACGGGATCACGGTCGCCGGGTGAAAGACCCAGAGCTGTGGCGGGATGCCGACCAGCGAGAGCAGGTAGTTCAGCACCCCGAGCTGGGGGTGGAACATCATGGTCCAGACGAGCGCGATGGCCACCGGCGTCGCCATCATCGGCAGGATGAACACCCCGCGCAGGAAGCCGCGCAGGGGGAAGCGGGCGTGGAACACGCAGGCCGCCAGCGTGCCGAGGATCAGCGGCAGCACCACCGAGAGCGCGGTGTAGACCAGCGTCTGCCACACCGCGTCGAGGAAGCGCGGATCGGTGGGCAACCGCGCGTAGTTCGACAGGCCGACGAAGGCCGGCGCCGCACCGACCTTCCATTCGTGCAGGCTCATCCACAGGGTGAAGGCCCAGGGAAACACGATCACCCCGACGACGACGACGAGGGCCGGCACCACGAAGGGCCAGTAGCCCGGCGGCTGCCAGCGGGCGGCCGGCACCTCGGCGGGCGCCAGTTCCTCGGTCGGGGCGACCGGTGGCGCGAGGCCGGCCCGGGCCATCAGGCCTTCTCGCTGCGCTCGAGGATCGGGCGGTACTGCTCGGCCGCCTTCTTCAGCTCGGCTGCCGGGTCGGCCCCCGACAGGGTGGCGGTGACGGCGGAGCCGACGATGTCGCGGAACTCCGCCACCGGCACCACGACCGGCAGGCCGAGCTTGCTGATCTTGGCTGAGCCGATCGCCGAATCGAGCCACTCGCGCGGCATCTTCACGCCCTGCTGGACCTCGGCGTCTCCGAGGATCGAGTCGCGGAACGGCACGCCGCCGCCGGCCTGGAGCAGGCGCGCGCCCATCAGCTTCGAGACCGCCCACTGGCAGTAGAGGTAGCCCGCCTCCTTCTTCGAGCTGGCCGCCGCCACCCCGATGCCGTCGCCGTAGGTGGCCGCCGCGTGGTCCGCCGGCCCCTTCGGCACCACCGCGTAGCCGACCTTGCCGACGACCCGCGACGCATTGGGGTCCTCCAGCGGCGGGGCCCAGCCGACGCCGTCGAGCCACATCGCGGCGCGGCCCTGCGTGAAGGCCGCCATCGACTCCATCCAGTTGAAGCCGACGACGCCGGGCGGCGCGGTCTTGGTCAGCAGCCGCTGGTAGAGCCTGGTCGCCTCGACCGCCTCCGGGCCGTCGATCAGCAGGTTGCCCTTGTCGTCGAGGAAGCGGCCGCCATAGGCGAGGAAGAACGCGCCCCACAATGCCATGTTGGCGTTGCGCAGGCCCCGGCCGACGAAGCCGTAGGTGCCGGCCTTCGGGTCGGTCAGCGTCTCGGCCGCCCGCATCATCTCGTCGAAGGTCGTCGGGAACGCGACGTTCTTCTTCTGGAAGAGTTCCTTGTTCCAGTACAGGATGAAGTAGTCGACCGAGAGCGGCAGCGAACGCATCTCGCCGTTCGGGGTCTTGGCGTAGAGAAGGCCGGCCGAGCTGAAATCGGCCTCCTTCAGGGAGGGCTCGGTCAGGGCCGGGTCCTTCATGAACCCGGTGAGGTCGGCGAGCCAGCCGGCCTTGTCGAACTGGCGCTTCTGGACGTGGTAGCTCAGATGCACCACGTCGAAGCTCGGCCGGCCCGAGGTCAGCTCGATGACGATCTTCTGGCGTTGCTGCTGCTCGGGGATCACCTCGGAGGAGACCTTGATCCCGGTGAGCGCCGTGAACTCGGCGGCGCTGCGGTGGAGCAGGTCGCCGCGCGGCCCCTTGATCAGGTTGACCTCGAGGGAGGTGCCGGCGTGGCGCTTCCAGTCCACCGCCGCGAAGGCCGGCCGGATGCCCAGGGATCCCCCGCCCATCACGCCGAGACCGACCGCGGCGGCGCCGGACGCCAGGAGGCTGCGACGGCTCGGGCCGCCGCGAGACATCTCGCTCATCGTTTCCACCCTTGCGATTCCGCCCGGATCTGGCGCCGGGCTGGTTCGGGGCGGGGCCGGTCTTCCGGTCCCCGAGGCGCTGCGCCGCGTGAATTGGCGTCGCGGAGCGGCAGCGCTGCCGACCGAACGTAGTGCAAGAGCCGCGCTGGTGGGAAGCGGTTCGCTGCGGGGAACGTGGGAAAAATCCGTGAGCGAGCGCCGTGCCGAAAGCCAGTCAAAATGACGTCAGAGCGCCTGCCGGCAAAATGGATGCGAGTGCGCTATCGAAAATTTTGCAAAAACAAACATTAAAATGTTTTTTATTGCGATGCTATTATAATATTTTTCAGCACCCGGGCAAGCCTGAACGCGATACACCAGCTCGTTGAAGCGCTTCATCGATTTTCTCGACTCGGCGCTCGATCTTTGTAACCTCGATCGAAACCGAATCCCGCCCTTCACCCCACTGGCTCTCTTTTGCAAGCCCTTCGATGAATTTCTTATAACAATCACTATCGCTTTTTGCGATCGCGTTCATTTCAGGTAAGTGGCGAACTTGATGAGACGGCGCAAGAAAATTGCGGCCTATCAACATGCCTACGGCGAGCGCTGCCAGCAATTCGATTGTCTTGAGCACGATGCGCAATCGATCGACGCTCATTCTATCCGAGCCTCCGCGTGCAGGATCGCAGTCCGTCCGGCATTTCGTCGACAACAGCGAAAGAGGAACGGCCGATCGGGGCCTCACCCTACGCCTTGCCGAGATCCAGCGTCAGGGCGAAGCACGCCCCGTCCGTGCCCGTGACGGTGAGCTCGCCGCCGAGCTGGCGCGACAGGCCGTGGATCACCCGCATGCCGAGGCTGCGGCGGGCGGCGCCCGCGTCGAAGCCCTCCGGCAGGCCGACGCCGTCGTCCGACACGCTCAGGCGCACCCGGTCCTCGTCCCGCGCCTCCGCCTCGACCCGCACCGGGCCGTGGCCGTCCGGGTAGGCGTACTTGATCGCATTGGTGACGAGCTCGTTGACGAACAGCCCGAGCGGGATCGCGAGGTCGGCCGGGATCGGCATGGCGGGGGCCCGGCAGGTGATGGCGTGGCCGGGCGCGCTCTCGCGCAGCTTCTCGCACAGGCTCTCGAGGAAGCCCGAAAGCTCCACCGCCGCGAGGTCGGGCTGGCGCCAGAGCTGGTCGTGGACCTGGGCCACCGCCTCGACCCGCGAGCGGGCATCGGCGAGGGCGTCGCGCGCCTGCTGGTTCTCGGTGGTGCGGGCCTGGAGCGAGAGAAGCCCCGCCACGGTGGCGAGGCTATTCTTGACCCGGTGGCTCATCTCGCGGGTCAGCAGCTCCTGCCGGTCGAGGGCGGCCTGGAGCCGGGCCTCCGAGCGCTGGCGCTCGATCGCGCCGCCGAGCAGGTTGGCGAAGCCCTGCATGAAGGCGATGTCGGCCTCGTCGAACTGGCCCTCGCGGGTGTCGTCGACCTCCAGCACGCCGAAATCGCCCTGGCGGTTGCGGATCAGCACGTTCAGCGCCCGGCGCACGCCGTGATCCGCCATCAGCTGCGGGGTGCGGAAGCGGCGCTCGTTCTCGAGGTGGTTGGAGATCACCGGCTGCCCGGTCTTGAGGGCGTAGCCCGCCGGCGAGGCGAGGTCGGCGCCGACATGGGCCTGGCCGACGACGTTCGGCCCCCAGCCGACGCCCGCGATGACGAGCAGCGTGTCCTCGCCGGGCTTGTACTCGAGCGCCTTGCAGAACTGCGCCGACATGCCCTCCGCGCACAGTTCCGTCGCGCGTTGCAGCAGCTGCCCGAGATCGTCGGCGCGCAGCGCCTCGACGCCGAATTCCGACAGGATCTTCTGCTGCTTCAGGCGGTAGTCGAGGTCCGAACGGCTGAGTTCCGCCATCGTGCGAGATCCTGCCCTTTCCCAGCGACAGAGGCGGGAGATGGTTCCGTCAGGTCGCCGTAGCGTAGCCGGACCCGATCAGGCCAGAAGGTTCATGTCTGCGCGGACGGGTCAAGCGCGCCGATCGCAGCGGAGCGGGGACGGCGCAGAGGGCAGGAACTCACGAGCGGGACCTTCCGGGGCGGTCGAGCGACCCCATATCGCAGGGGGTCGCCCACAGCAGGAGCGCGAATCCGATGCTGCGCCTCGTCGCCCTCGGTGTCATCGTCGCCGCCGCCGCGACGATCCTGGTCGCCGCCTGGAATCCCTCGGCGCTCCTGGCACAGCAGGAGACCGGGTGCCGCCCTCCCCTCAAATCCGCCGCCGGCGCCTGCGTCGCCCAGTGCCCGGCGGGCTACGAGGATCGCGGTCGGACCTGCGTCTTCCGCAGCCTGTCGCGCTGACGCCTCAGGCGGCCTCTGTCTCGGCCCCGATTTCGTGCCTGGTCGCGGCGGGCGGCGCGGCATGGGCGTCGCCCCAGGCCTTCAGCGCCCGGATCACCGGTTCGAGGCTGCGGCCGCGCTCGGTCAGGCGGTACTCCACCCGGGGCGGCACCTCGGCGTAGACCGTACGGTGGACGAACCCGTCCGCCTCCAGCTCCCTGAGCTGGTTCGTCAGCATGCGCTGGGTCACGTTCGGCATCCGGCGGCGCAGGCCGTTGAAGCGCAGGGACCCGCCGTCCGGCGCCTCCGCCAGCAGGTGGTAGAGGATCACCCCCTTCCACTTGCCGTCGATCAGCTGCAGCGTCGCTTCCACGGCGCAGCCCGGGCTGCAATCCAGGCTGCGGTGCCGGGTGCGGGCCATGACGGTATCCTTTTCGACACTATGGGCGCTTCATGTGCGTTCTTGCGTGGCCGGAGGGTAGCGGTCATCTCGGCTCCAGTCATCCAAGGAGCCCGCTGATGCGCGCCGTCGGTTACCAGACCTCCCTGCCGATCGAGGACGAGGCCGCCCTCCAGGACATCACTCTGCCCCGCCCCGAGCCGACCGGCCGCGACCTCCTGGTCGAGGTCCGGGCGGTGTCGGTGAACCCCGTCGACACCAAGGTGCGCCGCCGCGCCGCCCCGGAGGCGGGTGCCTGGAAGGTCCTGGGCTGGGACGCCGCCGGCGTCGTCGTGGCGGCCGGCCCCGAGGCGACGCGGTTCCGCCCGGGCGATGCGGTGTTCTATGCCGGGGCCCTGGAGCGCCCCGGCACCAACGCCGAGTTCCACCTCGTCGACGAGCGCATCGTCGGCGGGAAGCCCGCCTCGCTCTCCTTCGCCGAGGCCGCCGCCCTGCCGCTCACCGCGATCACCGCCTGGGAGACGCTGTTCGACCGGCTCGACGTGCGAAAGCCCGTGCCGGGCGCCGCGAACGCGATCCTGATCGTCGGCGGGGCCGGCGGCGTCGGCTCGATCGCGACGCAACTGGCGCGCCGGCTCACCGACCTCACGGTGATCGCCACCGCGTCGCGGCCGGAGACGAAGGACTGGTGCCGGGCGCTCGGCGCCCACCACGTCGTCGATCACGGCGCCGCGCTGGCGCAACAGGTCGCCGACCTCGGGCTCGGCGCCCCGGGGCTGGTCTTCTCGACCACCCACACCGACACGCATCTTCCGGCCATCGCCGAGCTGATGGCGCCGCAGGGTCGCCTCGCGCTGATCGACGACCCGGCGACGCTCGACGTGTCGCTCCTCAAGCGCAAGAGCCTGTCGCTGCACTGGGAGTTCATGTTCACCCGGCCGATGTTCGGCACCGTCGACATCGCGGCGCAAGGAGCGTTGCTCGACGAGGTCGCCCGGCTCGTCGATCGGGGCGCCCTGCGTACCACGCTCGCCGAGCATTTCGGTCCGATCACCGCGGCGAACCTGCGCCGGGCGCACGCGCTCCTGGAGAGCGGGCGTGCGAAGGGGAAGATCGTTCTGGAAGGGTTCGCCTGAGGGGCGCTTCTATCGCCCGTCGTTCCCCCCGCGGTCACCCCGGGGCCGCGAGAGCGGACCCCGGGACGACCCTGTGGGGCGGGACGGCGGGCCCCGTGCCTCAGCGCATCACCTGCCGCTGCGCCCGATGCATCTTCGCCTTGGCGTGATGCCGAGGGGCGACGCCGTGCCGGACCCGGTGCGTCCGCATCCGCGGCGCGTAAGCCGGCTCGTCGTCATAGCCCGCCGGGCCGTAGCCGTAGCCCGGCGTCTGGTACTGGTAGGCGCGCACCGGCCGCATCGGCGCCTGGATCCCGTCATAGGGACCGTGCCCGGTCCGGGCCCGGTAGGCGGCGCCGGCGAAGTCGCCGGGGGTCGGCGGCGTGCCGGGCTGTGAGAAGCTGGTCTCGGGCCGGTAGGCCGGGCCCCAGCCGATCTCGTCGTCGCCCGCGGGGTCCCGGCCGGGAAGGCCGGTGGCGTAGCCGACGCTCTGGGCCGCCGCCGGCAGGGCGGTCGCCAGGGTGGCGAGGCCGGCGAGCAGGCCCGCCGCGAGGATGCGTGTACGCATGGACGTGTCCTTCCTGTCAGGAGTCGGGATCAGTACGGGCGATTGCCGAGGACGTAGTCGGCCGGGCGGTGCGGGCGGTTCAGCGGGCCTTCGCTCACGCTGTCGCCGTAATAGCCGAATCCGGTCGGCCCGAAGCCGCCGCCATTGGTGACGGCGGCGACCGGCACGGCGCGGATCGCCACGAGCCCGCTCGCGCCCACGGGCAGCGGCCCGATGACGGCATCGGGAGACATCTGCAGCACGACGGGGCCGGCCGCTGCGGCGCGGTTGTAGATGTCGGGCTCGGCGACGGGCGGGCGCACCCGCACCCCGAGCGGAGCTTGCGCGAAGGCGGGGCCCGACAGGCAGGCCAGGGCGGCGAGCGGCAGGATGAAGCGACGGACCACGCGGGGCATCCTCGTTGATGGATGCCGGTCAACGCGCGGCAGGCCGCGCCCGGTTCCGGGGCGCGGCGAGCTGTCCGGGTCGGTCGAGTCGTGCGAGGGCGGCGTACGCCCCGCGTATCAGCCCTTGGTGCGGACCACGACCTCGCGCTCGCGCCGGATCCGCTCGCACTCGGCCCAGTAGCCGTTGAGGAGCGCCGGGGTCGAGGAGCAGCGATAGGCGATGTCGGGGCTCGGGGCCGGGACGGGGTCGCGGGCGATGATCGGGTTCGGCGCGCAGGCGGCCGGGAGGGCGGCCGCGGCGGCGAGAACGACGAGCTTCAGCGAGCGACGCATCGGATACCCTAGGGTGGAGCAGAACCTTGGCCGCACCCTGACGCCCCGTCCCGCCCGGATCAACCCAGGGCGCGGCCGAGGCGACGACACGGGGATGCGATTGCGCCTCCCCTGTCGCCCCCCGGCCACAAGCCGCCGGATCAGCCGACCTTCTGCATCGGCACGACGTTGTGCAGGGTGCGGTCGGCGTTGTCGAAGAAGCGGCGGATGTTGCGGGCCGCCTGGCGGATGCGCTGCTCGTTCTCGACCAGCGCGATGCGGACGTACTCGTCGCCGTGCTCGCCGAAGCCGATGCCCGGCGCCACCGCCACGTCGGCCTTCTCGACCAGAAGCTTCGAGAATTCCAGGCTGCCGAGGCTGCGGAAGCGCTCCGGGATCGGCACCCAGGCGAACATCGACGCGGACGGGACCGGGATGTCCCAGCCGGTCTTCTGGAAGGCGTCGACCATCGCGTCGCGGCGGCGGCGATAGGTGGCGCGCATCTCGTGGATGCAGTCCTCCGGGCCGTTCAGCGCCGCGGTGGCGGCGACCTGGATCGGCGTGAAGGCGCCGTAATCGAGGTAGGACTTCACCCGCGTCAGCGCCGCCAGCAGCCGCTCGTTGCCGACGGCGAAGCCCATCCGCCAGCCGGCCATCGAGAAGGTCTTCGACAGCGAGGTGAACTCCACCGCCACGTCGATCGCGCCCGGCACCTGCAGTACGGAGGGCGGCGGGTTGTGATCGTCGAAATAGACCTCGGCGTAGGCGAGGTCGGAGAGCAGGATCAGCTCGTGCTTCTTCGCGAAGGCGACGAGGTCGCGGTAGAAGTCGAGGGAGGCGACGTAGGCGGTCGGGTTCGAGGGATAGCAGACCACCATCGCCACGGGCTTGGGGATCGAGTGCTGCATCGCCCGCTCGGCCGCCGGGAAGAAGGCCGGGGTCGGCTCGGCCGGGACCGAGCGGACCACGCCGCCCGCCATCAGGAAGCCGAAGGCGTGGATCGGGTAGCTCGGGTTGGGCACCAGCACCACGTCGCCCGGCGCCGTGATGGCCTGCGCCATGTTGGCGAAGCCTTCCTTGGAGCCGAGGGTGGCCACAACCTGCGTGTCGGGATTGAGCGAGACGCCGAAGCGGCGCTGGTAGTAGTTCGCCTGGGCGCGGCGCAGGCCCGCGATGCCCTTCGAGGCCGAGTAGCGGTCGGTGCGCGGCTTGCCGGCGGTCTCGACCAGCTTCTCGATCACGTGGCGGGGCGCGTCGAGGTCCGGGTTGCCCATGCCGAGGTCGATGATGTCGGCGCCGTTGGCGCGGGCGGCGGCCTTGATCCGGTTGACCTGCTCGAAGACGTAGGGGGGCAGTCGCTTGATGCGGTGAAAATCGGTCATGGCCGGGTCCTGGATCGGCGCCGCCGCTGCGACGCGCGTGTCACATACGCTGTCTAGAGGGGTTTTGGGGCGAGAGGAAGATTCGCCGGGGTGCCGCCGCCCTGGGACTTAAGCCTCACCCGGCGGTGTCGCTCCCCCTTCGTCACCCGGGGCGTCACTCGGCGGGCGGCACCTTGGGCGGGGCCGGCGGCTTGACCGCGCCGCCGACCTTGGCGGCATCGCGGCCCCGCGCCTCGTTGCGCTGGCGGCTGGCGTCGAGCTCGGCCTCGAGCGCCTTCACGCCGGCGGCCGACTTGGCGCGAGTTTCGCGAGGCGGGGCCGAGACGCCGACGGGCAGGAAGTCGCCGCCGCCGCGGCGGGACTTCTCGACGAAGTCGGGCGCGGCCACCTCCTTGGGGCCGAGGCCCGCCGACTTGGCGGCGTCGCGGATGCCGGCCCCGTCGAGGACGCAGCCCCCGGCGGACAAGCAGGTGACGACGAGCGCGGCGGCGGCGGCGAGGCGGGGCGAAACAACGGGGAAGACGGGCATGGACGGGCGAGAACCTTGCGCGAGGGCAGCGTGGCGGTGAGGAAACCGGGTCCGGTCATCTGGCGCAACCGGCGGTTTGGGACGATATCTTGTCGGAAAGGCGGCTCGCCGAAGCCGGCCACAATACGGGAGGAGAGTGCGCGTGACGTCTTCTGAACGAGGTGCGGCGCCGACTGCGAAGGTCCCGGTCGCTGAAGTCCCCGTTGCGGACATGGAGGCCCTGTCGCGCAACGCGGGCCTGATGACCGAGCAGTTCAGCCGGGCGCTCGCCGCCTACGCCAAGCCCCTCGAGGAGGGCAAGCCGAACGCGGCGCTCGCCGAGTCGGTGACCGAGGTCGTGCGCACGCTCGGCACCGTGGCGGAGAAGTGGTTCACCGACCCCCAGAAGGCGATGGAGGCCCAGAGCCTGATCGGCGGCCAGTTCCTGGCCCTGTGGGGCTCGACCCTGCAGCGGATGCAGGGCGAGACGGTCACCCCCGTGGCCCTGCCCGATCCCAAGGACAAGCGCTTCGCCGCCCCCGAATGGACGACGAACCCGGTCTTCGACTTCCTGAAGCAGGGCTACCTCATCACCACGCGGTGGGCCGAGATCATGGTCGACGAGGCCGAGGGGCTCGACGACCACACCCGCGCCAAGGCGCAGTTCTACGTCCGGCAGATCTCCGGCGCGATGTCGCCGTCGAACTTCCTCGCGACGAACCCCGAGCTCCTGCGCGAGACGTTTCGGGAGAACGGCGCCAACCTGGTGCGCGGCATGAAGATGCTGGCCGAGGACGTCGAGGCCGGCGGCGGCGAATTGCGCGTGCGCCAGACCGATCCGGGCCAGTTCAAGGTCGGCGTCAACATGGCGAGCACGCCGGGCGAGGTGATCTTCCGCAACGACCTGATCGAGCTGATCCAGTACGCGCCGCAGACCGAGACGGTGCTCAAGCGCCCGCTCCTGATCGTGCCGCCCTGGATCAACAAGTTCTACATCCTCGATCTGAACAAGGACAAGAGCTACATCGGCTGGGCGGTCGCCCAAGGCCTGACGGTGTTCGTGATCTCCTGGGTCAACCCGGATGCGCGCCACGCCTCGAAGGACTTCGAGAGCTACATGCGCGAGGGCGTCTTCTCGGCGCTCGAAGCGATCGAGCAGGCGACCGGCGAACGCCAGGTCTCGGCGGTGGGCTACTGCGTCGGCGGCACGCTGCTCGCCGTGAGCCTGGCCTACATGGCGGCGGTGGGCGACGACCGCATCGCCAGCGCCACCTTCCTGACAACCCAGGTCGACTTCACCCATGCCGGCGACCTCAAGGTCTTCGTCGACGAGGCCCAGATCCGCTCGATCGAGGCCGGCATGAAGGACCGCGGCTACCTCGAAGGCGCCAAGATGGCCAACGCCTTCAACATGCTGCGACCCAACGACCTGATCTGGCCCTACGTCGTCAACAACTACCTGAAGGGCAAGGCGCCGCTGCCCTTCGACCTGCTGTACTGGAACTCCGACGCGACCCGGATGCCGGCCGCCAACCACTCGTTCTACCTGCGCAACTGCTACCTCGACAACAAGCTGTCGCGCGGCGAGATGGTGCTCGGCAACGTGCGCCTCGACCTCGGCAAGGTGACCGCGCCCGTCTTCAACCTCGCGACCCGCGAGGACCACATCGCCCCGGCCCTCTCGGTCTTCGAGGGCTGCCGCGCCTTCGGCGGTACCGTCGACTACGTGCTGGCGGGCTCGGGCCACATCGCCGGCGTGGTCAACCCGCCGGCCAAGCCCAAGTACCAGTACTGGACCGGCGGTCCGGCCTACGGCTCGCTCCAGGACTGGATCGCGGCGGCGACCGAACATCCGGGCTCGTGGTGGCCCTACTGGCTCTCCTGGCTCGAGCACCAGAACAACGAGCGGGTGCCGGCGCGCCGGCCCGGCGGCGGGGTGCTGCCTTCGCTCGGGGCGGCGCCAGGGACCTACGTGCTCGAAAAGGCGTGAGACGAGAAAGGCCCCCGGGAGATCCTCCCGGGGGCCTTTCTCTTGACGGTGGTTGGGTTTCAGTACTTGCGCACCAGCGGCACCGGGATCGGCGCCGGGGCCGGCGGGTTGTCCCAGCGGTACTTCAGGCCGACCGAGACGATGTCGGCGCTGGCGTCGGTGGTGGCCAGGAAGGCCAGCGGCGCGGTGTAGAGCGGCTCGCCCGGCACCAGCGCGATCCGGTTGCGGCCGGCGGCGAACAGGTGCTGGTAGGAGACGTCGAACTGGATCTTCTCGCTGTAGCGGTAGCTGGCGCCGACCGACGCGAAGTAGCGGTCGCCGTCGGGCAGGCGGGTCGAGCGGTTCGAGTTGTCGATCGGCGACTGCTCGTAGGCGACGCCGACGCGGCCGGTCCATTGCGGGGTGAAGTCGTACTCGGCGCCGAGCGAGTAGTAGAAGCCGTTCTTGTAGTTGAGCGGCAGGGCCGTCACCGGCCGGCCGAGCGCCACCGAGACGATCGCCGGCGAGCCGATGCGGGTCCAGTTGTCCCACTCGAAGCCGAAGTTCAGGCGGAAGTCCCGGGTGATCGCCTGCGTCAGGCCGACCGAGACCTTCTCGGGGGTGTTGAGGCTGGCACGGACCTGACCGATGCCGAAGGCCGAGCCCTCGATCCGGTGGTTGATCGACGAGCGGTAGCCGACGCCGACCGTGGTCCCCTCCGAGAGCCGCGCCACCACGCCGGCCGTGAAGCCCCAGGCCCAGTCGTCGCCCTTGAGGAAGGCGGAGTTCGCCAGCGGCGTGATGCCGGTGGCCTGGCGCAGGGTGAGCTTGAAGTATTCCAGCACCGGGCCGGCCGCGACCGACAGCCAGTCGTTGACCTTGTAGCCGATCACCGGGTTGAAGTTCAGGGTGAAGATCTTGGACGAGCGGCTGTAGGTCTGGCCGGCCCAGACCTGGTTCGGCTTGGTGATGAGGCCGAACGGCGCGGCGCCGGACAGGCCGAGATAGAGCCGGTCGTTGATCTGGTAGTTCGAGTACGTCGCCGGCAGCACCGCCGCCTGGCCGATATCGCCCGACTCGCCGAGCCCGATGAGCGGCGGGAAGGTGCCGGTGGTCGGCGTGATCCGGGCCGAGGGGGCGACCAGGGTGGCGTTGAAGTCCGAGTTCCAGCCCGGCTTCATCGTGACGACGGCCGGGTTCCAGAACATCGACGACAGGCCGCCGGAGCCGGCGGCGGCACCCGCGAAGGCGAGGCCCATCGCCTGGGCGCTCTGCTCGCGCAGGCCGAACGCCCCCGCCTGCGCGGCCCCGCTGGCCCCCGCCAGCAATGCCACCGAGGCGCCGGCCAGCAGCGCCGTCCTCCTCAAACCCGTCATGACGTTACCTCGACCCCGAATTCGTAAGCGATGCCGCGCGGCTTCCAGACGCCCGCAGCTTGAGCGGAATGATGCGGCAGCAGGCAGGGGCTGCGCAATCCCGCCGGGTCGCCGGTCGCCGGTCATGTCCTCAAGACGATCTCTCGCATCGGTCAGACAAGAGCGAGTCGATGGAAGAGATGTCTGGGAATTCAGTCGTTGTCTCTTGGCGTCGCGTGTATAGCGTGGACGCCCGGATCGGCGCGCGGCGGCCGCGTCCGACACGGTTTCGCCTCAGATGTGACGAAACTGCAACGGGGCGATGCCGCGGACGCGGGCGTATCGGCTTGCGACGGCGGCGCACCGGCGCCAATGTCCCGGCCCGACGGGCCTCAGGCTCGGATGGACAGGGGGAGACGGCCGATGAAGCTTGTACGCTGGGGCGAGAGCGGGGCGGAGAAGCCGGGCCTGATCGACGCCGCGGGGGCGATCCGCGACCTGTCGGGCGTGGTCCGCGACATCGCCGGCCCCTTCCTCGCCGCCGACACCCTGGCGAACCTGCGCCGGATCGATGCGGCGACCCTGCCGGAGGTGCCGGCCGGCACGCGGCTCGGCGCCTGCGTCGGCCAGGTGCGCAACTTCATCGCCATCGGCCTCAACTACGCCGACCACGCCGCCGAGACCGGCTCGCCGATCCCCGCCGAGCCGATCCTGTTCAACAAGGCGCCGTCCTGCATCGTCGGCCCGAACGACACCGTGATCCTGCCCAAGGGCTCGGCCAAGACCGACTGGGAGGTCGAGCTCGCCATCGTCATCGGCAAGCGGGCCTCCTACGTCCACGCCAACGAGGCGCTCGACTACGTCGCCGGCTATTGCGTCTGCCACGACGTCTCCGAGCGCGAGTTCCAGCTCGAGCGCGGCGGCACCTGGACCAAGGGCAAGGGCTGCCCGACCTTCGGCCCCCTCGGGCCCTGGCTCGTCACCCCCGACGAGGTCGGCGACGTGCAGAACCTCGACATGTGGCTCGACGTGAACGGCGAGCGGATGCAGACCGGCTCGACCCGCACGATGATCTTCGACGTGCGCCAGATCGTCTCCTACCTGTCGCACTTCATGCTGCTCGAGCCCGGCGACGTCATCACCACCGGCACGCCGCCCGGCGTCGGCATGGGCATGAAGCCGCCGCGCTACCTCAAGTCCGGCGACGTCGTCAGCCTCGGCATCGCCGGCCTCGGCGAGCAGCGCCAGGCCGTCGTCGCCTTCGACGACTGGACCGCCAAGGTCGCGGCCGGCGAGCCGACCAACTGACCGTGACCGGGCCCGCGGCGCCGCCGCGGGTCCCTCCCCCCGAAGGACCGCACCCGTGAACGTCCTCGTCGTCGACGACCATCCGATCGTGCTGCAGGGCTGCCGCCGCGTGCTGGAGGATGCCGGCGTCGAGACCGTGCACGAGGCCACCGGCATCGCCGCCGGCTATCGCCGCTTCCGCCGCCACCGCCCGGACCTCGTGGTCGCCGACCTGACCTTCCAGGGCGCCGCGCTCAGCGGCCTGGCGCTGATCCGGCGGATCCGCTCGGTGGCGCCCGAGACCCGCATCCTGGTGTTCAGCATGCACGACGACCCGGAGATCGCCGTCCGGGCGATCGAGAGCGGGGCGACCGGCTACGTCCTCAAGGACACCGCCTCGATGGAGCTGCACATCGCCTTCGAGCGGGTGCGCGACGGCGGCACCTACGTGGCGCCCTCCCTCGCCGCCGAGGTCGACCGGCTGCGCCGCGAGGCGCCGGCTGCCCCGCCCCTCACCCCGCGCGAGCGGCAGATCCTCGAGCGGCTCGGCGCCGGGCGCTCGCACGGGGCGATCGCCGAGGAACTGGGCCTCAGCTACAAGACCATCGCCAATGCCTGCACGCAGCTGCGCCGCAAGCTCGGCGCCCGCACCCTCGCCGACCTGATCCGCATCGGCCTGCGTGCCACGCGCGCGCCGTGAGACGGATGTTCCCGCCCGCGGGAGGTCCGGCAAGCGGGGTCCCGGGGGCGGGAACCTTGGCCGCAAGGTGGCACCTGCCACGGCCACGCTCGATCCCCGGTCGACGAGCGAAGACTGTTAACGTTCGTAAACCCGCTCGGTTCCCGTAATCGGTCGGCGCGAATATGCGCAAAGTATTCTCGATTTTGACTGTTCCATAATGTCGCCTCGTTCGGTTCTATGTTGCGCCGCGTCAAGCAACAAGAACGGGAATGCGAAATGGTTTCGAAGGCAAAGCTGGCGATCGTCGGTCTCGCTCTCGCGGGTGCCGCCGGGGTGACGTTACAAGCCAGCACGCCCGCCGAAGCCCAGTCCGGTCGTGCCTCCTGGTACGGTCCCGGATTTCAGGGCCGGCGCACTGCCAACGGCGAGCGCTTCAACACGCACGCCCTCACGGCGGCTCACCGCCGCCTCCCCTTCGGCACCCGGGTCCGGGTGACCAACACGTCGAACGGCCGCTCCGTCGTGGTCCGCATCAACGACCGCGGCCCGTATGTCGGCGGCCGGGTGATCGACCTGTCCCAGGCCTCGGCCCGCGCGATCGGAATCTCGGGCGTCGCCCGGGTGCAGCTGAGCCGCCTCTGAGCGTTCCTCCCCTCCGTCACCGGGCGGTTCCGGCGGGCTCCACCGCGCCGTCGTCTTGACGCGGGGCGATTCAGCGACAGACGAGGGCCGCGCCGGTCTCGGCCGCGCGGTCCTCGTCTGTCGCGACATCTCGGGCTTGACCTGCCGCCAGGTTGCCCGCGCCCACAGGAATGCTATGGGACGCCATCGGCCGGGGCACGCGCCCATGGCCGGGACCGTCCGCCCGCGACCCGCCCCCCCTCGCTCCCCCCGGAGATCATCCGTGCTCCTGCGCTCCACCCTCCTCCTCGTCCTCACGACGGGCGCGGCCCTCGCCGAACCCGTCGTGGTCGACCGCGCGGTGCTCAAGCAGTACTGCACCGGCGATTACCTGACCTATTGCGGGAACTTCGCGCCGGACGGTCCCGAGGTGCAGGCCTGCTTCCGCCAGAACAAGGCGAAGCTGTCGCAGAACTGCCAGGCCGCGATCACCAGCTACATGAAGGCGCAGCGCAAGGGCTGAGCCGCACGAGCCGGCCCGCACCCGTCCGGCCGGCACGGCTCACGGCCGGGGCGAAGGACCGTCGGCGCGCCTTGGCGTGGTGGTGCCGCCATCCCGGCCCCCGTGAAGGACGACCCCCATCCGCTCTCCCCCCGGAGAGCGAACCTCCCCACGGACGGCTGAACCCTCCGAGCCGTCCCGGCGCCGCGCCAGCGGGGCCCGGAAGGACGTCCGGAGAGTGCTCCATCGGGGTTCAGCCGATATAGGCCCCCGCCCCCTCGAACGTCACCCCGGCGAAATCCCCCCGGCGCCAGCGCAGGCGGACCTCGACCGTGCGCAGCTCGTGGGCGGCGATCACGAGCGGAAACGTCTCCGGCAGGGTGAAACGGGCGGGCACGCGCAGCCGCGCGCCGGCGGCCGAGAGGTCGGCGATCTCGCACGCCACGAGCCGGTCGGGCCCGAGGACGATCCGCCCCTGCTGGATCACGCGGTGGCGCCGGCCCGCGCGGGGGATCGGCTCGGATCCGCGACCGTCGTCGAGTTTCGGCACGTGAGGGCCGGGGCGATCGGTCTCCGGTCGGTCGGCCATGGTCTCCCCGCTTCCGGGCCGCGACGCCCCTTCCGCCACGCTTACGGCGTTCCGGCCGCGGCGCAAAGCCGGGACGCGCCCGGCCGCTCGCGTTAACCGGTCATAAAGCCTGTTCCTTCATGTCTCGTTAGCCATCCACCATCCGATCGATCCCGGCCATGCCCGCAGCCCCGGCCACATCCCAGCGTCCCGCCCCCACCGGGGGTGCTCCCAAAGGGGCCGCTCCCAAAGGGGCCGCTCCCAAAGGGGCCGCTCCTAGGCGTCCGGCGCTCGAGCGTCCCGCGCCGCCGAGCCCGATCGCGGGCCTGATCGCCCGCCGCCGGGCCCGGGAGGCCGCGACCGAGCGGGGCGTGTTCGGCGCCGCCATCCTGCTGGCGCTCACCGCGACGGGCTTTGCCGGCTACACCCTGTCCCAGCCGACGCGGCCCTACGACGTGCGCGAGGTGCTGCCGGCGAGCGCCGGGCCGTTCACCTGGCGGCGGATCGCGACGCCCGCCGCCCAGCCCGAGATCGACCTCGACCCGGTGATCACCGGCTCGCTGCCGGACGCCCCGCCGACACCGTCCTCCCCCGCCGCCCCGGCCCAGGGCCCGGGCCTCGTCGTGCCGGCGGCACCGCCGCAATCCGGCTTCGTCCTGCGCCGAGCCGGCGCCGGCCAGGCCGTGGTGGAAGGGCGCGACGGCCTCCACCAGATCGCCGTCGGCTCGGTGCTGCCGGGGGGCGGCCGGGTGCTGTCGATCCGCAGCACCGGCGCCGGCTGGATCGTCATCACCACCGAGACCATCATCGGACCGACCCCGCTGTGAGCGCGGCGCGGCGAGCCTTCGGCCGGGTGGCAAGCCCCGAGCAAGCGTGTCCGCCTAGAGCGGAGGCCTCATCGGGGCTTCGTGCCGCTGCGGCCAGGCACCCCGCCCACCGGGCCGACGGGCCGGAGAGCTGATCCGTGACGACTCTCACGAGCTACATGCTGCTGTCGCGAAATCTCGCGACCTCGCTGCAGCGCAAGGGCGCGGAGCCGATCGTGGCCCGCGACACCGCCTATTACCAGGCCAACATCGGCAAGGTGAAGTCGATCGACGACTTCATGGCCGATACCCGCCTCTACAACTACGCCGTCAAGGCCTTCGGCCTCGAGGACATGGGCTACGCCAAGGCGTTCATGCGCAAGGTCCTGACCGAGGGCACGGATTCCTCCGCTGCCTTCGCCAACCGTCTGGCCGACGACCGCTACGTCGCCTTCGCCAAGGCCTTCGACTTCGCGCCCGGCCCCTCGGCGGCCGGCATCGACGGGGTGTTGAAGGAAGGCCAGGCGCCGGTCCCGGCGGTCGCCGCCCGGCTCTCCCTGCCGGGCGCGCTCGCCACGACCTACGACTTCTCCGGCACCAACGAGGCGCGCTTCACGCTCTCGTCCCAGGTCGATGCGGGAACGACGAAGTCCGCCACCATCGTGCTCAACCGAGCCGCCCTCGCCGGCAAGGTCGCCGACCTCGCCAACGTCACCCCGACCGAGCTCGGCCAGGCGATCAGCGCCCAGATCGGCGCCTCGGGCGCCGACGGGCTGATGGGCAAGGTGCAGGTCGGCATCGGCGTCAACGGCAACCTGTTCTTCGAGACCACCGACTACACCGATTACGGCTTCGACGGGGCGCCGGGCGGCGACGGCGTCAACGCCGACACGATCTACGCCGCGGGCGGCAAGGTCCGCACCCTGAGCGTCACCAACGCGCCTCTGTCCGGCGCCGGCCAGAATGCGGTCGACATCGGCAACGGCACCGACCTGCCGCCTGGCGCCAATGTCCAGGCGGTGGTCGACGCCTACCTGCAGCAGAGCCTCGAAGCGGATGCCGGCGCCCAGGATACCGGCGTGCGCCTCGCCCTCTACTTCGCCCGCAAGGCGCCGGGCCTCAACAGCGGCTACGACATCCTGAGCGACCCCGCCCTGACCCAGGTCGTCAACACGGTGATCGGCCTGCCGGCGACGAGCAGCGCCACCACCACCGACGCCCTGACGGTGCGGGCCAAGCTCATCTCCTCGAAGGTCGACTTCGCGAGCTTCCAGGACCCGGCCAAGGTCGAGGCCTTCGCCCGCCGCTTCGCGGCGATCTGGGACGCGCAGAACAACACCGCCACGGACCCGATCCTGGCGCTGTTCAGCAACGGCCAGGGGTGAGGCGGCGATGCAGAACAGCCTCTACGTCAACCTGTCGGCCCAGGTCGCCCTCGACAAGCGCCTGACCACCACCGCCAACAACGTCGCCAACATGTCGACGGCGGGCTACCGGGCCGAGGAGACGAAGTTCTCGGCGCTCCTCGCCCAGGCGACCAAGGGTGCGGTGGCCTTCGTCAATTCCGGCGACACCTACCTGTCGCGGGCCTCCGGCCCGATCTCGAAGACCGACTCGCCCCTCGACGTCGCGCTGCAGGGCGATGCCTGGCTCGCCATCGGCGGCCAGTCCGGCCCCGCCTATACCCGCGACGGGCGCCTGACGATGGACGCTACCGGCCAGCTGCGCAGCCTCACCGGACAGCCGGTGCTCGATCCGGGCGGCTCGCCGCTGCTCCTCGATCCGCAGCAAGGCCCCCCGACGATCGGCCGCGACGGCAGCATCTTCCAGGGTACCAACCAGGTCGGGGCGCTGGGCGTCTTCATCCTCGACAAGAAGGCGACGCTGACCCGGGCGCCCGGCAACGCCGTGACCTCCAGCCTGCCGGCGCGCCCGGTCCAGGACTTCACCGGCATCGGGGTGGTCCAGGGCTACGTCGAGGGCTCGAACGTCAACCCGATCATGGAGATGACGAAGCTCATCACCATCCAGCGCGCCTTCGAGAGCGCCGCCACCGCGACCGCGGAGGCCGAATCCTCCCTCCAGAGCGCCGTGAAGTCGCTCTCGCCGCAGGGCAGCTAGGATGGCGGCCGATCCGCTCGCGCGCCTCGCCGAGACGATGGCGGCCGCCCGCCAGGACGGCGCGCTGGTGCGGATCGGCGGCCCGATCCGCGAGGTCACCGCCAGTGCCTGCCGGATCGGCGGCGTCTCGCCCTTCGTGCGCCTGGGCGACCGCATGGCCTTCGAGGCCGGCGGCCGCGAGCAGGTCGGCGAGATCGTCCGGGTCGATGCCGAGGGCGCGACGCTGAAGGCCTACGAGAGCCGGATCGAGGCCGGGATCGGCACGCTCGCCCGCCGCCTCGGCCCGGCGGAGCTGCGGCCCGACCCGAGCTGGAAGGGCCGGGTCATCGACGCCCTCGGGCGCCCGGTCGACGGAGCAGGCCCCCTCGTCCACGGCGAGCGCGCCAGCCCCCTCGACGCCGACCCGCCGGCGGCCCTCGGCCGCGCCCGGGTGCGCGCGCCCCTGCGCACCGGCGTCCGGGCGCTCGACCTCTTCACCCCTCTCTGCGCCGGCCAGCGCATCGGCATCTTCGCCGGTTCCGGCGTCGGCAAGTCGACGCTGCTCGCCATGCTGGCCGGCGCCACCGGCTTCGACAGCGTCGTGGTCGCCCTGGTGGGCGAGCGCGGGCGCGAGGTGCGCGAGTTCCTGGAGGGCGCGCTGGCGCCGAGCCGTGCCCGTGCCGTCGTGGTGGTCTCGACCGGCGACGAGAGCCCGATGATGCGCCGCCAGGCGCCGAAGGTGGCGCTGGCGGTGGCCGAATCCTTCCGCGACCGCGGCGAATCGGTGCTGCTCATCGTCGATTCGGTGACCCGCTACGCCCACGCCGCCCGCGACGTGGCGCT
Source organism: Methylobacterium ajmalii (assembly GCF_016613415.1). Taxonomy (GTDB): domain Bacteria; phylum Pseudomonadota; class Alphaproteobacteria; order Rhizobiales; family Beijerinckiaceae; genus Methylobacterium; species Methylobacterium ajmalii. Next base: position 5,434 of record NZ_JACWCT010000071.1, on the reverse strand, counting down.
GGCGGCCGGCGAGCCGGCGGTGGCCCGCGGCTATCCGCCGAGCGTCTTCTCCGACCTGCCGCGCCTGCTCGAGCGGGCGGGCCCGGGGCTGGAGGGCCGCGGCACCATCACGGGGGTGTTCTCGGTGCTGGTCGACGGCGACGACCACAACGATCCCGTCGCCGACAGCATCCGCGGCACGCTCGACGGCCACGTCGTCCTCGACCGGGCCATCGCCGAGCAGGGCCGCTACCCGGCGGTCGACCTCCTCGGCTCGATCTCGCGGCTCGCCACCGAGGTCTGGACGCCCGAGCAGCGCGACCTGATCCGCAAGCTCCGGGCGATGATGGCCCGGTTCGAGGAGACCCGCGACCTGCGCCTGATGGGCGGCTACCGCGCCGGGACCGACCCGGAGCTCGACCAGGCGATCGGCCTCGTGCCGCGGATCTACGACGCCCTGCGCCAGGACCCGTCCCAGCCCGCGAGCCAGGACGCGTTCCTCGAGCTCGCCCAGTCGCTGCGGGGCTGACGCGCGATGGCAACCCGGCTCCCGCGCCTCGTGGCGCTCCCCTCCAAGCCCCGCGCAAGCCTGCGCGGGTCTATTCCGGCCGAAACCCTGCCGCAGGCGGCCCGTCCGCCCGCGCCCGACCACCAGAACCCCGCTGCCCGGCAAGTCCGGCCCCGCATCCTGACGAACGAGGTCCCGCAATGAGTCTCATCGGCGTGCTCCGCTCCGGCGTCTCCGGCATGAACGCCCAGTCGAACCGCATCTCGACGGTGGCGGAGAACATCCAGAATTCCGGCACGACGGGCTACAAGCGCAGCTCGGCGGAGTTCTCGTCGCTGCTGATCGCCGACAGCGCCGGCGGCAACTACAACTCGGGCTCGGTTGAGACCAAGGTGCGCCGGTCGGTGACCGAGGGCGGCACCCTCAACGCCACGACCTCGAAGTCCGACCTCGCGATCAACGGCAACGGCTTCTTCGTCGTCAAGGACCCGTCCGGCGCGCCCTACCTGACCCGGGCCGGCAACTTCAAGGTCGACGGCGTCACCGGCAACTTCACCAACGCCGCCGGCATGACCCTGATGGGCTACAGCCTGCTCGACGGCGAGCCCAACCCGACGCTCAACAGCGTCACCGACATGGTGCCGATCAACCTCGCCTCGGTCAGCACCCGGGCGACCCCGACCACCGAGGCCAGCCTGTCGGGCAAGCTGCCGCTTGACGGCGCCGTGACGCCCGGCGGCCAGTACGCCAAGAAGTACTCGCTCGTGACCTACGACAAGCTCGGCAAGAGCCAGACCCTCGACGTCTACCTGTCGAAGAACACCGGCGGCACCTGGACCGCCTCGATCTACAACGCCGCCGCCAACCCGACCCCGGCCGGCTCCACCCCGGCCCTGCCGGCCGCCGGCCAGCTCGGCACCGCGACGCTCAGCTTCGACGCGCAGGGCCGGCTCGCGAATGCCGGCACCGGCACCGCCAAGTCGATCACCCTCAACACCGCCCCGGGCGGCGCCGGCGAAAACATCACCCTCGACTTCTCGGGCCTGAACCAGCTCGCCGGCGACTACAGCATCGACGGCAAGGCCGACGGCAAGGCGCCGGCGGCGGTGACCGGCACCGAGTTCGGCGCCGACGGCACCGTCTACGCCTCCTTCGAGGACGGCACGCGGCTGGCCGCCTTCAAGGTGCCGCTCGCCACCGTGAAGAGCCCGGACAACCTCCAGCCGCGCTCCGGCAACGTCTACCAGGTCAGCGTCGATTCCGGCGACATCCAGGTCGGCTTCGCCAACCAGAACGGCCGCGGCGGCATCAAGTCCGGCGCCCTCGAGCAGTCGAACGTCGACGTCAGCACCGAGCTGACCGCGATGATCGAGTCGCAGTCGGTCTACACCGCCAACTCCAAGGTGTTCACGACCGGCAACGAGATGCTCGACACCCTGATGAACCTGAAGCGGTAGCCGTCACGGCCACCGGGAGCTGACAGATGGGCCTCTCGCTCGCACTCGACTCGGCACGATCGGCGCTCCTCGCGACGTCGAGCCAGATCGCCGCCTCCGCGCGCAACACCGCGGGGGCGAACGATCCCGGCTACTCGCGCAAGGTCGTCAGCCTGGTGAGCGGGGTCGGCGGGACCACCGTCGTCGTCACCCGGGCGAGCGACGCGGCCCTGTTCATGCGCAAGCTCGCGGCGTCCTCGGGCGCCGCCGAGCGCCAGGCCCTCCTCGACGGCATCACCGCCCTGTCGAAGACGGTGGGCGACACCAGCGAGGCCGGCTCGCCGGCCGCCCGGCTCGGCACCCTCAACGCGGCGCTGCAGGCCGCCGCCAACCGCCCGGACGACGCCAACCTCGCCCGGGCCGCGGTCGAGAGCGCCCGCGACCTCGCGGCGAGCCTCAACGCGGCGGCCTCGGCCGTGGAGCAGGTCCGGTCCCAGGCCGACCAGGGCATGGCGGACTCGGTCTCGCGGATCAACGACCTGCTCGGCCAGTTCGAGACCGCCAACCGGGCGGTGATGCGCGGCACCGCCGCGGGCCAGGACATCAGCGACAGCCTCGACGCGCGCGACCGGGTCCTGGCGCAGCTCTCCGAGGAGGTCGGCATCACCGTCTCCGACCGGTCGGGCGGCGACATGGCGATCTACACCGACAGCGGCGTGCCGCTCTACGAGCGCGGCGCCCGCACGGTGAGCTTTTCGCCGCGCGCCGGCTTCCCGGCGGGCACGCAGGGGGCGGCCGTCATGGTCGACGGGGTTCCGGTCACCGGCGCCACCTCGCCGATGCGGATCGCCAGCGGCAAGCTCGCCGGCTTCGCGGCCCTGCGCGACGAGACGGCCGTCGCCTACCAGGGCCAGCTCGACGCCATCGCGGGAGCGCTCGTCGACACGTTCCAGGAGGCCGATACCCGCAGCCCGCCGGCCTATGTCGGTCCGATGGCCGGCCTGTTCACCGCCGTGTCCGGCGGTGCGTTGCCGGCCTCTCAGACGGGGCTGGCGAGCCGCATCGCCCTCAACGCCGCGGTCGACCCGCAGGCCGGCGGCGACGTCACGCTCCTGCGCGATGGCGGCATGAACGGCAGCGGCTACCGGGCCAACCCCTCGACCGATGCGAGCTATGCCGGGCGCCTGCGCGCGCTCACCGGCGGGCTTTCCGCGGCGCGCAGCTTCGATCCCGGCCCGTCCCTGCGCGAGACCGCGACGCTCGCGGGCTTCGCGGCCGATTCCGCCGGCTGGCTCGAGGCGAGCCGCAAGGCCGCGTCGAACGACGCCGACTACCAGAAGACCCTGCTCGGCCGGGCCACCGAGGCCCTGTCGAACGTCGCCGGCGTCAACGGCGACGACGAGACCGCGCAGATCCTGCAGCTCCAACGCTCCTACACCGCCTCGGCCAAGATCCTGACCATGGTGGACGACCTGCTGAAGACCCTCTTCGCCGCGGTGCGGTGAGGCGGTTTCGCGGCGATCCAGAGACAGAGCCCTGCCAGTCATGATGACCACGAGCTACATCTCCAGCCTCAGCCTGTGGAACCTCCCCCGCAGCGCGTCGGGGCGGCTCCAGGCCGAGATCGCGAACGCCACCAAGGAGATCGCCGACGGACGCTACGCCGATGTCGGCCTCGCGATCGGCGGCCAGGTCGGCCGCAGCCTCTCCCTGCGCCAGAGCGCGGCGGAGATCGCCGCCCTCAAGGACGGCAACGGTCTCACCGCCTCTCGCATCAACGCGAGCCAGGCCAACCTGCAGCAGATGCAGAAGGCGGCCGACGCCCGGCTCGCCACCCTGACCGGGCTGCCCGCCGACCAGCGCGTCGCCGCGATGGCGGCCTCGGCCGACGACACCCTGGCGACGCTGACCGGCCTCCTCAATGCCACCTCGAACGGCCAGTCGCTGTTCTCCGGCACCAACACGGGCGCGAGCCCGATCCGCGACGGCGCGGCGGCGGCCGCCAAGACCAACGCGGTCGCGGCGTTCCAGAGCGCCTTCGGCTTCCCGCCGTCGGATGCCCGGACCGCGGACCTGACGGCCGCGCAGATCCAGGGCTTCCTCGAGGGCACGGTCGCGGCGCAGTTCGCCGACCCGAACTGGGGCACGACCTGGTCGCAGGCCTCCTCGACCGCCATCACCAGCCGGATCTCCCTCACCGAGACCGTCACCACCTCGGTCGGCGCCAACGAGACGGCGTTCCGCCAGCTCGCCGAGGCCGCCCTGGTGTCGTCGCTCGGCATGACCGGCCTCTCGGCCGAGGCCCAGGCGGTCGTCTCCAACCGGGCGATGAGCCTCCTGAGCAAGGGCAGCGCCGGGCTGGTGTCGCTCCAGGCCGATCTCGGCCGCGCCCAGGCCCGGATCACCGACGCCAACGCCCGGCTCGACGCGCAGTCGGCCCTCGTCACCAAGGAGATCGCCGGCCTGGAGGCCGTGGACCCGGCCGAGGCCAAGACCCGGCTCAACGCCGCGACGACCCAGCTTCAGATGTCGTACTCGCTGACCGCGCAGCTCCAGGGCCTGTCCCTGCTGAAATACATCTCGTAGCGCGCCCCCCGCCGCGCCACGCCGACCACACGCGCTGACACATACGAGGCATCGGCTCGATGTACCGCTTTTCCTATTCCGAGATCCTGGAGGACGCCCCGGAGGTCGGCCGCGACCGCGAGCGCGCCGCCTTCGACCGGGCCCTCACCCTCCTGCGCGACGTGGAGGCCCGCGGCCTGTCCGGCCCGGAGCGGACCGCGGCCGTCGGTTTCGTGCAGGAGCTCTGGAACGTCCTGATCGCCGACCTGCTCGAGCCCGAGAACGCCCTGCCCGCCTCCCTGCGCGCCGACCTGGTGCAGATCGGCGCCTGGACGATGCAGGAGGCCGGCGAGGTTCTGCGCTCGCCCGAGCGCAGCCTCGCGGCGCTGATTGAGGTGAACACCTCGATCCGCGACGGGCTGCGGTGAGCCGCACCATGCGCCTGTCGCTGCGAGCCGGGGAACGGATCTACATCAACGGCGCCGTGCTGCGGGTCGACCGGAAGGTGGCGATCGAGCTCATGAACGACGCCACCTTCCTGCTGGAGAGCCACGTCCTCCAGGCCGAGGAGGCGACGACGCCGCTGCGCCAGCTCTACTTCGCGGCGCAGACCCTCTTGATCGAGCCCGCCAAGGCCCAGGCCGCGCGGGCGCTCTACGACGGCATCCGGGACGGGCTGCTGGCCGCCACCGGCGAGCCGGCCCTGCGCGAGGGGCTGGCCTCGGCCGACGCCCTGGTGGCGGCCGGGCGCCTGTTCGAGGCGCTCAAGATGATCCGCGGGCTCTATCCCCTGGAGGCCGCCCTCCTGGCTGCCGATGCAGCGGCCCTCGCCGACCCGGCGGCGCTCTCCGAGCCGGTCCCGCCCGCCGCGCCCGCCCCGGCCCAGTTGCCGACCCTCTCCGCCCTCGGCCGCCGCCCCCGCGGGGTCGAGCGCCCGCGCGAGCGG
>NZ_JACWCT010000070.1 GCF_016613415.1 Methylobacterium ajmalii | reverse complement strand
GGCCGATCTCGGCGGACCGATCGGCGGCCCGGCGGCCTGCCTCGCCGGCAGCTGCTCGCAGGCGACCCTCGGCCAGATCGCCCGGGCCGAGGCCGCGATGCCGGTGCGCCGCCTCGATCCGGCGCGGCTGCTCGCCGGCGAGGACGAGGCCGGGGCGGCGCTGACCTGGGCGATGGAGCGGATCGGCGACGGCCCGGTGCTCATCGCCAGCAGCGCCGGCCCCGACGAGGTGGCGGCGGTCCAGGCGCGCTACGGCCGCGACGCCGCCGGCCACGCCATCGAGGCCGCCATGGCGCGGATCGCCGAGGGGCTGGTGGCCCACGGGGTGCGCCGTCTCGTGGTGGCGGGCGGCGAGACCTCGGGCGCGGTCGTCGACCGCCTCCGCCTCCCGGCCTTCCGCGTCGGCCCCGAGATCGCCGCCGGCGTGCCGGTCCTGCGCACCACCGACCGCGACATGTGGCTGGCGCTCAAGTCGGGCAATTTCGGCGGGCCGGACTTCTTCGCCGATGCGCTGCGGCTGATGCCGTAGGGACGATCAATCTGGCCGGATGGCGGCGTCCGGCCGGGTTGCGCGCTCCGTCCGAGTTACGACGCGCGTTTGGTCATAGTAGATCGCGACCGCGCTGGGCGCAGCCGGCACTGGGATCGCTGATTGGTTCACGCGGCTGCCTCGGCGGCGCGCGTGGGGTCTCGATCCTGGACATCCGCCCAGCGCTGAGAATTGCGGCAGATAAGATCGACGATCTGATCTCCACTGCCCCGTACTGCGAGAATCCGACGTGATTCATCTGCTATCTATAAGTATTATCATAATTTTTGTCACAAAAATTAGTCTTTTTATTGTCAAATTTGTTCATCTATAAGATAATATTTTGCGTATTTTGCTTTATCTAAGCTCTATTGAACTTCAGTTAAGAACAAAAATATTGTGATTTCGGCAATTTGATATTTTCGTTTGAGTTTTTGATCCTATTGACGTAAAGAATTATTGCTTATCTACTTAGAACAGATATCAAGATACCAATATGAAATTCTTGAGAAAGCCCTACGGAGTTGACTTTTTTGTCAAGATGGGCGCGCAATACGAAAAGTATAAGTGCTTTTCTCCGGACGATGAGAAAAAATGGAGTCTGGCGATATCTTTCCGGGCTGTCATGGCAGAGGGAAAGGACGAGGATTCCGAACTCAAATGCGCGCCGGATTATCCTGGATATCTTACGCGCCGAATCGGGGGCGAACACATCTTCGTCCCCTTCAATCTCGGTTCATTTTTCCCAGGAAAGACCTTTCTGCAGGAAGCCATATTGATATCGAGGCAAGTCAAGCTTGCCTATGGGCATCCGATTTGCCTATCCGGAAGCGCAACCTTCCTAGGAAAAATAAACAACACGACCGATCTTGACTATTGTGAGTATTATCCGACGTTCTTAGGAACGCTATCACCGGCCGTGTGCGGCAAAATAGGACTAGAAAATTCATGCTATCTGATGTCTGTAAAATGCAACTCCGAAAAAATTGACATAGATTCCGATCAATGCCATGAGCCTATTCATAATTTTATCAACAAAAAGATAAAAGAAAGGCCACTTAATATCAAATTAGACTATATAATCGACACGAATGTACTTGGAATCATCACGACGACGAACGTGGTCCTTCCTGTCCTGCTTCATGATTTTGAGAGTGGCGCCGCAGAACTCAGTTTTGCGTATCAGGAGGCGATCCTGTGCGCTGCCGCACCGCCCCGGACGCTTGCGAATGTTAAGGAATTTGCTCGTTACCTGATGTGGCTGAAGGCAGATTGCAACCAGTGGCTGGCTATTGATGACCGCCCCTCCAATCCCAAGGCCCCCCTTAAGTGCTTGAAACGCGCCCTGTCGGCTTTCCTTCTCATCGGCTATGATTTGAGTCGAGAAGACGTCGATGCGATCGGTCGATCCGTGTCACTTGAGGATTTGAAGCTGCTCGCTGCCCACGCCCCGCCCGGCGCACCGGCGGAGCTTTCTCCTGTAGACTTAATTATTGCTTCATTGAATGGTGGCACACTCGCCGACATCGCCGATACATTGAGGCTGGATGAAATTAAACGGCTCGCGCCGCGTGGTCATCCTATGATTCCAGAGCATATCGTTGAGAAGGCTCACCAGAAAAAATTGATAGATCAAGGATTGGTCGATGAAGCACTAGAGGCTGCGTGGACACTGGCTGAGGGGTTGACAGGATTAATCAATATAATTTTCGATCAGACGGAAGGATCTGTCGCATGAAGGAGAATGATCTCAAGAGAAAGATGGTTGAAAAACTTATTAAGTCTTTCTCTGTGCGCAACAGCGAAGTCGAATCTTCTCGCGCAAATCTTGAAAAATTATCGATAGACGAGCTTCAAAATTGGATGGCACGGCTCGAAATTTCTGACACAGACATGAAAGATATTGCGCCTCACGACAAAGGCGGTGAAGAGATTGCCGAACGCCGTCGGCTGGCTCAGGAGAAAATCGCGACCGGCCTCACGCAATTGGCAGCGGTAAGCAGAAAAATCGCGAAGGTGGCACGCCAGCCCGAAAAGGCGGAACAGTCATTTGCGGAATCTGCTCCATCGTCCGATGTCGATCTTGAGAAACAGGAACAGCTCGTTGTCACGCTGGCGCCTCACCCTCAAGACAATACAGTAATAGACAAGTTTAGCAGTAAGATTCAATCGCAAAACGATCCGTTTATGCAATCGGTTAGCGGCGAAGATGCCGAAAAATATGCCGACAACTTATGGCTTTACCCACTGATTGTCAATAAGAGCGCTGAATCGACTCTAAAGACTCTTGACCCATCAGTCGCATCCCGGACAATTACCCTGAAGCAATCAAGGACATATTCGGAAGTTAAAATACTCCCGGTCGATAATGCGATGCTTGGGGTCGACCAGCTGCAATCACTCGTGCTAAGCAATCTTGTCAGGTTGCTTGACGGAAATAATATTGGATTGCAATACCAAGATCGACTTGCGGAACTTAAGTCACAGCTAACCCATGATCCAGCATTCACAAAATATTTTCAAATCCAAATCGCCTCAATGGTGCGCGACATTTTCCAAATGGTTACCGAGAATTATGCCATACGCGAGCAATTTAGCAGAATTTCTCCGTTCATGGACGAGCTACAACGACAAGCTAGAGCGCCTTCGCCTGCGGTCGAAATGACTTTCATACCGGACAAATCTCCAGAGATCAGTGACATTCTGCTGATCGACGGCATGGCAAAAATGATTGCGCGGACCCGCGAGTACGATCCGGATTGCGTCGTCGTCATTGGCAACGGCGGTCAGATTCTGGGGAAGCTTGTCCAGAATAATTTCAAGAATTCCGCCAAGTTCATCTTCGTTGAGCCGGGAACAAACGTCGGTCTGCAGCGGGGAATTCCCCGTAACTGCTCTCGCATTCTGGTTCTCGACGATATCGCAAGAACGGGTGAAACGATGCGCGATGAAATCTCGCGCTGCAGGCACCTGCACACCCGGGCTGCAGTCCGGGGAATGGCGCTCGTCGGCACTACCAGGAGCTGCGAAACTCTTGGGGATGAAGTATTCTTTCCCAATCTATCAGCCGCTCCCGAACCGCAAGTGCCGTGGGACCGGCGCGGACAGTATGGTGCAACGGCTCAAAATTACATTCTGGGCCGAGGGGGCGAGACGCAATTCTCCTTTTCGAAGACCCTGCTGGGCCGCGCCGTGCTACGCATGATGCCGGTCTCGATCGCCTGATGGCGCCTGGCCCGGAGGCCGGAACACCCGCGGCCATCACGGCTCGGCGTGGACTTCAGGGTCCTCTCCCTCCTGCGGAAACGGCGGTGGAAGCGGTTTCGGTCCCGGCGCCGTTTTCGGTGCGGCAGCAACCGGCACGGCGGGCGTTACGACTGGAGCCGGCCGCCACGGTTTTCCCTCCCCCGGCCGTTTAGCCGTCTCGATGACCGGGCCGTCGGCGGTAAAACGCAGGGTGGTCGAGCCGTGCGCCGTCAGGAAGGCGCGGTCGAGGACGTGCTTGGCCGCGCAGCCCGGCGGCGCCTCGAGACGGCTCACCACCACGTCGGCGCGGGCGCAATCCTCCGGGAAGGCGCGCTTGTCGCGCACCAGCGCCACGCTGATCCCCCGCGGCCCGCGGCCGACGCAGCCGAGCTTGTCGCAGCGGGCTTGCGCGCCCAGCCCGGGATCGTCGCGGGAGCGGCCGTCGCCGTCGGCCTTGAGCCACTGTTCCAGCACGAAGCCGGGGGGCTTGCCCAGCACCACGAGGCGCCCGTCGGCCCCGCGCAGGGCCGCGCCGCCGCCCTCGCGGTCGACGTAGAGGTCGGGCCGCACCGGTGCCGCCGCGAGCGCCAGGCCGAGGAGGCCGGGGGCGAGGCCGAGCCAGCGCAGGCCGGAGACCGGCAGCACCAGGAGCAGGAGGGCCACCGTCATCAGCCCGAGCGCGCCGGGGCCGAAGGCCGGCAGCACCACGGTCGCGCGGTCGAAGCCCTCGATCCAGGCGGAGATGTCGAGCATGCCGCGCACCGCCAGCCCCATCGCCCACCAGACCGGCCGGTCGAGGGCGAAGGGATGGGCCAGCATGCCGAGCACCGCCGCCGGCATCACCACCAGCGAGACGAGCGGCAGGGTGAGCGCGTTGCCGACGACGCCGAAGGGCTGGACGGTCTGGAAGTGGTAGGTGGCGAAGGGCGCGGTGGCGATCTGGGCGACCAGCGTGGTGGCGAGCGTGCCGACCACCGTCGCGAGGCACCAGGCGAGCGCCCGGGTGATCGGCCCGCCGCCTTCCGGGTTCCACAGCCGCCCCTCGATCAGCCGGGCGCAGGCGACGAGCCCGGCCACCGCCCCGAACGACATCTGGAAGCTCGGGCCCAAGAGCCCTTCCGGCTCGCGGACGAGGGAGATCAGCGCCGCCAGCGCCAGGTTGCGCAGGCTGAGCGCCGGCCGGTCGACCAGGACCGCGCCGAGCATCACCAGGGTCATGACGAGCGAGCGCTCGGCCGCGAGGTCCCAGCCCGAGAAGGCGCAGTAGCCGGTGACCGCGATCATCGCCAGGAAGGCCGCGATCTTCTTGATCGGCCAGGCCAGCGCCAGGCCCGGGACGAGGGCGAGCAGCGCCCGCACGAGCCAGAACACCACCCCGGCCGCCAGCACCATGTGCAATCCGGAAATCGAGACGACGTGATAGATCCCGGCCGCCCTCAGGGTGTCGTTGGTGTCCTGGTCGATGAGCCCGCGCTTGCCGGTGACGAGGGCCGCCGCCACCGCGCCGGCCTGGGTGACGCCGCCCTTGTCGCCGTTCGACTCGGCGATGCGCCGCGTCAGCGCGTTGCGGGCGTCGTCGAGGCCGGCGGCGAGCCGCAGGCTCCAGGGCGCCGGCTCGGGCGGCGGCTTGACGGCGGCGGCGCCGAGCAGCGAGCCCACCGCGCCGATGCCGCGGAAATACGCGTCGCGGGCGAAATCGTAGCCGCCGGGCCGCGCCGGCTCCGGCGGCGGCAGCAGGCGCGCCTTGGCCTCGATGTAGTCGCCCGGCCGCAGCGCGTCGCCGCGGCGGTAGGAGACGCGCACCCGCACCGGGCGCTCGGCCGCCGCCATCTCGCCGAGGCGCAGGACCCGCACCACGAGCCGCGCGCCTTCTTCCCGCTCCTCCAGCGCCTCGACGAAGCCGTGCAGCGGCGCGATCACCGTGCGGGCGAGGACCGGCGCGGCGACGCGCGTCGTCCGGTAGGCGGCGGCCGCGAAGCCCAGGAAGACGAAGGACGCCGCGAGCATGAGGGCCGGCGCCACCGCGCGGGCCCGCAGCGCCAGCGCGCCGCCCGCCAGCGCGAGCCCGGCGCCCAGCGGGGCGGCGAGGACGACCGGCCCGTCCGCGACGGTGAGGAACAAGAGCGCGCCGGCGCCGAAGGCCACCGCCAGCCAGGGAAACAGCCGGCGCTGCGCGGCCTCCGCGGCGAGGCAGCCGGCGATGCGGCCGCCGAGCGCCGGGAGCAGCAGCACGGGCGCCGGC
>NZ_JACWCT010000069.1 GCF_016613415.1 Methylobacterium ajmalii | reverse complement strand
GATCCTGCCACCGCCGCCGAAGCCCGGCAGCGCCGCGCACGCCGCCGACGCGGCGACCTACGCCGCGACCCGGGCGCTCGCCGGCACCCCGCGCTGGGCGCTTGCCACCGCCGACATCCCCTCGGGCATCGCCGCGCTCCTCGGCCACTTCTCCTGCCCCGCCGGCCGCCGCCTCGACCCCGTCCGGCTGCCGGTCCTGGCCGGTCTCCTCGCCCGCGTCCGCCGCGACGTGGTGACGGTGGTGCGCGACGCCAAGGCGCATTTCGCCCGCCTGCGGCCGCATCTCGGCAACGACGCGCTCCTCTGCGGCCCGCGCAGCCGGGCCCTCGACGAGAGCCTCGCCTACCCGTCCGGCCACGCCACCGAGGGCTGGACCTTCGGCCTCGTGCTGGCCGCCCTGATGCCGGAGCGCGCCGCCCCGGTCCTGGCCCGCGCCCGGGTCTACGGCGAGAGCCGGATCGTCTGCGGGGTGCATTGGGCGAGCGACGTCGAGGCCGGGCGCCTCGCCGGCAGCGCCCTGTTCGCGGCGCTGATCGGCGATGCGGCGTTCCGGGTCGACCTCGAGCGGGCCCGGGCCGAATTCGCCGACGCGGCGACGGTCCCGCCCGATCCGGCCGTCTGCGCCCGCGAGGCCGTAGCGTCGTCGTCTCCCTGACGACGGTCCCGCCTTCCCGCTGAGCGTCCTTCGGGCCGGGGAGCGCGCCGTCGGCCACGACGCCGGATCCTCCCGAACGAGAACAGCCCCCGACCGGGTGACGGTCGGGGGCTGTTCTCGCAGCAACGTTCAGGGGCGCGTCACGCCGCGTTGCGCTTCCCCTTCCGCGCCCGCCGGCCGAGGATGTTCAGCGCCTCGACGCCGGCCGAGAAGGCCATGGCGGTGTAGACGTAGCCCTTCGGCACGTGGGCCCCGAAGCCTTCCGCGATCAGCGTCATGCCGATCATGATCAGGAAGCCCAGCGCCAGCATCACCACCGTCGGGTTGGCGGCGATGAAGCGCGACAGGGGATCGGCGGCCACCAGCATCACGGTCACCGCGGCGAGAACCGCGATCACCATGATCGGCACGTGCTCGGTCATGCCGACCGCCGTGATGATGCTGTCGATCGAGAACACGAGGTCGAGGATCAGGATCTGGCCGATCGCCGCGGCGTAGCCGAGCGAGGCGCCCCCACCGGTCTTCTCCGCCGGATCGGGATCGAGGCTGTGGTGGATCTCCTTGGTGGCCTTCCAGAGCAGGAACAGGCCGCCGGCGATCAGGATCATGTCGCGCCAGGACAGGCCCTTGCCGAAGATCTCGAACACCGGCTGGGTCAGGTGGACGATGTAGGCGACGGTGCCGAGCAGGGCGAGGCGCAGGATCAGCGCGAGCCCGATGCCGATGCGCCGGGCCCGCGACTGCTGCGCCACCGGCAGCTTGTTGGTGATGATCGAGATGAAGATCAGGTTGTCGATGCCGAGCACGACCTCCATGACGACGAGGGTCGCGAGGGCGGCCCAGGCCGTCGGGTCGGCGGCGAGCTGAACGAGGGACTCCACGGCGAGATCCTCTCTACGGGAAGATCGAGGGGCGGCCCGTCGGCGCCGCGGGCGGCGGGGCGTGGACCTGGACGGCTTGTCGCAGCACCCGCACGTGGGCGGGGGTGTAGGTCGTCAATTCGCCGTCGGTGTTGACCGGGCGCGGCTTCTTGGTGCGCAGCACCACCTCGGTGGTCTGGAAGGCGCGCACGTCGGCGGCTTTCCCTTGCGTGCCCCGGCGCAGGGCCGGCAGCAGGGCCAGCAGCCGCCACCAATGGGCGACCTCGAGGCTGTAGAAGTTGAGCAGGCCGTCGTCGACGGTGGCGTTCTCCTCCACCGTCATGCCGCCGCCGTAGTGGCGGCCGTTGCCGACCGAGACCTGGATCGTGCGCACGGTCTCCACCGTGCCGTCGTGCTCGATATAGACCGTGAACGGCCGCGAACGGCGCAGCAGCCGGAACGCCGCGACCGCATAGCCGACGGTGCCGAGGCGGCGCTTGAGGTCGGCCGTCAGCTCGCCGGCGAGATCGGCCGAGAAGCCGATGCTGGCGACGTTGAAGAAGTAGTGGCCGTTGACGCAGCCGAGGTCGATCGGCCGGGCCGGCACGGACGCGATCACCTCCGCGGCCTCCAGCGGGTCGGCCGGCAGGCCGAGGCTGCGGGCGAGGTCGTTGGCGGTGCCGAGCGGCAGGATGCCGAGCGGCAGCTGCGCCTCCGTGAGCGCCTGGGCGGCGGCGTTGAGGGTGCCGTCGCCTCCCCCCAGGATCACCATGTCGCAGGTGGCCGCGTGGGCGTGGATCAGCGCCTTGCAGTCGGTCTCGCCCGGCGGCGGATCCACCGGCTCGATGCCGCCGCGGCGCAGCACGCCCTTGACGGCCTCGAGGTCCAGCCCGCCGTTGCGGGCCTTCTTGTTGACGACGAGCAGGGCCCGCCGGGTCGCCTCAGCGCCGGACATTGGCGCCTCCCGCGACGGGACGGGAATGGACGGGGGGAACGACGCGCACGAGTGCGGGCCCTCCAGTGCGATCGTGCCGCGTCAGCACAAAGGCAGAGAAGGGGTCCGACATCGCGGTCGACGCCTCGAACCGCCAGAGGGGCCCGGACCCGGGGAGCCCTTCAGGTGGGGTCGCGGCCGCGCTCGGCAAGGGCTGCGCGCTCGCAAGAGCACCGCAGGCTCGGCGAACGGGCCGCCGGGCCGGGAGGAGCGCCCTTCGCGCGGGACGCCGGCCCGATCCGCGGTGGGCCCGGGACCCGCGCGGGGATGTGGGCAGCGTGGGTAGCGGGGAGGGCGCAGCGTCCGCAATGGAACCGTAACCGCGGCGACGAACGTTCACCGTTCTGAACCTGGTCCTCCCCCCGGTGCCGCCCCCCATGCTCGGTCCCTTCCGGCCTCTCCCCACCCGTCCCGCGGCCGCCCTGCTCGGGCTCGGCGCGAGCCTCCTGATCGTGCCCGCCGCCCTGGCGCAGGGCTGGGTCGATCCGCCCGCCCGCGCCGGCGTGGCGCCCGCCCCCGCGCCGAAGGTCGAGCCCGGCCCCCGGGTCGAGGCGCCGCCCGCCAAGGTCCAGGCCAAGTCCCAGCCGACCGCCCCGCGCCGGCTCGCCGAGGAGGCCCACCGGCCGGCCCGCAGCGGGCTCCATGCGGCCACCGAGGCCAGGCGCGCGGCGCGTCTCGCCCGGACCGAGCGGCCGCTGCCGGTGCAGATTCCCGCGCCCGCCCCGGTCGCCGTCTCGGACGGCCAGATGCGCGACTGGGCGGTGGCCTCGCAGCGGCTCGCGCGCGACTACCTGGCGTCGATCTCGGGGCCCAACGGCACGACGCTCGCGGACGCGCCGGGCTTCTACGGCAATCAGGTCGTCTTCCACGGCCGCACGATGAGCGTGGCGAGCCTGATGTCCGAGAAGCGCCGCTTCGTGCAGCGCTGGCCGGAGCGGCGCTACCGGCCGCGGCCGGATTCCCTGCGCACCGCCTGCAGCGCCGGCCTCGCCCTGTGCCAGGTGCGGGCAACGGTCGACTTCTCGGCCTTCAGCCCCGCCCGCGGCGTGCGCTCGCAGGGCACCGTCGACCTCGAGCTCGCCGTCAGCCTGGCGGGCGGGCGGCCGGTGATCGTGTCGGAGAACAGCCGGGTCGTGCGCCGGGAGGCCGTGGCGAGCCGCGACTGAGCGCATCTCGCGACCTCCCGGTCACCGCCGCTGCCCGTCGGGGCGGCGGCCCGACGGGCGTCGCGGGCGAGACATCAAGCGCGGCCGCCCTGTGACAGGACGCTGTTCGGCACCTACATGTGGGGCGGCCCGGACGACGGGTGCGGCTCGGGACCCCCGCTGCCGGGACGATGGGACGTGATGCGGACATGACCACGCGTGAGCAGTTGCAGGCGCTGATCCGGGCGGAGATCGACCGTCAGCGTCCCGTCGCGGTGGCCCGTCGCACCCTCGAGCTCCTGGTCGAAGCGGCGATCCGGCGCCTCGACGCCCCGCCCGGCTACCAGGTCGTCGACCGCGACGGGCGCCCGCGCACCCGGACCACGGCCGGCGAGGTGCAGCCCCTGACCCTCGGCGACCTCGTCGACGAGCTGCGCCGCCAGCACCCGACCCTCTTCCTGCCTCCCGCCGCGCCCGGCCCCGCCGCCTCGGCGCCGGCCGCGCGGGACTGGATCGTCGTCGATCCCGCGCCCCGGCCGGGCACGCCCGCCCCCGCCCGGCCCGACCGGACGGCGCGGCTGAAGGAGACCGTCCGGGGTCTCGGGGCGCGCTTGCGCCGTCCGCCCCCGGAGCCCGCACCGCCCGAGGCGGCCGCGCTCCCGGTCGCCCCGCCCCCGCCGGGCGCGGGGCTGAAGCCCGGCCTCGCGCGGCG
>NZ_JACWCT010000068.1 GCF_016613415.1 Methylobacterium ajmalii | reverse complement strand
GGCGGTGCTGGCGTCGGCGGCGGCCTCGGCGGGCCTTCGGGGGGGGCGGGCGGGCTTCCCGCCTCGCCGCTCGCCGGCGGGGGCGGCTATGGCGGCGCGCTCGGCGGGTATGGCGGTGGCGGCGCCTACGGGGGCTACGGCGGCGGGTTCGACGCGGGCTATGCCGGCGGCGGGGCCGGGATGCGGCGCGACGCCATCGGCATCGTCGCGGACGAGGCCAACAACAGCCTGGTGGTCTCGGCCACGCGCAACCAGTACGACAAGATCCTGCGCATCCTCGGCCGCCTCGACGCGATGCCGACCCAGGTGCTGCTCGAGACCGTGATCGCCGAGGTCACGCTCAACGACAACCTCGCCTTCGGCGTGCAGTGGTTCCTCAAGCAGCAGGGCAGCCGGTTCAACCTCGCCAGCGCCGACACCGGCAAGGCGGCGGCGACGAGCGGCACCGCCGGCCTGATCACCTCGGCGATCCGCGGCGTGCCGGGCTTCAACTACCTGCTCGCCGGCTCCGACTTCAACGTGGTGCTCAACGCCCTGCAGGGCGTGACCCGGGTCAACGTCATCTCGTCGCCCAACATCACGGTGCTCGACAACCGCACCGCCAAGCTCCAGGTCGGCGACCAGGTGCCGATCATCAAGCAATCCGGCCAGAGCGCGCTCACCGCGGGCGCCCCGATCCTCAACCAGATCGAGATGAAGGATACCGGCGTGATCCTCTCGGTCACGCCGCGGGTGAACAAGAACGGCCTCGTCGTGCTCGACATCAACCAGGAGGTCAGCGACGTCGTCCCGACCACGACCTCGGCGATCGACTCGCCGACGATCCGCCAGCGCCGGGTCGCCACCAGCGTCGCGGTGAACGACGGCCACAGCCTCGCCATCGGCGGCATGGTGCAGGAGAAGGCGCAGATCTCGAACGAGAATTTGCCGATCCTGAGCGAGCTGCCGGTGATCGGCCCGGCCTTCCGCAACCGCATCGACCAGCGGGTGCGCACCGAGCTCCTGGTGTTCATCCGCCCCCGGGTGATCCGCGGCACCATCGAGGCCGACCGCATTGCCGAGGACTTCCGCCAGCAATTCCGCGCCATGATGCCGGTGCGCCCGGTCCTTCCGCCCCCGCCCCTGCCGGCGGCCTACGAGGGCTCGCAAGGGATCCTGCGGCGGATGCTGGACTGACGGGGCGCGACGCCATTGCCGCCCGCGGCTTCCGGCCCCCGGCTCAGCGCCGCAAGGCCGGCTCCGCCTCGACCACCGGCCGGGCGCCGACCGGCCGCAGCATCGCGGCAGGTCCCAGGAAGGTCGCGACGTAGCGGCGCTCGCCCTGCACCACGGTCACCCGGTCGCGCCCGACCTCCGCCACGCGCCAGTCGCCGCGGCCCTCGCCGCGGGCGAGCCAGGCCCGGGCGCCGCTGCCGTCGTCGATCAGCACTCGGGCGGCCGGCCCGTCGAGGAGGATGCCGCGCACCACCAGCACCGGCCGGGGCGGGTCGCCGTCGAGGATCTCGCGGGGGCCCCGGGCGGTCCAGGGCCGCCGGCCGGGATCGAAGAGCGGGCGCGCCAGAGCCGTCTCGTCCGGTGGCGGCGGCACGGCCGGGGCGCTATGCGGCGCGGGCGCCGGTCCGCCATCGACCGGCCAGGCGAAGGCGGCGAGCATCAGGCCCGCCGAGAGCCCGCAGGCGAGCCGGGCCTTGAGTCCGGTCGCGGCGAGCGCGGTTCCGGCCGCCCGGAGGATCGGCGTCACGGCGTGCCTCCCGGGGCGGGCCGGCCGGTCGTCGGCGCGGGCAGGAGCACGCCCCGGACCGTCAGGGTGAGGCGCATCACCGTGGCGCGGCTGATCTCGGGATCGGCCGGCCGCTCGACGCTCAGCACGGCCTCCTCGGGCACGATCAGGGGCGCCTCGGTCTCCAGCGCCGCCAGCAGCCCGTGCAGGCCCTCGGCGGTGCCGCGCAGCGAGGCCGACAGGCGCGGCAGGGTCGGGCGGGCCGGGTCCGGCTGGAGCCCGGCCCCGTCCACCGTCGCGCTCCGCCCCGCCGCCAGGGCGTCGAGGCGGGTCCGGAAGGCGACGGCGAGCGAGGTCTCGTCGGCGGCCGAGAGC
>NZ_JACWCT010000067.1:1836-55524 GCF_016613415.1 Methylobacterium ajmalii | reverse complement strand
GCGCGACGGCCGTGATCCCGAACAATCCCTCGCGATCCAAGAAGTATGAGTTCGACACAGCCCTCTATAAGGAGCGTCACCTGATCGAGTGCTGTTTTGCCAAGCTCAATCAGTTTCGGCGCGTCGCGACACGCTACGAGAAGACAGCCCGCAACTACGCCGCCATGGTCACCATCGCGGCTATTGTCATGTGGCTGCGGTAACTGTCCACACCGCCTAGGGCACGGTCGCGCCCGGACGTTCCCGTCGATCTCGCGCTCGGAGAGGCTGACGTAACGGTGGCGGTGCCCGGCACGTGGATCCGCTACACCTGGAGTTCCGTCCAGGCTGTCCTGGAGCGCCGCGATCACGTCGGCCTGCTGTTGCCGCTCAGCGCAGTGCTGGTGATCCCAAAGCGAGCGCTCGACGAAGATCGTCTCGATGAACTGCACCAACTGCTAGCGCGCTGCACCGCTCGGCCGAAAATATGATCGTTCAAGGGGTAGTTGTTCGCAATATCACCGTATCGCGGGAAGCATCAACACCATTGAAGGGTGTTGGTGCCCAGGAGAGGACTCGAACCTCCACGGCTTGCACCACTGGTACCTGAAACCAGCGCGTCTACCAATTCCGCCACCTGGGCCCTAGAGCGTCGCCTTGGCGGCGCCCCGGTGTCAGTCGTTTAGTCGGCGGCGGAGCCGGCGTCAACGCCGAACTCCGCCGTTTCGTGAGACAGGATCAGGCTCCCGTCGGCCACTCGCGGATGTCGACGAAGTGGCCCGCGATCGCCGCGGCCGCCGCCATCGCCGGGGAGACGAGGTGCGTGCGGCCCTTGTGGCCCTGGCGGCCCTCGAAGTTGCGGTTCGAGGTCGAGGCGCAGCGCTCGTGAGGCTTGAGGCGGTCGGCGTTCATGCCGAGGCACATCGAGCAGCCCGGCTCGCGCCAGTCGAAGCCGGCGGCGATCAGGATCTTGGCCAGACCCTCCTCCTCCGCCTGCTGCTTCACCAGGCCCGAGCCCGGCACCACCATGCCCGACACGTTCGGGTGGATCGTCTTGCCCTCGACCATGCGGGCGACGATCCGCAGATCCTCGATCCGGCCGTTGGTGCAGGAGCCGATGAACACCTTGTCGAGGGCGATGTCGGTGATCTTCTGGCCCGGGGTCAGGCCCATGTAGGACAGGGCCTTCTCCTTCGACACGCGCAGGTTCTCGTCCTCGATCGAGGCCGGATCCGGCACCCGGCCCTGGACCGAGACGACGTCCTCGGGCGAAGTGCCCCAGGTCACGATCGGCGGGAGATTGGCGGCATCCAACCGGATCTCGCGGTCGAAATGCGCGCCCTCGTCGGACACGAGGTTGCGCCAGTAGGCGAGGGCGCGCTCGAACGCCTCGCCCTTCGGTGCCTTCGGCCGGTCCTTGATGTAGGCGAAGGTGGTCTCGTCCGGGGCGACCATGCCGGCGCGGGCGCCGCCCTCGATCGACATGTTGCAGATCGTCATCCGGCCCTCCATCGAGAGCCCGCGGATCGCCTCGCCGGCATATTCCAGCACGTGGCCGGTGCCGCCGGCGGTGCCGATCTCGCCGATGATCGCCAGGATGATGTCCTTGGCCCCGACGCCGGCGGGCAGGCGCCCGTCGACGACGGCGCGCATGTTCTTCGCCTTCTTTTGGATCAGCGTCTGGGTGGCGAGCACGTGCTCGACCTCAGAGGTGCCGATGCCGTGGGCGAGCGCTCCGAAGGCGCCGTGGGTCGAGGTGTGGGAATCGCCGCAGACGATCGTCTGGCCCGGCAGGGTGAAGCCCTGCTCCGGCCCGATGATGTGGACGATGCCCTGCCGCTTGTCGAGGGCATCGTAATACTCGATGCCGAACTCGCGGACGTTCTCGGCCAGCGTGTCGATCTGCGTGCGGCTCTCGGGATCCTCGATGCCGAAGCTGCGATACGAGGTCTGGACGTTGTGGTCGACGACCGCCAGCGTCTTCTCCGGGTGGCGCACCCGGCGCCCGGCGAGACGAAGCCCCTCGAAGGCCTGGGGCGAGGTGACCTCGTGGACGAGGTGACGGTCGATGTAGAGGAGGCAGGTGCCGTCCGGCTGACGATCGACGACGTGGTCGTCCCAGATCTTGTCGTAGAGGGTGCGAGGGGCAGTCATCGGGGTGTTTGCCTTGTCACGAAGACCTGACGGTAGGGCCGGGCGCGTGGCGCGCGCACGCGGCGGACCCGTCATGTAACCGCCTGAACCGCCGACGGGTAGACCCCGCGGCGCCGCAAGGGGATGCAGGCGTCGCAAGGGCGCCGAGACCCGACCGCCATCTTCGGCCGCGCGGCCTCTCGGGGGCCCCGGCAGCGTCGGAATATGCTTGGCCCCTGGCAGGTCTCGTCCCACCCACGACCTCATCCTGAGGTGTCAGCCGATTGCAAATCGACTGACCCTGAAGGAGGCCTCCAGACGTCTGTGCGTTTTCTGGAGGCCTCGTTCGAGGCTCCCTTCGGTCGCACCCCAGGATGAGGTCGCGGGTGGGATGGAGCGTATCCTGCGGTGCATCCTTCAGATCTCGAGCGGAGTCTTACTCCTTCACCGCCCCGGTCATGGCCGAGACGTAGTGCTCGACGAAGAACGAGTAGAGGATCACCAGCGGCAGGGAGCCGACGAGTGCGCCCGCCATCAGCGAGCCCCAGCGGTAGATGTCGCCGTCGACGAACTCGCTCACCACCGCCACCGGCACGGTCTTGTTCTGGGTCGAGGACAGGAAGGTCAGCGCGTAGATGAACTCGTTCCAGCAGAGCGTCAGCGAGAAGATCCCGGCCGAGATCAGCCCCGGCACCGCCAGCGGCAGGATGATCTTGACGAGGATCTGCCAGCGGCTCGCCCCGTCGATGAGCGCGCACTCTTCCAGCTCGTAGGGGATGGTCTTGAAGTACCCCATCAGGAGCCAGGTCGAGAACGGGATCAGGATGGTCGGGTAGACCAGCACCAGGGCGAAGGGCGAATCGTAGAGCCCGTAGGCCTGGATGATGGTGGCGAGCGGGATGAACAGGATCGAGGGCGGCACCAGGTAGGCGAGGAAGATCGCCGCGCCGACCGCCACCGCGCCCTTGTAGCGGATCCGCACGATCGCGTAGGCCGCGAGCACGCTGGCGAACAGCGACAGCACGGTGGCCGCCACCGAGATCATCATCGTGTTCCAGAGCCACAGCGGATAGTTGGTCTGGAACAAGAGCTTCGTGATGTGCTTGAGCGTCGGCGAGACCACCCAGAACGGGTTGTAGGTCTCCATGTCGATGAGCTGGTCGTCCGGTTTGATGGCGGTCAAGGCCATCCAGTAGAACGGGAAGAGCAGCACCACCAGGATGACGAAGAGCGGCAGGTAGACCGTGACGACGCGCTTGGGCAGCGTGTCGAGATAGGCCATGCCTTCGCTGTCGTCGGGGGTGTGGGCGGTCGTGGTCGCGGCCATGGGTGTTCGATCCTTCTTGTCAGCCGGTCTGCCACTTGCGGTTCTGGAGGCCGAACCACGAGATCCCGATGGCGAAGATCAGGAACGGCACCATCGCGGTGGCGATGGCCGCGCCCTCGCCGAGATTCCCCGACAGGATGCCGCGCTGGTAGGACAGGGTCGCCATCAGGTGGGTGGCGTTGACCGGGCCGCCGCGGGTCATCGCCCAGATCAGCTGGAAGTCGGTGAAGGTGAACAGCACCGAGAAGGTCATCACCACGGCGATGATCGGGGTGAGGAGCGGCAGGGTGATGTGGCGGAAGTTCTGCCACGGGGTCGCGCCGTCGATCGTCGCCGCCTCGTAGAGCGAGGGCGAGACGGTCTGGAGGCCGGCCAGCAGCGTGATGGCGATGAACGGCACGCCGCGCCAGATGTTGGCGAAGGTCACGCAGATCCGTGCCATGGTCGGATCGCCCAGGAAGTCGATGTTGTGGTCGAGCAGGCCGAGATGGCGCAGCGACCACGAGATGATCGAGAACTGGCTGTCGAAGATCCACCAGAAGGCCAGCGCCGACAGCACGGTCGGCACGACGAACGGGATCAGCACGATCGAGCGGATCAGCGCCTTGAACGGCAGCCGCTTGTTGAGCAGCAGCGCCAGGTAGAGGCCGATGCCGAACTTCGCCACCGAGGCGAAGCCCGTATAGACCAGCGTGTTGAACACCGAGAGCCAGAAGACGCTGTCGTCCCACAGCCATTCGTAGTTCTCGATCCCGACGAAGTTGCCGCCGCGCCCGATGCGGGTGTCGGTGAGCGAGAGCCAGATGCCCTTCGCCAGCGGATAGGCCAGGAACAGCAGCAGGATCGCGGCCGCCGGCAGCATGAACCAGAAGCCCAGCCAGCCGCGGCTCGTCCGCAGCCGGCTCCAGGCCGAGCCGGTCGTGGACGCCGCCGCGGCGGGGCGGGCGAGGGCGATGTCGGCCACGGGGAGCCTCCTCCGGGTGTGTTTTCGTTCTCGGGCTGTCTCGGGGCAGACGAGAGCGGCATCATCGGACTGCCGCACTCATCCGTCGCCGCATGAGACGCGGGTTTCTCCTCTCACCGCGGGCGGGGAGAGGACTTCATCGACCTTGTCGTCGATGAAGTGAGTGCAGGCGGAGCCGGAGCGAGGGTGAGGGGGTGCTCCCGGAGGTGTCTCACCCGGGAACGCCCCTTCACCTTCGGCTACCGCCTCGCTTTGGTGACGACCGGGTCACCAAAGCCCTCTCCCCGCCCGCGGGGAGAGGGGAATGCGCACGGATCGCTGCGTGACGCTGTCGGCCCTCTCGAACGAGGGGGTGAGCGCATCAGGCCGACCGGAAGATCCGCTGGGCCTGCTTCTCCGCCGTGCGGATCGCGCCCTTCAGGTCCTCGCGGCCGGTGCAGTAGGAGGCGAACATGTCGACGACGACGAAGTCGGCGAGCACGGCGGCCACCTTCTCGCTCACCGGGGCGAGGCCGCCGGCGGCCAGCGTCCGGGTCGAGGCCTCGCCGAACACCTTGTTCTTCGGGTCGGCGGTCCAGATCGGGTTGTTGGAATACGCCCGCAGCGGGTGGCAGAGATAGCCCTGCGCCGATTCGAGCCAGGCGTTGTAGTTCTGGGCCTCGAGCGCGAAGGCCATGAAGGCTTTGCAGGCGTTCGGCGCCTTGGTGTAGGTGTAGGCCAGGATCGGGAAGGCGAGCTGGAACTCGGTCGGCTTGCCGGACTTGCCGACCGGGTAGGCGGCGTGGTCCATGTCCGCCGCGATGTCTTTCTTCTCGTTCTTCGCCGCGGCGTAGATCGAGATGCCGTTGTTGGTCAGGTACAGGTCGCCCGACAGGAACGCCTTGTTGTTGGACGAGTCGTTCCACGACACCGTGCCGGGCACGAAGGTCTCGTAGAGTGCCTTGACGTATTCGAGCGCCTTGGCGGTCTCCGGCGAGTTGATGATGATCTTCTCGTTGGCGTCGACCAGGTTGCCGCCATGCGACCACAGCGCCCAGTGGATCCACGAGTTGGCGTCGCCGGTGGCGTGGCCGAGCGCGAAGCCCGCCGGGGTGTTGTTCTTCTTCATCGCCTTGCAGAGTTCCAGGAAGCCATCGAGGTCCTCCGGGAATTTCTGGAAGCCGGCCTTGTTCATGGCCGAGATGCGGTAGTTGAGGTAGCCGCCGTTGAACGCCATCGGAATGGCGATCCACTCGCCCTTCACCTTGCCGTAGGCCTCGGCGGTGGGCAGCCAGCCGCCGTACTTCTTGCCGAGATAGTCCGCGACGTCGCCGACCTTGAGGCACTTCGACGGGAAGAGGGCCGGGAAGGAGTAGAGGCCCCAGACCATGTCCGGGCCCTGGCCGGTATTGGCCGCGACCGAGGCCTTGGGCTGGATGTCGTCGAAGGATTCGCTCGTCACGCTCACCGGTACGCCGGTGGCCTTGGTGAAGGCGTCGACGAGGCGCATGAAGGCCTCGTCCTCGGCGGGGATGAAGCGCTTCCAGCGCAGGAGCTTGAGCGAGGCGCCGGCCTCGGGCTTCCACTGGCTCTCTTGGGCCCAGGCGCGGGCGAAGCCCTCGAGGCCCGCGGCGGAGGCGAGGCCGAGCGCGGCACCCGCCTTGAGGATCTGGCGACGATCGAAGGCTGACATCGTGGCGTGTCTCCCGGGATTGTTCTGATCGTTGATCGGTCGCGGCCGGCGGCGGGATGGCGTCCCGCCGCCGGCCGGAAGTCCTCGGCTCAGTTCAGCCGGCGGCCGTTCTCGGCGTCGAACAGGTGGACGAGGGCGGGATCGGCGGTGATGCCGATCCGCTCGCCCGGGCCGGCGCCGATCCGGTCGCGGAACACGCAGGCGATGTCGCGGGCGACCTCGTTGGCGATGGCCTGCGTGCCGCCGCCGGGCGGGCGCACCAGCACCATGGTCTCGGAGCCGGTCGGCTCCACCACGGCGACCTCGACCGGCACGCCGCCCTCCGCCAGACGGACATGCTCCGGCCGCAGGCCGTAGACCGCCGGCATCCCGTCGGCGGGGCGCGCCCCGCGGGTCGGCAGCGGCAGGGTCAGGCCGCTGTCGGTGCGGAACGTGTCACCCGAAATCTTGCCCTTCAGGAAGTTCATCGACGGCGAGCCGATGAAGCCGGCGACGAAGATGTTGTCGGGCCGGTCGTAGAGTTCGAGCGGCGCACCGACCTGCTCGACCACGCCGTCATGCATCACCACGATCTTGTCGGCCATGGTCATGGCCTCGATCTGGTCGTGGGTGACGTAGACCGTGGTGGTGCGAAGCCGCTGGTGCAGCTCCTTGATCTCGGCCCGCATCGCCACCCGCAGCTTGGCGTCTAGGTTGGAGAGCGGCTCGTCGAAGAGGAACACCTGGGGATCGCGCACGATCGCCCGCCCCATCGCGACGCGCTGGCGCTGGCCGCCGGAGAGCTGGCGCGGGTAGCGGTCGAGGAGTTTTTCCAGCCCCAAGATCGCCGCGGCGCGCCCGACCCGGCTCTCGATCTCCTCCTTGGCGGCCTTCCTCAGCTTGAGCGAGAAGGCCATGTTGTCCTTCACGGTCATGTGCGGGTAGAGCGCGTAGTTCTGGAACACCATGGCGATGTCGCGCTCCTTGGGCGGCACCGCGTTGACGACGCGCGAGCCGATCCGGATCTCGCCCGCCGTGATGTTCTCCAGCCCCGCGATCATGCGCAGCAGGGTCGATTTCCCGCAGCCCGACGGGCCGACCAGGATCACGAATTCCCCGTCCTGAATGTCGATCGACACGCCGTGCAGAATCGGGGTGGCCCCGAACGACTTGCGCACGTTCCTGATTTCCAGCCCGGCCATCGGCTCCTCGTGGTCGTGTCTATGAGAATAGGGTCGCGCGCGGCGCGCGGACCGAAACGGCAGCGCTGCCACAGGCAGACGACGAACACACGACAGGCGGGCCCCGATCAGGGTGTCTGGCGCTCATTGGGGTGTTTCCTCGACCCGTCGAACGGGGCGGCCTGTCTTGCCGCCTCTCGTGTTGGCGGCCATCATCGGGCGCGCGGGGCGCAAGATCAAGCGCCCTCGCCATGCGCCCATCGTCGGATGGCCAGAAAAGACCGGGAGACAGGCTTGAAGTCCACAGATGTTCTGATCATGCGGCCGATGTCGCCGCTCGTGACCGAAAGCCTGGAGAGGCATTTCACCCTCCACCGCGGCGACTTGGCGGAGGACAAGGAGCGCTTCCTCGACGAGGTCGGGCCGAAGATCCGCGGCATGGCGGTGAGCCATGTCCACGTGAACGACGCCCTGCTCGACCGGCTGCCGAAGCTCGAGATCGCCGCCAATTTCGGCGTCGGATACGATACGATCGACGCGGCGGCCTGCGGCCGGCGCGGCGTGATGGTGACGAATACGCCCGACGTGCTCACCGACGAGGTCGCCGACCTGGCCGTCGGCCTGCTCCTCGCCACCGTGCGGCAGATCCCGCAGGTCGACCGCTACCTGCGCCAGGGCAAGTGGCTGGAGAAACCCTACCCGCTGACCGGCACGCTGCGCGGGCGCAAGGTCGGCATCCTGGGGCTCGGCCGCATCGGCCGGGCGATCGCCCACCGCCTCGTCGCCTTCGGGCTGTCGATCGCCTATCACGGCCGCACCAAGCAGTCGGATGTACCCTACGAGTACTTCCCCTCGCTCATCGAGATGGCCAAGGCCTGCGACGTGCTGATGGTGGTGGCGCCCGGCGGTCCCGAGACGAAGAACATCGTCGGCCGCGAGGTGCTGGAGGCGCTGGGGTCTGAGGGCGTGCTGGTCAACGTCGCCCGCGGCACGCTGGTGGACGAGGACGCGCTCGCCGCGGCTTTGGCCGACGGCACGATCCAGAGCGCCGGCCTCGACGTCTTCGCCGAGGAGCCGAAGGTGCCGGACGCCCTCATCCGGCAGGAACATGCGGTTCTTCTGCCACATGTCGGCTCGGCCTCGCACCATACGCGCAACGCGATGGGCCAGCTCGTCGTTGATAACCTGACCTCCTGGTTCCAGGGCAACGGTCCGGTGACGCCGGTGGCCGAGACACCCTGGAAGGCCTGACGAACCCGAGAGCCACGCCATGCGCCTGCGCCGCCTCCTCCCCGTCCTCGGTTTCCTCACCTGGGCGGGATGCGCGGCGGCGCAGGAGGCGAGCCCGCTCCCGGACGCCGCGGGGCCGTGGGAGCTGGCGCTGGACGGCAGCTTCCGCCGCTGCGGCCTGATGCTGGGAGCGGAGCCCGGGAGCGTGGGCCGGGCCCTGCGCTTCCCCGCCGGCTGCCGGCGGGCGCTGCCGCTGATCAACGGCATCGTCGGCTGGCGCCAGGAGGGGGAGATGATCCAGCTCCTCGACCGGGAGGGCCAGCCGGTGCTGGCCTTCGCGGGCCCCGAGGGCGACGGCCCGCGCAGCGCCGAGACCCCCGGCGGCGAGCGCTACAGCCTGGCTCAGGCGGGCACGATCCCGACCAACTCGCGGCCCGCAGCGCCGCTGGTGACGCAAGCCGCGCTGACGACCCCGTCGAGCCTGCGCGGAGCCGGCCCGGAGAATTGGGCGGGAGCGCCTTCGACCGCCGCCTCGGTGGCCGGGCTCTACACCCTGGACCGCTTCGTCGAGAAGGACGTTTGCCGGGTGGTGCTCCGGGCCGAGACCGCCCAAGTGACCGCCCAAGTGACCGCCCAGGTGCAGGAGGGCTGCCGCGACGCCGGCCTCGCCCTGTTCGATCCGACCGCCTGGCACTACGAGGCCGGCCGCCTCACCCTCGTGGCGCGACGCGGCCACAGCGTCGAGCTGATCCCGGTGGGGGAGGGGCGCTGGCGCCGCGACCCCGAGATCGGCACCACCTTCCTGCTCCGGCGGGTGGAGCCGTGAGGGCGCATCAGAAGGTCCCCCGGTGCCTGTCGACGCTCAGGGCCGTGCCCTCGAAGCAGCGCTCCTGCGGTCCACGCTGGCCGTACCCGATGCTCCACGAGCGAGGCCAGTGGATGCCCTCGACGTCCTTTGCCGTCGCGGCCGGGAACGAGGTCCGGGCGGCCTCGCCGTGATTCCGGG
This sequence comes from Methylobacterium ajmalii, assembly GCF_016613415.1. GTDB lineage: Bacteria > Pseudomonadota > Alphaproteobacteria > Rhizobiales > Beijerinckiaceae > Methylobacterium > Methylobacterium ajmalii. The sequence goes on along the minus strand of NZ_JACWCT010000067.1, from coordinate 46,053 downwards.
GGAGGACGCCGCCAAGGTCCCATATCCGGAGAGGATCTGACCCGAACGTCGCGGTCGCGATCGAAGGACGGTGGACACGCCTGTGCACCTGGCGGTGCCGCGCGTCATGCCGGGGAACGTGGATGACCGCAGCCAGGTCGGGACGCCGACTTGTGCGGATCAGGCACGTCAGAAACAGTGCATGACACGCTCCCTGCCTCACCCCCGCCGCAACAGTTGCAACGGGCTTCCGGGCCCGTACGCCACCCAGATCGCCGCGCAGGCCGCCTGGCGGTCGGTGCGGAGCCGGCCGTCGAGGTCGTCGAGGGCGGCCTGCAGGCGGGCGGACCGGGTCTTCTGGAAGAAGTCGGCGTGGTTGAGCTGCACCTGCGACGAGAAGGTCCGGAAATGCTCGGCATCGATCCGCACGCCGTCGCAGCGGCGGCTGGCGAGATCGGCCTCGATGCCGGTGAGGAGCACCGGATCCTGCGGGGAGGCCGGCTCCCGGTGTGGCTGGGCCGTGAAGCAGAAGGCCGCCCAGGCAGCGGCGACGAGAAGTGGCCGAACGATCATGGCTGCGCTCGTGCAAGGGCACGGGGTTGATCCTGCCCGACGGAATCGCCGAGTCCGATCGGCGTTCCCGAGCCCACCCCCCGTCATGTGCGCGAGCGCACGCGCCCGCGTCAGGCCGGGTCGCGCTCGATCCAGACCGGATCCATCGCCGGCATCGCCTCGTCGAACGGCGCCGGCCCGGGCGCCTCGCCGCGGATCAGGATCTCGGCCTCGCCGTGGTCGACGTCGCGCATCTGCTCGGCGAGCAGCGCGAGGTAGCTCGCCGCGGCGGCGGTGCCGAACAATTCGGCGAAGCGCGCATGGGCCACCGCCGTCATCGTCTCGACCACCGCATCGGGCGGGCTGCCGGCCGCGACGGCGTTGTCGAACACCGCCCGCCAGGCGCGCGACAGGCGCTCGCGCAGTTCGAAGGTATCGTCCACGGATCGGCCTTTCCGGGCCGGGAACGGCCGGGGCGGAGTATGGCCGCGCGGCCCCGCGGTTTCCAGGCCGGGGAGGGGTGTCAACCGGCCGGCCGGGCGCGATATCCGCCCCGGCGGCCTCCCGGCCGCGAGGGAGAACACCCGATGAAACTCTACGGCACCAGCCTGTCGCCCTTCGTCCGCAAGGTGCTGGTCGTCCTCGCCGAGAAGGGCGTCGAAGTCCAGCACGTGCCGCTGCGCTTCCACGACCCCGATCCGCGCTTCCAGGCCGCGAGCCCGCTCGGCAAGATCCCGGCGCTCGACGACGACGGCTTCCTGCTGGCCGATTCCTCGGCGATCATCCACTACCTGGAGCGCAAGCACCCGGCGCCGGCCTTGCTGCCGACGGAGGCCCGGGATCTCGGCCGGGCGATCTGGTTCGACGAGTTCGGCGATACCGAGCTGTTCCCGGTCCTGATCAAGCCGTTCGTGCAGCGGGTGCTGCGGCCGAAGATGATGAACCAGCCCTGCGACGAGGCCGTGGTGGCCAAGTGCCTCGGCGAGGAGTTGCCGCGGCTCTACGACTACCTGGAGGGGCAGATCGACGGGGAGTTCCTCGTCGGCGGCGCGTTCGGCCTGGCCGACATCTCGGTCGCGACGAGCTTCCACAACCTGCGTCTCGCCGGCGAGACGGTCGATGCCGGGCGCTGGGCGCGCCTCGCGGCCTACGTGACCGGCATCCTGGAGCGCCCGTCGTTCAAGACGGCGATCGCGGCCCGCCAGGGCTGAGGCGGGAGGCGAGGGGGCGGGACGCCGTCCCCTCGCTCAGCGCCCGGCTTTCATCATCGTCCCTTGGCGCTGCGGCGGTAGAAGCCGTCGACCTGGGACTGGGCCTCGGCCCGGTCGCGCTCGTTGGCGGCCGCCATCGCCTGCTCCTGCAGGGTGACGATCCACTGGTCCTTGGGGCCGTCCGCCGCATCGCGGGCCAGCGTCAGCCAAGCGAGGCCCCGGGCGCGCTGCACGGTGACGCCCTGGCCGTTGATCAGGAGCTGGCCGAGCAGCGCCTGGGCCGCCGGATGCCCCTTCTCGGCGGCGAGGTTGAACCAGCGCGCCGCCTGGCGCGGGTCCTGGGTCACGCCGGTGCCGTCGAGGTAGAGCCGGGCGAGATTGTACTGCGCGTTCGGGTCGCCGTAGTAGGTCGCCGCGTAGTTGAACATGTCGTAGGCGCGCTCGACGTTCGAGCGCACGTAGGAGCCCTTGATCCCGTCGAGGAAGTAGCGGCCGAGCGCCGTGAAGGCGCTCGCCACCACGCCGGCATTCGGCGCCTCCGGGCCCTCGTCGGCGTTCTCGTCGGCGATCTTCGAGAAGAACTCGAACGCCTTGAGGTCGTCGTGCGGGACGCCGTCGCCCTCCGCGTACATGCGGCCGAGCTTCCACAGGGCCAGCGCGTGGCCCTGCCCGGCGGCGTATTCGAGGGCGCGGGCGGCGCCTTCCTTGTCACCCGCATTGTAGTCGCGCATGCCCGTCCGCATCGCCTCGCGGGCGTTGCGGTAGCCCGTCGCGGCTGGCACCGGGGTCCGCACCGCGGCGTCGAGCGCCGCGGTCGGGCCGGCCCCGGCCATGACGAGGCCGAGAAGCGCGAGGAGGAACCGGCGGCCCGCCCGACGGGGCAGGCCGGCCTCAGATATCCGCATAGGAGAGCGTCTCCTGGGCCCCGCCCGGATGCGTCACCGCGCCGTTCACCGCCGGGCCGACGGTCTGCGCGTATTTCCACAGGTAGCCCGAGGTCGAATCGTTGGCCCGCGGCTGCCAGGCCGCGCGGCGCTGGGCCAGTTCCTCGTCCGAGAGGTCGACCGAGAGCGTGCCCTGGATCGCGTCGATGCGGATGAGGTCGCCGTCCTTGAGCAGGCCGATCGGGCCGCCCACCGCCGCTTCCGGCCCGACATGGCCGATGCAGAAGCCGCGGGTGGCGCCAGAGAAGCGCCCGTCGGTGATGAGCGCCACCTTGTCGCCCATGCCCTGGCCGTAGAGGGCGGCGGTGGTCGCCAGCATCTCGCGCATGCCGGGGCCGCCGCGCGGGCCCTCGTAGCGGATCACCAGGACCTCGCCCTCCTTGTAGGTGCGGTTCTTCACCGCCTCGAAGCAGGCCTCCTCGGTGTCGAAGACGCGCGCCGGGCCGGCGAAGGTCTGCTTCTCCGGCGGCATGCCGGCGACCTTCACGATCGCGCCCTCCGGCGCCAGGTTGCCCTTGAGGCCCACCACGCCGCCGGTCGCGGTGATCGGCTGGCTGGAGGGCCGCACCACGTCCTGGTTGGCGTTCCAGGCCACCTTGGCGAGGTTCTCGGCGATGGTCCGCCCGGTCACCGTCAGGCAGTCGCCGTGGAGGTAGCCGCCGTCGAGCAGCGTCTTCATCAGCAGCGGGATGCCGCCGACCTCGAACAGGTCCTTGGCGACGTAGCGCCCGCCGGGCTTCAGGTCGGCGATGTAGGGGGTGCGCTTGAAGATCTCGGCGACGTCGAACAGGTCGAACTCGATGCCGCATTCGTGCGCGATCGCCGGCAGGTGCAAGGCGGCGTTGGTCGAGCCGCCCGATGCCGCCACCACGGTCGCGGCGTTCTCGAGCGCACGGCGGGTGACGATGTCGCGCGGGCGGATGTTCTTGGCCAGGAGCTCCATCACCATCTCGCCGGCGGTGGCGCAGAACCGGTCGCGGATCTCGTAGGGGGCGGGCGCACCGGCCGAGTACGGGAGCGCCAGGCCGATCGCCTCGGAGACGGTCGCCATGGTGTTGGCGGTGAACTGCGCGCCGCAGGCGCCGGCCGACGGGCAGGCGACCTGCTCCAGCTCCTCGAGGTCGTCGTCGCTCATCGCGCCGACCGAGTGCTTGCCGACCGCCTCGAACAGGTCCTGGATGGTGACGGGCTGACCCCGGAAGGTGCCGGGCAGGATCGAGCCGCCATAGATGAAGACGGAGGGCACATTGAGGCGCACCATCGCCATCATCATGCCGGGCAGGGACTTGTCGCAGCCGGCGAGGCCGACGAGCGCGTCGTAGGCGTGGCCGCGCATGGTCAGCTCGACCGAGTCGGCGATCACCTCGCGGGACGGCAGCGAGGCGCGCATGCCGCGATGCCCCATGGCGATGCCGTCGGTGACCGTGATGGTGCAGAACTCGCGCGGGGTGCCGCCGGCCGAGGCCACGCCCTTCTTCACGGCCTGGGCTTGGCGCATCAGCGAGATGTTGCAGGGCGCCGCCTCGTTCCAGCACGACGCCACGCCGATCAGCGGCTGGTGGATCTGCTCGCGGGTCAGCCCCATGGCGTACAGGTACGAGCGATGCGGCGCGCGGTCGGGACCCTCGGTCACGTGGCGGCTGGGCAGCTTCGATTTGTCGGTGGTGTGACGCGCGTCCATGGCCCTGTCCCGTACCCGTGGTTTCTTGAAAGGCCGGTTTTGCCCCGGTCCCGCTCCCTGCGCCGTCCCGGGACGGCGTGCGCGAAACGATGCCACCCGAGGGCCGGTCCGCCAGCGCCGCCCGTGATCTCCGGCAACCCCCGAATGACCGCGATAAAGCGCTGTAGGGACAATCGCTTAACGTGGCCGTTGAGGTGCCGCCGGTTTATGGCGGGAACGCGGCGGAGCAAAGTGCGGTCTGAGGCAAACCTGGGATGCTTTCGGGGTGTTGCGACCTCGCCACAGCTAAGCTTGCGGCGGACGTCCGACGGGGGGTGGGGATGTCCGTCGGAAGCCGGCCTCTACATGGCGGCCGTTTGTGCCCGGCTTGAGGCGGGTTCGTGCGGATGTCGGGGCCGGGACGGGGCATTCGTGGCGCCGCGGCCCCCCCCGCTGCGGGCGGCCGACGGGCCGTCGCTTCGTGCCCGGTGCGGGCCGCGCGCCTGCTTAGACCCTTGTTTCGTCGCAGATTTTCGGCGCAGAACCGGATGCCGCCTCCGCGAAATCTGCCTCAGGCCGAGCGCGGCGCCGCCACCGGGTGGCGCAGTCCCGCGATCACCGCCCGGAGCGCGCCGGCCTCGGCTTCCGTCGCGTCGGTGCGGGCATAGATGCGGTCGTGGACGAAGGAGAGCTTGCCGATCGTCGCCGGGGTCATCCGGAACGGATACAGGTCGGGCTGGCCCATGCTGCGGTTGAGCGAGTTCATCGCGAAGGTCAGCGGCAGCCAGGCCTCGATGAGCCGGCCGAAATCCGGGCTGCGGTAGGGATCGAAATCGACCTTTGCGGCGAGCGTGATCGGCGCGTGCAGGGCCGGCCCGGCCTGGAGCTTGGGCTGCACCCGCACCCCGAACTGGCTGGCGGTCTCCAGCGTGTCGACGATGTGCATGTAGTGGGCCCAGGTCTCGGCGAAGTCCTCCCAGGGGTGGGAGGTGGCGTAGGTCGACACGAAGGTCTCCTGCCAGCCCTCCGCCGGGCCGTGCGCGTAGTGGCGCTGGAGCGCGGCGCCGTAATCCGCCCGCTCGTCGCCGAACACCGCCCGGAACGCCTCGAGGCAGGGATCGGCCCGTACCAGCACGTTCCAGAAATAATGCCCGATCTCGTGGCGGAAGTGCCCGAGCAATGTGCGGTAATGCTCGCCGAACTGCGTGCGCCGGCGCTCGCGCTCGACGTCGTCGGCCTCCGCGATGTTGAGGGTGATGAGGCCGTTGTCGTGCCCGGTCAGCACCGGCGGGCCGATCAGGTAGGATTCCGCCGGATCGACCAGGAAGTCGAAGGCGAGGCCGGCCGGGTCCTCGCGCCGCGAGGCGAGTGGCAGGCGCAGCCGCAGCATGGCGTAGAACAGCCGGCGCTTGGCGGCCTCGACCTCGCGCCAGCGAGTCTGGTTCCAGGGAATCGACAGGTCGGGCACCACCCGGTTGTGCCGGCAGGCGACGCAGAACGTTTCCGCCGAGCCCGCGGGCACGAGCCAGTTGCAGCCCCCCGATTCGCGGTTGGCGCAGGGGCGGTAGCGGCGGCGCGCGTCGGCCAGCCCGCGCCAGCGCGAGCCGGCCGGGACCATGGCGGTCAGGTCGGCGAGGTCCGGGTCGTAGCCGAGGCGGCACTCGCAGCTCTCGCAGGCATCGGCCTCGAAATGGGCCGGCTGAGCGCAGGCCTGGCACTGGAAGATCTTCATCGCGGCGTCCGGCGGGCCCCGGCCGGATGCCGAGCGGGGCCATGGCTCACCAAGGACGGATACCGGTCGGAAGTTCCGCCGCCGACGGCACGGGACTTGCCTTAATTTCGGCCAGCCGCCCGGGACGAGGCCTCGCGATGACGTAGAGAGACGCGACACCGGTTGACGCCCGCGACGCGGCGGCTGACGCGGGCCCGGCCAAGGTGTAAAACGCCCTCGAACGCGCGGACAGGCCGGCGGGCGCCCCTTCTTCCAGCATCAAGGTTCGGAGTCGTCGTGTCGATCAAGGCCGCCCTGCACCACGTCACGTCCTACACCTACGACCGGCCGATCTCCCTCGGGCCGCAGGTGATCCGCCTGCGCCCGGCGCCGCATACGCGGACCCGGATCGAGAGCTACGCCCTCAAGGTCACCCCGGCCAACCACTTCGTGAACTGGCAGCAGGACCCGAACGGCAACTGGCTCGCCCGGCTGGTCTTCCCCGAGAAGACGACGCAATTCCGCGTCGAGGTCGACCTCGTCGCCGACATGTCGGTGATCAACCCGTTCGACTTCTTCGTCGAGGACTACGCGCAGACCCGGCCCTTCGCCTATCCGGACGAGCTGAAGGCCGAGCTCGGCCCCTACCTCGCGGTCGAGGAGGGGGGACCCGAGGTCGACGCCCTGATGGCGCGGCTGCCGGCCGAGCCCAACACCGTGCAGTTCCTGGTGGCGCTGAACGCGCTCGTCCGGGACACGGTGTCGTACGTCGTGCGGATGGAGCCCGGGGTGCAGACCCCGGCCGAGACGCTCAGGAAGGGCAGCGGCTCGTGCCGCGACTCGGCCTGGCTGCTGGTGCAGGTGCTGCGGCGCCTGGGTCTCGCCGCCCGCTTCGTCTCCGGCTACCTCCTCCAGATGGTGCCCGACACCACCGCGGTCGACGGGCCGGCCGGCACCACCACCGACTTCACCGACCTCCACGCCTGGGCCGAGGCCTACGTGCCGGGCGCCGGCTGGATCGGGCTCGACGCGACATCGGGCCTCCTGTGCGGCGAGGGCCACGTCCCGCTCGCCGCGACCCCGCATTACCGCTCGGCGGCACCGATCTCCGGCCTCGCCGAGCCGGCCGAGGTCGCGTTCGACTTCGCCATGACCGTCACCCGGGTCGCCGAGGCGCCGCGGGTGACCAAGCCCTTCTCCGACGAGGCCTGGGCCGCCCTCGACGCGCTCGGCGAGCGGATCGACCGCGATCTCGCCGGGCAGGACGTGCGCCTGACCATGGGCGGCGAGCCGACCTTCGTGTCGGTCGACGACTTCGAATCGCCGGAATGGAACGCCGCCGCCGTCGGCCCGACGAAGCGGGGGCTGGCCGACCAGCTGATCCGGCGCCTGCGCGACCGCTTCGGCCCCGGCGGGTTCCTGCATTACGGCCAGGGCAAGTGGTACCCGGGCGAGAGCCTGCCGCGCTGGGCCTTCGCACTCTACTGGCGCAAGGACGGCACGCCGGTCTGGCGCGACCCGGACCTCATCGCCTCCGAGACCGGCCCGCGCGAGGCCGGCCTCGAGGAGGCCGAGGCGCTGATGCGCGGGCTCGCCCGCCGGCTCGGCCTCTCGCCCTACATCCAGCCGCTCTTCGAGGATCCCGAGTACTGGGAGCGCAAGCTCGCCGAGCTGCCGGTCAACGTCACGCCCCTCGATCCGAAGGTCGGCGACGCGGAATCGCAGGCCCGGATGGCGCGGGTCTTCACCCGCGGTCTCGAGACGGCCGTCGGCTACGTGCTGCCGCTCGCCAACGTCGCGGTCGGCCCCGAGCGGCACTGGGTGTCGGAGGCCTGGCAGCTCAAGCGCGGCGCGATCTACCTGGTGCCGGGCGATTCCCCGGCGGGCTTCCGCCTGCCGCTCGCCTCGCTGCCCTACGTGCCGCCGGGCGCCTACCCGTACTACGTGCCCCAGGACCCCGTGGAGCAGCGCGGGCCCCTCAGGCCCGGCGCCAAGCCGGCGCGCAAGCCCGCCCCGGTCGGCGTCGCGGTGCGCACCGCCCTGGCGATCGAGCCGCGGGACGGCGTGCTGTGCGTGTTCATGCCGCCGATCGAGCGGGTGGACGAGTACCTCGCGCTCCTCTCCGTCCTGGAGGAGGCCGCCGCCGAGATCGGCCAGCCGCTCCACGTCGAGGGCTACGAGCCGTCCTACGATCCGCGCCTCGCGGTGATCAAGGTCACGCCCGATCCCGGCGTGATCGAGGTCAACGTCCAGCCGGCCGCGACCTGGCGCGAGGCGGTCGAGATCACCACCGGGCTCTACCAGGATGCCCGCCAGACCCGGCTCGGCGCGCAGAAGTTCATGACCGACGGGCGCCATACCGGGACGGGGGGCGGCAACCATGTCGTGCTCGGCGGTTCGACCCCGGCGGATTCGCCGTTCCTGCGCCGGCCCGACCTGCTGAAGAGCCTGGTGCTCTACTGGCAGCGCCACCCGTCCCTGTCCTACCTGTTCTCCGGACTCTATGTCGGCCCGACCAGCCAGGCGCCGCGGATGGACGAGGCGCGCCACGACGGGCTCTACGAGCTCGAGATCGCCCTCGCCCAGGTGCCGCCGCCGGGCGGGCCCGAGGTGCCGCTCTGGCTCGTCGACCGGCTCTTCCGCAACATCCTCACCGACGTGACCGGCAACACCCACCGGTCCGAGATCTGCATCGACAAGCTCTACTCCCCGGACGGCCCGACCGGGCGGCTCGGCCTCCTGGAGTTCCGCTCGTTCGAGATGCCGCCCGAGGCACGGATGAGCCTCGCCCAGCAGGTGCTGCTGCGCGCCCTCGTCGCCTGGCTGTGGCGCGAGCCGCAGGAGGGCGGGTTCGTGCGCTGGGGCACGGCGCTCCACGACCGCTTCATGCTGCCCCACTTCCTGTGGGAGGATTTTTCCTCGGTGCTGGGCGACCTCAACCGCGCCGGCTACGCCTTCGATCCGGCCTGGTACGAGGCACAGGCCGAGTTCCGCTTCCCGCGCTATGGCGAGGTCGAGCGCGGCGGGGTCAAGCTCGAGCTGCGCCAGGCCCTGGAGCCCTGGCACGTGCTCGGCGAGGAGGGCGCGATCGGCGGCACGGTGCGCTACGTCGATTCGTCGGTGGAGCGGCTGCAGGTCAAGGTGTCGGGCTACGTGCCGAGCCGGCACGTCGTGACCTGCAACGGACGGCGTCTGCCGATGACCGATACCGGCCGCTCCGGCGAGGCGGTGGCGGGCCTGCGCTTCAAGGCCTGGCAGCCGGCCTCGGCCCTGCACCCGACGCTGCCGGTCCACGCGCCGCTCACCTTCGACGTGCTCGACAGCTGGAGCGGGCGCTCCCTCGGCGGCTGCGTCTACCACGTCGCCCATCCGGGCGGGCGCAACTACGAGACCTTCCCGATCAACACCTACGAGGCGGAAGGCCGCCGCCTCGCCCGCTTCCAGGAGAACGGCCACACCCCGGGCCGGGTCGGCACGCCGCCGGAGGAGCCCCGGCGCGAGTTCCCGCTCACCCTCGACCTGCGCACGCCCGCGCCGCGATGAGTGCGGCGGGGACGGCGCCGGGCGATACGCTCCCCGGGAACGGGCTCGTCGACCGGGATCCCGGTGACGGGGAGCCCGGGGCTTCGGGGCCGGTCGCCGACGGCCCGGCGGCGCAGGGCGGCCCGGCGCAAGGTGCGTCGGGCGGGGATCCGGACGACCGCGACTGCCTGGGCTGGATCGAGCCGGCCCGGGAGGACGACCCCGAGGCGCGCCTGGCGCGCTGGACCGCCGGCTACGCCGCCCAGCCGGGCCTGCCCGACGAGCTGGTCTCGGCGGACGGCGCCCTGCGGCCGGCCTGGGCCCGGTTCCTGGGCCACCTCGCCGGGCTGCCGGATTGCGAGATCGCCGCCCGGCTCGCCGCGGCGGGGCGGCACATCCACGGCACCGGCATCGCCTACCGGGCCTACGGCGACACGACCGAGCGCGACTGGCCGATCGGCGCCCTGCCGCTCCTGATCGAGGGGACGGAGTGGCAGGCGATCGCCGCCGGGGTGGCGCAGCGCGCCGAGCTGCTCGAGGCGGTTCTGGGCGACCTCTACGGCGAGGGTGCCCTCGCCCGGGCCGGCCTCGTGCCGGCGGCGGCGGTCGCGGGCGACCCGGAATTCCTGCGCCCCCTGGTCGGTGTGCCCCCCTCGGGCGGGCGCCACCTGCACTTCTACGCCGCCGACCTCGCCCGCGGGCCGGACGGCGCCTGGCGGGTGCTGGCCGACCGGACCCAGGCGCCGTCGGGCGCCGGCCACGCCCTGGAGAACCGGCTCGTGATGGCCCGGGCCCTGCCGGAGGTCTACGCCGCGCTCGACGTCGAGCGCGTCGCCTCGTTCTTCCAGGCGTTTCGTGACGGCCTCGCCGCCACGGCCTCCCGCGAGGAGCCGCGCATCGGGCTGATGACCTCGGGGCCCTACAGCGACACCTATGTCGAGCAGGCGGTGCTCTCCCGCTATCTCGGCTTCGCCCTGGTGGAGGGCGACGACCTCCTGGTGCGCGACGGGCTGGTGTTCATCCGCACGGTGGCCGGCCTCAAGCGGGTCGACGTGCTCTGGCGCCGCATCGACGGCGACTTCGTCGATCCCCTGGAGCTCAACCCCGCCTCGCGCCTCGGCGCGCCGGGCCTCGTCGAGGCGCTGCGTGCCGGTGCGGTGGCGATGGGCAACATGCCGGGCACCGGCCTCGTCGAGAGCGCCTGGCTCGCCGCCTCGCTGCCGGCGCTGTGCCGGCACCTCCTCGGCGAGCCCCTGCGCCTGCCCGGCCTGCCGACCTGGTGGTGCGGCGACCCCGCCCAGCGCGACGCCGTGCTGGAGCGGTTCGACTACCTGGCTTTCCGCCCGGCCGCCGCCCCGGCGCAGGGGGCGTTCAGCAGCCGCGCCTTCGGCGGGGGACGCGACGCGGCCGAGACCGCGCGCCTGCGCGGGGTGCTGCGCGACCGGCCCGGCGACCTCGTCGCCCACGAGCCGGTGCGCCTCTCCACCGCCCCGGTCTGGGACGGCACCCGGCTGGTGCCGCGCCCCTTCGTGCTCCGGGTCTTCGCGGCCGCGACGCCCGAGGGCTGGCGGGTGATGCCCGGCGGCTTCTGCCGCATCTCCGAGACGCCGGACGTGCGCCCGGTGGCGATGGGGGCCGGGGTGCGCGCCGCCGACGTCTGGGTGCTCTCCGACGGCTCAACCGCCGCGCAGGCGAGCCTCCTGCCGCCGAGCGACCGGGTCGCGGTGCGCCGGGTGCCCGGCCTGCTGCCGAGCCGGGCCGCCGACAACCTGTTCTGGCTCGGCCGCCACCTGGAGCGGGCCGAGGCGGTGATCCGCCTCACCGCCTGCCTGCTCGACGGAGCCGGCAGCGTCTCGATGGCGACCGAGGATCGCGCCACCTCGGCCCGCATCCGTGCCCTGCTGCACGCCTGGGGCGCCGTGCCGGCGACGGAGGGGCCGGCCGCCCGGCTCGCCCACCATGCCCTCTCGGACGGGGGGATGTGGGGCTCGGCGCTCGCCCACGCCCTGTCGGCCCGGCGCAACGCCTCGTCGCTGCGCGAGCGCCTGTCGGGCGAGACCTGGCGGGCGCTCTCGTCCCTGCGGGAGGTGCTGGAGGCCCCGGCCGAGGGGACCGATTCGGAGGCCGCCCTCCTCGACCGGGCCGAGCGCGCCCTCTCGCTCACCGCGGCGCTCGCGGGCCTGGCCCAGGAGAACATGAACCGGGCCGGGGGCTTCGCCTTCGTCGACCTGGGCCGGCGGGTCGAGCGCGCGGTCCATGCCTGCCGCTTCGCCCTCGAGTTCGGGGCGGCCGGCGCCAGCACCGACGACCTCGGCGTGCTGCTCGAGCTCGCCGATTCCCGCATCTCCTACGGGGCGCGCTACATCCTCGGGGTCGCCCTGGCGCCGGTGCGCGACATGGTGCTGCTCGATCCCTACAACCCGCGCTCCCTCGCCTTCCAGGTCGAGCGCCTGGCCGAGCGCCTGGCCGGCCTGCCGTCGCTGCGCCAGGACGGGGTGGCGGAGGCGCCGGTGCGCCTCGTCGCGAGCCTCGCCGGGGAGGTCGCCGGCGCCGAGGCCGGCACGCTGCCGCTCGAGGCGGTGGCGGCCTGGGAGACCCGCCTGTGGGAGATCGCCGAGGCGGTCGCCGCGCGCTATTTCCCCGGCGGGTCGGACGCCGCGCGGCCGGAAACCCTCGCCACCCTGGCCTGAGCCGCGGCACCCGGGCCCCGGGCCCGGCACTCTGGACGATCGATCGGCTGCGATGCTCTACCGCCTGCGCCACCTCACGGCCTACGCCTACCGCAACCCGGTCGGCTATGCCCGCTGCACCCTGCGCCTCGCGCCGGCGGCGGGGGAGGGGCAGGTGCCGCTCTCGCACGAGGTCGTGGTCGAGCCCGCGCCCCGCACCGCGACCGAGCGCGGCGACTTCTTCGGCAACCGCACGGTGTCGCTCACCGTCGAGACGCCGCACCGGGATTTCCGGATCGACGCGCAGTCCCGCGTCCGCGTCGAGCGGCCGCCGCTGCCGGAGCCGGAATCCGGCCCGGCCTGGGAGGAGGTGCGCGAGCGGGTGCTGACCCGGCCCGGCCTCGATCCCGACGCGCCGGCCCATTTCACGGCGCCGAGCCGGCGGGTGCCGCTCCTGCCGGAGGTCACGGACTACGCGCGGGCGAGCTTCCCCCCCGGCGGCGGCGCCTATGCGGGGGCCTTCGACCTGATGCGCCGCATCCGCGCGGACTTCGCCTTCGACGCCGAGGCGACCGAGGTCGGCACGCCGCTCGCCCAGGCCTTCGCGGGCCGGCGCGGCGTGTGCCAGGACTTTTCCCACATCATGATCGCGGCGCTGCGCGGCCTCGGCCTGCCGGCCGCCTATGTCAGCGGCTACCTGCGCACCCTGCCGCCCCCGGGCCAGCCGCGGCTCGAAGGGGCGGATGCGAGCCACGCTTGGGTGGCGGTCTGGTGCGGGGAGGGCTGGATCGGCCTCGATCCGACCAACGGCATCGGCGTCCGGGACGACCATATCGTGGTCGCCCGCGGCCGCGACTACGCCGACGTGGCGCCGGTCGCCGGCATCATCGCCGGGTCGGGCGCGCAGAGCCTGCGGGTCGCCGTGGACGTGGTGCCGGAGGACGAGATCGCCTGAACGCCGCGCGTGGCGATGCGCGGGGGAACGTTCGGCGAGGGGAATGGGCGGGCCGGGCGATGCGCTGAACGCCGAGGAGAGATGTCCCGGCCCGCGGGTCGCGACACCAACCGAGTGCCGTCGATGGGACGGGACAGGGCCGGCGTGGCGAGGGGGACCATGGGCCGGTTCGCCGCCCGCGTCCTCAACTTGGATCAATCTCCGGCGATTTACCCGATCCGGACGATTCGCCCGGCGAAATCCCCCGGCGCCGAGATCCCCGCTGCGTCAGCGCCGTCGGCATGGCCGACGATCGCGCGGGGCGAGCGCGCGACCGCGGTCCCCCCGCAGCCGGCATCCGGGCTGCCCGTGCCCCGGGCGGCCGCGATCCCGGCCGCCGCCTGCTCCGTGCCGCCGCCGGCGAGCACGACGCATCGCGGGAAACTCGGCGGGAAACTCGGCGAGAAAAGCTCGGCGTGAAGACTTCGCCGGAACCGCCCGAACCATCGCAGCGGCGCGCCGTTGCCCAGCCATGGATCTCACGCTCCAGCCCGTGCGCGTCAGGACCGGCAGCGAGGACGAGCGGGGCCTGCTGGTCTTCGCGGGCGGCGCGCTCGCGGCCGTGCTCGTCTGCCTCTCCGATGCCTACGGCGACGAAGCCGGCTCCTGGTTCCTGGAGGCGGGGTTCGGCCCCCTGGCGTCGCACCAGCCGGCGGCCTTCGCCGATCTCGACGCGGCGCAAACCTGGATCGCCCGGCGGCTCGCCGCCGAGCCTAGTCCTCGTCCGCCATGACCGTGTCGGAGAACGGCACCGCCATCACCGGCCGGTCGTCCTCGTCCGTCACCTCGAAGGTGCAGGCGAACCAGTCCCGCACCGCGTGAACCCGCGTCCGGGCGATCAGGCCGCGGGCGATCGCGAGGGCGTGGGCGCGAGCCTCGCCGGGGCCCGGCAGGGCATCCCCCTCGGGGTCGCGGGCCAGGCCGTCCGGGCCCGGGGCGTGCCGGAGATGGAAGAAGAAGCGCCGCATCAGGCGCCCTTGATCAGCCGGGCATACTCGCCCTCCGGCGTGCCGTAGCGGCCGTTCGTCAGTGCCAGGAGCCTGGCGCGGTCGAGCACCCCGATCCGCCGGCGCAGGGCCGGGCTCTCGCCGATCGCCGCGCAGAGCGCGTCCCGGCCGATGCTCAAGCCCTCGCCCGACAGCCGGACGAAGTAGACCTGCGGCGTCCTGAGGCAGTCGAGGGCGACCGGGACCGCGCCGACCAGCCCCTCGCTTCCGACCAGGCCGACCTCGATCCGGCGCTCGTCGTGCGCGGTCGAGATCGAGACCATGCCGCTCTCGATGAAGAACAGCTCGTCGACCGGCGTGTCCGGGGAGATCGGCACCTCGCGCAGCTGCGGCGGCAGGGGATCGAGATGCGGCTGCAGCCGCGCGAGGTCCTCGGGCGCCATCGCCCTGAGGATGCGGTTGCGGGTGGTCGATTGCCGGAGATGCGACACGGCTCCCTCCTCGCTGACCCGACGGCCGAGGCGCCCTGTCCGACCGCGAGCGGGGGTCGTCCACTATCAGTTTTCGTCATGAAACCAAAGAGAGAATTCAAAGAAATCAAGCAATATAACAAATGATAGTCCGGAAATCGGTCATGCTCACGCTTCGTTTATTGCGGTAATTTTCGTCATGCCGGGAACCGAGATCGCCGGGTGCGATTGGTTCGATACAATACCGAGCGTAACGAATGCTTGCGCCGAGGCGGATCGCGTCGATAACTCTTTGCGCCATCACGGTTTCGCGGGCGGCCGAGCAGCTCGCCGGGCCGGCCCGGAACGGACACGGAGGGCCCCATCGTGAGACGGGACGACCATCATCCGACGGTGCTGCTGATCGAGGAGGACCCGCTCGTCGGCCTCGCGGTCGGCGAGACGCTGGCGGAAGCCGGCTACCGCGTCGCCGGGCCCCTGGCGACGCAGGCCCAGGCGCTCGCCTGGATGGCCGGCCGCGTGCCCGACCTCGCCGTCATCGACCTCCCCCTCCGGGACGGCGACGGCAGCCGGCTCGCCCGGGCCCTGCGAGCCCGGGGCGTGCCGTTCCTCGTCCATGCCGATCGCAGCGCCGACGCCTGCACCGAGCTCAGCCTGGCTCCCCGGCTGACCAAGCCGGCCTGGCACCGGGACCTCGTCCTCGTGCTCGACCAGCTCGCCCGCGAGGTACGCCCGGAATGACCGTGCCCAGAATGACCCCACCAACGGCGGTATCGGCGACGGCGACATCCGGGACGTGGCCCGCTGCGCCGACCATGATGGCGAGTGCGCTCGCCCCGCCGGAATGCGGACACCACGCGCCGCTCCTGCTGCATCCCATCGTGCGCAAGCTCGCGGCCTTCGGTCCCCTGAGCGCGGCGGAGGAAGAGGCGCTGGCCGATCTCGGCGCCGGCGCGCAATGCGTCGAAGGGCGCCAGAACCTCGTGACCGAGGGCGCCGCGCCCGATCACGCCGTCCTGATCGTCGAGGGCGTGGCCTGCCGCTACCGCCACCGGCCGAACGGCGCCCGCCAGATCACCGGCCATCTCCTGCCCGGCGACCTCTGCGACCCCGACCTCGTCCATCTCGGCCGGATGAATCACAGCATCGGCACCCTCGGGCCGTGCCGGGTGGCGCGGGTGCCCGGCGAGGTGCTGGCCGGCCTCACCGCCCGGCATCCCGGCATCGCCCGGGCGCTGCGTCTCGCCAAGCTGGCCGAGGAGGAGACGACGCGCGAATGGCTGATGAATGTCGGCTGCCGCTCCGCGATCGAGCGGGTGGCGCATCTCCTGTGCGAGCTTCACGCGCGGCTCGGCACCGTCGGCTGGGCGACGCGGGCGGGCTACGACCTGCCGCTGACCCAGCAGGACATCGCCGACACCGCCGGCCTGTCCAACGTCCACGTCAACCGGGTGCTGCGGCAGCTGCGCCTGATGCGGCTCGTCGAGGTCGGCGGCCGACGGGTCGACGTGCTCGACCGGGCCGGCCTGCGCCGCGTCGCCGAGTTCCAGGACGGGTACCTGCGGCCGACGGGCGCCTGATCGTCCGCCCCGCCTCAGGCCGGCTCCACCGCCAGCTCCACCGTCACCGGGACGTGGTCGGACGGCTTCTCCAGCCCGCGCAGGTGCTTCCGCACCGAGGCCGAGACCAGCCGGTCGAGGGCCTGGGGCGCCAGCAACAGGTGGTCGATGCGGATGCCCTGGTTCCGCGGCCAGCAGCCGGCCTGGTAGTCCCAGAAGCTGTAGACGCCCGCCCGCCCGTCGCAGGCCCTCAGGGCGTCGGTGAAGCCCTCGGCGAGGAGCGCGCGGAACGCCGCCCGGGTCTGGGGCAGGTAGAGCGCGTCGTGGGCCCAGGCGGCCGGATCGGCGGCATCCTCGGGCTCTGGGATCACGTTGTAGTCGCCGGCGAGCACCAGGATCTCCTCCTTCTGCCGCAGGGCCACGGCATGGGCCTGGAGGCGGCGCATGAAGGCGAGCTTGTAGTCGTATTTCGGCGTGCCGACGGGGTTGCCGTTCGGCAGGTAGATCGAGGCCACCCGCACCGGCACGGTGCTCGTCGGGATCACCGCCTCGATGTAGCGCGCCTGCTCGTCGGCGGCGTCGCCCGGCAGGCCGCGGCGGATCTCCTGGAGCGGCAGCGGCCGGCGGGCCAGCAGCGCCACGCCGTTGAACGCCTTCTGGCCGTGGGTCGCCACCACGTAGCCGGCCTCCTCGATCTCCGTGCGGGGAAACGCGTCGTCGACGCATTTCAGCTCCTGGAGGCAGACGACGTCGGGCTGCGCCTCGGCCAGGAAGGCCAGGAGATGGGGAAGGCGCTGCTTGACCGAGTTGACGTTCCAGGTGGTGATCCGCATCGCGTCCCGCGCCGCTCGTGAACCGCACTTCTACGGAGGGCTCCCGTCATCGGGGTTTCGCGCCGCGCTGGCAAGCCGGAGGCCGCGTGTGAACTGGGGACCGGGCATGGCGGCGGGATGGTGGGAGCCGGTGCGCGACTATTGCGAGCGCACCGGGCCGGAGCTTCTGGCCGAGCCGCTGAACGCGGTCTCGAACGCCGCCTTCGTGGTCGCGGCGGTCCTGCTCCTGCGGCGCGGCCGGGCGCCGGACCCGGTCGCCGACGGGTTCGCGGCGCTGGTCGGGGTGATCGGGATCGGCAGCGCGCTCTTCCACACCCTGGCGGTGCAGTGGGCGATGCTCGCCGACGTGATCCCGATCGCGCTGTTCATCCACGCCTACTTCTTCCTGGCGCTCGGGCGCTTCCTCGGGCTCTCCGTCCCGGCGGCGCTCGCCGGCACGCTGGCCTTCGCGCTCGCCGCCGCCCTGTTCGAGCCCGCCTCGTCCTGGCTCGCCGGGCGGCTGCTCGGGCCGCTCGGCAACGGCTCGATCGCCTACGCGCCGGCCATCCTGGCGCTGTTCGGCGTCGGGATCGCCTCGCTTCGGTTCGGCCGGCGGGAGGGCGCCGCCCTGATCGGGATCGGGGGGCTGTTCATGGTTTCGCTCACCGCCCGCACCCTGGACGCCGCCCTCTGCCCGGTCGTGCCCTTCGGCACCCACTGGCTCTGGCACCTCCTCAACGCCGGTGTGCTCTACGCCCTGGTGCGGGCCGCCCGCCGCGCCCGCGAACCGGGCCCCGGCCCGGCCGCCTGACGCGCCGGAAGCCGACCTCGCCGCGGCTTCCTTGCACGGGTCCCGAAACCGTTGCAGAAGAACGCCGCCGCCAGGGCGCCGTCCGTGGCGCCCGGCGCCCGCTGCCCGGATCGCTCGCCCCGGATTTTTGCCATGACTCAAGCCCTCCGCCTCGGCATCGCCGGTCTCGGCACCGTCGGAGCCTCCGTCGTCCGCATGGTCGCGCGCCGCGCCGAGGCGATCGGCGCCACCGCCGGCCGGCCGGTCGTCGTGACCGCGGTCGCGGCTCGTGACCGTTCCCGCGACCGCGGCCTGGATCTCTCCGGCGCGACCTGGTTCGACGATCCCGTGGCGCTCGCCCGCTCCGCGGAGGTCGATTGCGTGGTCGAGCTGATCGGCGGCGCGGAGGGCAAGGCGCGCGAGACCGTCGAGGCGGCGCTCGCCGCCGGCAAGCACGTCGTGACCGCCAACAAGGCGCTGCTCGCCAAGCACGGCCCGGCGCTCGCCCGCGCGGCGGAGGCCTCGGGCGCCGCCCTCGCCTTCGAGGCCTCGGCGGCGGGCGGCATCCCGGTGGTCAAGGCCCTGCGCGAGGCGCTGGCCGGCAACCGGATCTCCCGCGTCTACGGAATCCTCAACGGCACCTGCAACTACATCCTGAGCCGGATGGAGCTCGAGGGCCTGACCTTCGAGGCCTGCCTGAAGGACGCGCAGGCGCTGGGCTACGCCGAGGCCGACCCGACCTTCGACGTCGAGGGCTTCGACACCGCCCACAAGCTCGCGATCCTGACCAGCCTCGCCTTCGGCACCGAGCTCGACGCCGAGGGCGTCTCGGTCGAGGGCATCTCGGCGATCACCCCGCTCGACCTGCGCATGGCCGACGAGCTCGGCTACCGCATCAAGCTGCTCGGCGTCGCCGAGGCGACGGCGGGCGGCATCGAGCAGCGCGTCCACCCGACGATGGTGCCGAAATCCTCGGCCATCGCCCAGGTGATGGGCGTGACCAACGCCGTCACCATCGACACCGACGCACTGCGCGAGCTGACCCTGATCGGCCCCGGGGCCGGCGGCGAGGCCACCGCCTCGGCGGTGGTCGCCGACATCGCCGACGTGGCGGCGGGCCGCACGCCCCCGGCCTTCGGCCGCCCGGTCGCGACCCTCACCGCCCCGGTGCGGGCCGAGATGCAGCGCCACGAGGGCGGCTACTACATCCGCCTCACCGTCCACGACCGTCCCGGCGTCGCCGCCGGTGTCGCGACCAAGATGGCCGAGCGCGAGATCTCGCTCGAGAGCATCCTCCAGCACCGCTCCGAGAGCGCCGCGGCGCGCGACCGCCACGGCCGCTCCGGCCTGCCGGTGCCGCTGGTGCTGATCACCTACGCGGCGACGGAAGCCGCGATCCGCGAGAGCCTCGACGCGATGGCGGCGGACGGGCTCCTGTCCGAGCCGCCCCAGCTCATCCGCATCGAGCGCGAGTGAGGTCGGCCCGCGAGGGTTTTCACAAGTCACGGACGCCCGCCGATCCCGCGCCATCCACCGGTGATCGGCCGGGCGAGCGACAGAATTCAGTTCAGCGGCGCCGGTTTCTCCTCTAAGACCCGGCCCCAAGGACCAGTACGGGGATTACGAACGCATGTCGGACGCCAAGAAGCCGGGGCCGAGCCAGGTCATCGAGCGCATCCTGACCCTCGAGCTGGTGCGCGTCACCGAGCGTGCGGCCGTGGCCGCGGCGCGCCTGCGCGGCCAGGGCAACGAGAAGGCCGCCGACCAGGCCGCCGTCGACGCGATGCGCCGCGAGCTGAACCGCCTGCCGATCGACGGCACCGTCGTCATCGGCGAGGGCGAGCGCGACGAGGCCCCGATGCTGTTCATCGGCGAGACCCTCGGCAACGGCTCGGGCCCGAAGGTCGACATCGCGGTCGACCCGCTCGAGGGCACGACCCTCTGCGCCAAGGACATGCCGGGCTCCGTCGCCGTGATGGCGATGGCCGAGGGCGGCACGCTGCTCGCCGCCCCCGACGTCTACATGCACAAGATCGCCATCGGCCCGGGCTACCCGGTCGGCACCGTGCACCTCGACGCTTCCCCCGAGGAGAACATCCACGCGCTGGCCAAGGCCAAGGGCGTGCCGCCGTCCGAGATCACCGCCCTCGTCCTCGACCGGCCGCGCCACACCGACCTGATCGCGGCGATCCGCCGGACGGGTGCCGGCGTGCGCCTGATCTCCGATGGCGACGTCGCCGGCGTGATCTTCACCACCATGCCGGAGGAGACCGGCATCGACATCTATCTCGGCATCGGCGCCGCCCCCGAGGGCGTGCTGGCGGCGGGCGCGCTGCGCTGCATCGGCGGCCAGATGCAGGGCCGCCTGATCCTCGACACCGAGGAGAATCGCGACCGCGCCGCCAAGATGGGCGTCGCCGATCCGAACCGCCTCTATTCCCTCGAGGACCTCGCCCGCGGTGACGTCGTGGTGGCGATGACCGGCGTGACCGACGGAGCGCTCGTCAAGGGCGTGAAGTTCGGCCGCAACACCATCCGCACCGAGACGGTGGTCTACCGCTCGCATACCGGCACCGTGCGCCGGATCGAGGCCGAGCACCGCGATTTCGACAAGTTCCACCTGAAGTAGGACTGTTCCGAGCGGGCCGTGCCGGGATCCCGGTGCGGCCCCCTTGATCCGGGGGGCTTTCCCCGCGACCCTGCGGCGTCTCTCACCCGAGGATTCGCCGCTCATGCCGAGCCCCATCATCCGTCCGCTGCGCCCCGACGAGCGCGCCGCCTGGGACCCGCTCTGGCAGGGCTACCTGACCTTCTACGGCGCCACGGTCGCGCCCGAGGTCACCGACCTCACCTTCGCGCGCCTGCACGACGCATCGGAGCCGATGCACGCCCTCGTGGCCGAGCGGGACGGCGCCGTGATCGGCCTCGTCCACTACATCTTCCATCGCTCGACCTGGACCGCCGGGCCCTACTGCTACCTGCAGGACCTGTTCACCGCGCAGGCCGCGCGCGGGCAGGGGGTGGGCCGTGCCCTGATCGAGGCGGTCTACGCCGCCGCCCGCGAGGCGGGGGCGAGCCGGGTCTACTGGCTGACCCAGGAGGCCAACGTCACCGCGCGGGCCCTCTACGACACGCTCGCCGACCGGCCGGGCTTCATCCAGTACCGCAAGGTGCTGTGAGGTCTCGCGGAGCGGGCCGCGGCTGAACGCTCCTGCCTCTGCGAGGAAGCGCGACGCTGGTCCAGGAGACCGCTCGCCAGAACGGTTTCGGTCTCAGTCCGAAGCGTGGTGTCCCTCTCCCGCCCCCACTCCGCGGGGCAACCTTCTTCGGCAGAGGGGGAGAGTTCAAGCGCGCGTGTACTCCCAAGAAAAAAGCCCCCGGCATATTGCCGGAGGCCCTTTTCATCCTGCAATCCCGTCGTTCCTACCGGAACAGCGACGCCACCCCGCCCTGCATCCGGCCCAGGCCCTGCTTGGCGATCGCGTTGCCCTGGTCGATGGCGACGGCGCGCTGGTAGCTCTCCAGCGCCTCCTGGCGGCGGTTCGACTTCTCGTAGGCCAGCCCGCGATAGGCCCAGGAATCCGCGTCCTTGTTGTTGACGTTCAGCGCCGCGTTGTAGTCCTCGATCGCCTTGTCGTACTGGTTGGTGGCGATCAGGCTCTGCCCGCGGGCGGCGTAGGGCGCGGCCACGAAGGGGTTGCGGTCGATGGCGGCGTCGAAGTCGCCGATCGCGGAGCGGTGCTGGCCCTGCGCCTGCCGCACCAGGCCGCGGGCGTGGTAGGCCTCGGCCGATTCCGGGGTCAGGCGGATCGCCTGGCTGAGGTCGCTGTAGGCGGCCTCGTAGTTGCCCTGCGCCCGCTGCAGGTTGGCGCGCCCGATATAGGCGGCGGTGTAGTTCGGGTCGGCGGCGACCGCCTTGGTAAAGTCCTGCAGCGCCGCGTCGTTGCGGCCCGACTGGCGGTAGGCCAGGGCCCGGTTGCCGTAGGCCGAGGCCGAGTTCGGGTCGAGCTGGATCGCCTTGGTGAAGTCGGCGATGGCCGAATCGAAGTTGCCCGCGCGGGCGTAAGCCGCGCCGCGGGTGTTGTAGGCCGCCGCGTCGCTCGGGTTGCGCTGGATCACGTCCGACAGGGAGGCGATGTTCACCTCGGTCGCGCCGGACTTGTCGGCCTCGACCACCGCGAATTGCCGCGTCGCGGTGGCCCGGCTGACGGTGTCGCAGCCGGCGAGCGAGAGCGCGGCCAGCACGGTCGCCCCCAGCATCCGGGCCGCCGGTGTCACACGGCTCCAGCCGATCACGTTGTTCATCACCCGCTCCCCCGGGGCGGCGCATCTTCGCTGCGCCGCGCACCTTCGCAATCCGCACGCGCGCCCCGCCTCGAAGCGGTCCCGGCGCCGGACGACCCTTCTCCGATCGCGGTGAAGGCCGGCTTAAAGGCAGTGCGCCTCTTCGCTTGTGCGGGACGATGTGGCGAAGGTGTGGCTCCCGGCGCCGTTGCAGCAGGGGAGGGCGCCCCGGGGCGACGGGTGTGGCCGCGCGGCCTCACCCGTTCGGGCGAGGCGCGGGGTCAGGCGCCGGCCGCGACCCGGGTGAGATGGCCCATCTTGCGGCCGGGCCGCGCCGCGCCCTTGCCGTAGAGGTGCAGGTGGCTGCCGGGCTCGGCGAGGATCCGGGTCCAGTCGTCAGCCTGGTCGCCGATCAGGTTCAGCATCTCGACCGAGCGGCCGGTCAGGGCGGCGCTGCCGAGCGGCCAGCCGCAGATCGCCCGGACGTGCTGGGCGAATTGCGAGGTCTCGGCCCCCTCGATGGTCCAGTGGCCGGAATTGTGCACCCGCGGCGCGATCTCGTTGACGACGACGCCCGCCCGCCCGTCGGCTCCGCGGACCAGGAACATCTCCACCGCGAGCACGCCGACGTAGCCCAGCGCCTCCGCGATGGTGCGGGCGATCGCGACCGCCTCGGCGGCGGTCTCCGGCGTCATGCCGGGGGCCGGCACGACGGTGCGGGCGAGGATGTGGTGGCGGTGCTCGTTGGCGCAGGGGTCGTAGGCCGAGAAGCGTCCTTCCGCGTTGCGGGCGGCCACCACCGAGACCTCGGCCTCGAACGGCACGAAGCCCTCGAGGATGCAGGGCTGGCCGTTCAGGGAGGCCATTACGGCGGCGGTGTCGAAGCCCGCATCACGCAGCATGACCTGGCCCTTGCCGTCGTAGCCGAAGCGTCGGGTCTTCAGCACCGCCGGCAGGCCGATCTCGCGGACGGCCTCGGCCAGGCCCGCGGCGTCGTCCACCGCCCGGAACGGCGCCACCGGGATGCCCAGGCCCGCGACGAAGCTCTTTTCCGTCAGCCGGTCCTGCGTCGTCGCGAGCGCCGAGGCGCTCGGATGCAGCGGCCGGTGCGCGGCCAGGATCTCGGCGGTGCGGCTCGGGATGTTCTCGAACTCGTAGGTCACCACTTCGACGGACTCGACGAAGGCCTGGAGCGCCGCCGCGTCGTCGTAGGCCGCCACGGTCCGGCGGCCCGCCACCTCGAAGGCCGGGCTGTCGGGATCGGGGCAGTATATGTGGGCCTTGAGCCCGTACTGCGCCGCCGCGACCGCGATCATGCGGCCGAGCTGGCCGCCGCCGATGATGCCGATGGTGGCGCCGGGGGCGATGGGGGGCGTGCTCACGGGGCGCTCGTGTCCGGATGCTCGGCGACCGCCGCGCTCTGGCGCGCGCGCCAGGCGTCGAGCCGCTCGGCCAGGGGTTCGTCGGTCAGCGCCAGGACGGCGGCGGCGAGCAGGGCCGCGTTGACGGCGCCGGCCCGGCCGATGGCGAGCGTGCCGACCGGGATGCCGGCCGGCATCTGCACGATCGACAGGAGGCTGTCCTGGCCCGACAGCGCCTTCGACTCGACCGGGACGCCGAAGACCGGCAGCGGCGTCATCGCGGCGGCCATGCCGGGCAGGTGGGCGGCGCCGCCGGCCCCCGCGATCACCACCTTGACGCCCGCCGCCTTGGCGCCCTTGGCGAAGGCCACCAGGCGGTCCGGGGTGCGGTGGGCCGAGACGATGCGGGCCTCGTAGGGGATGCCGAGGGCGTCGAGGGTCTCGGCCGCGTGGCGCATGGTGGCCCAGTCGGACTGGCTGCCCATGATCACTGCGACGGGGGGCGATGCCGCCATCGTCAAGCGCATCCTCTCGCAAAAGCGCCGCAAAGCCGCGCGAACGGGCCGCGACCGGTCATTCATCCGCAGTAGCGGCGCGCCCGCGCTCCCGCAAGCCGCCGCGGGACGTCCTCAACCGCGGGGACGTCCTCGATCGCCGGACGCCGCCCTCAGGCGATGATGTCCGGCGTGAGCTGGTCCTCCAGGAAGGAGATGCGGTCGCGGATCCCGAGCTTGCGCTTCTTCAGGCGCTGGAGCTGGAGGCGGTCGCCGGCCATCACGCCCGCCAGCGCCTCGATCGCGTCGTCGAGGTCGCGATGCTCCTCCCGGAGCCGCGCCAGCTCGCTCTCGTACTCCGCCGTCGATTCCGCACTCAACTCGAACGCCATCGCCGCCCTAAGCCCTTGGACAATGCGGTGAAGCATGAACCAGGCCCCGCCCTCCGGCAAGGGTGTCGCAAGGGCGCCGGCGGGGTTGTACCGCCTCCTCGGCGGCCTCGCGCTGCGGCGCACATTACGCAATTGCAATACGGAATGCCTTAGACATCGGCCGCGGCCTGTGGCAGGCTTCGTGTGTCACCTACATGACAGGAGGCTATGGCTGATGTCGCTGCACACGCATCTCACCGAGCTCGAGCGTAAGCACGAAGCCCTGGAGCGCGAGATTCAGGACGCCTGCACCCATCTCTCCACCGACGACTTGCGAATAGTCGAACTCAAGCGGCGCAAGCTTCACTTGAAGGATGAGATCAGCCGCCTGCGGACGACGTCCACCCGCGTGATGCACTAGCCCGGCAGAATTCAGCGCGCCGCCGCGTCGGCGTATCGACGCGGCGGTCCTCGCTCATTGCTCAAGACGACCGGCGGGTTCTGCTCCCGCGAGATGGATAGCGCAGACTGCGCGACGCGGGGTGGGTCCCGCCGGCGCCGTTTCGGCGGTCGTTTACTTTATGGAGAAGCCCGTCCGCCGGCACCTCGCACCGAGGCCGCGGGTGCCCGTTCGACGAACCGGGCTCACAGGGCGACGATCTTCGATCCGATTCGCATCCTCATCCCGAGGCGTTGGTCGATCCGTGATCGGCTGACCTCGAAGAAGGGCTGCAGGGATCGCGAGACTTCTGGAGCCCTCCTTCGAGGTCAGTTCATCTGCGATGAACTGACACCTCAGGATGAGGTAGAGGTCAGGAGGTCGTCTCCAATTCGGGCCGAGCGGGCTTGAATGGCTCGAAGCCTGGATGCCCGGCGTCCGGCCCGAATCGCCGGGGTCCCGTCACAGGGCCTTCGCCATCTCCCGCAGCACGAACTTCTGCACCTTGCCGGTCGAGGTCTTCGGCAGTTCCGTGAAGACGACGTGCCGGGGCACCTTGAATCCGGCGAGCGAGCGGCGGCACCAGCCGATCAGCTCCTCGGCCGAGACCGTCTCGGAGCCTTTCAGCTCGACGAAGGCGCACGGCGTCTCGCCCCATTTCTCGTCGGGCTTGGCCACTACCGCGGCGGCCGCCACCGCCGGGTGCTTGAACAAAGCCTCCTCGACCTCGATCGACGAGATGTTCTCTCCCCCTGAGATGATGATGTCCTTCGAGCGGTCCTTGAGCTGGATGTAGCCGTCCGGGTGCTTCACCCCGAGGTCGCCCGAGTGGAACCAGCCGCCCTTGAAGGCGGCCTCGGTGGCGCTCGGGTTCTTCAGGTAGCCGCGCATCACCACGTTGCCGCGGAACATCACCTCGCCGAGCGTCTCGCCGTCGGCGGGCACCGGCTCCATCGTCTCGGGATCGAGCACGTCCAGGGCCTCGAGCGGCGGGTAGCGCACGCCCTGGCGCGCCTTGCGGGCGGCCTGCTCGTCCTTGCTCAAGGCATCCCAGTCGGCGTGCCACTCGTTCACCACCGCGGGGCCGTAGGTCTCGGTCAGCCCGTAGACGTGGGTGACGTCGAACCCGGCCTCCGCCATCCCGGCGAGCACCGCCTCCGGCGGCGGCGCGGCGGCGGTGAGGAACGAGACCCGGCGCGGCAGGTCGCGGCGCTCGGCCGCCGGCGCGTTGATGAGGAGCGACATCACGATCGGCGCGCCGCACAGATGCGTCACCCCGTGATCGGCGATGGCGTCGTACATCGCCTTGGCCCGGACCTGCCGCAGGCAGACATGGGTGCCGGCCACGACCGACAGGGTCCAGGGGAAGCACCAGCCGTTGCAGTGGAACATCGGCAGGGTCCAGAGATAGACCGGATGCCGGCCGAGGTTGCCCGCCACCACGTTGCCGACCGCGAGCAGCGAGGCGCCGCGATGGTGGTAGACCACGCCCTTCGGGTCGCCGGTGGTGCCCGACGTGTAGTTGAGGCTGATCGCGTCCCACTCGTCGCCCGGCATCGTCCAGGCATGGGCGGGATCGCCCCCGGCCAGGAAGTCCTCGTACTCGATCGTGCCGAGCCGCTCGCCCGGGCCGTCGTATTCCGGGTCGTCGTAATCGATGACGAGCGGCGTCGCCCCGGCTTGGCGCAAGGCCGGCCCCATGGTGCGGGCGAATTCCCGGTCGGTGATCACCACCTTGGCCTCGCCGTGATCGAGGCAGAAGCCGATGATCGCGGCGTCGAGCCTCGTGTTGAGGGTGTTGAGCACCGCTCCGGCCATCGGGACCCCGTAATGGCACTCGATCATCGCCGGGGTGTTGGCGAGCATCACCGCCACCGTGTCGCCGCGGCCGATGCCGTGGGCGCTCAAGGCCGAGGCGAGGCGCCGGCAGCGGGCGTAGAGGTCGCGGTAGCTGCGGCGCAGGCCCCCGTGGATCACCGCGGTGCGGTCCGGGAAGACCGCGGCGGCCCGCTCCAGGAAGGTGAGCGGCGTCAGCGGCTGGTGGTTCGCCGGGTTCCGGTCGAGGCCGTGATCGTAGATCGTCGCGCCGGTCATGGGTCGTCCTGCTGCCTGTCCGGCCACAGTACCCGCGAGGACGGCGCGATCAATCCATCTCGGTCCTTACGAAAGTTCGACTTCCGGAGGCCGCGGCCGCTGCTCTATCCCAGGCGCACGACCGCCCCGAGACGGTCGGCACCGGAGGACGACGCCATGGCCAGCCCGAGCCGCTACCCGGAGACCTATGCCGCCTGGCAGCGCGACCCGGAGGCGTTCTGGGGCGACGCCGCGCAGGCGATCGACTGGGTGACGCCCCCCTCCCGGGTCTTCTCCCCCGGGGAAGGACCCTACGGCCGCTGGTTCGTGGGCGCCGAGGTCAATGCGTGCCACAACGCGGTCGACCGCCACGTCGCGGCCGGCCGCGGCGAGCAGGCGGCGATCCTGTACGAGTCCCCCGTCACCGGGACGAAGCGCCGGATCACCTACGCGGAGCTTCTCGACGAGGTCGCGTCGCTCGCCGCCGTGCTGCAGGATCTCGGCGTCGGGCGCGGCGACCGGGTGGTGCTCTACATGCCGATGGTGCCCGAAGCGCTGTTCGCGATGCTGGCCTGCGCCCGCATCGGCGCGGTGCACTCGGTGGTGTTCGGGGGGTTCGCCGCCCGCGAGCTCGCCGCCCGCATCGAGGACGCCGCCCCCAAGGTGGTGCTCGCCGCCTCCTGCGGCATCGAACCGGCCCGGGTCGTCGCCTACAAGCCGCTCCTCGACGAGGCCTGCCGCCTCTCCTCGCACAAACCCGATTCCTGCCTGATCCTGCAGCGGCCGCAAGCCGTCGCCGAGATGGTCGAGGCGCGCGACCGGGATTGGAATGAGGCCGTGGCGCAGGCCAGGACCGCGGGCCGCGCCGCGCCTTGCGTACCGGTCGCCGCCACCGATCCGCTCTACGTGCTCTACACCTCGGGCACCACCGGCAAGCCCAAGGGCGTGGTGCGCGACACCGGCGGCTACCTCGTGGCGCTGGCCTGGTCGATGCCGAACCTCTACGGCGTCGCCCCCGGCGAGACCTACTGGTGCGCCTCCGACGTCGGCTGGGTGGTGGGCCATTCCTACATCGTCTACGGGCCGCTGCTGCACGGCTGCACCACGGTGCTGTACGAGGGCAAGCCGGTCGGCACGCCCGATGCCGGGGCGTTCTGGCGCGTGATCGCCGAGACCGGGGCGGTGGCGCTGTTCACCGCGCCGACGGCGCTGAGGGCGGTGAAGAAGGAGGATCCGGAGGCCCGCCTGATGCAGGGCCACGACCTCTCGCGCTTCCGCACCCTGTTCCTCGCCGGCGAGCGGGCCGACCCCGACACCGTGGCGTGGGCCGAGCGGATCCTCGGCGTGCCGGTGGTGGACCATTGGTGGCAGACCGAGACCGGGTGGCCGATCGCCGCCAACCCGGTGGGCTTGGGCGCCCTCCCGGTCAAGCACGGCAGCCCGACGGTGCCGATGCCGGGCTGGGACGTGCAGGTGCTCGACGAATCCGGCAAGCCGGTGCCCGCCGACACGATGGGGACGATCGCCATCAGGCTGCCGCTGCCCCCCGGTGCGCTGCCGACCCTGTGGCGGCAGGACGAGCGCTTCCGCGAGAGCTACCTCGCGACCTATCCGGGCTACTACAACACCTCGGATGCCGGCTTCCTCGACCGCGACGGCTACGTCTACGTCATGGGCCGCACCGACGACATCATCAACGTCGCCGGCCACCGCCTCTCGACCGGCGGCATGGAGGAGGTGCTGGCGTCCCATCCGGCGGTCGCCGAATGCGCGGTGATCGGCATCAAGGACGCCCTCAAGGGCGAGGCGCCGTGCGGCTTCGTGGTGCTGAAGGCCGGCGTCGCGAAGGCGCCTGACGTCATCGAGCGCGAGCTGGTGGCGCTGGTGCGCGAGCGCATCGGCCCGGTCGCCGCCTTCCGCCTCGCCCTCACGGTCGGGCGCCTGCCCAAGACCCGTTCGGGCAAGATCCTGCGCGGCACGATGAAGAAGATCGCCGACGGTGACGCCTGGACGATGCCGCCGACCATCGAGGATCCCGCCGTGCTCGACGAGATCGGCGCCTCGCTGCGGGAGCGGGGCCTCGGCTGAGCGGATCGCGCGCGCGATCCGCGACGCCCCGATCCGGCCCGGTCAGCCGGTCGCCGCGGCCTCCCGGCGGGCGACCGTCCCGAACGGCGGGAGCGCGGCGGCGGCCTGGAGCGCCATCGGCCGGCCGGTCAGGAAGCCCTGCACCCGCGTCACGCCGATGCCCCGCAGCACCGCGTACTCGGCTTCGGTCTCCACCCCCTCGGCGACGATCTCACAGCCGATGCGCCGGCCGTAGCCGGTGAGCGCCTCGGTCAGCGCGCGGCGGCCGGAATGGGTGTCGATGTGGCGGATCAGGCTCATGTCGAGCTTGATGATCTCGGGGGCGAGGTCGAGGACGTGCCGCAGCGTGGCGTGGCCGGCCCCGACGTCGTCGATCGCCAGGAAAAGGCCGCGGGCGCGCAGCGGATCGAGCACCGCGCGCAGCTCCTCGTAGGACGCCACCGCCGCGTGCTCCGTCAGCTCGATCACCAGCCGCTCCGAGGGAACGTCGCCCAGCGCCTCGACGAGCCGGTGCGAGGCGAGGGCCGAGGGCGACAGGTTCACCGACAGCTTGATCCCGGCGGGAAGGGCCGGGAACGCCGCCAGGGCCTTGCGCAGGGCGAGGTGTTCGAGCTCCTCCCCGAGGCCGACCTCCGCCGCGTCGGCGAACCAGATGTCGGGGCCCTGGCCGGGCGGCGACGGGAAGCGGGCCAGCGCCTCGAAGGCGGCGAGGCTCCCGTCCTGGGTGCGGTAGATCGGCTGGAACGCCATCTCGATCGCGTCCGACTTGAGCAGGGCGGCGATGCGCCGGCGTTTGGCGTCGCGTTCGCGCGCAGCGCCGTGGTCGCGGGCCAGGATCGCCTCCACCATCTCGGCGCACAGGCGCAGCAGGCCGAGGTCGCGGGCGGTGAGGCTGCGATCCGGCGCGTAGCTGAAGCAGCACAGCGTCCCGAAGGCCTCGCCGTCGGCATGGCGGAGCGGGACGCTCAGATGCGCGCCGACCGGCATGTCGCGGGTGACCGGCATGGCGGCGGCGACGGGATCGTCCGCCGCGTTCGGCATCAGCCCGGGCATCAGGCCCTTGGCGACGTAGTAGCAGAAGCTCTGCTCCAGCGGCGCCGAGGTGCCGACCATGACGGGATTCGGGGCCGGTCCCCCGACATCCGAGAAGCGGATTATCCGATCGCCCGCGACGAATTCTGAGATGAAGCCGACATCCATCGCCAGGTGGCGGCGGACCGCCCGGAGCAGGGACAGGACCTGGTCGCCGGTGTTGCCGGGATGATCGCCGAAAATGGGACGCAGGGGCATCGTTCGGTCCGGCTTCGTCAGTTTCGGTGATGCGCTCGATGGTATATTATATGTATTTGCGAATATTCTAGATGCGTCCTCAGGGTGAGGATGGCCCGAACAGCGGATGTCTTCGAGGGCGGGTATCGGCGGAAATGTTGCAATGGAATGGCCGAGGATCAGGAAAGATACAGTTCGACATCTTTGGCCTGAGGCTCGATCTTGGTGCAATGGATTGTAGTAAGAACTTGGATATCTAACCGAGCCGTTGGGCTCGCACAAGTGGTTGAATTGCCTCGACGGGTTTGGCACCATGGCGTGTGATCTGCGGCCGGTCTCCGCGCGTAGAGGAGTCGCCATGCTCGTTTCGGGGATCTACGGGGAGCCGTCGTGCCAGGGCGCCGGACCGGTCGCGGTCGCCGCCGTGGTGCCGGAGCCGCTGGAGGTGCTCCTGGAGCGCATCGAGCAGGGCATCCTCGACCTCGCCCGGGGGGCCGACCCGCGCGAGGCGATGCACGCGCTCCGCAGCAGTCTGTCGGACATCTGCGCCCTCACCGAGGCCGACCCGAGGACCCTGCAGGCGGTCGAGCGCGTGGTGAGCGCGGGCGAGCGGCTGGCCGAGATCGAGGACACCTCGCTGCGCTCGCGCGCCGCCGCGGCCGCGCGCGGCGCCGCGACCCGGGCGCGCAAGCGCTTGGCCGCCGCCCTGGTCGGAACCCGTCCGAGCCGGATCGCCATGAGCCTCGGCCGGGGCTGGTGACCGACCGGCCTTTCTCGATCAGGCGCTAACGCGCAGGCGCCCTGCAGCGCCTGCGCTGGTTCGCGCGGGTGGGGCGCGCCACATTGCGGCCATCCCCACCCGGAGACCCCGCATGAGCAGCCCCGCCCTGTTCCAGCCCCTGCGCCTCGACGGCCTCGAGCTTGAGAACCGCATCATCGTCGCGCCGATGTGCCAGTATTCGGCCCGCGACGGCGAGGCCACCGACTGGCACATGATGCATCTCGGCCAGCTCGCGATGTCGGGCTCCGGGCTCCTGACACTGGAGGCGACCGCGGTCTCGCCGGAGGCGCGGATCACCCACGGCGACCTTGGCCTGTGGGACGACGGCACCGAGCGGGCGCTGGCGAAAGTCCTCGACGCGGTGCGCGACTACGCGCCGGTGCCGATCTGCATCCAGATCGCCCATGCCGGCCGCAAGGCGTCGAGCGAGGCGCCGTGGCGCGGCGGCCAGCAGGTGGCGCCGGATTCTCCCCATGGCTGGCTGACCGAGGCGCCGTCGCCGCTTGCCCATGCCGAGGGCGAGGTCGCGCCGCGCATGCTCGACCGGGAGGACATGAAGCGCATCCGCGACGGGTTCGCGGCCACCGCCCGACGGGCTGCGCGCCTCGGCATCGAGGCGGCGGAGATCCATGCCGCGCACGGCTACCTGCTGCACCAGTTCCTGTCGCCGCTCGCCAACCGGCGCAGCGACGAGTACGGCGGCAGCCTCGAGAACCGGATGCGCTTTCCCCTCGAGGTGTTCGACGCGGTGCGCGAGGCGTTTCCCGCGGGCAACCCGGTCTGGGCCCGGGTCTCGGCGACCGACTGGGTCGAGGAGGGCTGGGAGGTCGAGCAGACCATCGCGTTCACGCAGGCCCTGAAGGCGCGGGGCGCCGCCGCCATCCACGTCTCGACCGGCGGCGTCTCGCCCCGCCAGAAGATCGCGATCGGCCCGGGCTACCAGGTGCCCTTCGCCGAGCGGGTGCGGGCGGCGACCGACCTCGTCACCATCGCGGTCGGCCTGATCACCGAGCCGCGCCAGGCCGAGGCGATCCTGGTCGAGGGCAAGGCGGACGCGGTCTCGCTCGCCCGCGCGATGCTCTACGATCCGCGCTGGCCCTGGCACGCCGCCGCGGAACTCGGCGCCCGGGTCCGGGCGCCCAAGCAGTACTGGCGCT
This sequence comes from Methylobacterium ajmalii, assembly GCF_016613415.1. Taxonomy (GTDB): domain Bacteria; phylum Pseudomonadota; class Alphaproteobacteria; order Rhizobiales; family Beijerinckiaceae; genus Methylobacterium; species Methylobacterium ajmalii. The sequence goes on along the minus strand of NZ_JACWCT010000067.1, from coordinate 13,916 downwards.
CGCAGCCCCACCACCTGAAGGACCTGTTCAAGGAGGCGAGCTTCGGCCAGCGCTGAGGCGGGCTCCGGCAGGGCGGCCTCAGCCGTCCTGCTCCTCCAGCAGGATCTCGCGCTTGCCGGCATGGTTGGCGGGGCCGACGATGCCCTCGCGCTCCATCCGCTCCATCAGCGAAGCGGCGCGGTTGTAGCCGATCTGCAGGCGGCGCTGGATGTAGCTCGTCGACGCCTTCTTGTCCCGCAGCACCACCGCCACCGCCTGGTCGTAGAGATCGGCGCCCGGCTCGCCGAAGCCGCCCTGGTCCATGACCGGCGCGTCCGGCTCCTCCTCGCCCTCCTCGGCGGTCACCGCCTCCAGATACGAGGGCCGGCCCTGGCGCTTGAGGTGGGCGACCACCTGCTCGACCTCGTCGTCCGAGCAGAACGGGCCGTGCACGCGGGTCGTGCGCCCGCCGCCCGCCATGAACAGCATGTCGCCCTGGCCCAGCAGCTGCTCGGCGCCCATCTCGCCCAGGATCGTGCGCGAATCGATCTTGCTCGTCACCTGGAAGGAGATCCGGGTCGGGAAGTTCGCCTTGATCGTGCCGGTGATCACGTCCACCGACGGGCGCTGCGTCGCCATGATCAGGTGCAGGCCGGCGGCGCGCGCCATCTGGGCCAGGCGCTGGATCGCCCCCTCGATGTCCTTGCCCGCCACCATCATCAGGTCGGCCATCTCGTCGACCACGATCACGATGTAGGGCAGGGGCGCGAGATCCATCATCTCGTCCTCGTAGACCGCCTCGCCGGTCTCGCGGTCGAAGCCGGTCTGGACCGTGCGGGTGATCACCTCGCCGCGCGCGCGCGCCTCCGCCACCCGGGCGTTGAAGCCGTCGATGTTGCGAACCCCGAGCTTCGACATCTTCTTGTAGCGCTCCTCCATCTCGCGCACCGCCCATTTGAGGGCGATGACCGCCTTCTTGGGGTCGGTGACGACGGGAGAGAGCAGGTGCGGGATGCCGTCGTAGACCGACAGCTCCAGCATCTTCGGATCGACCATGATCAGGCGGCACTCTTCCGGGGTCATCCGGTAGAGCAGCGACAGGATCATGGTGTTGATGGCGACCGACTTGCCCGAGCCGGTGGTGCCGGCCACCAGCAGGTGGGGCATGCGGGCGAGATCGGCGATGATCGCCTCGCCGCCGATGTTTTTCCCCAAGCAGAGCGCGAGCTTCTGCTTGGTCTCGGCGAAGGCCGGGGAGGCGAGGAGCTCGCGCAGGTACACCGTCTCGCGACGCGCATTCGGCAGCTCGATGCCGATGGCGTTGCGGCCCTGCACGACCGCGACGCGGGCCGAGACGGCCGACATCGAGCGGGCGATGTCGTCGGCGAGCGAGATGACGCGACTCGACTTGGTCCCGGGCGCCGGCTCCAGTTCGTAGAGCGTCACCACCGGGCCGGGGCGCACGGCGAGAATCTCGCCGCGCACGCCGAAATCCTCCAGCGTCGATTCGAGCAGGGTGGCGTTCTGCTCCAGCGCGTCGGTCGAGACCGCGGCGCTCGGCGCCGGGTGGCGCGGCTCGGCCAAGAGCGTCAGCGCGGGCAGATCGTAGGAATCCGGCGAGGCCGGCCCGGGCGCCGGGGCTCGGCGGGTCTGGATCGGCGAGGGAGGGGGCGCGACCCGGCCGCGGGGTGCGGCCTCGGCGGCGAGCCCGTCCTCGTCGTCCTCCGGCTCGTCCTCGAAGGCCGGCTCGGCCCGGCGCGGGGCGCCATCCGCGAAGACCGGCTCGCGCCGCCCGCCCTTGGCTGGAGGTTTGGGCGCGCCCTTGGCGCCGGGGCGCGCGGGCGCCTCGGCCTCGGGCTCGTCCCAGGCCTCGCCGTCGCCGGGCTCGGCGAAGGCGCGGCGGGCGGCGAGCGCGGGCGAGTTGCCGGCATAGGGGTCGTGGCCGGCCTGGCGCCAGGAGCCGTCGCGGATCGAATCGACCCGCTGGGTCACCGCCGCCTTGGCGCTCATCGCGAGGTGCGCCAGCGCCCCCAGGGAGGCGAGGCCGATCCCGGGCGATTCGTCGTCGTGCGAGGCCGCCGGGCCCCGGCGGCCCTGGCGCTCGTCGTAGCGGCTCACCACCGGGGCGTAGCTCTCCGCCTCGTCGTCCCCGTCCTCGTCCTCGATCAGGCCGAAGCCGCAGGAGCCGGTCAGGCTGATCACCGCGACCGCGGCGTAGAGAAAGCCCGCGAAGGCCCCGGCCGGCCCGGCGATCGCCTTGGCGGCGCCGAGCAGCGCGTCGCCGGCGACGCCGCCGAGGCCGGTCGGCAGCGGCCAGCGCGCGGTCGGCGGCAGCGCGCTCGCCATGCCGCTCGCCGCCCCGAAGCCGATGATCCAGAGCACGATCCGCAGCTGCATCCGGGCGAGGCGGTGGGTGCGCAGCAGCCGCATGCCCCACACGGCCGGGGGCAGCGCGAAGGCCAGCGCCCCGAGCCCCAGGAGCTGCATGCCGAGATCCGACACCACCGCGCCGCCGAAGCCGAGCAGGTTGCGGGCGGCGCGCGAGGTGGCGTGGTTGAGGCTCGGGTCGTCGATCGACCAGGTCGCCAGGGCGACGGTGAAGCACGCCGCCCCGACGAGCAGGGCGAGGCCGGTGACCTCCGTCGCCCGCCGCGTCAGGAACGCGCGGAGCGTGTCGATGAGGCCATCGTAGGGCGATGCCGAGCGACGAAGCGAACGCATGCGGGACGATACCGGGTACGCGGAACTGGACCGTGAGGATGGGGCGGTGCGGTTAATGGTGGTTTAAGGCTAACCGGATCTTGCAACTTGGCCGGAGGGTGGCGGGAAGGTGCTGGCTCTGCTGGACTTTTCCGGGCGACCGGATCAAATCCCGTCATGAACGCGTGAGGCGCCCCTGCCCGCTCCCGTCCTGTCCGATCCCGAGACCGCGCGGGCGGCACGGATCGTCGTACGGCACCTCGTTGGGCGCGACCCGGTGAAGGACGTCGTGCTGTTCGGCAGCCGCGCCCGCGGCACGCATGATGATGACAGCGATGCCGCCCTCGCCTTGATCCTGAGCGGTCCGACCGGCGAGCGCTACCGGATCGCCGGCGAGATGGCGGAGATCGCCTTCACGGTGATGCTGGAAACGGGCGTCCTGGTGCAGGCCGTCCCGCTCTGGAAGGACGAGTTCGAGCGGCCGGAGGCCTTCAGCAATCCGGGGTTGATCGCCGCGATCAAGCGGGACGGGCTTCGCTTGTGCCCGGGCGAGCCACTCCTGCCCGCTACTTGCAGAAAGCCGAGCGAGCGGCGCGATCGGCCCGGATGCTTCTCGCGGCCGGCGATCTCGATGGCGCGTGCAATCGTGCGTACTACTCGATGTTCGATGCGGCCCAGGCAGCATTGCTGGCTTCGGGGCATGCCGTCGCCGGGTCCGGAAGCGAGACCCATCGCAGCCTGATCGCGGCCTTCGGGAGGGACCTGGTTCAGACCGGGTACGTCGACGCCGTCTTCTGACGGGCGCTCCACCGCGTGCATGAAATCAGGATGCCGGCCGATTGTACCGCGGAGCCGCCCGGCCAGGACGAGGCAGCTTGGGCTGTCGCTCGGGCAGAAGCCTTGCTCGTGGAGTTGCGATCCAAGATCGGGTCCTGAGGACCGCCGTGCTTCCGTGAACCGCTGACGACCGGTCGGTTCAAATAGAAGAGAGCCCCGGTGCAACGGCACCGGGGCTCTCTCTACGCATGTGTTCTGCGGCATGTGCGGCCGGGGCGCACCCGCCCCGGCCGCCGAGCCTCAGTAGTTGTAGGCCCGCTCGCCGTGGTCGGCGAGGTCGAGGCCCTCGCGCTCCTCGTCCTGCGTCACCCGCAGGCCGACGACAACGTCGACGATCTTGTAGAGGATCGCCGAGCCGACGCCCGACCAGACGATGGTGAAGCCGACCGCCTTGGCCTGGGCCAGGAAGGCCGGGCCGAACTCGTAGGCCGCGGCGACGAGCTCGCCGGGCTTCGCGGCGTAGTCCGGGGCGCCGACGCCGCCGAGCGCCGGGTTGACCAGGATGCCGGTGGCGAGCGCGCCCAGGATGCCGCCGACGCAGTGCACGCCGAAGACGTCGAGGGAGTCGTCGTAGCCGAGCGCGTTCTTGACGGTCGAGCACATCACGAAGCAGACGGCGCCGGCGACGAGGCCGAGCACGATGCAGCCCATCGGGCCGGCGAAGCCGCAGGCCGGGGTGACGGCGACGAGGCCGGCGACCGCGCCCGAGAGCATGCCCAGCAGCGAGGGCTTGCCCTTGGCGGCCCACTCGACGAGGAGCCAGGACAGGCCGGCCGCCGCGGTGGCCACGAAGGTGTTGATCATCGCGAGCGCGGCCGAGCCGTTGGCCTCCAGGTTGGAGCCGGCGTTGAAGCCGAACCAGCCGACCCACAGCAGCGAGGCGCCGATCATCGTCATGGTGAGCGAGTGCGGGGCGAGCAGGTCGCGGCCGTAGCCGATGCGCTTGCCGAGCATCAGGCAGCCGACGATGCCGGCGATGCCCGCGTTGATGTGCACCACGGTGCCGCCGGCGAAGTCGAGGGCGCCCCACTTGAATAGTAGGCCGGCATCGGCGTTGACGGCGTCGAGGGCGTCCTGCGCCGCCTTCTTGGAAGCCTCGTCGGTGGCCGCCGCCAGCGCCTTGGCGGCGTTGCCGACCGCATCCGGGCCGCCCCAGTACCAGACCATGTGGGCCATCGGGAAGTAGATGAACACCAGCCACAGCAGGCTGAACAGCATCAGGGCCGAGAACTTCATCCGCTCCGCGAAGGCGCCGACGATCAGCGCCGGGGTGATCATCGCGAACGTCATCTGGAAGCAGATGTAGACGTATTCGGGGATGACGACGCCGTTCGAGAAGGTGGCGACGGTCGAGTTGGCGTCGACGCCGCGCAGGAACGCCTTCGAGAAGCCGCCAACGAAATCGTTGAGGCCGCCGCCGTTGGTGAAGGCGAGGCTGTAGCCGAAGAACACCCAGACGATGCAGGCGAGGCTGACGATCGCGAAGACCTGGGTCAGCAGCGACAGCATGTTCTTGGTGCGCACGAGGCCGCCGTAGAACAGCGCCAGGCCGGGCACCGACATCATCAGCACCAGCGCCGACGAGATCAGCATCCAGGCGGTGTCGCCCTTGTTGGGCACCGGGGCCGCCGCGGCGGCGGCCGGCGCCGCCTCGACCGTCGGCGTCTGCGCCAGGGACGGCTCCACCAGGAGGAGCGCCAGCGCGGCGCCTCCCAGGCCCAGAGCCAGGACGTTGCGAAGCTTCATGGAAGAAAAACTCCCGATGGAATAAGGCGATGGCGTGAAGGGGGCGGCGGGGCGCGGGACCGGGCCCCGCCCGGGCAGCGCCCTAGAGGGCGTCGACGTCGGTCTCGCCGGTGCGGATGCGCACGGCCTTCTCGAGCGGCATCACGAAGATCTTGCCGTCGCCGATCTGGCCGGTGCGGGCGGCGGCCGCGATGGTGTCGACGACGTTCGACACGAGGTCGACCGCCACCGCCACCTCGATCTTGAGCTTGGGCAGGAAGCTGACGGCGTACTCGGCCCCGCGATAGATCTCGGTGTGCCCCTTCTGCCGGCCGTAGCCCTTCACTTCGGTCACGGTCAGGCCGTGCACGCCGATGCTGGTGAGGGCGTCGCGGACCTCCTCCAGCTTGAACGGCTTGATGATGGCCATGACGATCTTCATGGGACGAGCCCCCTTTCGATTGGCGCTCCCGCCGGCTTGCGCCGGGTCGGGGCATGATCCGGCGCCATTCGCGAACCCGTTCGGGTCCCGGCACCGGTCTCAAGGGAAGCTAATCAAGGAACGTGCCAGCACGCGGATCGCCCGTTGCGGCTACGCTGCCCGGTTCCTGGGCCGATTGCGGAGATTGAAGCCGCTCCCGGCGCCATTGCAGTTCAAAAAATCAGCATGTGCCTGGGAATAAGGCAGTGGACGTCAGGCCTCGGGCTCCGGCGGCGTGCGCTTCTCGCGGATCATGCCCTCCTGGGCGACCGAGGCCACGAGCGTGCCGTCGCGGGTGAAGATCAGGCCGCGGGCAAAGCCGCAGCCGCCGGAGGCGCTCGGGCTGTCCTGGGCGTAGAGCAGCCACTCGTCGGCCCGGAACGGGCGGTGAAACCACAGGGCGTGGTCGAGGCTCGCCGGCTGGATCTCGCTCTCGAACACCGTGCGGCCGTGCGGGCTGAGCGAGGTGTCGAGGAGCGTCATGTCGGAGGCGTAGGCCAGCACCGCCTGGTGGATGGCGGGGTCGTCCGGCAGCCGCGAGGTCGCCCGGATCCAGACGTGGAAGCGCGACGAGCCGGGCTTGCGCTCGCCGTAGCGCTCGAGCTCGACCGGGCGCAGCTCGATCGGCCGCTCGCGCTCGAAATAGGCCCGGACCGGCTCGGGCATGCGGGGCATCACCGAGGCCTTGAGCAGGCCCTCGCCCGGCAGGTCCTCGGGCATCGGCACCGCGGGCATCGGGGCCTGGTGGTCGAAGCCCGGCTCCTCGACGTGGTAGGACACCGACATCGAGAAGATCGGCCGGCCGTGCTGGATCGCCACCACCCGGCGCGTCGTGAAGCTGCGGCCGTCCCGGATGCGGTCGACCTCGTAGACGATCGGCACCTTCGGGTCGCCGCCGAGCAGGAAGTAGGCGTGGAGGGAGTGCGGCCGGCGCTCCGCCGGCACGGTGCGGGTCGCCGCGACGAGGGCCTGGCCGATCACCTGGCCGCCATAGACCCGCTGCCAGCGGTCCTTCGGCGAGCGGCCTCGGAAGAGGTTCTGCTCGAGCGTCTCCAGGTCGAGGATGTCGAGGAGTTCGGCGACCGCGCGCAAGGGAAGGTGTCCGGGCTTGGAGGGGGGAGGGGCGCGTAGCTGACGCAGGCCGATGCGCGCCGTCAAGCGACGCGCGGCGCCGCCCGACGTGCTAAGAGCCGTGCCCGACGGATGTGCAGCGGGCGGTCACGAGATGGCGCAGGGTGAAGGCGTGAGCGGGCGGCGGGCGGCGGCGCGGGAGATCGTGGTCGCGGGCGGGGGGCTGCCGGGGCTCGCTCTGGCGCTCGCCCTGCGCCAGACCCTCGGCGAGGCGGTGCGGATCACGGTCTGCGACCCGGCCTTCGGCCGCGCGGACGCCCCCCGGGACCTGCGCGCCTACGCGGTGGCGGCGGCCGCCCGGCGGATGCTCGCGCGCCTCGGCGTCTGGGACGCGGTCTCCGCGAGCGCCCAGCCGATCCGCGAGATGGTGATCACCGACAGCCGCCTCGCCGACCCGGTGCGGCCGACCTTCCTGACCTTCGAGGGCGAGGTGGCCGAGGGCGAGCCCTTCGCCCACATGGTCGAGGGCGGCGGCCTGCTCGCTGCCCTGCGGGACGCCGCCGTCGCCGCCGGGGTGGTGCTGGAGGCGAGCCCGGTCCAGGCGGCCGTACCGGAAGCCGACCGCATCGTCGCGCGCCTGCCGGACGGGCGCGCGCTCCGCGCCGACCTCGTGGTGGCGGCCGACGGCGCCCGCTCGCGCCTGCGCGAGGCCGCCGGCATCGGCTGGGTCGGCTGGTCCTACCCGCAATCGGGCATCGTCGCGACGGTGGCGCACGAGCGCGACCACGAGGGCCGGGCGATCGAGCACTTCCTGCCCTCCGGCCCCTTCGCGGTGCTGCCGCTTCCCCCCGGCGGCTCCCTCGGCCACCGCTCCTCGATCGTCTGGACCGAGCGCCAGGCCGACGTGCCGGCGCTCCTCGGCGGCGGGCCGGAGGAGGCCCTGATGGAGGTCGAGCGCCGCTTCGGCCTGGCGCTCGGACGCATTGCCCTCGAATCGCCGCTCAAGGCCTACCCGCTCGCCTTCGGCATCGCCCGGCGCTTCGGCGCCAGGCGCCTGCTGCTGCTCGGAGATGCCGCCCACGTCATCCACCCGATCGCCGGCCAGGGCCTGAACCTGGGCCTGCGCAGCGCCGCCGCCCTGGCGGAATCCCTCGCCGACACGATGCGCCTCGGCCTCGACCCCGGCGGCCCCGAGGCGCTGGAGGCCTACGAGCGCAGCCGCCGCTTCGACACCCTGGCTATGGGGGCGGCCACCGACGGACTCAACCGCCTGTTCTCCACCGACGCCCTCCCGGTGCGCCTCGCCCGCGACCTCGGCCTCGGCCTCGTCGACCGGATGCCGGGCCTGAAGCGCCTGTTCATCCGCGAGGCGGCAGGCCTGCGCGGGCGCCAGCCGCGGCTGATGCGGGGGGAGGCGTTGTAGGGGGACGGACCGTCCCCGCGCGCCGCAGCCGGGACGGGCTCACCCCGCCTGCCGGTCGTCCGCGTCGATCCTGTAGGTCGCCGCCGTTCCCTTCCGGGTGCGCTTGGCGACGTAGAGCGCCGCATCGGCCTGCCGCAGGAGCCTGTCGCGGTCTTGCCCGGCCGTGCTCGACCACGCGATCCCGATCGTTCCCGTGACGCGAGCGATGTGGCCGGGACCTTCCATGACGATCTCGAGGTCGTGCAGGAGGCGCTGCACCGTCCGGTCCACTCCCACGCCGTCGACATCGGCGGGCAGCACGACGGCGAACTCGTCGCCCCCCAGCCTCGCCGGAAAGCTCCCGGCATTGCAGGAGGCGCGCAGCCGATCGGCGACCCGGCGCAACACCGCGTCGCCCGCGGCATGGCCGAGGGCGTCGTTGACGCCCTTGAAGCCGTCGAGGTCGATCAGCAGGACGGCCACGTCGCCGTCCGCGGCGCGTGCGTCCCGCAGCCGGGCATCGAGAACCCGGTGAAACTCGACGCGGTTGGCCAGCTGAGTCAGGTCGTCGGTGCGGGCCAGATGACGCAGACGCTGCTCCAGGTCGTGACGCTCGGTGATGTCCTGGATCAGGCCGATGAGGGCGACCGGCTTGCCCTTGGCGAGCTCGATCTCGCACGAACACCGCACGCGCCGCGCATTGCCCTTGGCGGTGACGAAATCGGCATCCAGTTCGAACGGCTCGCCCGTCTCCAGCGTGCGCATCACCGCGGCGACGAACGCGGTGCGGTCGGGCTCGGGAAAGTAGTGCAGGATGTCCTCGCCCGGGACGCCGGCGGCGACGGGGCGTTCGTGGATGGCGAAGACACCGTCCGACCACTCCGTCGACCGCTTCTCGATGTCGTATCGGTACGATCCCATGTCGGCCATGCGTTCGGCCTGCTTGAACTGGCGCCGCTCGCGCTCCAGCCGCTCTGCGGTCCGACGGTGCTCCTCCGCGGCCTCGGCGGCGCGAAGCGCGACGGACCGGGACTCGATCAGCGCCTCCGCGAGGCAGGCCAGTCCCTCCAGAACCTCCAGGTCGATCGGCGTCGGCTCGCGCGGTCGCGCGTCGAGGACGCAGAGCGTCCCGACCGTCACCGGGTCGCCGCCGGGCCGCTGAACGCGAACCGGGACGCCGGCGTAGAAGCGGATGTTCGGTGCGCCCGTGACGAACGGGCTCCCGGCGAAGCGGGGATCGAGGCAGGCATCCGCGACGACGAGCGGCGCCCCGGTCTCGACCACGACCGGGCAGAACGCCCCGTCCCGCGGGGTCTGCGGGGCGAGGGGCCCGCAGCGGGCCTTGAACCACTGGCGCTCCGGGGCGATCAGGGTGATCGAGGACATGCCGGTGCCGAGCATGCGTTGTGCGAGCTTCGCCAGGGCATCGAACTCGCGCTCGGGCGGCGTATCGAGGAGGGCGATCTCGGCCAGGGCCTTTTGCCGGAGCGCCTCATGCTGATCGTCCGACATGCGCCGTTCCGCCCCCACATCGCCTCGCCGAGGCGAGAACGCGACGATGTCTTACGCCGAACGGGTTTAACCGCTCGTGACGTTGCCGGGGGGACGGCGTCTGCCGAAAGCTCTGAAGGCCTTACCGCGGCGCTGGCCCCCTCGAAGGGAGGTATCCGCTCGCATCTGCCTATGTCGTCGAGCGGATCGGCGACGGTCCTCCCGTCCCGATTATCCCCTCGTCTCGGCACGGGGCGCGGGGCGGACATCGCCGGCCTGCGCAAACGGTCGATGACGCTCGTTTCCCTCGGCGAAAACCCGAGCCGATCCGGGCTCCGAGCGCCTCAGCGCAGATCCCCCGCATGGCGCACGGCGAAATGCGTCAGCTCGGTCAGGGTCCCGAGCCCGAAGCGCTGGCGCAGGGCCGCGCAGGCGTTGGTCACGGTCTTGTAGCTGACCGACAAATCGTCGGCGATCGCCGTGTAGCCCCGACCCTCGGCCAGCAGCGTGAGGACGCGGCGCTCGCGCGGGGTGAGGGCGCCCAGCATCGTCCGGCGCGGGTCGGCCTGGAGCAGGGCGACCTCGGTGGCGAGCGTCCCGTCGAGGTAGGGCCGGCCGGCCCGGACCTGCTCGTAGGCCCGGACCAGGTCGCCGGCGGGCGCATCCTTGAGCACGTAGCCGACGGCGCCGGCGGCGAGCGCCCGGGCCACCACCGCCGGATCGGCATGCATGCTGAACACCATCATGCGGGTCGCGGGCGCCCGCTTGCGCACCCGTCCGATCAGCGCGAGGCCGCCGAGGTCGCGGCCCGGGAAGGTGAGGTCGATCACCGCCACGTCCGGCCGGTGGCGCAGGATCGCCCGGTAGCCCCGGCACAGGCTCGCGGCCTCGCACACCTCGGCGCCGGTGTCTTCCAGCAGCCGGCTGGCCCCGCGCAGCACGATCGGGTGGTCGTCGACCACGACGATGCGGGTCACGGCGATGCCTCCTCGGGAGTCTCGGGGCCGGCGGGCAGCACGATCCGCAGGGCCGTGCCGGGCATGCGCGGGACGAGCGCCAGCCGGCCGCCGAGCGCCTCGACCCGCTCGCGCATGCCGGCGAGACCCCGCCCCCCGGTCCGGTCGTCGCCCCGGTCCGGCCCAAGGCCGGCGCCGTCGTCCTCGACGGCGAGGCGCACGCTGCCGTCGGCCTCCTCGGCGACCGCAACGCTCACCCGCTCCGCCCCGGCATGGCGGAGCGCGTTGGTCAGCCCCTCCTGCACGCAGCGATAGACGGTCAGGTCGACGAGGTCGCCGTAGCCGTCCTTGAGCGGCGCGAAGCGGCCCTCGACCGCGATCTCCGGGTGGTGCCGGGCGGCCTCGCGCACCAGGAGCTCGAGGCAGCGGGCGAGCGGCACCTGGCCGAGCCCGGCCGGGCGCAGGCGGTTGAGGAGCGCCCGGTTGATGGTCTGCACCCGCTTGACGATCGCCGCGATGTCGTCGGTGCGCTGGGTCAGGCGGCCGCGCGCCGGCTCGTCGAGGGTCGTGGCGATGCGGGCGATCGAGGAGGAATTGGCCTCGAGCGCGAACAGGCACGGGCCGAACTCGTCGTGGAGTTCCAGCGCGGTGCGCCGGCGCTCGTCCTCCTCGGCGGTGAGCAGGCGACGGTGGAGCCGCAGGTTGGCGGCCCGGGCCGCCCCGAGCGCCTCGGCGAGGCGGTTGAACCGGGCGGCGATGACGGCCAGCTCGCGGGTGTCGGGCCGGTCGACCCGGGCGCCGTAATCCTGCTGCTCCAGCCGGGTCAGCCCGGCGGCGAGCTGGGCGAGTGGGCTCAGGATTCTCCCGAAGGCGACGTAGAGGATCGCCAGCATGGCGAGGCTGAGCGACAGGCCGGTGAGACCCAGGGCCAGGGCATAGCCCCAGACCTCGTCGATCTCGTCGGAGGGTTCGGCGGTGACGAGCGCCGTGCCGATGCGGACGCCGCGCAGCACCAGCGGCACCTCGTGGCGTTGCGCCGGCGGGGCGATCAGCGCCGCGAACCAGCCCGGGGCGCGCCGCCGGCCCTCATGGCGCGGGCCGGTCCCGGCCGGCTGGTTCGCGGCATCGAGCAGGGTCACCCGGACGTGGCGCAGCCCCTGGAAGCGCAGCGCCAGGGTGCGGAACAGGCCCGGCAGGGGGGCGTCCTGAAGGGCCTGCAGGGTCTCGGCCACCAGCGGCTCGACCACCGCCAGCGAGGCCGCGGTCTCGACCTCGGTCGCGCTGCGCGCCTTGTGGATGATGACCGCCCCGGAGATCGCCGCCGCGACGAGGTCGATGAGGACGACCACCACCATCAGCCGCGCCCGCATCGGCCGGCCCGACCACAGGGCGGGTACCAGCCCGCGTCCGGCGGCGGCGCCGGCCGGCCCCGGACGGT
>NZ_JACWCT010000067.1:0-1686 GCF_016613415.1 Methylobacterium ajmalii | reverse complement strand
GCGCAATTCCGCCTGACGCTGCTGGATCTTATCCCCCCACCGGGGCGGCGGCCGCGCCGGTGCGGGGGGCCGGTCAGGTCCCGCGGCGGACGACGCCTCGTCCGCCGGTCGGCCGTCCTACCAGGTCATCCGCACGCCGCCATAGACCGACAGCGGTTGTACCAGGGTGGTGGTGCGCGGATCATTCAGGACGTAGCGGCCGGCGAAGTCGTTGCTGCGCTCCAGGAAGGTGCCGAAATTGGCGTAGCGGTTGTTGAACAGGTTCGTCACCAGGCCGAAGATCTGCACGTTCTGCGTCAGCTGGAAGCTGGTGTTGAGGTTGGCGGTGAAGTAGGCCGGCAGCTTGCGGTTGATGTTCGACTCGTCGCCGCGGAAGTAGGACGACGAGAACGCCTGCATGTTCATGCCGAAGCGCCAGAACGGCGTGATCGCGTAGTCGAATCCGGCCTTGATCTGGTGGTCGGGGACGAGCGGGACCTTGTTGCCCGGGCGAATGGTGATGAGCCCGTCGTCGGCCAGCGGGTTGTTGGGCGAGGACAGGTCGCCGCGGAACTGGAAGGTGGCGTCGATCAGCGCGTAGTTGGCGTAGAGGCTCAGGCGCCCGGTGACGTACTCGGCCGAGACCTCGATGCCCTGGCGCTGGGTCGCCGGCACGTTGACGAAGTAGCCGCGCGCCGCGTTGCCCGGCACCGCCACCTGCAGGATGTCGTTGGTCAGGTCGGTGCGGAAGGCGCCGAGCTTGTAGTTGAGGAGGCCGTCCTCGTAGAAGTTCGGCACCGAGCCGCGGATGCCGACCTCGTAGGTGCGGGCCTCGACCTGGCGCAGCGGCGGATCGGCGACGAGCGAGTTCGGCAGCAGGCACGGCCGGTCGGGGTTGGCGCAGGCGAGCTCGAGCGGCGTCGGCGCCCGGTTCGACTCCGAGTAGCCGCCGTAGAGGCTCATCCAGGGCGCGATCCGGTAGGTCAGGCCGGCGACCGGATTGATGCGGCTGAAGTAGTGGGTCCCTGTGACGTCGGGCGAGAAGCCGGTCTGGTCCTGGGTGCTGATCCGGGCGAAGTTCAGCCGCGCGCCGGCGGTGAGCGAGAGCCGGTCGGTGACGTCGAACGTGTCGAGGGCGTAGAGGCCCATGTAGAGGTTCGAGCCGATGACCTGGCTCGGCGCGATGCCAAGGGCCGCCGCGGTGCGGATCGGGCCGGTGCCGAGCCCCGGGATGTTGCCGTAGGTCGGGTTGTTCGGGTCGGTGGTGACGCTGAGGTCGGGGTTGATGACGCCGAGCGCGCTCGCCGACTTGAAGCTGTAGGTCGCCGCGTCGATGCTGCCGCCGACGATGAAGGTGTTCGGGCGGTCGAAGACGCGGTCGCGGTTGGTGGCCTGCAGCGTGCCGCCGTAGCCGGTCGCCTCGGTCCGCACGGTGTCCAGGGTGCCGTAGGGCACGTCCCGGTACGGGATGCGCTGGTTCTGCGGCCCGAGGATCAGGAACTGGTTGCGGAACTGCGCCTGGGTCTGGCCGGGAGCGGCGGAGAAGCCGTCATCCTCGAAGCACAGGAAGCCGCGGAAGTTCGAGCGCGTGCTGCAATTCTCGGTCATTCGTCATTCGGGGTTGATGGACGAGAGGCGGGCTCGAAGCCCGCTTCGTCGTTTGGGGTTGATAGACGCCCAGGCCACAGGCAGGAAACAGCGTGAGGC